>NZ_CP107841.1:9463954-10109768 GCF_036346855.1 Streptomyces europaeiscabiei
CATGTGCGCATCGACTTCGACCTCGCGACGGACGTGGGCCGCACCGCCGCCCGCCGCTTCCTGCACGAGGCGGCCGCCCTGGTCGTCGCGCACGGCGGGACCCTGTCCGGCGAGCACGGCGACGGGCGGGCGCGCGGTGAGCTGCTGGAGGTCATGTACAGCCACCGCATGATCCGGGCCTTCACCGCCTTCAAGGACGTGTTCGACCCCGAGGGGCTGCTCAACCCGGGCGTGATCGTGGCCCCGGCCCCGCTCGACGCCGATCTCGCGCTGCACCAGATCCAGCCCCTGGCGACGGAGTTCTCCTTCCCGCATGACGAGGACGGCTTCGCGGGCGCGGTACGCCGCTGCGTCGGCGTGGGCCGCTGCCGCAGCGACGTGGGCGGTGTGATGTGCCCGAGCTACCGGGCCACCGGGGAGGAGACCGACTCCACCCGGGGCCGGGCCCGACTCCTTCAGGAGATGGTGCGGGGCGACATCGTCCAGGACGGCTGGCGCTCGACGGAGGTACGGGACGCCCTCGATCTGTGTCTGTCCTGCAAGGCGTGCTCCAGTGACTGCCCGGTCGGCGTCGACATGGCCACGTACAAGGCGGAGTTCCTGCACCAGCACTACAAGGGCAGGATCCGGCCCCGCTCCCACTACTCGCTGGGCTGGCTGCCGCTGACCTCGGCCCTGGCCGGATTCGCCGCCCGCCCCCTCAACGCGCTCCTGCGCGGACCGGTCGGCAAGCTGCTCGCCCGGCTGGGAGGGGTGACCACGAAGCGCCGGATCCCGGCCTTCGCCTCCCGGCACGCCCTTCGCCGGGCCCTGCGCGGTGCGAGGACCGGCGAACCGGCGAAGGCGCTGCTCTTCGTCGACAGCTTCACCCGTGCCTTCCGCCCCGAGGTGGCGGGTGCCGCGAGCCGCGTGCTCGCCGACGCGGGAATCCCCTGCACGGCTCAGGACGGCCTGTGCTGCGGCCTGACCTGGGTCAGCACCGGCCAGCTGTCCGTCGCCCGCCGCATCATGGCCCGTACGGTCGCCCACCTCGACAACGGTGACGAGCGGCCCATCATCGTGGCCGAACCCAGCTGCGCCGCCGCCCTCAAGCGTGACGTGCCCGAGCTTCTCGGCACGGACGCCGCCCGTCGGGTCGCGGAGCGCGTCCACACCTTCACCGGCGCCCTGACCGACCTGGCCGCCCCCGACTGGACGCCCCCCGAGCTGCCGGCCGACGTCGTCCTGCAGACCCACTGCCACGAGTACGCCACCTTCAAGGGCAGCCGCCCCACCGACCTGCTGCGCCGCTTGGGTGTGGTCAAGGTCGACGAGGCCGAGGGCTGCTGTGGACTCGCCGGGAACTTCGGCTTCGAGGCGCAGCACTACGACACCTCGATGGCCGTCGCCGACCTGGCCCTGAAGCCACGCCTCGACGGTATCTCCGCCATCGAAGGAGACACGCCGACCGTCGTCGTCGCGGACGGCTTCAGCTGCGCCACCCAGATCGACCACCTCGCCGGTGACCGGGGCATCCGCGCCCTGCACCTCGCGGAACTCCTCGACCCTGCCGCCGATCAATCCGTTCAACCAGGAGAGACGTCATGACCGACACACCCACGCAGTTGTTCATCGGCGGGGCCTGGGCGGACGCCGCGGACGGCGCCACCATGCCCGTGGACGACCCCGCGACCGGCGAGATCATCGCGCACGTCGCCGACGCGGGCGCCAAGGACGCCCAGCGCGCCGAGGAGGCCGCCGTCCAGGCGCAGGAGGAGTGGGCTCGTACGGCGCCCCGGGTCCGCAGCGAGATCCTGCGCCGGGCGTACGAGATCATCGTCGAGCGCACCGACGAGCTGGCCCACCTGATGACGGCCGAGATGGGCAAGCCCCTGGCCGAGGCCAGGGGAGAGGTGGCGTACGCGGCCGAGTTCTTCCGCTGGTTCTCCGAGGAGGCGGTGCGTATCGACGGCGGTCACGGCGTCCTGCCCGACGGCCGCAACCGCATGCTGCTCTCCCGCCGCCCGGTCGGCCCCTGTCTGCTGATCACCCCGTGGAACTTCCCGCTGGCCATGGGCACCCGCAAGATCGGCCCGGCGATCGCCGCCGGCTGCACGATGATCCTCAAGCCGGCGCCGCAGACCCCTCTGTCCAGCCTGGCTCTCGCCGCGATCCTCAAGGAGGCCGGGCTGCCGGACGGCGTGCTCAACGTCGTCACCACCTCCCGTGCGGGGGAGGTGTGCGAACCGCTCCTGCGCGGCGGGCGGATGCGCAAGCTCTCCTTCACCGGCTCCACCGACGTGGGACGCCTGCTGCTCGCCCAGAGCGCCGAGGCGGTCGTGCGGACCTCGATGGAGCTGGGCGGCAACGCGCCGTTCGTCGTCTTCGAGGACGCCGACCTGGACAAGGCGGTGGACGGCGCGATGGTCGCCAAGATGCGCAACATGGGCGAGGCCTGCACCGCCGCCAACCGCTTCTTCGTCCACTCCTCCGTGGCGGAGGAGTTCGGGCGGCGCCTGGCCGAGCGCATGGGCGCGCTGGTCGTGGGCCCCGGCACCCGGGACGGCGTCGACGTCGGCCCGCTGATCGACCGGACCGGACGGGCCAAGGTCCAGGAACTGGTGGCCGACGCGGTGGAGCGCGGCGCCCGGGTGCTCGTCGGCGGCCGTACGCCCGAGGGACCGGGCTGCTTCTACCCGCCGACCGTGCTCGCGGACGTCGCCTCCGACAGCCGGCTGATGGACACGGAGATCTTCGGCCCGGTCGCGGCGATCCTCACCTTCGACGACGAGGACGAGGTGATCCGCCGGGCCAACGACACCCCCTGGGGCCTCGTCGGCTACGTCTTCACCGAGGGCCTGGACCGCGCCCTGCGGGTCAGCGAGCGTCTGGAGGTCGGCATGGTCGGCGTCAACACCGGCCTCGTCTCCAACCCGGCCGCCCCCTTCGGCGGTGTCAAGCAGTCCGGGCTCGGCCGCGAGGGCGGCCGGGTCGGGCTCGACGAGTTCCTGGAGTACCAGTACCTCGCGGTGCCTGTGCGATGACGGCGGTCCTGCCCTGACCTACGCCGCATCGCGCACCGCGCGGGCCACGCCGTGCCCGGCCGCTCTGTCCTCCTGGCCGGGCACGGGGAGGGCCCTGCCTCGCCGCGGGCGGGCCGGGCCGAAGGCGCCCTCAGCGCAGGTGGCGCGCGGTGATCTCCGCCGCCGTCTCGGTCACGAGTCGCCCCAGCTCCGCGAGCCGACCGGGCTCGAAGCGTGAATCAGGCAGGGACACGGCCACGGCGGCCAGCGGGACGCCGTCACCGTCCAGGACGGGTGCGGCGATGGCGCAGATCCCCTGGAGGTACTGGTTGTGGTTGACGGCGTAGCCACGCTCCCTGACCCGCTGGAGTTCCGTGCGCAGCTCCTCGGGGTCGGTGATGGTCTCGTCGCCGTACCCCTCGAACGTGCCCGTCGCGAACTCGTCGACCTCGGGACGCGGGAGATGGGCGAGGATCGCGTGCCCGGTGGCCGTGGCGTGCAGGGGTGAGGTGTCGCCGATGGTGTGGAAGGTCCGTACGGGGTGGTCGCAGTCGACGCGGTCGACGACGACCATGCTGTGCAGTGCGTCGGGTACCGAGAGATGGATGGTCTCGTTGACCGTGTCGCGGAGGCGGATCATGGGTTCGCGGGCGGCGGCGAACAGGCTGGAGCCCTGCAGGGCTGCGGGCCGTACGGCCAGTACCCGGGCGCCGATCTCCCAGCGCGTGGTGTCCCTGCGGTTGGCCCGGAGCCAGCCCGCCTCGTTGAGAGTGACCAGAGTGCGCTGCACGGTCGACTTCGGCAGGCCGAAGAGTTTCGTCAACTCGCCCAAGGTGACCGGCTGATGCCGGGCGACCGCCTCCAGGATGCGCAGTGACCTGATGACGCTCTTCATTTCCATCCGGGGCCCCCATCAGGCGCGTGGCTTCGTCGCTCACCCTTGACTCCCTCCCCGGAGCCGCGGGCACGATTCATGCCGCATTCTAGCATGGCGTTCCACGATATGGCATGGAGGGGAAATGGGGCCTCGTGGCCTTCCCGGTGATGAGCGGCGGGAGCGCCACCGCTCCCGCCGCGCCGTGCCGCGCGGCGGCAGCCCTGGGGCCCGACACCCCCCGTCGGGCCCGGGGTGACGGCTGCCCTGGCATGCGGCGAGGGCCGGCTCGCACGCTTCGACGCGTGCGAGCCGGCCCTCGCCGGGCGGGGCCTTCTTGGGCCACCGGCTTCCGTCAGCCGCCCAGTAGGCGTCCGCTGATCTCCTCTGCCGCGCCGGCCACGAGGCCACCCCACTCGGGCTCCCGTTTCACGTCGTACCGGGAGTCGGGCATCGAGATGGCCACGGCGGCCAGCGGTGTCCCGCTCTCGTCGAGTACGGGTGCGGCGAAGGCGAAGACGCCCGGCCGGTACTGGTTCCGGTTGATCGCGTAGCCGTCGGTGCGGATCCGGTCCAGCTCGGCGCGCAGTTCGTCGGGGTCGGCGGGGGTCGTGTCGCTGAAGCGCTCCAGGCCCTGAGTGATGAGTTCCTCGACGTCCCGCTTCGGAAGCTGGGCGAGGATCGCACGCCCCACGGCGGTGGCGTGCAGCGGTGAGGTGTCGCCGATGGTGTGGAAGGTCCGTACGGGATGGTCGCAGTCGACGCGGTCCACGACGACCACGCTGTGCAGTGCGTCGGGCACCGACAGGTGGATCGTCTCGTTGACCGTGTCGCGGAGGCGGATCATGGGTTCGCGGGCGGCGGCGAACAGGCTGGAGCCCTGCAGGGCTGCGGGCCGTACGGCCAGTACCCGGGCGCCGATCTCCCAGCGCGTGGTGTCCCTGCGGTTCGCGCGCAGCCAGCCCGCCTCCGCCAGGGTGACCAGGGTGCGCTGCACGGTCGACTTCGGCAGGCCGAAGAGTTTCGTCAACTCCCCGACGGTGACCGGCTGATGCTGGGCGACCGCTTCGAGAACGCGCAGCGATCTCGTGACGCTCTTCATTTCCATCCGGTTTCCCCCCGTTAATCCGCGGAATTTCTGCTGGACACCTCTTGACTCCCCTCCGAGCCACTGTCATTCTCGTGCCAGATTCTAGCACAGTGTTCCACAATGTGGCACGGCCCAACGGATGGATCCCGAAGAAGTGGGCCGGCACCGCGAGACACGGCGGCTGTGAGCCGAGGGCCCGAAGAAAGGGCCCGGCCCCCGTCCAAACCGACTCGAATCGACCAGTCTCACGTCGGGCGCTCAGCATGCGCCTCGACGTTACGAAAGGAAAGTCCTGTGTCAGCTGCCAGGAAGCGCGTCGCCGTCGTCGGCGTCGGAACGATGGGCAGCCAGGCCGCCTGGCGGCTGGCGGCCCGAGGTGCCGAGGTCGTCGGGTACGACCGGTTCGCCCCCGGCCACGACCGCGGTGCCGCAGGCGGTGAGACCCGGATCTTCCGCAGCGCGCACTTCGAGGACTCCCGCTACGTCCCGCTGCTCAAGCACGCCGACGCCCTGTGGGAGCGGCTTCAGGAGGAGACCGGCCGTGAGCTGCGCCGGCTGACCGGATGTCTGCTGATGGGGCCGACCGGGCACCACCAGATGGCCACCGTCCTGGAGTCCATCGCGGAGCACGGCCTCGACCACGAGGTGCTGGATGCCGAGCTTCTGGCGAAACGTTTCTCCCAGTACCGCATCGAGGACGGCGACGCGGCCGTGCTCGACCGCCGCGCCGGTTTCATCCGCCCCGAGCTGACCATCCAGAGCGCCGCCCGCCGCGCCGAGCAGCTGGGCGCGGTGATCCACCGCTACAGCACGGTCCGCGAGATCGTCCCCGTCGCGGGCGGCGTCGAGATCCGCACCGACTCCGGCAGCGAGCGCTTCGACACCGCCGTCGTCACCCCCGGACCGTGGGTCAACGACCTGCTGCCCGACCTGCCGTGGGAGGTGGACGTCCGCCGCCTCGTCAGCGCCTGGTACGTGCCGACCGCCCCCGAGGCCTGGTTCGGCGAGGAGCGCCCGGCGTTCATCCGCACGGCACCCACCCACTGCTACGGTCTGCCCTCCCCGGACGGCATCTCGGTCAAGCTCGGCCTCTCCCGCGCCCTGCACCAGCCGGCGGGCGACCCGAACCGGCTGGACAGGACGGTGCAGCCCGAGGAACTGGAGATCTTCTCCGAGCTGATCGGGCGGCACATGCCGGACCTGCACCCGGACCCGACCCGGCTCTCCGTCTACATGGAGGGCTACACCGAGAGCAGCCGCCCCCTGGTCGGCCCCCTGCCCGGCGCCGAGAACGTGGTCCTGCTCGCCGGCTTCTCCGGCCACGGCTTCAAGCTCGCGCCCGCCTTCGGCGACATCGCCGCAGACCTGGCTCTGGACGGCACCTCGCCCCAGCCCATCGACTTCCTCTCCACCGTCGGCCGTACGGAGGCATGACCATGAACGACACCACCCTCTCCGTCGGCGCCCTGCACGCCGAGCCCGGCACCAAGGTCCGCGGCACCGTCCGGGTCGACCTCGGCACCCTCACCGTCGACATCCCGCTGACCCTGGTCAACGGCGCCCGCCCCGGCCCCCGGGTCGTCATCACCGCGGGTGTGCACGGCGGCGAGTTCACGCCCATCGATGCCGTCGTACGACTGGCGGACGGGTTGGACCCCCGCGAGGTGCACGGGCAGGTCATCATCTGCCCCGTCGTCAACCCGCCCGCCGTGTACGAGGGCCGGCTCAACATCTCCCCGGTCGACGGCGTGAACCTCAACCGTGTCTTCCCCGGCGACCCGGTCGGCGGCCCCACCGAGCGGCTGGCCGCCTGGCTCTTCGCCCACCTCGTCGACGGCGCCGACGTCTACGTCGACCTGCACTGCGGCGGCATCGACCAGGTCCTGAGTGACTTCGTCGGCTACCGCCTCACCGGTGACCCCGACCTGGACAAGGCCACGGCCGAACTGGCAGGCTCCTTCGGCATCGAGGACGTCATCCTCGGACTGACGGCCGACGGCGGCAACAGCCACGCGGCCGCCGCCCGCCGGGGCATCTCGGCGGTCCTGGTCGAGGTCGGCTCACTCGGGCAGCGGGACGAGCCCACGGCCCTGAGCCGCGTCGACGGCCTCCTCACGGCACTGCGCCACCTGGGCGTCCTCGACCACGAAGGCTCCGCCCCGGCGCCGGTCCGCAGCTGGGTCTGGTCCGCCGGCGTCACCGCCGAGGCCACCGGCCTGTGGTACCCGGAGTTCTCCTTCGACGCCGACGTCATCGGCGAAGTGACCGAGGGCGACCTCCTCGGCCGCATCGTCGACCCGGCCGACGGCACGGAGCACATGGTCCACGCCCCGGCCGGCGGACGGATCTTCTACGGCATGCACGGTCTCACCGTCGCCCCCGGAGCCGAACTCGCCGCCCTCGCCGTGCCGTGGGACCCCGACGCGGCACCGAGCCCCGACACCCTCCGCACCCCCGGCGCGGGCCGCGGGTCCGACGAGGCGGCTCCCCGCCCGTAGTACCTCGACCTCCCTGTCCCGCAGCGCCCCATACCCCCTGCCCCCCTTTCCCTGCAGCACCACCCAGGAGGCACACGATGAGAGATGTCCGGATAGACCGCCGGCTGTTCCTGCGCGGAGTCGGCGGAGTCACGGCGGGTCTCGCCGCCGCGTCCGCCCTGAGTGCCTGTGGCACCGGCAGCAGCCGCAGCACGACCGCCGGTAGCGGCAAGAGCTCCAAGACGCTGGTCGTGCGCAACAGCGGTGGCACGTACGGCGAGGCCAACCAGAAGGCGGTCTACGACGCGTTCACCAAGGAGACGGGCATCCAGATCAAGGTGGTGAACATCGCGTACGCGCAGCTGCTCGCCCAGATCAAGCAGGGCCGCCCGCAGTTCGACGTCATCGACACCTCCATGGCCGACGTCATCCGCTTCAAGGACCAGGACGCGACCGAGGCACTCGACTACGACCGGCTGAAGAGCACCAAGAACGCGGGCATCGCCGAGTCCCTGATGATGTCCCACGGCATCGGCAAGAACTACTGGGCCAGCGTCATGGCGTATCGCACCGACGCCTTCGACGGCAAGAAGCCTGAAAGTTGGGCGGACTTCTGGGACACCAAGGCGTTCAAGGGGAGCCGCGCCCTCCAGGCCCGCGACGCCGATCTGCCCGAACTGGAGTTCGCCCTCCTGGCCGACGGCGTGCCCCTGGACAAGCTGTACCCCCTTGATGTGGAGCGCGCCTTCAAGTCCCTCGACAACATCAGGGGTTCCGTCCGCAAGTACTGGGACACCGGTGCCCTGCCCGGCGTCCTGCTGGGCCGCGAGGAGGTTGTCGCCACCAGCGTGTGGCACGGCCGTCTCGACGCCCTGATCAAGGGCGGCTCGCCGC
Organism: Streptomyces europaeiscabiei; assembly: GCF_036346855.1. Taxonomy (NCBI): domain Bacteria; kingdom Bacillati; phylum Actinomycetota; class Actinomycetes; order Kitasatosporales; family Streptomycetaceae; genus Streptomyces; species Streptomyces europaeiscabiei. The sequence continues at coordinate 9,472,292 of NZ_CP107841.1, forward strand.
TCGCCTACCAGTGGAACGGTGCCCGTCGGCAGAGCAACGGCTTCTGCATCCCCAAGGGGACCGCGAACCTCGACGCCGCCTACCAGCTCGTCGACTTCGCGCTGCGGCCCGACATCCAGGCCGCCTACGCCGAGGTCTACCCGATGGCCCCGGTGGTGCCCGCCGCCTACAAGAAGCTCTCCCCGGCCGCCGCGGACAACCTGGCCAGCTCGCCCGAGCACCTGAAGTCCGGGTTCGACCTGGACGTCGAGTGGTGGATCAAGAACGAGGCGGCCGTGTCCAAGCGCTGGCAGGAGTGGGTCAATGCCTGAGCTGAACCTGAAGTCCCCGCACCAGTCGTCCCCGGCGGTCTCCCCGCCGCCGGGGACCGGCACCGGCAAACCCCTCTCCGTCACGGACCTGCGCAAGACGTACAGCGGCGTGACCGCTGTCGACACGGTCTCGATGGAGATCGCGGGCGGCGAGTTCGTCACCTTCCTGGGGTCCTCCGGTTCCGGCAAGACCACCACCCTGATGATGATCGCCGGGTTCTGCGAGCCCGACTCCGGCAGCATCGTCGTCGGCGGCCGTGACGTGACCCGCCTCGCGCCGCAGAAGCGCGGCCTCGGCTTCGTCTTCCAGCAGTACCTGCTCTTCCCGCACATGACGGTCTGGGAGAACGTCGCCTTCCCGCTCCAACTGCGGGGCGTGCCCAAGGCGGAGCTGCGCCGCCGGGTCGGCGAGACCCTGGAGATCGCCGGACTCTCCGCCATGGCCCGCCGCCGGCCGCGCGAGCTGTCGGGCGGCCAGCAGCAGCGCGTCGCGCTGTGCCGGGCGCTGGTCTACCGGCCGCCGGTGATCCTCATGGACGAGCCGCTCGGCGCCCTGGACAAGAAGCTGCGCGACCAGCTGCAGACCGAGATCAAGCGCATCCAGCAGGAACTCGGCCTCACCGTCATCTATGTGACGCACGATCAGGAGGAGGCGCTGGTCCTGTCCGACCGGATCGCGGTGATGCGGGACGGGCGGATCGACCAGTTCGACACCCCGCGTGAGCTCTTCGAGCGCCCGCGCACCCCGTTCGTCGCCGACTTCCTCGGCGCGGCCAACTTCCTGTCCGGCACCGTCCAGCAGCAGACGTCCGAGCGCACCGTCGTGAAGCTCGACACCGGAGGCCTGCTCAAGGCCCGCCCGCAGACAGGAGTCGAGGGAGCCCGGGTACGGGCCGCAGTGCAGCCCGGCCGGCTCCGGCTGTGTACCCCCGGCGACGGGTTCTGTACCGGCACCGTCGAGACGGTCACCTACGTGGGAACCCTCGTCCGCGTCACCGTCCGCCCGGCGGGCGACGCCGGCACCGGCCTCGTACGCCTGGAACTCCCGGCCGGACAGGCCCCGGTCATCGGCGAACAGGTCAGCCTGACCGCCCACCCCGACGACGTCAGCGTGTTCGCGGCGGAAGGAGGCGGGTGACATGGCCGGATCCGTTCTCGCCCCCGCGCCTCCCGCCGCGGGCCCCAAGGCCCCCGCCGTTTCCCAGGGACGGCTCCGCCGCGCGCTGTCCGAGCGCCGTACCCGCTTCGGGCTGCTCAACGCCGCCCCCGTGGTCATCTATCTGCTGGTGCTGTTCGTCTACCCGATCCTCAGCACCCTGCTCCTCAGCCTCAAGGGCGAGGACGGCGGCTGGACGCTGCACTGGTACGCGGACGCCCTCCAGGGCTCCAACCTGAAGGTCCTCCTCACCACCCTGCGGATCTCCGCCGAGACCTCGCTGCTCAGCCTCGTCATCGGCTTCCTGTTGGCCGCCGCCGTCTCCCGGCTCAAGCCGCTGTGGGCGGGCCTGGTGATGATCATCGTCATCGTGCCGCACTTCATCAGTGCCCTGGTCCGCACCTACGGCTGGATCATCCTGCTCGGTGAACACGGCGTCATCAACGACGCCCTGACGGACCTGGACGTCCCGGGTGCTCCGTTCCAGATGCTCTACAACGAACTCGGCGTGGTCATCGGCACCACCTCGGTGATGCTGCCCTACACCGTGCTGCTGCTGTACGCGGTCATGAAGGGCATCGACCGCCGTCTCCCGGCCGCAGCGGCCAGCATGGGCGCGGGCAGGCTGACGATCTTCCGCCGGGTCTACCTGCCGATGGTCGCTCCCGGCCTGGTCAACGCGGGCATCCTGTGCTTCATCCTCTGCCTCGGCTACTACCTCACGCCTGCCCTCATGGGCGGCCCGAAGCAGGCCATGGTGGCCTCTCTCATCAGCGAGCAGGTGATGAAGCAGAGCCAGTGGAACGGCGCCGCCGCTCTCGGCATCATCCTGCTGCTCCTCACCTTCGGAGGTCTGCTCCTGCTGCGGCTGATCAAGGTGCTGAGCGAGGCCGCGAAGAACCGGGGTATCTCATGATCGCGCTGCGCTCGACACTGGCCGGACGGATCTTCCTGACCGTCGCCTCCACGGTGATCCTGCTGTTCCTCGCCCTGCCGATCGTCCTCATCGTCGTCACCTCCTTCGGCAAGGACGCGTTCGGCGCCTTCCCGCCGGACTCCTGGACGCTGGGCTGGTACAAGGTGCTGTTCGCCGACGGCAGCAAGTGGCCGGCCGCGCTGTCGCTGAGCGCCCTGATCGCCTCACTGACCACCGCGTTCTCGCTCCTCCTGGGCATCACGGCGGCCACGGCACTGGTCCGTAGCAACCTGCCGCTGCGCTCGGCGGTGTACGGACTGGTCCTCGCCCCGCTGGTGATCCCCCAAGTGGTCATCGCCCTCGGCCTGTTCCTTCTCTTCGAGCCGGCCGCCATGCTCGGCAGTCCGATCGCCATCGCCCTCGGCCACACCGTGCTCGCCTCACCGATCGCCGTGATGATCCTCATGGCCACACTGAAGGGCATCGACGAACGGCTGGAGGACGCGGCGGCCAGCATGGGCGCCGGCCGTCTCACCGTCGCCCGGCGCATCACGTTCCCCCTGGCGATGCCCGGCATGATCGCCGCCGCGATCTTCTCCTTCATCACCAGCTTCGACGAGTTCTTCATCTCGCAGTTCCTGTCCTCGGTGGACACCACGACCCTGCCCGTCCAGGTGTTCAACGTCCTCCAGTTCGATGTCGACCCGTCCGTGACGGCCATCAGCGCGGTGCTCATCGCGATCGCCGTCCTGGCCCTCGTCCTGGTCGCCGCCGTGCGCCGACTCGGCGGTGGCGGAAAGCAGGACGGTCTGCTGCCGACGGAGCCCGGGGTGGGCCTGTCCACCGGGAGTGAGACCTCATGACCACCAGCACCCGCACCCCGGCCGGTGAACTGTCCGCCACCGCGGCCAGACACCTGCTGCTCAACATGACCCCCAACGGCTCGCTCGGCCCGGAAGGCGAGAACCTCCTCGTCATCCGGCGGGGCGAGGGCCCGTACGTCGACGACGCCGACGGCAGGCGCTACATCGACGGTCTGTCCGGGCTGTACTGCTGCCAGCTCGGCTACTCCTACGGCCCCGAATTCGCCGAGGCGGCTCAGAAGCAACTGCGCGAGCTGTGCTACAGCCCGCTGTGGACCTCCTCCGCGCACCCGACGGCGATCGAACTCGCCGAGCGGCTGTCCCGGATCGCCCCCGTGGACATCGAGCACACCTTTTTCTCCAGCGGTGGCGCCGAAGCCGTCGAGACCGCCTGGAAGATCGCCCGCCGCTACCACGCGCTGCGTGGCGAACCGGGCCGCACCAAGGCCATCGCTCGGCGCGGCGCCTACCACGGACTGACCATCGGCACCCTCTCCCTCACCGACGACCCCGGCCTGACGGAGCCGTACGGCCCGCCGGCGATCGACACCCGGTTCGTGGCCAACACCAACCGCTTCGGTCTCGCACCGGAATACGCGGACGACGGCCTGTACACGGCCCGGCTGCTCGCCGAGCTGGAGGACGCGATCCTGGCCGAGGGTCCGGAGACCGTCGCCATGCTCATCGCCGAGCCGGTGCAGAACCGGGGCGGCTGCATCACCCCGCCCCAGGGTTACTGGCAGGGTCTGCGGGCGCTGGCCGACCGGTACGGACTCCTGCTCGTCGCCGACGAGGTGATCACGGCCTTCGGCCGGCTCGGGGAGTGGTTCGGCGGTGACCTCTACGGCGCCCGCCCGGACATGGTCACCGTCGCCAAGGGCATCACCGCCGGTTACGCCCCCATGGGGGCAACTCTGGTCAGCGGGGGTGTCGTCGAGGTCATCAACCGGCCCGGCGTGGTCCTCAACCACGGCTACACCTTCGCCGGGCACCCGCTGAGCGCGGCCATCGCCCTGCGCAACCTGGAGATCATGGAGCGGGACCGGATCCTGGAGAACGTCCGTGACCTCCAAGGCCACCTGGCGGGCCGCATGGCATCCCTCGCGGACCTGAGAATCGTCGGCGACGTCCGGGGAGCCGGGTTCTTCTACGCCTGCGAACTCGTCGGCGACCAGGAGAACGGCGGCTTCGGCGACACCGCCCGCGCCGACCTGATCGCCGACCTGATCCCGCGCCGACTGCGCGAGGCCGGCCTCCTCGCCCGCGTCTACAACCGGTCCGCGCCACTGGTCCAGATCGCGCCCCCGCTGATCAGCGACCGGGCCCTTCTCGACCGTATCGCCGACATCCTCGCGGAGACCCTCGCCGAGGCGTCCGCCCGCATCTGATCCATGTTTCGGAAAGGAACGACATGTACTCCATCGGTCCGCTGACCGTCGCCCCCGGCGAGCGCGCCCAAGGCCTCATCCCGGTCGGCACCAGCAGCTACGGTGTCGAACTCGGCATCCCACTGATCGTCGTCAACGGCGCCCACGACGGCCCGGTCCTGTGTGTGGACGCCGGCGTGCACGGCGACGAGTACGACGGCCAGGAAGCCGTCCGCCGCGTGGTCGCCGAGATCGACCCGGCCACCCTGCGCGGCACGCTCGTCGCCATCCCCTGCATGAACACCCCGGCCTTCGAGGCGGCGGCCCGCACCAGCGGCCTGGACCACCTCAACCTCAACCGCATCTTCCCCGGTGACGCGGACGGCTCGTACTCGCTGCGCCTGGCCGCCACCTTCGTCGAGCAGGTCGTCCCGGCCATCGACGCCCTGGTCGACCTGCACACCGGCGGCACGTTCGGTGAGATCGCCCCGCTGGTCATCCTTCAGGGCGGCTACGAGGAACTGGCGACGGACATGGCCCTCGCAGCCGGGCACGAGCTGGTCTGGAAGGGCGGCAAGTGGGGCGGCACGGTGCGCCATCCCACCCTCGCGGCGGGCAAGCCCGCCATCACCATCGAGGTCGGCGGTGGCACCTACCGCGAGGAGAACGTCACCCTGCACATGCACTCCATCCGCAACATCCTCCGGCAACTCGGCATGATCGACGGTGCGGCGGAGTTGCGGGACACCTACACCACGGTCTCCGGCACTTTCGCCCGCTCCGACGCCGGCGGCTTCTTCGTCGGCCACGCCGAGCCGGGGGACACCTGCAAGGAAGGCGACCTGATCGCCCACATCGTCGACCACTACGGCAACACGCTGGAGGAGGTCCTCGCCCCGCAGGACGGCATCGTGCTCTGGGTCCGCCGGATCCGCACCGTCCGCCCCGGCGACGAGGTCGTCATCTTCGGCGAGGTGCAGGGAGAGATCCGGCCATGACCGGCGAACTGCGGTTGACCGAGCTGCTGATCGACGGCAAGCAGGTGCCCGCCGCCGACGGACGCTTCTTCACGGTCCTCGACCCGTCCGACGGTGCGGCCATCGCCCAGGTGGCGCTGGCCGGCAAGGCGGACGTGGACCAGGCGGTGGCGGCGGCCCGCTCGGCCCTCACCTCTCCCGAATGGGCCGGGATGCGCGCCGCCGACCGGGGCCGCATCCTCTACCGGATCGCGGAGGCCATCCGCTACCAGGGCGAACGGCTGGCCCGCCTGGAGAGCCAGGACGTCGGCAAGCCGCTCCGCCAGGCCAAGGCCGATGTCGAGGCCGCCGCCCGGTACTTCGAGTTCTACGCGGGCGTCGCCGACAAGCTCGGCGGCACCACGATCCCCCTCGGGCCCGGCCTCATCGACTACACCGTCCGCGAGCCGATCGGTGTCTCCGGCCAGATCATCCCGTTCAACTACCCGCTGCAGAACACCGCGAGGGGCTCCGCTCCGGCGCTGGCGGCAGGGTGCACCGTGGTGCTCAAGCCGTCGCCGGAGGCACCGCTCACCCCGCTGGAGATCGGCAGGATCGCCCTGGAGTGCGGACTCCCGCCGGGCGTCCTGAACGTCGTCCCCGGCGACGGCGAGACCGGCGCGGCTCTCGCCGGGCACCCGGACATCAACCAGGTCACCTTCACCGGCTCGGTGCCCACCGGCATCAAGGTCGCCCAGGCAGCCGCCGCCAACGTGGTCCCCTCCGTCACGGAACTGGGCGGCAAGTCACCGGTCGTCGTCTTCGCCGACGCCGACTTCGACCTGGCGCTGACCGCGATTGCGGCCTCGGCCTTCGGCAACGCCGGCCAGACCTGCTCGGCCGGCACCCGGCTGCTGCTCCAGCGCGGCGCCGAGGAGTTCCTCGACAAGCTCGTCGCCCACGCCGCCTCCCTGCGCGTCGGCCCGGGGCTCACCGACCCGGACGTCGGCCCGCTGGTCGCCGCCCGGCAGCGCGACCGGGTGCTGGGCTACCTGGACCTGGCCCGCGAGGAGGGCGCCGTGGCACGGGCCGGCGGCGGTGCGCCGTCCGACCCGGCCCTGGCCGACGGCTACTACGTCGAACCGACCGTGCTCACCGGCCTGACCAACGACGCCCGGTGCGCCCGCGAGGAGATCTTCGGCCCCGTCATCACCGTCATCGAGTTCGACGACGCCGACGAGGCCCTGGACATCGCCAACGACAGCCCGTACGGCCTCGCGTCCTACGTCTGGACCCGTGACATCGACAAGGCGATGCGGCTCGCCGAGGGCATCCGGGCCGGCCAGGTCTACGTCAACGCCACCGGCGTCGGCACCGGCGTCGAGCTTCCGTTCGGCGGCTACAAGCACAGCGGCTGGGGGCGGGAGAAGGGTCTCGCGGCCCTCGACAGCTACACGCAGACCAAGAACGTCTGCATCGGATTCGGGAGGCGGTCATGAGATATCGCACGCTCGGTGACCGCGGCCCGACCGTCTCCGTGGTGGGCGTCGGCGGCAACAACTTCGGCTCCCGCCTCAACGAGGACGGCACGAAGGCCGTCGTCCACGCGGCCATCGACGCCGGGATCACCCTCTTCGACACCGCCGACATGTACGGCGGGTTCGGCGAGAGCGACAGCGGGCGCGGCGACGGCGAACGGCTCCTCGGTGCCGCCCTCAAGGGGCACCGCGACGAGGTCGTCCTGGCCACCAAGTTCGGCATGGAGATGGGCCAGGAGGCCGACCTCTACGGCCGACGGGGAGCCCGCCCCTACATCCGCTACGCCGTCGAGGCGTCGCTGCGCCGCCTGGGCACCGAACGGATCGACCTGTACCAGTACCACGAGCCGGACGGCGTCACCCCGCTGGAGGAGACCGTCGCCGCGCTCCGTGAACTGGTCGACGAGGGCAAGATCGGCCACATCGGCTGCTCCAACCTGCCGGCCGAGCAGCTCACCGATGCCTTCGTGTCCACCCAGGCCCGCTACCACCTGCTCGACCGCGCTGTGGAGCAGGACCTGGTCCCCGCCTGCGTCCGCCACGGTGTCGGCCTCCTGCCGTACTACCCGCTGGCCAACGGCCTGCTCAGCGGAAAGTACCGGCGCGGAGAGGAGCCCCCGCCCGGCAGCCGGCTGTCCTGGCGGCAGGGCTGGCTCACCGACGCGGCCCTCGACAAGGCCGAGGCGCTCACCGCGTACGGCGCCGAACGAGGACTCACCCTCCTCCAGGTCGCCGTGGGAGCACTGGCCGCGCTCCCCGCCGTCGGCTCCGTCATCTGCGGCGCCATGACCCCCGAACAGGTCACCGCCAACGCGGCGGCGGCCGACTGGACCCCCGACCCGGCCGACCTGGCCGCACTCGACGCGATCGTCACCCCAGGCGAACGTGTCGTCTGAAGCCACCGAACCCCCTTCGTCATCCGAATTGAGGCTGAACACCATGCGAGAGATCGTCACCTTCGACGCCTATGCGACCCTGATCAACTTCGAGCTCGGCCCCACGACCCTGAAGGTCCTCGAAGACCGGCTGGACCTGGACAACCTGGACGTCGACGAGTTCCTCGACGACTTCCGCGTCATGCGCTTCCAGGCCGTCCTGGAGGCCTACCGCCCGTACCACGAGATCCTGCACTCCAGCCTGCGCAACGCCATGCGGCTGCACGGCCTGGAGTACCGCGAGTCCGACGGTGACGCCCTCGTCGAGGCCGTCCCCACCTTCGGCCCCTTCCCGGAGGTCCCGGACGCACTGCGCGCCCTGAAGACCAAGTACGAGATCGCCATCATCTCCAACACCGACGACGACATGATCGCGCGTAACGTGGAGAACATCGGTGTCGAGTTCGACTACGTCATCACCGCCCAGCAGGCCGGCGCCTACAAGCCGGACCGCCAGACCTTCGAGTACGCCTTCAAGACCATGGGCGTCGAGCCGTCGCAGGTCATCCACACCGCGCAGGGCTGGGAGTACGACCACATCCCTACGCGCGACCTCGGCCTGAAGCGCCGGGTGTGGATCAACCGCTACGGCCGCCCCGGCAGCGCCGACTACCAGCCCTACGACGAGCTGCGGGACCTGTCGGGCCTGCCCAAGCTGCTCGGCTGCTGACCGACGGCGCACCGGCGAAACAGACCGAGAACACAGAGGACGCACGCCATGAAGCAGATCCCCTACTGGCTGGACACAGCCCCCGCCTTCCCCGACCGTTCCGGAAAGGACCTGCCCGACGAGGCGGACGTGGTGGTGATCGGCGGCGGTCTCACCGGCCTGTCCACCGCCTATCACGCCGCCCGTAAGGGCGCCCGGGTCGTCCTGGTCGAGAAGGACAAGGTGGGCTCGGGCGCCTCCGGGCGCAACGGCAGCATGTGCACCCAGGGCATCACCATCAGCCCCGCCGAGGCGCGCAAGCGCTACGGGCAGGAGCGGGCCCGGGAGCTGTACGACGCCTTCCGCGAGGCGGTCGACGTCGTCGAGGAGCTCACCCGCACCGAGAACATCGACTGCGACTTCAACCGCTCCGGACGCCTCGGCGCGGTCTGCAAGCCCGGGCACTTCGACGGCCTGCGGGCCAAGCAGCGCGACCTGGCCGACAACTTCGGCCACGAGACGGTCATCCTGAGCAAGAGCGAACTGCGGGCCGAGCTCGGCACGGACTACTACCACGGTGCCCTGCTCGACCCGCTCAGCGCGGGCCTGCACGTGGGCAAGTTCGTCGGCGGCCTGGCGGACGCCGCCGAGCGTGCCGGCGCCGAGATCCACGAGCGCAACGCCGCCACCGGCCTCACCCGCCTTCCCGGCGGGGGCTTCCTGGTGGAAACCATGAACGGCACCGTCCGTGCCAAGCAGGTCATGGCGGCGACGGACGCCTACACCGACAAGTCGATGCCGTGGTTCCGCAAGCGGCTGATCAACGTCGGCAGCTTCATCATCGTCACCGAGCCGCTGGGGGAGGCACGAGCCAAGGAGCTCATCCCCAACGGCCGCCTGCTGGTCGCCCACAAGAACGTCGGCCACTACGTCCGCCTCACCCCGGACAACCGCCTCGCATTCGGCGGCCGCGCCCGCTTCGCCCCCTCCAACCCCGCCTCCGACGTCAAGAGCGGCGACATCCTCAAGCGGGAGATGACGGAGATCTTCCCGCAGCTGGCCGGGGTGCGGATCGACTACGTCTGGGGCGGCATGGTCGGCTTCTCCTGGGACCGCGTTCCGCACGCGGGTGATGTCAACGGCCTGTACTACTCCATGGGTTACTGCGGCCACGGCGTCCAGATGGCCACGTACATGGGCCGGGCCGTGGCCGAGATGATGGACGGCAAGCCGGACGCCAACCCCCTGCGCGGCTTCGGGTTCCCGAAGGTGCCCGTCCCCTTCTACAACGGCACCCCCTGGTTCCTGCCGTTCGGCGGCGCCTACTACAAGGCCAAGGACAAGCTGCTCTGAGCCGATGGCGATGCCGATGCCGACGGCGTCGAAACCGCGGGGACTTCCCCAGCAAGGGTCCTGGGACGTCCCCGCGGTTTTCCGGCCTCGCGGCCTGTTGCCGCACCCACTCACGTCCACGCCCGAACCGCATCGAGGAAGGGCCCGCTCCGGAATGACCGCCGTCACCCGCAGTGAACACGATCTGCTCGGAGACCGTGACGTCCCCGCCGACGCGTACTGGGGCGTGCACACCCTGCGCGCCACGGAGAACTTCCCCATCACGGGCACTCCGATCTCCGCCTACCCTCATCTGATCGACGCGCTCGCCGCGGTCAAGGAGGCCGCCGCCCGCGCCAACGAGGAACTCGGGCTGCTGGCGCCCGCGAAGGCCGCCGCGATCATCGAGGCCTGCCGGGAGATCCGCGACGGCAAGCTGCACGACCAGTTCGTCGTCGACGTCGTCCAGGGCGGAGCCGGCACCTCCACCAACATGAACGCCAACGAGGTCGTCGCCAACAGGGCGTTGGAGCTGCTGGGACACGAAAAGGGCCAGTACCAGTACGTGCACCCCAACGAGGACGTCAACCTCGGCCAGTCCACCAACGACGTCTACCCGACCGCCGTCAAGGTCGCGACGGTCTTCGCGGTGCATGGGCTGCTCAAGGCGATGGCGGTGCTGCAGGACTCCTTCGCCGGCAAGGCCGTCGAGTTCCGCGAGGTCCTCAAGATGGGCCGTACACAGTTGCAGGACGCGGTGCCGATGACGCTCGGCCAGGAGTTCTCCGCATACGCCGTCATGATCGACGAGGACCGCCACCGTCTTGCCGAGGCCGTCGAGCTGATCCATGAGATCAACCTGGGTGCCACGGCGATCGGCACCGGGCTCAACGCCCCCGCCGGATACGCCGAGTCGGCCCGTCGCCACCTCGCCGAGATCACCGGCCTGCCGCTGGTCACCGCCGCCAACCTGGTCGAGGCCACCCAGGACTGCGGCGCGTTCGTGCAGATGTCCGGCGTCCTCAAGCGCATCGCCGTGAAGCTCTCCAAGAGCTGCAACGACCTGCGGCTGCTGTCCTCCGGGCCGCGCGCGGGCCTGAACGAGATCAACCTGCCGCCGGTGCAGGCCGGTTCGTCCATCATGCCCGGCAAGGTCAACCCGGTGATCCCCGAGGTCGTCAACCAGGTCGCCTTCGAGGTCATCGGCAACGACGTCACCATCACGATGGCCGCCGAGGCCGGACAGCTCCAGCTCAACGCCTTCGAACCGATCATCCTGCACTCCCTGTCGGAGTCCATCACGCATCTGCGCGCCGCCTGCCTCACCCTCGCCGAACGCTGCGTGGACGGCATCACCGCCAACACCGAGGCGCTGCGCGCGAGCGTGGAGAACTCCATCGGCCTGGTCACCGCCCTCAACCCGTACATCGGCTATACGGCGGCCACCGACATCGCCAAGGAGGCCCTCGCCACCGGCCGGGGCGTGGCCGAACTCGTCCAGGAGAAGGGCCTGCTGCCCGCCGAGCGGCTCCGGGAACTGCTGCGGCCCGAGGTCCTGGCCGGCCGGAGTCGGGCCCTGACCTGACATGCCCGGCGTACCGGCCCGGCGGGCAACAGGCGGTGTCGTCGGGGTGGTGAGCCATGACCGGTGCCGCGGCTACCAACCTCTCAAGCTCAAGAAAGGAAAGGGCATGTCCCTTCTGAAGACCATCGACACCAATCCCTCCTCCGCTCCGCACGAGTCCGCCCCGCTCCCGGAACGCCTGATCTCCGGCAACCCCGCCTTCAAGACCTGGGCCCAGGACGTCGCCCGTGGGGACATGATCCGTACGGGCGTCTGGGAAGCGACGCCCGGCGAGACGCGCTCGATCAAGGGTGAGACCTTCGAGTTCTGCCACATCCTCTCCGGCATCGTCGAACTCACGCCGGAAGGCGGCGAACCGGCGGTCTACAAGGCAGGCGACAGCTTTGTCATGAAGCCGGGCTTCGTCGGTGTCTGGAAGACCATTGAAACCGTGCGCAAGGTCTACGTGATCGTGACGTGATGCCGATGCCGCGCGACGCGGCCGTAGCCCGCCCGGTTCGATGCGACGGGGCCGGAAACGGAGCGAACCTGCTCCGCCACCGCGCTGGCCCCCGACCCTGCACGGCAGTCGGCGGTGAGGCCAGGGCAGTGCGATGCCGTCCAGCTTGCCGGCTCGTGCGTCGTCGACCAGGTTGGTGAAACTGGTCGAAACTCATCTGAACGCGCGCCGCCGGCTACGTCCTGACCTGCCAGTCCTACCCGGTCTCCGAGATGCGCATCGCTTGGTAGAGCTCCTCAGTGGAGGCGGTGCGCGCGACGCAGTCCTCGAAGTCATCGATGTGGGCGCGGGTCTCGGCGGAGGTCTTCACCCTGTGCCAGGACGAGGCGGAGCGGGCCCGCTTCATCGAGCTGCTGCTGACCGCCCGCAACCCCGCATTCCGGCTACGGGTGGTCATCGCCGTGCGCGCCGACTTCCACCGGCGCTGCGTCCACCACCCGGAGCTGGCGGACGCGCTGCGCCGCGCCGGGCTGGCGGTCGGCCCGATGACCGCGGACGAACTGCGGGACGCGGTGGTGAAACCCGCGCTGGCGGCCGGCGTCCTGGTGGAGCGGTCGCTGGCCACGGCGATCGTCGAAGAGGTGCTCGGCCGTCCCGGCGCGCTGCCGATGCTCTCGCACGCCCTGCTGGAGACCTGGCGGCGGCGCAAGGGCCGCATGCTGACGACCGCCGCGTACGAGGCGGCGGGCGGACTCAACGGCGCGATCGCGGCGAGCGCGGAGGAGGTGTACGGGCAGCTGTCCGCATCCCAGGCCGCCGTCGCCCGGCTGCTGTTGCTGCGGCTGGTGGAGCCGGGCCGGGGCACCGTCGACACCGGGCGCCCGTTCACCCGGGCCGAACTCCGGGAGTGCACGCACTCCGAGACACCTGTCGTGGTGGAGCGGCTGGCCCGGGCCCGCCTGCTGACCGTCGACGAGGAGGGCGTACGTCTCGCCCACGAGGTACTGATCACCTGCTGGCCCCGGCTGCACGGCTGGGTCGAGCAGGACCGCGAACGACTGCGCCATCACCGGCAGCTCACCGAAGCCGTCCGCGCCTGGCTGGAGCACGACCGTGACCCCGGCACCCTCTATCGGGGCACCCGTCTGGCCCGTGCCGAGGAGATGTTTCCCGGCCAAGACAAGGACCCCGCCCTGGGGGCGGCGGAACGATCCTTCCTCACCGCCGCGTGCGAAGCCCGCGAGGCAGAGAGGCGGGCCGCCGCCCGCTCCACCCGGCGGTCCCGCCAACTCTTCGGCGCCCTCTCGGCCGTCCTCGCGGTGGCGCTGGTCACCGGCCTGGCCGCCTGGCGGCAGCACGACCACAACCAGCGGCAGCGCATGGAGTACTCCGCTCGGCGGATCGCCGCCGTCGCCGACGGACTGCGCACCACAGACCCCCGCGCCGCTCTCCTCCTCAGCGTCGCCGCCTGGCGCATCGCCCCGCTCCCGGAGACCCGCCGCGTCCTCCTCGGCTCCCTCGTCCAGCCCGAGTCCGACTCCTTCAGCGACCCGGCCTCCGGGTTCCGGTCCCAGCGCTTTTTCGCCGACTCCGGTCGAACCCTCCTCAGTGTCGACGACCGCGCCTGGCAGACCTGGGATCTCGGCACCCGCCGCAGCACCGGCTCCGGCCACCTCCCCGAGGGCGAGGTCCTGGCCGTGGGCCCCGACGCCCGTGTCCTGGCGATCTCGGGCGCGAGCGGGGACGGGCACGTACGGCTGTGGGACACGAGGGCGGGCCGGTGGACGGGCGGTGCGCCGCTGACACCGGGGCGGGAGGGTATCGCCTTCGGGTCGAGTGGGCGCAGTGTCGTGTCGGGCGAACCCGGTGGGGGCGACGGAGGCTCCGGTGCCGGCTCCGACTCCGGTGCCGGCTCCGACTCCGGCGCGGACGTCGTACGCGTTCGGGCCGTGACCGATGGTGCCGTGATGTTCGAGACGCGCGGGGCGACCCCTGCGAACGTGGCGCCGAGCGGTGACGATCGGCTGGTGGCCGTCTGCCCGACGGGGAAGGCGCCGCAGGTCCGGGAGATCGGCGGAGGGCGGGCACCGCACGGCGAGTGGGAGCGGCACCAAGGGGTCTGCGATGCCGACTCGGCGGTGGTGTTCGGGGCCGACGGACGGTTCGCCGTCGTTGTCGGGGACCGGGTGCGGGTGTGGGACGTCCGTACCGGCGTCCGGGTCGCCGAGGTCCGTGACCCGGGGGTGCGGTACGCCTCCTTCAGCCGGGACGGACAGTTCCTGGCGACGACGGGCACCGACGAGATCCGGGTCTGGCGGCTGTCCACCCCGGCTGCCCCCGTCCTTCGGCACGCCCTCGACAACCAGCACTCGCACGGCGGCCTCGCCTGGGTCCCCGGCCTGCCGGTGCTGCGCTACCTGGAGGGCGGCACCGTCCACACCCTCGACCTGACGACCACTGTCACCGCCGCCTGGCGTGACCACCCCATGGACGCCGTTCTCATCAGCCCTGACGGCCGTCGATTCATCACCGCCCGACGCGCGACCGACGGCTACGTCTTCGAATTACGCGCCACCGACAACGGCCGGCTCGTCCGCACGCTCCCGCGCCAACCCTCGCCGGCCGCCGCCGGCGGACGGGGCGGGACACCGCTCGCGCCCCCGGACACCGCCCCCCGAATGACGTTCAGCCCCGACAGCAGCCGGTTGGTCTACGGCGTCACCGCGCCCGGCGGACGGGCCGTGTCACAGCGGTTCACCGTCTGGGACCTGACCCGCGACCGCGAACAGAGCACGCTGGACGTGGGGTCGACCCGGTCCGGCACGGCGGTGACCGCGCTCGCTCTGACCCCCGACGGCCACATTCTCTTCACCACCCGAACCCCGCCCGGCGGCGAACCCGTGAACGAGATGTGGGACACCACCACCCGCCGACGGACGGAGTTACTCACCGGCTCCGGCCTGGTCAGCGCCCGCCTCGCGCTCAGCCCCCGCACGGAACTCGTCGTCGGCGACAACCGGGTGGCCCGCAAGACCACCGACAGCATCGTCGCGCTGGACCTGGTCCAGGGCGACCGCATCAGCGCGCTGGCGTTCAGCCCCGACGGCAGCCGCTTGGCGGCGGGCGACCGTACCGGCCGCGTCGCTCTGTGGGACGGTGAACTGCGCCGCCGCGCGGGCGTCCTGCGCAATGTCTTCCCGGCCCCGCTCGGCAACACCCCCGAAGCGGTGAGCGCCCTGGCCCTCAGCCCCGACGGCCACACCCTTGCCGTCGGCGGCGACGGCGGCACCATCCAGCTATGGGACACCACCAGCCAACAGCTCCTGGGCCCCCTCCCCACCACCGGCGAGCCGATCACCTCCCTCGCCTTCAGCCCGGACAACGCCACTCTCCTCGTTGCCGGACGCCACGTCCCCCTCCGCCGCTACACGGTCGACCCGAGCCGCGCCGTGGCCCAGATATGCGCCCGCGCGGGCAACATCGGCCTGACGAGAGCGGAATGGAACACGTATGTATCCGACGCGCCCTACAGAAAGGTGTGTGGCCGGCAAGGCCGCTTCTGACATCGGGCTCCGTCCCCGCCGTGCCGGTCCTGGCTCCTTCGTAACCCGCCGACTCCGCCGCTACCTGTCAGCCCGGGACCACCGGCAGGACGATGCGGGAGGGCCGGGTGGGGTCGTGGAAGACCTGCTGGCGGGCCACTCGGGCCGTGGTCGCGCTCTCCTCGGGTTCGCCCGTGTTGAGGTTGCGGTCCCAGCGCGGGAAGCTGCTGGAGGTGATCTGCACCCGTATCCGGTGACCCGCCCGGAAGACGATGCTGGTCGACCACAGGTCCACGACGTGCTCGGCCGGCTCGCCCGGTGTCGCCGCGCGCACCCGCACGATGCCGTCGGCCACATTGCGGGAGACGCCGTTCTCGTCGACGTCACACAGCCGTGCCACCCAGTCGGTCGAGGGCCCGTCCGTGGCGGCGAAGAGCACGGCCTTGACGCGGCCGGTCACCTCGACGTCCTCGGCGAGGGGTTCGGTGGTGAAGACCAGGACGTCCTCGCGCGCCTCCACGTCCCTCTGGTCGAGGGGCCCGGGACGGAACTCGTCGGTCATCAGCAGCGCGCCGCCGGTGGTGGGCACGGGATCCGCCGGATCGTAGGTGAACTCCTCGGCCTGCTCGGCGACAGCGGGCGGCTCCTGTGTCAGGCGTCCGTCCGCTCGCAGATGGAAGTCCGTGTCCACGGCCCGCGACAGGGGCCACTCCGTCTCCTCGCGCCACTGGTTGACGCCCATGACGAACAGCAGCACGTTGCCCGTGTCCGGCTCCAGAGCCTCGCCGTCGCCGATCGTGCGCTGGAACCAGTCGAGCTGGAGGCCGTTCAGGGGTCCGCGCATGCCCATGAAGGCGGAGTTCGCGCCGAACCCGAAGTTGACGTCGCCGATGACATGCTGCTGGTTGGCGTGACTCCACGGACCCATGATCAGCGTGGCGGACCGGCCGGCCCGGCGCATGGCGGTGAAGTTGTCGAGTGTGCCCTGGGTGAAGATGTCGTACCAGCCGCCGACCTGGAAGGTGGGCAGGTCGACCTCGTCGTGCCGGCCCGCGACCCGGGCCGAGCGCGCCCAGTCGGGCTCGCGCCGGGAACGCTCGTAGCCCAGCTCGGGAAGGTCGTGCCGGGCGAACGCCGGAAACCGCCCGGCGGGCAGTTCGCCGTAACCGCCGTCGGCCAGGCCGTCGAGGTCCTGTACGAGACCGACGAGGCTGCCGCCGAGCGCGGCGGGGTCGGTGCTGTGCCGGCGCATCAGCGCGTCGGCGCCCATCATGAGGGACCAGGGCGCGGTGATGCCGAGCTCGATCGCGCCGCCGCGCGTCCACAGGCCGTCGTCCGGGTCGGACCAGGTGACCATCGGCGCGATCGCCTTCAGCTCCGGCGGCTTGGACAGCGCCGCCATCCACTGCGTGTTGCCGAAATAGCTGGCGCCGATCATGCCGACGGAGCCGTTCGCTCCGGGAAGGGCAGCAGCCCACCGTACGGTGTCGTACCCGTCGCTCTCCTCGTGCGTCCACGGGTCCCACTCACCCTCGGAGGCGAACCGGCCGCGGGTGTCCTGGAGGACCACCATGAAGCCACGCCGAGCCGCCGCCAGGGGATCGAGGAGGGCGATCGCCAGGGCCATCTGCTTGCCGTACGGCAGCCTGCTCAGCAACACCGGCCACGGCCCCGTGCCCCCGGGGCGGTAGACATCGGCGCGCAGCACGGTGCCGTCCCGCATCTCGGCCGGAACATCGAACTCGATCTGGATCCCTGCCACGCGCTGCTCCTTCGCATGCCCACGACGCTGTCAGGTACATGGTTGACCCGGGCCCCCGTCCCGCACTACACCCGAACGGGGGTGGCCACGGCGCTCCCGGGGCGGTCAGGCCACCGCGTTCAGCAGGTCGGCCAGCAGGTCGGGCCGTTCCAGGGCGATGAAGTGGCCTGCTCCCGGCACCTGCGTGAAATCGGCGGCGGGCAGCAGCTTCTTGTCGGCCTCCCGGTCCGAGGGCCGGGACCAGTCGTGCTCCCCGTAGACGAGGTGGACGGGTGCCTTGACCTCGGAGTAGCGCGAGCGGGCGGCGATGAGGCTGGGCAGGCTCTGGTACACGGCTCGGGCGACGGTCGAGTAGCCGGGGCGGCTGCCCACCTGGAGGAGTTCGTCGAGGTAGTCCTCCCGCAGCGCGGTCTTGTCGACCAGCCCGCCCTGCAGGATCCTGCGGACGACGGGCTTGGGCTCCACCCCGGCGACCACCGGGCCCACTCCCGGAGTGAGGACACCGCTGACCACCACACGGGCGAGAAGACTGGAGCGGGCGATCCCGCCGGGGAAGTCGTACGTGTTCACCGCGACGACGCGCCGTACCCGCTCGGGCAGGTCGGCCGCGGCGGTCAGGGCGAGCACCGCCCCCATGGACTCCCCGACCAACGTCACGTCATTCAGGTCGAGTTCGGTCAGCAGCCGCTCTACGCCCGCACGCATCGCGGGCTCGTCGTACGACGCGCCGGGCACGATCTCGGAGTAGCCCATCCCCGGCAGGTCGAGGGCGTACACGGTGTACCGGTCCGCGATCAGCGGGATGAGGCGGCGGAAGTGCTCGGCCTGGGTGCGCACGGTGTGCAGCAGGACCAGCGGAGCGCCGGTGCCCGCCTTGAGGTAGCGCAGCGTTCCCTCGCGGCCGACAGATCCCGCGCGCGGGGCGATGGTGTGGCTGGTGGTCCCCTGAATGTGAATCGTGGAACGTGACTCTGAGCTGGGCATCTCGCTGGCTCCCCTTTGTGTGCACTGCGGCGGACGGTGATTCGGACAGGGCCCGCCCGAAGGGGGCGTGACCACGGACCAGCCCTTGGATTCATTGAGAAACCGACCGGTTTCCATCATCGTAAACCGATCGGTTTCCGAGCGCAAGGCTGAGGTTTCTTGACCGAAAGAATGATGACAAGGCCGGACATGAGATGGGTGAAGGAAGGAGCAACCGGTGAACGACGAAGAACTGCTGGCCCGGATGAGGGCCATCGACCCGGCGCGGACCTCTGATGCTCCCCAGCCCGACATCAACCGTCTCCTGGAGGCCACCATGACCGCCGACACCACAGTCCGCGCCTCCCCCCGCACGTCGGACCGCCCCCGCCGCCCCCTGCTGCTGGCCGCAGCAGCCGCCGCTGTGCTCACGGTGGGAGCCGGCATCACCTGGGGAGTCACGGCGACCCGCGGCACTCCTCCGGCCGCGGCCGCCCCGCTGGTCCTGACCGTTCAGCAGGACACAGGTGGCGGCCCGGCCACAGCGTGCGCCGAGCTCGACGTCACCACCCTGCGCCAGTACACGACCGCCTTCGAGGGCACCGCGACCTCCATCGACGGCGACCGGATCACTCTCCGAGTGGACCACTGGTACCGCGGCGAAGACGCCTCCACCGTCCGGCTCGACAACACCCACGAGGGACAACCGGAGTCATACGGCCAGGAGTTCGTTGTCGGCCAGACCTACCTCGTCTACGCCAAGGACGGCAAGGTCCCGGTGTGCTACGGCGATGCCGAGGCCACCCCGAAGCTGCGGAGCCTCTACGACCGGGCGTTCGGGCAGTGAGCGCACAAGCTCGGCGGCTGTTCCGCCTCGCAAGGTCTGCCGTTGCCTCGTGGCGAGGTTCAGCGGGAGCCGGTCGGTAAACGCGTCACCGCTCGCATCGCCCTGCCCGACGACCCGGGCGGGGACGCCACCGGACGCCGCCCCCGGTAGCAGCCGGCGCTCGCCCTCGGCCCCCGCCTTCGCTGACGGCCTGACGAGAAGCGGCGCGCTACAGGGGGCGATGTCGGTGGGAGAGAGGTCGGGGCGGTGCGGTGCCTGCGTGCGGGGTGGCGCCACCGGCCGGAGGCGTCGCGGGCGACGTCGACGCCGACTTCCCCCGCCAGTTCGGGTTCCACCAGTGTGACGTTCAGCGTCTCCCGGCTGCCCCACCCGGCGGAGAACGGCCAGCCTGTCCACGGATGACCGCGCCGCCCAGCAGCGAGCAGGCCGGCGACCGCAGGAAAGTCGGCTTCTCGGTTCCTCGCTCGGTCCAGGGACGGCGTAGAGGCCGAGCCGGCCCGCCTCGGCGAAAGTTCGGCCTGAGGCGGCCGCGGTCGATCCGGCCGCGTCGCGCGACTGTATGGATCTCTGCGCGTGCCGGGACCGACGGGCTACGCCCTAGGCGAGCCGCTCGATCAGCATGGCCATGCCCTGCCCGCCGCCGACGCACATCGTCTCCAGGCCGATCTGCTTGTCATGGGCCTGAAGGTTGTTGATGAGCGATCCGGTGATCCGCGCTCCGGTCATCCCATAGGGGTGGCCCAACGCGATGGCCCCACCCGAAACGTTGAGTTTGTCCTCGTCGATCTGCAACACCCGTGCAGAGCCGAGCACCTGCACGGCGAATGCTTCGTTGATCTCGACGAGATCGACGTCGCTCATGGTCAGGCCTGCGTGGTCGAGTGCCTGACGGGTGGCCTCGATGGGGCCGAGGCCCATGATCTCCGGCGAGAGAGCGGTCACGCCGGTGGAGATGATGCGGGCCAGCGGCTGCAGGCCGAGTTCACGCGCCCGGACATCGGACATGATGACGAGGGCCGCCGCTCCGTCGTTGAGCGGGCACGAGTTGCCGGCGGTGACGGAGCCCTTCTCGCGGAAGACCGGCTTGAGCGCGGAGACCGCATCGAGCGTAGTCCCGGGCCGCGGGCAGTCGTCCGCGGTCACGATCGAGCCGTCGGGCAGGGTGATCGGGGTGATCTCCTTGCGGAAGTGGCCGCGCGCGACGGCCTCCTCGGCTCGGTGCTGCGAACGAACCGCCCACCGGTCCTGCTCTTCGCGACCGATGCCCGTGAGGGAGGCGACGTTCTCCGCGGTTTCACCCATGCTGATGTACACGTCGGGCACCAGTGCCGACTCACGAGGGTCGGTCCAGGCCTCGTGGCTCGCCTGCCTGGCGGCCGAGCGTGCCTGAGCGACGCCGAACGCGGGATTCTGCGTGTCCGGCCAGGAGTCCGAGTTGCCGTTGACATACCGGGACACGGCCTCCGTGCCCGCCGAGATGTAGGCCGAACCTTCGCCTGCCTTGATCGCGTGGAAGGCCATCCGCGTCGTCTGCAGCGACGATGAGCAGTAGCGGGTCACCGTGGTGCCCGGCAGGTTGTCGTAGCCCAGTTGGACCGCGACGTTGCGCGCCAGGTTGAAGCCTTGTTCGCCACCGGGAAGACCGCAGCCGAGGATCAGGTCTCCGATCTCGTCGGGGTCGAGTCCCGGGACCTTGGCGAGCGCCGCAGCGATCACCTGGGTGGCGAGATCGTCGCTGCGCATCTCCTTCAGCGACCCCTTGAACGCCCGACCGATCGGCGAGCGGGCGTAGGACACAATCACGGCTTCGGGCATCTGAGTGCTCTTCTCGGAGATCTGGCGGTGGGTGCTGTCCGGGCGAGCGGCTCTCAAGCTCCGGCAGAACAGGGACTACATCAGCAAGGTAGCCACCCGGAACAGGTACGCCATAGGACGATCGCGCCTCGCCGTGGTACGTCCGCGCCAGACGACTCCTGCCCGTTTCGTCTTGGTTCGGGTACCTCGGTGAGCGCCTCGCCCGGCCCGCCGTCCTCCCGCATGCCTTCGGCGACCGAGGCAATCGCATACAGACGTTCGGCGGCACTGCGGAGCGAGCACGCCACCGATCCGCGCCTGCCTGCGGGCATGGCACCCCATCACACCGCTCGACCAGGCCCGTCAACACGGTTGATGTGTGGGCAGTTGATGGGGAACCGCCGGCGGAACCCACTGCGTGCGATGGAGGACCCCCGTGGCGTACGTCATGTCCGCCTGCCTCGCAGACGGGGTTGACGGAATCGACTCGCCTAAGAAAACTAAGCACTCGCATAGTTACTATGCACTCGCTTACTTCCTGCTTCCTGCTTCCTGCTTCCTATTTCCGTCGAGCGACGAGGAGCTCCTGTGCGCCGTACTGTCTTCGATGCCGACCACGAGGCCTTCCGGACCTCCGTCCGGGCATTCGTGGAGCGCGAGCTGCGACCGCGCCAGGAGGAGTTCATCCAGCAGCGTGCGATCGACCGCGACGCGTGGAAGGCCGCCGGGCGGCAAGGACTGCTCGGGCTGCTGATACCGGAGCAGTACGGCGGCAGCGAGGCGGGCGACTATCGCTTCACCGCGGTTCTGCACGAGGAATTCGCCAGGCTGTCGGTGGCGTTCGCCTCCTCGTTCACCATCCACTGCGAGGTCGTCGCCCCCTACCTGGTCGAGCTGACCACCGAGGAGCAGCGTGAGCGCTGGCTGCCGCGGTTCTGCGCGGGTGAACTGGTCACCGCGATCGGTATGACCGAGCCCTCGGCAGGTTCCGATCTTGCGGCCCTGCGGACCACGGCCGTGCGCGACGGCGAGAACTGGACCCTCAACGGCTCCAAGACCTTCATCACCAACGGCTTCGGCGCCGACCTTGTGGTCGTCGCAGCTCGCACCAGCCCGGAGAAGGGCGCCAAGGGCATCACGCTGTTCGCCGTGGAGACGGACATGCCCGGTTTCGAGCGCGGGCGCAAGCTGGACAAGGTCGGCCAGCACGAGGCCGACACCGCCGAGCTGTTCTTCCACGACGTGCGCGTCCCGGGCGCCAACGTCATCGGCGAAGTCGACCGCGGCTTCATCCACATGATGGAGCGGCTCCCGCAGGAGCGGATCGGTGCCGCCGTGCTCAACCTGGCCCACGCCGCGCAGATCCTGGACGAGACGCTGGAGTATGCGAAGGAGCGGAAGGCCTTCGGCCAGTCCGTCGGCTCCTTCCAGTACAACAAGTTCCGGCTGGCCGAGATGGTCACCCAGATCGAGGTGACCCAGGCCTTCGTCGACCAGTGCGTCGCGGCCCACGTCACGGGCCGGCTCTCGGCGGTGGACGCGGCCAAGGCCAAGTGGTGGACCGCCCAGGTGCAGAACGAGGTCCTCGACGCCTGCGTCCAACTGCACGGCGGGTACGGCTACATGAACGAATACCGGGTCGCTCGAGCCTGGCAGGACGCCCGCGTCACCAAGATCTGGGCCGGCTCGAACGAAATCATGAAGGAACTCATCGGCCGCGACCTCGGCCTGTAAGGCCCATGGACACCTCGTCTTCCGGATTGGAGCGCCCGATGGGCAACCTCACCTTCGACTTCACCGGCCGCACCGTGATCATCACCGGCGCAGCCCGCGGCATCGGCCTCGAACTCGGTCGCCACCTGCGCACTTCGGGCGCGGACGTGGTCCTGGTCGACCGAGACGGGGACGAACTCCGCGCGGTGGCGAAGGAGTTGGACGCTCTGTGGGTGGCCGCGGACGTCACCTCCAGCACTGAAGCGGAGCGTGTCGTCGCCACCGCGCTGGCCGAGACCGGCCGCGTCGACGTCCTGATCAACAACGCCGGGATCCTGCGCGACGGCGTCCTGTGGAAGCTCACCGACGACGACTGGGACGCCGTCCTGGCCGTCCACGCGGGCGGCACCTTCCGGTTCACCCGGGCGTGCGTCCCCCACTTCCGTGCACAGGGCTATGGCCGGGTCGTCAACGTCACCTCCTACTCCGGCCTGCACGGCAACATCGGCCAGTCCAACTACGCCACCGCCAAAGCCGGGATCATCGGCTTCACCCGCACCGCCGCCAAAGAGCTCGCCCGCTTCGGCGTCACCGTGAACGCCATCTCCCCCAACGCGGAGACCCGCATGGTCTCTTCCGTCCCCGCCGAGAAGCGCGCCGAGCTGACTGCCGGCATCCCGATGGGCCGCTTCGGCGACCCGAGCGAGATGTGCGCGGCTGTCGCCTTCCTTGCCTCCGAGGAGGCCGGCTACATCACCGGTGCCGTGCTGCCCGTCGACGGCGGCCTGTCCATCTGACCTCTCTGGAGCCCCTGTGAACATCCTCGACCGTTTCCGTCTCGACGACCGCGTCGCCATCGTCACCGGCGCTTCCTCCGGTCTTGGCGTCGCCTTCGCCCAGGCCCTCGCCGAAGCCGGGGCCGACGTCGTCCTGGCCGCCCGACGCACCGACCGGCTCGCCGACACCGCCCGCCTCGTCGAGGCCGCGGGCCGCCGCGCCCTGTGCGTCAAGGCCGACGTCGCCTCGCCCGACGACTGTCACGCGGTCGCGGCGGCCGCCGCGGACTTCGGCCACGTCGGCGTCCTGGTCAACAACGCCGGCGTGGCCGATGCGGTCCCTGCCAGCCGGGAGACACCGGAGCACTTCCGGCGCATCATCGACACCAACCTCATGGGTGCCTACTGGATGGCCCGGGCGGCAGCCCAGGTGATGACCGGCGGCGGCTCCATCGTCAACATCGCCAGCGTCCTCGGCCTGGTCAACACCGGCCTGCCGCAGGCCGGCTACTCCTCCTCCAAGGCGGGCCTGCTCGGTCTCACCCGCGACCTGGCCGCCCAGTGGAGCCACCGCAAGAACATCCGTGTCAACGCCCTCGCCCCCGGCTACTTCGCCTCCGAAATGACCGCCCGTCAGGACGCCGACAACATCGACGACATCGTCCGCCGCATCCCGCTTCCCCGCACCGGCGAACCCGAGGAACTCGCCGCCGCCGTGGTCTTCCTCGCCTCCGACGCCTCCAGCTACGTCACCGGCACCACCCTCACCGTCGACGGCGGCCTCACCATCAGCTGAGTGGACCGACAGACGTGATCCGCAAGAATGGGCGCGTGACAACCAGCGCAACCGACGACCTGTGGGGCGAGGCCGGCCCCGGCTCCCGGCGCATCCTGGAGGCGGCACTCACGGCCTTCGCCGCCCGCGGCTACCACGGAGCCTCCACCCGAGACATCGCCGCCGCCGCCGGGATGAGCCCGTCGGCCGTCTACGCACACCACCGCACGAAAGAAGACCTCCTCTACGCGATCAGCCTCGCCGGCCACCGCAGCGCACTGGCCGCAGTGGAACGCGCCCTGGGGGAGGAGGTGACGGCGGTCGGACGGCTACGGGCGCTGGTTCACGACTACACCGCCTGGCACGCCCGCCACCACCAGCTGGCCCGCGTCGTCCAGTACGAGCTCGGCGCACTCGCGCCGGACCACCGTGCTGAGATCCTCCGGCTCCGCCGCCGCACCGAGGAAGTGGTGCTCGACGAGATCGCGGCCGGCATCGCGTCAGGGGCGTTCCGCACCGAGGATCCGGGCGGTGTCGCGCTGGCGGTACTCTCCCTCGGCGTCGACGTCAGCCGGTGGTACGCCCCCGGCGGCCACCACACTCCCGTCAGCCTCGGCCGCCGCTACGCGACGCTGGTGCTGGCCATGCTGGGCACCGACCACCGGTCCGCGACCGCAGGTTGACGAACGACGTCGGCTCTCTCCCATCACGGCCACGTCGTGCTTGGGTCAGCCACGGGCGCCCCGGTTTCCGGAGAAGTCGAGCACCCGGATGTCGAGTTGGGGATGGTCGGCCTGCCAGACCTCCCTGAGTGTGCCTGCCTCGCTCCGGCAGTTCGAACCCACGCCTCCCGGCGGCGCTTGGCGATCCGGTGCGCCATCACCATCGGCCCCGGATCGGCGCGGGTGACGATCTCGTGCACTGTGCCTACCGGGGCTCGGCCGATCCCCGGTAGGCCGCGACGCCGGACGCCTGCCGTTGGATCGCCGCTGTCGGGAGACCAGGCGTCCTCAAGGCCAGGCCCTCGATGAAACATCCAGGGCATCGAAGCGGCCCGCGTGTTGGGCAACCAGCCACCGCTGAGCGGCTCGGTAGGGCACCTGCATCGCCGGCGGGGCCGCTGTGAGCGTCACCCCGTCCGGCGGGTAAGCACCCTGCCGCTCGGCCCCCTGCAGGCACGCGCCGCGAAGAACAGGCCGGCGCCCGTCGCGGCGCCGCCAGGGCGGACGCTGCGCGAAGTCGACCAGGCCCACAAGCTAGGTCCGCTTGCGTCCGACCATGTCGGCGATCCGACCGCCCGCAGGCAGACTCCCGAACGCGAGCGTGTAAAGCGTGTATGCGGTAATCACTCACTGGCGGCTGTCATCGAACGCCCCCAATCCCCGCTGGCCGAGGGCAGAGCGATGTCAACGATCGTGGTGTCCAAGGACACCATCGGCCGCGCGAGGGCGATCACGCCCAAGGACACCATCGGTGGCGCGAGGGCGATCACGCCCAAGGCCACCACCGATCCGGATCAGAAGACAGCTCGTCCGATCGGGCGTCGGCGGTGGCCGAAGTTCTGCCGGGGGTCTCACCGGCTCGCATGCGCTCAGTCTGGGTGAGCCGGCTTCTGACCGCCTCCTGACCGCCTCCGCGCCATCCCCCGTCGTGGGGCGCCGCGATGGCCAATGTGCGCTGCCAAGATGCAGGCAGGGTCGTCGGTCGCGCAGGCCGTGGTGAGTTGCGGCGGTCGGACGCGGTGCGGGACATGGAACCGTTCGCCAGATGCTCGCCCCTTGCCCCGCGGTCGTCCATCGGCAGGAGCATGCCCCTGAAGCGTCACGACGGCCCCTCCGGCCGGCACCTTCGAAGACGAGCGGGTGGCGGGAGGGAATCTCGCCCCGTGGGCCACCCGACCTTCGAAGACGGCGAGCCCTCGATGACCGAGCATCTGCCGGTGGTCAGTGGGATGACAGGGCTGCGGCGTGAGCGGCCCGCAACCGGGGCTTGTCGATCTTGCCGACGGCGTTCCTGGGGAGGGCGTCGACCACGAAGAACGACGTCGGCCGCTTGTAGCCGCTGAGGTGTTGCGCGGTCAGCGCTTCCAGAGCCGCGGGGTGAACAGTCGTACCAGGTCGCGGCTGGACGTAGGCGACCACCACCTCTCCCCACTTGTCGTCAGGCACACCGATGACGGCGGCCTCGAGGACGGACGGGTCAGCCGTGAGGACGTCCTCGATCTCCTTGGGGTAGATGTTCTCGCCACCGCGGATGACCATGTCTTTCGATCGCCCGACCAGGGTCAGGTAGCCGTCCGCGTCCAGGTGGCCTACATCGCCCGTGTACAGCCAGCCGTCCACGATCGTCTTCGCCGTGTCTTCCGGCCGACCGAGATAACCACGCATGACGTTGGGGCCACGCACGATGACCTCACCATCGATGCCGGTCGCCAGCTCGTTGCCCTGCTCGTCGACGATCCGGAGCTCCTGCCCCGGGACGACAACCCCCACGGTGCCCGCCCGGCGCGGACCCGCGACGGGGTTGACGGTGGAGAAGCAGGTTCCTTCGGACAGTCCGTAACCCTCGATGATGGGGAAGCCGTACCGAGCCTCGAATCGGATCGGCAACCCGGCGGAGGCGGGTGCTGCGCCGCACGTGCCGTAACGCAGCGAGGACGTGTCGGGTCGAACGTCGGCCGGCAGCGCCTCGAGCACGTTGTAGATCGTGGGCACGGCACTGAAGTAGGTGGGTCGCTCCCGCTCGACGAGATCGAAGAAGGTCTTGGGGTCGAACCGGTCGGTGATGAAGACACTGCCGCCTGCGACCAGCGGCATGAGCACGCTGATCACGATGGCGTTGACGTGGAAGAGCGGCAGGATCAGCAAGCAGCGGTCGGCCGGCCCGGCCTCGATCGCCTGGCACCCCATCGCCGTCATCGCGTCGATGTTGGAGTGGTCGAGCATCACGCCCTTCGGTACGCCCGTCGTTCCGCTGGTGTAGATCAGGAGTGCCGGCGCGGTCGAGTCCAGCTGCGGCGTCGGACCCGACCCCACCGCCTCTCCGTACAGGTCGTCGACGGCCAGCGTGGCGACGCCTGCAGCGGTCGTGCCGTCCTCGACTACCAGCACGCGTGCGCCCGAGTCGTGGAGCTGCCGTGCGACCTCACCCTCGGTCAGGCTCGGATTGACCGGGGTGACGGTCGCCCCGAGCCGCCAGACCGCGAACAGCAGAAGCACGAACTCGACGCGGTTCCTCAGCTTGAGCGCCACGACATCGCCAGTACCGATCCCAAGGTCCTGAAGGTGACGAGCAGCAGCCCGGACACGGGTCAGGAACTGGGCATCGGTGAGCGACTGTCGCCCGTCGGCAACCGCGGGCCCATCCGGAGTGGATGCGGCGCGACGGTCGGGCAGAGAGGCGAATTTCATGGTGAGGTCACCTATCGTGGTGTGGCGCGTTTCAACGCGAAGGCAACAGTGCGGGCTTCGGGTGACAGGCTCGGTCACTCAGCAGCATCGCGATTCGCGATCGCCGCGCCGGCGGAGAACTGGAGCGTCCAGACGTTGCCGTGGTGCGGGTACTTCTCCACCATGGTGGCCACCAGCTCTTCGGCGTCCTTCGCGATCTCGGAGGCAGCCGCGAAGTCCTGGATGTAGGCGCGGGTCTGGGCGATCATGGTCTCGACCGCGTGGTCGTCGCCGTCGGGCCTGCGGTGTCCGGACACGATCATGCGCGGGCGGAGGCTCTCCACGGTGTCGACGGTCTCGAGCCAGTCCTGCCACTCATCGGGCGTCGACAGGCCGAGCATCGGGTGGATCTCGTTGTAGATGGAGTCACCGGCCACGACGACGTCGATCTCGGGGATGTGCACGATGCTCGTGGGATGGATGTCGGCCTGCTTCACCTCGATGATGTGCAGGGGAGATCCGTCGACGTACAGCGTGTCGCCTTCGAGCGGCTCCGGAAGCGGCTCCGCCGTGATGCAGGTGTCGCCGAACAGCATGCGCCACTGCTCCATCTGAAGCTGCATGTTCTGCTTCATGGACTCGACCACGTGGGGCAGCGCCACGGCCTTCGCCTCCGGGAACCGCTCCAGGAGCGGTCCGCAGCCCAGGTAGTGATCGGCGTGATCGTGGGTGATGTAGATCGTCGTGAGCTTTTTGCCGGTGCGCTCGATCAGGTCACCGAGGTCGCGGACGTCGTCCTTGAGGTAGAGCGCGTCGATCAGGACCACCTCGGTGGCGCCGCTCACGAGCGTGGCCGTGGTGGGCGAGAAGGTGCCGTTCGGTACGCCGGGAAACTCCTCGGCCGGGACATTCGGCCAGCGACCGACGAAGACCGTGGCGCGGACGGGTGCGGCCGGCGAGGAGTGGGTGTCAGTGGTCACTAGGTACCTCCGGTTGCGGTGTTGTCGGCCGACGCGGCATTGCGCACGTCGGCGGCGAAGTCACGTTATGAACGCACGCTCGGTGACTCATAGAACGAGTGCGCCGAGCGCTGGTACGCGAGCGCCACGTTGCTCTGAAGCACCACCGTGGCGGCTGGAGCGGTGGATACGGCTCACCGCAGGACGAGCAACCCCGCGGAGACAGCGGCAGCGCAGAGTGCCGAAGTGATCGCGACGGTCGGCGCGACGCGCCGTTCGCTCGGCAGGGAGCGGAAAAGTACAGTGCCGTCGATGCCGTCGACGGCGACCTCGAAGCCGAAGCCGAAGCCGAAGCCGAAGCCGAAGCCGAAGCCGCGGTGGCTCCTGAGAGCGCGCGCGTGACGCGTCTTCTCGTCGATCATGCGTGGCTGCGGAGTGTCGGCGCCAGGGTGTGCCTCACGAACGTTCACCACCACGAACCGGATCGCGTCACCGTACGTGCGGTGCAGGCCGAGCAGCCCCGCCCCGCGCTCTCGGTTACCTGGCAGGTCAGTGAACCGAAGACGAGCAGACGGGACAGCCGTCCGCGGCGACACTCTCCCCGCATCGGCCTGCGTCAGTTGTCGGCAGGCCGATGCGGGGAATCCTGTCCCCGGCTCCCGGATCGCCCCCGGGATCCGCAGATCACGCATGATGCCCGCGAAGGTCGGCCGGTCGACGCGGTAGCGGATGCCCTCGCCGCGGGTGGTACGCGCTGTGGTCGTCACGGGCTCCTCAGACGGATCCTCCGGAGATGGATGAGGTCCCGGGGCACGCACGGTCGACAGCACCTCACGATGCCTCGGGACCTCGGTCAGGGGTCAGCCGGTCAGCTCGTAGGGGACGGGCTGGTTCTCCCTGGCCCAGAGCTTCTCGGTGTCGGACTCCGGCGGAGGCGGAACGAGGCCCTGGACGCGCCAGAGGTCCATGGGGGTCTCGTCGATGTGGACCTCCCAGTCGTAGCCGCGCTCCTTGACCAACGGTGCCAGCTTCTCCTCGATGACCTCCATGCACAGGAACCGCATCTCGGGGTCGTCCATCTGCCGGGCGATGTGGTCCACGCGGATCCGTATGAAGTTGTTGTTTGCCTTACCACCGACGTACATGGTGTCCGCCGGCATGTCCTTGAACAGGACGACGACATAGAACTTCGGCAGGTCATAGGCGTAGTCCGTGTAGAGCGAGGTGATCCTCTGGGACAGCTGTTCCTTGTCCTGCGGGGTGAAGGCGTTCTCGGGGGTGAAGATCTCCCAGTACGGCATTGCGGCTCCTCGATGGATGGATCGGTGACGGAAGGTGCGGCTCGTCGATGCGGCTCGGGAGGGGGGCTCAGTCCCGGAGGTGCTTGACGAAGTGGTCCCGTGCGGCTGCGGAGAGCTCGTCGAAGCCGGGGCCGCTGTAGAAGTCGAAGTGGCCGCCCTGCTTGACGATGATCTGCTTCGGCTCCCGGGCCTCCGCGTACGCGTCGAGGGCCAACTCGAACGGTGCCACCCTGTCGTTGTCGGCCACGATCATCAGGAGCGGGGTCGGCGCGATGCGGCTGATGAAGGTACCCGGGGCGTACTCGGTCACCATTTCCATGCTTCGAGCCGTCAGTTCGTTCTTCCAGTTGGGCGCCCGGTCCGCCGACGTCTTGCTGAACCACTCGTAGGCGTCGGCCGCGGGCATCACGGCCTGCGCCGTGGGGTCGGCCGCGACGACCGGGAGCACAGCGGGCTCTCCGCCGGTGAACCGGTTGAGTCGGTCGCCCTCCTGGATCGCACGGAAGACCGGGATGAAGTCCGGCCGGATCGCCCGGCTCAGGGTGCGCGGACCGGTGATGAACGGCACCTGGGAGACGACGGCCTTCACCCTCTTGTCGATCGCCGCGACCATGAGGACGTGTCCACCGGAGAAGCTGGAGCCCCAGATGCCGATCTTCGACGTGTCCACGTCGGGGCGGGTGGTGGCGTAGGTGATCGCGTTCCGGAAATCCCGGTACTGCAGGACCGGGTCGACCTCCTGACGGGGAGTTCCCTCACTGTCGCCGAAGTTCCGGTGATCGTAGGCGAGCACGTTGAGGCCGGCATCGGAGAAGACCACGGCATAGTCGTCGAGGTGCATCTCCTTGACGCATGACAGCCCGTGCGCCAGGACCACGACCGGTGCCGGCGTGCTGGTGTTCCTGGCCGGATAGAACCAGCCCCGGAGGGTGACGCCGCCCTCGCCCTTGAACTCGATGTCTTCTCGATTCATGTGATCTTCCGATTCGCTCGCGATGGTCCGTCGGTCGTGTGGAGGTTCACTCGGAGTGATCCGACACTCGTGAGTGGTGGTGTCGGGCCCAGAATCCACGAATGCCTGTGAGGGCTCATAGAAGGATCGCGCCGCGGGGTGGTACGGCTGTGCCACGGCTACGAGGAGACGGTCAGGCGCATCCGTGGGCTTCCCGGTAGTCGCCGGGCGACAGCGAGAACTCCCGACGGAACTCCCGTCCGAAGTGGCTGGCATCGCAGAAGCCCCACCGGTGCGCGATCGCGGCAATGCAGAGGTTCGTGTTCACCAGGTCGCCTCTGGCCGCGGCCAGGCGGTGCATGCGGATGACCGCCCCGACGGTGTCCCCGGTCGACGCGAAGGCCCGGTGGACCGTCCTCGGAGAAACGCTGTGGGCGGCGGCGAGGTCGGCGACTCTGATCGGTCCACCGGCGAGATGGCCGATGATCCAGTCTTCCAGCCGCCGTCGGAACAACTGCAGGAACTCGTCGTCGCCGATGTGGGGTCGACCCGCACGGATCATGCCGGCGATGAGGACGAGGAGGGCGTTGCGCGCTCCCTCGACCTCGGCCGCGGACATCCGCCCGATGCGGCGGTCCATGCTCATGAGGAAGCCGTGGAGGAGGTTGGCCAAAGGGTTCTGAGCCGTGTCCTGGAGCAGGCAACCGGGTGCACCGCCCCCCGCGTCGAACGGGGAAAGGGCGCTCATGGGCACCCGGACCGTTCGTTTGGCCAGGTGATCCGGTATGACGAACCGCCCGGTGGTGCGGGTGCTCATGATGAGAACCGTTCCTGGTCGCAGGACGACGGTCTCGTCAGAAGTCTCGATGATCTGTTGGCCGGCCCTGGCGGCGAGGAGCAGCAGCGCGTCATCGTCCTGACGCACCGCGTTTCGGCCTCGGGTCCCTTCGACCCGCGGGCACACCCAGTCGGTGATGAGAAGGTCTCCGAGGTCCAGCTCCTCAGCAGATCCGAAGCGCTCGACCGGCCCGGTGAGCTGCAGGTCCATGGAGACGAGGCGGTCGCGGACGGCGAGCCTCCAGCGGACGTCCAACTCTTCGGGTGTCAGCAGGTCGGCGGGGCTTAGCATGGACGGGGCGACAGTCACTTCGGCTCCAACTCGATAGAAGCTGTCCTCTCGGTCGTAACTCGTAGTTTGCTTCGTCGAAACATTCCGGTACTTGCCCTGAGGCGACAAGGATTTGTCCTTGCGTGACACCGATCTACCTGTCCGGTGCTCTGCCCTGCAGGGGCTGTCCGCGCTCGTCACCGAGATCGGCGGCTCGGGCCCCGAACTCCTCGCGGCATATGGCTTCGACGAGGCGAGGATCGCCGAGGGCAACTCGTTCGTCCGTCTCCGACTGGTCGAGCGCGTTCTCGAGGAAACGGCCGGCCGATTCGCGCTTCCGGACCTCGGGTTGAGGATGGCGGCGCAGCAGGATCTGCATGTGCTGGGACCGCTGGCGATCGCCATGGAGAACGCACGCACGATCGGCGAGGCCGTCGAGTGCGCGTGCCGGTACCTGTTCGTCTACAGCCCGGCCCTCTCACTCGAGGAAACCGACGATCCGCTGGGAAGTCCCGGTGTGGTCGGCCTTCGCTACACGACCACGGGCATCAACCCATCCCCACAGGCGATCGACTACGGCATCGGGATCGTCCACCGAGTCCTGATGCTGATCCACGGCGACGCACCCTACGGACTTCGTTCGGTCCTGCTTCCACACGCTCGCCTGGCACAGGAAAGCTCCTACCGGAAGTACTTCGGGGCCGAGGTCAGATTCGACTGTCCGAGCGCGGTCCTGCGCGTCCCGAGCCAACTGTTCTCGACACCGGTCAGCGGCGGCGACGACCTGCTTCACGACATCGCGATGGACCATCTCGAAACGCACTTCGGCCACCAGCACGTGCCGATGTCGGACCTGGTCGCGGCGATTCTCGGCGAACAGCTCGGATCCAGCGGTCCGGACCTGTCGAAAGTCGCGCGCCTGCTGAGTCTCCACCCGCGTTCACTGCAGCGGTCCCTGTCCAAGGAGGGCACGACCTTCTCCGGCGTCGTCGATCGTGTACGCAGGAGTCAGGCCCTGGACTTGATCACGACGACCGACCTGTCCTTCTCGCAGATCGCGGCCGGCCTGGGGATGCAGGAACAGTCCAGCCTCACTCGTGCGGTACGTCGTTGGTTCGACACGTCACCTTCCAGACTGCGACGCGAAGGACACGAGCCGAAAGGTCGGTCCGCCCTCATCGACTGAGCGTGCTCCGCGAGCCCCGAGCCGGCCCCGGGTGGTGATCTCGTCTCTCCACGGTCTCAAGTCCGCAGTCACAGGTCTGAGTTCGGAGCCGGCTCTGCCCGGGAGGGCCTGTTCGGCCCAGATGACCTTGGCCTCGCCGCCGTGCCGTGCGCCCCAGCGCTCGGCCAGCCGGGCGACCAGGAGCAGGCCGCGGCCGCCTTCGTCGCAGACCCGGGCATGGCGCAGGTGCGGGCGGTGCTGACGGCGTCGCAGACCTCGCACGTCAGGGTGGATCAAAGGATCATCCGCAGCTGTATGGGGGCTCTGCCGTGGCGGATGGCGTTGGTCATCAGTTCGCTGACCATGAGCTCCGTGGTGAAGGACGGTTCTTCCGGGCCCCGGGCGGCGAGTTGGAGGGATGCGTGGGTGCGGGCGCCGCGGTCTCCGAGGGCAGCGCCCATCGTGGCTGGAGCAGATCGGGGCGGATGCCGGGCCGGTCGAGGACGCGCGCGGGGGCATCGGTGATCCACTCACCGACCGCCAGGGCG
Organism: Streptomyces europaeiscabiei; assembly: GCF_036346855.1. Classification (NCBI taxonomy): domain Bacteria; kingdom Bacillati; phylum Actinomycetota; class Actinomycetes; order Kitasatosporales; family Streptomycetaceae; genus Streptomyces; species Streptomyces europaeiscabiei. The sequence continues at coordinate 9,505,933 of NZ_CP107841.1, forward strand.
AGGTCGCTCCGGCCGGCACCGCACACGCGGTCAAGGGCACGCGGGACCAGGGACGATGCGTCGGCAGGCGCGGTCTTCCACCCGGATCACGGGGCGTGGAGAACTCCATGATCCTGGAAGCCGCGCCCGCCACGCTCCCTCGGTCGACGCCGAGCCGGCAGATCGCCACGAACCAGACATCGAGCGCGTCGTTCCGGCGCTGCCGGGCAACGCTGAAGCCTTGCCCGGCAGCGCCGGAAGGACGCGCTCGATGGTTACTGCATTCCGCCTACCGCGCGGCAACGGTCATGAAGGCACCCGGACTGCCTGGACTCGCCGAGACGGGCGACACCGCGCGCTTGGCATTTCGAAGTTCCACGGCCCCACGGTCATCGCGACGGCCGGCAGTCACCATGACACGCGCCACGGTCGGCGCGTGATTCCTCGCGCCGCTGAGAGCCGAGCTCAGATGCGCTCCAGTACCGTCGCGTTGGCCAGCCCGCCCGCCTCGCACATCGTTTGCAGGGCGTAGCGCGCGCCCCGCTCCCGCATGGCGTGAACGAGCGTCGTCATCAGGCGCGCTCCGCTCGCGCCGAGCGGGTGGCCGAGGGCGATCGCGCCACCGTGGACGTTGACGCGGGCCTGGTCCGCGCCTGTTTCGGCGAGCCAGGCGAGCGGGACGCTGGCGAATGCCTCGTTGACCTCGAAGAGATCGATGTCGTCCAGGCCGAGCCCCGCCCGCCGCAGCACCTTCTCCGTGGCCGGGATGACGCCCGTCAGCATCAGGAGCGGGTCGGAGCCGGTGACGGCGAAGCTGTGCAGTCGGGCGAGGGGCCGCAGGCCGAGCCGCGCGGCGGTCTCGCTGCTGGTGATCAGCACAGCCGCCGCGCCGTCGTTGGTCGGGCTGCTGTTGCCGGCCGTGACCGACCAGTCGATCTGCGGGAAGCGGCGGGCGAACCCCTCGTCCTCGAACGCGGGCCGCAGGCCGGCCAGGATCTCCGGCGTGGTGGTCGGGCGCACGCTTTCGTCCCTGGTGAGCCGTCCCTCAGGCGTGGTCAGCGGCGCGGTTTCGGCGTCGAAGAGGCCGGCCTCCCAGGCCCGCGCGGCCTTGGCGTGCGAGTTGGCGGAGAAGGCGTCCATCGTCTCGCGGTCCAGCTTCCAGCGCGCGGCGATCAGTTCGGCGCTGACGCCCTGCGGCGGGAGCCCCTCCGGGTAGCGGGCGGCAATGCCCGGACCGAACGGATCGGCGCCCGGCGGCACGTTCGACCACATCGGGACCCGGCTCATCGACTCGACGCCGCAGGCGATGACGAGGTCGTAGGCGCCGGCGATGACGCCCTGCGCGGCGAAGTGCACGGCCTGCTGGGAGGAGCCGCACTGGCGGTCCACGGTGGTCGCCGGGACCGTCTCAGGGAAGCCCGCCGACAGTACGGCGTAGCGGGTGGTGTTCATCGCCTGCTCGCCGACCTGGTCAACGGTGCCGCCGACCACGTCGTCCACCAGCGCTGGGTCGATCCCACTGCGTTCGACCAGCGTGCGCAAGGTGTGTGCGAGCAGTTCGACGGGGTGCACGGACGACAGCGCACCGCCCGGCTTGCCCTTGCCAATTGGGGTACGCACGGCCTCAACGATCACTGCATCCCTCATGGGAGCCTCCCTGGCCTCATCAGCCCTACCGGTCGGTATGGAATCTGGACTGTCACTATAGATCCGTGAGTAGGAAAATCAAACTCACTTCCACGCTGTGCGAGGACGGCAGTGGCCCGCATCCCTGTCACCTGGAGCGGCCACGCCCACGCCATCGCCCCGACCTGCACGGCCGGTCGAGCGGGTCGTCGACTGGTGCGCAGAGGTCCGGCTCGGTCACGCGGCCTGTCCGCCCTGCGCCCGGATCGACAGGTCGCCCCAGTCGGCCCAGGTCTTGAGCCGGTCGGCGTGGACCTGTCGGAGCATGTGATTGCCCTGGGTGCCGAAGAAGACGCGCAGCGGCGGGTTGTCGGAGTCGACGATCTCCAACAGCGCCTCGCCTGCGGCGGTGGGGTCGCCGAAGTCGAGGCTCTGGACGAACGCGTCGCGTTGTTCGCGAACGCCGTCGTGGGCGGGGTTGGCGGAGACGTGGACGGCGGAAGGACCGCCCCAGTCGGTGGCATAGGCGCCGGGCTCGACCAGTGTCACTTTGATGCCGAGGCCGGAGACCTCCTGGGCGAGCGATTCGGCCAGGCCCTCCAGGGCCCACTTGGAGGCGTGGCGGCCGCCGAGCAGCGGCCAGGCCGCCACACCGCCGGTGGAGGACATCTGCACGATGTGGCCGGAGCCCTGCTCCCGCAGGTGGGGCAGGGCCGCCCGGGTGACCCACAGAGCGCCGAAGAGGTTGGTTTCCAGTTGGTCGCGCACGGCCTGTTCGGCAGTTCCTCCACGGCGCCGAACAGTCCGTAGCCCGCGTTGTTGACGATCACGTCGAGGCGGCCGAAGTGATCGTGGGCCCGCTCGACACCGTGGCACGCTCGGCTTGTCCGACCGCTCCAGCTGATGCGCCCCAGCTGATACGACGGCGAGGGGGCGGCCGGTGCACAGCCTCCCCCTCGCCACAGGCTCGGAGTGGTAGCCGACGGGGACCGGGATCGGGACGTTGACGCCGACCATGCCGGCCTCGATCTCCAGCTGGAAGCGGCGGGCGGCGCCGCCGTCCCGGGTGAAGATCGCGGTGCCGTCGCCGAACGGCGAGCTGTTGATGAGGGCCACGCCGTCGTCGTACGTGTCGACGCGCAGCACGCACGGCACCGGGTCCTGGAGCGGCTCAGCGGGGAGCCGGTGCGACAGAAGGAGAGCTCCGCCCCGATCGACGCATTGGGCGGCGAGGCGGCGATGAGTCCGGCTCCGGCGCCTGGCGCGCCTCTGTGCACCGGCCACCCACACCAACCGCTGCTCCACCGGACCCGCACCGGGCCCAGAGCGTTCGCTTCCTCCGAGGGGGCTCGCTCCTTTCAGTGGAACCGCCGCCCCAGGTCGCTGCCGCCGTCGCGGGGCCGGGCCCTCGTGGACCCGGCCCCGGACAGTGAGGTCACGCGTGCCCCGCGGGGCGTGGGTCGTCGCGGGGCTGCGGCGGGACGGGCCGGTTGTTCAGGTCCACCGACAGGAAGATGTCGTTCGCGACGGGGTTGCGGATCTCCTCGGCGAGCTGGCCGATGAGGCCGGCCGTGCGGGCGAGGAGGGCAAAGGCGCGCAGCAGTTCCAGCGGGAGGCCGAGGTCGGCGAGTGCGGCACCGCAGACTCCGGCGCCGTTGAGCGGCAGGGTGCTGCCCAGCACCTGGGCGTGGACCCGGCCGATGGCCGCGAACAGCGACAGGTGCGGGCCGAACAGCCCTTCCTCCGTGGCGAGTTGGAACAGCCTCGGAGTGCGGGGGTCACCTTGTTTGTGGACGTGGTGTCCGAGGCCGGGGATGAGCCCCCGGGCCTCTCTTCGGGAGCGTACGGTGGCCAGGGCGAGTTCGTCCCAGCCGGCCTCGTCGGTCGGGTGGCCGTTCTCCAGAGTTGACAGGGCGTCGTGCAGGAAGCGGCCGCAGTCCTCGGTCACGCCGAGGAAGCGGGAGCCGCCGCCGAGAAGCCCTGCGGCGATGGCTCCCTGTATCGAGTCGGGGGCTGACAGGTATGTCAGCCGGGCCGTTATGGCGGTCGGGGTGAAGCCGTGGTCGGCGAGTGCGGCGAGCACCGCCTCGAACACCCGTGTCTCCCCGGCGGTGGGGCGGCGCTGGGTGGCCAGCCAGAACGCCAGCTCGCCGAATCCGACCTCGCCCATCACCTCGGTCGCGAGGTCCTGGCCGAGCAGGGTGATGCTCTCCAGGGAGGACGCACCGAGGGCGGTCGGGTACTGGGGCGCATTCGGTTTCTCAGGCATTCTCGTCCTCCGGATCGTCCCCCACTCCGTCCTCCAGCCACTTGCGGAGTTCGGTCCGATGCTCGTCCAACTCGGGCGGGGGCAGGCGGTAGGCGGCGGGCGTCTCGGAGAAGCGGATCGGGTGCCGTGTCGTGGGTACGGCCCGGTCTCCCTCGCCGACCTCGACGACCGGGTCGAGTCCGAAGCGTTCGGCCATCGCGAACCCGCCGTCGATGGTGTTGATCGGTCCGCAGGGGACCCCGGCGTCGACGAGCAGGTCGAACCACTCCAGGGCGGTCCTCGTCCTCAGCCGATCGAGCAGGAGGGGCCGGAGTTCCTCCCGTCGCTCGGTACGGTCGGCGTTGTGCCGGAAGCGGGGATCGTCGGCGGTCTCGGGGATCCCGAGTACTTCGCACAGCTTGCGGAACTGGCCGTCGTTGGCCGCGGTGACGATCAGGTCCTGGTCGGCCGTCGGCAGCGGTTCGTAGGGGAAGACGCTGGGGTGCGCGTTGCCCATCCGATAGGGCACGGTGTCGCCGGCGACGTAGGAGGAACTGTGGTTGACCAGCCCGGTCAGCGCCGACGACAGCAGGTTCACCTCGACGAGCTGGCCCCGGCCGGTCGCGTCGCGATGGCGCAGCGCGGCGAGGATACCGATGGTGGCGTGGTTGCCCGCCATCACGTCGAAGACCGAGATCCCCGCCCGGTACGGCGGCCCGTCCGGATCACCGGTCAGGCTCATCAGCCCGGAGATCGCCTGCACCATCAGGTCGTAGCCGGGTACGTTCCGGCCGGGTCCGGCTCCGAAACCGCTGATCGACGCGTACACCACGCCCGGGTTCCCGGCGCTCACCGAGGTGTGGTCGAGGCCGTACCGTGCCAGTCCGCCCGGCTTGAAGTTCTCGATCACCACGTCCGCGCGCCGAGCGAGCTCCCTCGCAAGCCGCGCGTCCGCCTCGTCACGGAAGTCGAGCGCGAGCGACCGCTTCCCGCGGTTGATCCCCAAATAGTAGGTCGACACACCGTCGCGCACCGGCGGCGTCCACGTGCGGGTGTCGTCCCCTTGAGGACCCTCGACCTTCACCACGTCGGCCCCGAGATCGGCGAGCAGCATCGTCGCGTACGGACCGGCGAGGATGCGGGAGAAGTCCGCCACCAGCAGCCCGTCGAGCGGTCCGCGTGAGCCGCCTGAACCGCCGCCCATGGGCTACGCCCCCTCGTTCTGCACGGCGACGCCCTCGCCGCGGTACTCGCTGTAGGTGTACGGGTTCGAGATCACCTCGGTCGTCGGGATCTCCGGCGATACGGCCTCCCGCCACGCGTCCTCGCCCATGGTGGTCCGCGCGTGGTCCACGGTCGCGGCGACGGCGGTGCGGGCCCGCTCCAGGTCGACGCCGACCAGTTCGTGCGCGTACTTCACCACGGTTCCGTTGACCAGCACGGTGTGCACGTCGGCGCGGGTGGCCTGGTAGACCACGTGCCCGTAGGGGTGCAGGATCGGGTACATCGCCGGGGACCGGTCGTTCTTGAGCAGGACGAGGTCGGCCTTCTTGCCCGGCGTCAACGAGCCGATGGTGTCGCTGAGGCCGAGCACTCCGGCACCGCCGATCGTGGCCCACTCCACGACGTCCCGGGCCCGCAGGCTGTGGTGCACCACCGTCTCCCCGGCCGCGTGGGCCGCCATGTGCTCCCGCGCCCGGTCGGCCGACAGCGTGGCGCGCATCGCCGAGAACAGATCGGCGCTGAACCACACGCTGGTGTCCATCGACAGTGACACGGGGATGCCGTGGCGCCTCAGCCGCCAGGTGGGAGGGTAGCCCTGGCCGGCGTTGTGCTCGCTTTCCGCCGACACCGAGACCGTGCCGCCCGAGGCCGCGATCCGGTGGTACGAGTCCTCGCTGAGCGTCGCCGAGTGGACATAGGTGACGTCGGGCGTCATGAACCCGTGGTCCCACATCAGACGTATGCCGTTGTCGTTCGTCGCGCCCCAGACGCCCGCGTGGGTGGTCACGGGCAGCCCGAGTTCACGCGCCGCCTCGAACGCCGCCTTTTCGGGGAACGTGTCGTCACCAGTCACGTCGAAGGCGAGTTGCAGGCCGAGCATGTCGTCCCGCGAGGCGAAGTTGCGGTCGATGAAGGACCGGAACTCCGGTGAGTTGGTCCACTCCCAGGGCGCACCCAGCAGGTTGCCGTAGGCCAGCACGAAGCGGCCCGGCACGGCGCGCAGGGATTCGACGGCCGCGTCCCCGTGCTCGGGCGTCTGCAAGCCGTGCGACCAGTCCACCGTGGTGGTCACACCCGCGTCGAGCGCCTCGATGCCGGACAGCAGGTTGCCGGCGTGGATGTCCTCGGGGCGGAAGATCTTGCCCCAGGTGAGGTAGTAGAAGACGAAGTACTGCGAGAGGGTCCAGTCGGCTCCGAGGCCGCGCAGTGCGGTCTGCCACATGTGCCGGTGGGTGTCGACCATGCCGGGCATGAGGATGCCGCCGGCGCAGTCCACCACCACGGCGTCGTCGGGTGCCTGAAGATCCCTTCCGACCTGTTCGATCCGTTCGCCGCGGACCAGCACGTCGCCGCGGTCGAGCAGGCCGATCGCGGGGTCCATGGACAGTACGGTCGCGTCGCGGAACAGGACGGGGCGTCCGGGGGTGAAGTCTTCTCTGCGTGGCTGTTCGATCGTCATGTGGTCACCTCGTTGTGGAGTCCGTGGTCCGGGCCCGCAGAACACGGGAGCGGGCGGTCAGGGGTACGGCCGCGGTGGCCAGGCCGAGGGCCGGTGCCGCGCATCCCCATGCGTAGCCGTCGAGTTCCGTCAGCCCGAGGGCGTGGTCGAGTGACCAGGCACCGGGGCCGGTGAAGGCGAGGACCGCGGCCACCGCGCCGTAGGAGAAGGGCACTTCGCAGCCGCCCTGCTGGGCCCAGAAGCCGTTCGGCGCGGTCGCCGCCGCCGCGACCGCCATGGTGCCGACGATCACCGCGCAGCCGCCGGGAGTCAGCAGCCCGGCCGCGACCGTGACCGCTCCGGCGAGTTCGGCCGCACCGGCGACGAGCACCATCCGTCGGCCGGGCACGAAGCCCCACCGGTCGAAGACGGCGGCGGTCCCGGCCCGCCCGGCACCGCCGAACCAGCCGAACAGTTTCTGGGTGCCGTGACCGAACAGCAGCGCGGCGAGCAGCAGCCGCAGCAGGAGCAGCAGGAGCAGCCCGAGATTCACGGCTGCGGCTCGTCCGTCGTCGTCCGGGGCTGCAGCACGAAATCGAACTCGGCGCGCAGGTACGGCTCGTCGATGGTGCCGCCGTCAGGGGAGGAGCCGGCCGGTTCCTCGGTGAAGCGCACGATCAGCTCGTCCTTCGTGCCGAACACGACATCGGTGTCGAGGAATTCGGAACCCTCCCGGAACAGATGGGTGATGAGCTTCTCGTGGCCGGGGTGGTCGATCAGGAAGTGGATGTGCGCGGGACGGAAGTGACTGATGTCCGTCCTGCTGATCAGGTCACCGACCGGACCGTCCATCGGGATCGCGTAGCCGCGTGGCGCGATGGTGCGCACGCAGTACGTGCCGTCCGCTCGCGTCCGGTACAGCGCGCGCAGCCGGGCCTCGTCGATCTCCGGCAGTTGCGCCTCGTAGGTGCCGTCGGCGTCGGCCTGCCATACGTCCAGGACGACGTCGGGCAGAGGCGTGCCGTCGAGGTCGAGGACCCGGCCGGTGACGAACAGCGGCGTGCCCGGGATGCCGTCCGACATGTCGGCTCCGAATCCGGCCGTCGGAGAGCCGTCGATGTGAAAGGGACCGAGCACCGTCGCCGGAGTGGCCTTCGCCGAGAAGTGACGGTTCAGCTGGACGACGAGCGTGCTCAGACCGAGGACGTCGGAGGCGAGGATGAACTCCTGACGCTTGTCGTCACTGATCCGGCCGGTCGCCGTGAGCCACTCGACGGCCGCCGCCCACTCCTCCTCCGTCAGCCGGACCTCGCGGGCGTACGAGTGGAGGTGCCGCACCAGCGCCGTCATCAGCTCGGCGAGCCGGGGCGAGTGAGCGGTGGCCCACCGCTTCACCGCCAGGTCGCTGAGGTTGTCCTCCGTCACGAAGGCCATGGAATCCTCCTCGGTTCGTTCCGGGCTTGACCGCTGTGCGGACGATAGTCCGCACGGCGGACACAGTGGTGCATGAGTGACTGGTAAATCAAGCCCTTGGATGGCTACATGCAAAGCCGCACTGGGGTGACTCGGTCGGACTCATGTCCGCTGCCGAGAGATGAGTGGCCCGTCACCGGCAGGTGACGGGCCATGGGGCCGCGATGACCGGAGAGGTCAGAACATCGTGTTGTCGTTGGCGGAGGTGGCCGGGACGTCCTGTACGGCGTCCCAGTGCTCGATGACCTTGAGCGTGCCGTCCTTCTGCTTCTTGACCCGGAAGATGTCCACGACGGACTGCCCACGGTCCTCGGGACTGAGGCGGTAATGGGCGTGGATGGCGACGTAGTCCTTGTCGGCGATGACGCGCTTGCGTTCCACGATCAGGTTCGGGAACTGGCGGAAGAAGTCGGTGAACTGCTCACGCAGGCCGGCCGAGCCGTTGGGGATGGCCGGGTTGTGCTGGTAGTACTCCGGCGCGAGGTACTTGACGGCGTCGGGGTTCTTGTCGACGAGGAGGGTGTCGAAGTAGCTGGTGGCGATCTTCTCGCTGAGGTCTGTCTGCCAACGGGGGCCGCTGGGCTGGTTCGTGTGCGGGTTGCTGACCGTGCCGAACATGTCGTTGCCGTTGACGGTGGTCGCCGGCACGTCCTGGACCGTGTCCCAGTGCTCGGCGATCATGCCGTTCCTGGGGTCGAAGCGGAAGATGTCGACCACGGCCGAGCCACGGGTGCCGGGCTCGAAGACGGGGTTGGAGTGCACCAGGACCAGGTTGCCCTGGGCGAGGACCCGCTTCACGTTGTACTGGTGGTCCGGGAAGCGCGCGGTCCAGTCGCGGATGAAGTTCTTGATCGCTTCCCGGCCGTTGGGCGCGGCGGGGTTGTGCTGGATGTAGTCCGCGCGGATGTACCGGTCGGCGACCTTGAGGTTGCCCTCCTCGAAGAGCTGGGTGAGGACGTGGACGGCGACGCGCTTGTTGCGCTCCTGCGTGGCGGGGCTCGTGTGCCGGGCGTCGAGGCCGAGGGTCGGTCCGCTGTGGGACGGTGCGGTGGCGGTGGCGGCGGGTGCGAAGCCGGCCACTGCTCCTACGGTCGCCACGGCCAGGAGGGTGGCTACGGCCTTACGGGACGTCCGGGTGGTGCTGTTCGACCGTGTGGTGCCGTACATGGGGGATCTCCAATGCTGTGCGGACGGCGGTGAAGCGCGTCGCTGGGTGTCAGTGAGGGATCGGGCGTGAGTGAGGGGCCGGTGTAACCCTCTGGCCCTGTATGGGCTCAGGCGCGGTCGAAGGTGAGGAGGAACTCGATGTCTCCCTCGTCCTCCACCGCGATCCCGCCGAAGTCGGGTGCGTCGATGCCGTAGTCGGCGAAGGTGACCGGAATGGAGCCGTTGACCCGGAAGCCGTCGGCGGTGCGCTGGGCGTCGAGGTCGAAGGAGACGGGATTGGTCTCGCCGTGGACGGTCAGCTCGCCCGTGGCCTCGGCGCTGACCTGCTGGCCCACCTCCGGCGTCGACCCGAAGTCGACGGGCTCGGTGAGCTCGAAGGTGGCCTCGGGGTACCCCTCGGTGTTCATGACCCGGCCGCGGAACTGGCCGTCGCGCTGGTCGGAGTCGCTCTTCACCGAGGCCAGGTCGACGGTGAAGGATCCGCTGACGGCCCGGTTGCCCTCGATCTCCAGCTCGCCGGTGACCTCCTCGGTGCGGCCCACCGCCGTGACGTTCTGGCCGAAGAGGATCTCGTCGACCCGGTAACCGGCCTGCGAGCCGCCGCCCACCCGCCAGGCGCCCTCGACACCCTCCTGCCCGGCCTGTTCCCCGGAACCTGAGGAACTGCCGGAGGAATCCGAGCCTGGCGGGCTGTCGAGCGAGAGGGCGGCCGGTGGCTCGTCCTGGACGTAGTTGATGTAGACGTAGGGGCCCGCCGTGCCCAGCACGGCGGCGGTGGCCGCACCGGCGATGAGCCAGCGCTTCCAGTGCCTGCGGAAACTGCCTGCCATGGTGTCTCCCTAAGTATTTTAGACTTTCAACTGAAGTTTCAAGTATTTGGTCGGGGGTCGGCGCCTGGGCGGAAGGGCTGCTACGGGTGTCCGCGGGCTCGGTCGTGGTCGGCGAGCGGCGTGAGGTCAGCCCAGGAGCTGCTCGGAGACCTGCCAGAGTCGCTCGGCCGCCTCCGGGTCCAGGGCGTGCGGCGCGACCCCGGTGTTGGTGCCCGGCTGGTGCGGTGGGGCCTCGTCGCAGTCCTCGAAGTACCGGCCGCTGATGCCGTCGAGCAAGGGTGAGGCGGCCAGCAGGACGGAGGTCGCGGCGCCCTGTTCGACCGATTTGAAAGACATCTCGGGCAGGGGCGTTCCTTCACCGAGGAGGGCTTGCAGGTGGGTCATGAACAGGCCCATCTGCGCTTCGTCCATGTAGCGCCCCAGGTTGGTCCGGATTCCGCCGGGCATCAGCGCGTTGGCCGTGATCCCGTCGTCGGCCCATCGCCGGCCGGCCTCGACCGCGAACAGCACGTTGGCCGTCTTGGACTGCCCGTACGCCAGCCACGGGTCGTAGGGCCGCTCGGTGAAGTGGAGGTCGTCGAAGACGACGGGCGAGAACAGGTGCCCGCTGGAACTCACGGACACCACGCGGGCGCCGCCGGCCCCGGCGAGTGCGCCGTGCAGTCCGGTGGTCAGGGCGAAGTGCCCCAGGTGGTTGGTGGCGAACTGCAGCTCCCAGCCCTGGGGTGTGCGGCTCTCCGGGGCAGCCATGACCCCCGCGTTGTTGACCAGGATGTGCAGCGGACCCTGCCACGCGGCCGTGAACCCGCGGACGGATGCCGGATCGGTCAGGTCCAGCGTGGCGACCCGTACGCCTTCGTTACCGGTGGTGGCCCGGATGGCCTCGGCGGTGCGGTGGCCGGCCTCGGTGTCCCGTACGGCGAGCGTGACCTCCGCGCCGGCGTCGGCGAGCGCCCGGGCGGTCTCCACACCGATGCCGGACGCGGCCCCGGTGACGACGGCGCGGCGGCCCGTGAGGTCGATGTCCGCGATGACGTCGGAAGCCGTGGACCGGCTGGTGAACGGAGTGGTGATGCCTGTCCTCGTGGCCATTCTCGCAATGCTCCCTGTTTGCTACGCTCGAAGCGGAGGTGCCTCCGGTTGCTTGAACCCTAAACGGAGGGCCCTCCGATTGTCCAGAGGAAGGAAAGCTGTGACCAGCACCACACGTGGACTGCGTGCCGACGCGAGACGCAACCGGGAACGCCTGCTCGAAGTCGCGGGGCGCGCGTTCTCCGAGGTCGGCACGGACGCGTCCCTCGAGGCCATCGCCAAGGACGCCGGCGTGGGCATCGGAACGCTCTACCGGCACTTCCCCACCCGCGAGGCCCTGATCGAGGCCGCCTACCGCAACGAACTCGCCCGGGTCTGCGACAGCGCCACGGAACTGCTCGCACAGCTCCCTCCCGACCAGGCCATGCGGCAGTGGATGGACCTGTTCATCGACTACCTGGCGGTCAAGCAGGGCATGGCGGACGCGCTGAAGGCCGTCATCGCCTCCGGCGACGAGGATCCGTTCGCCGAAAGTCTGGAACGGATCAGCACCGCCATCAGCACCCTGCTGCACGCCGGGGCCGAAGTGGGGGTTCTGCGCTCGGACGTGGACCCCCTGGACGTCGGCTTCAGCCTCGGCGGTGTTCTGCTGATCACCAGCGACAAAGGGCTGCGCGACCGCGCGGGCCGCATGCTCGACCTCCTGCTCGACGGGCTCCGCTACCGCTCCGGCTGACGCGCCCCGGTGCGAAGGGTGTCCAGGACAGGCCTCGTCGCGCGGCACACCCGTGCCGGGAGCACCAGGGCCCTTCTGGCCGTCGGGCTCCGTTCGGTCGCGAGACCCACACCGGAGGAGACCCGGCCCGCGGTCCACGCCGGAACGGGTCGCACGCGTCTCCCGCCACAGCGCCGAGCGACCTGCGTTCTTCCCTCGCCGGAAGGGGCTCGGCGTGCGCTCCCGCAGGGGCGGAACCGACTCCGGACGCGTCCGACAGCGCACCAACCACTCAGGAAACGGCGAACCGGAGAACACCGAGCGGCTGGGCGTACACAGCAAGCACCACGAGATCGCCTCCATGGACGCGGGGGCGGTTGCCCATCGTCGTGAACCGCGCAGGTCATCCACGAGGCCGTCGTCACGCCGCCGTTCGGGGCTCCGACCAGCAGATCGAGCGTCATGTCGATCACGCCGGCGGAAACCCCGAGCAGTCGATCCAGCACCCTGTCGCTCCCACGTCACCAGCGTCGGCCGGTCAGGACTGACGGTGCATCACCGGCTCAGGTTCTCGAACAACACCATGCCGGCCGCCGTGTTGGACGCGGGTACGTGGTAGGTCTCGTGCACACGTCGGATCCGTGGCCCCAACGCACCGCGCATGATCAGCCACATGATGAGTTCGATGCCCTCGGAGCCGGCTTCGCGGATGTACTCCTCGCGCGTCAGCGCGGCCAGCTTCGCAGGGTCGTGCTCGATGGCGTCCAGGAACATGCGGTCGAAGTCCTGGTTTATCAGTCCCGCGCGGGCGCCCGCGAGCTGGTGGGACATGCCGCCCGTACCGAAGACGGCGACCTTGAGGTCCTCGGGGTAGGACCGGATCGCCTCGCCGAGCGCGCGGCCGAGGGCCAGGCACCGTGCGGCGGTCGGCTGCGGGTACTGGATGACGTTCACCAGGAGGGGCACCACCGCGCAGGGCCAGCGTTCGCCGGGATCGGGGCAGTACACCGACAGGGGAACGGTCAGGCCGTGGTCGACGTCGAGTTCCTGATAGACGGTGAGGTCGAAGGAGGCGTCGATCAGGCTGTTGACGAGGTGGTCGGAGAACTCGGGAGCGCCTGTGACCGCGGGAACCGGGCGGCTGCCCCATCCCTCGTCCGCCACCCGGTACGACTCCGCCGTTCCGAGCGCGAAGGTCGGCGTGACGCTCATGTCCACGGCGTTGGCGTGGTCGTTGTAGACGATGACCGCGATGTCGGGAGTGTGCCGGGCCATCCACTCCCGGGCCGGCGCGTATCCGTCGAACAGCGGCTTCCAGTAGGGGTCCTCGATCTTCCCATGGTCCATGGCCGCACCGATCGACGGCACGTGCGATGTGGCCAGACCCCATATCACCTCAGCCAAAGCTCCGCCCTCCCGCTTTCAGTGCCTGCGCGAACTCCTCGGTGGTCATGCCGGTGAACACCCCGCCGAGGTACTGCATGGATCTCTGGTCGACCATGGCGAGCTTGAAGACGTAGAAGATGGAGCCGCCCAGCTCCATCATCCGGTTCCAGTCCCGTCGCAGGACGGCGTCCCGCTGCTGGACCGTGAGTCCGTACGTCTCGCAGTACGCCGCTTCGTCGGCTTTGAACTTCTCCCGGTTCTCGGCCTCCTTGAGGGAACCGCAGAGCCGGTTGAGGGCTCGGGCGCGTCGGCTTTCCGCGGCGTCGAAGACGTAGGTTCCCGGGACCTGGGGTGTCATGCCGTTCATTCGTTCCTCTCCTCTCCCGTGGTGTCGCCGGTCAGTGCAGGAGCCCGCCGCCGTCGCAGACGAGTGTCTGGCCGGTGACCATGACCGCGTCGGGGGACGCGAGATAGGAGACGAGGCCGGCGAAGTGCTCCGGGGTGACGAACTCCTCGATCGCCTGTCGGCGCATGGTCGCGGCGAACACCTCGTCGTCGGAGTGCGCCCGGGTGCCCGGAGTGGCCACCTGCGCGGGTGCCACCGCGTTGACGGTGATCCGGTGCTCGCCCAGCTCGCGGGCCATGACCCGCGTCATGCCGACGAGTGCGCCCTTGCTGGCCACGTAGGCGATCTGGCCTGGCGCTCCCGTGAAGAAGGTGCGGGACGCGACATTGATCACCCGCCCTCGGTACGGGCTTGCGCTCAGCCAGGGCACACAGGCCTGCACCATGAGCAGCGGGCCGACGGCGTTGACGGCGAAGAACCGGTGCAGTTCCTCCGGGGTCGTCTCCAGCAGTGGTGCCCGGCCGGAGAGCAGTCCCGCGTTGTTGACGAGTACATCGATCCGGCCACCGCCGTACGTCTCGGCGATCTCCGTCACGGCCTGGCGGGTCGCGGCCGGATCTGTGACGTCGCAACGCCAGGCCCGGACACCCGGAGTCGGGTCCGTGTCGTCCATCTCGGCGATGTCCAGGGCGGCGACCGTGAATCCGTCCTCGGCCAGTCTGCGGGCGACGGCGAGCCCCAGGCCACCGGCGGCACCTGTGACCACCGCGACCCGTGGGCTCCGACCGTCAGGGCCGACGGTCACGGCGCCTTCTCCTGCGGATGGGTGGCGAGCGCCTCGACGGTGATGTCCATCCATTTCCACATGGGCAGGGAGACCAGAGCGTCGTGCAGTTCCGCCGGATCGGCTGCTTCGTACAGGCCGATGGTCGCGTTGCGGCCCGGAACCCGCCACAGCCGCTTGAGGATTCCCGACTCCCTGAGCTGCATGGCCCGTTCGCGCTCGCCCTTGCGCAGGGTCTCGCGTACGTCGTCGGGCGTGTTGGGGGGCAGCGTGTTCTCGGTACGGACGAGGAATTCCATGGGGCGTTCCTTCAGGGGTCAGGCTGCCGCGATCTCCAGCAGCAGTTCGGCCAGTCGGCCCGGGGCGGTGACCATGGCCTCGTGGCCGGTGGCGATCTCGTGGACCGGCCAGCCACGGGCGGCGGCACGCTCGGCGTGCGGGGTGAACACCCGCATCCAGTCGGTGCACTCGATGAAGGCGCCGGGTACGTGGTCGGCCTTCCCGGTGAGACGGAGGGGTTCGGTGTAGGTCAGCCAGGGGTGTGGGGTCAGCCGGGGGCCGAGCCAGTCCAGGTCCGACTGTTCCTCGACACCCAGCACACTCAGCGAGCGCACCGGGATGAGCCAGCCGAAGCCGGGGCCGGCCACGGACTCCCGGTAGTGCCCGGCGATGCGTTCGGGAAGGAGGTCGATCGCCGCGTCCTTGTCGTCGCCGACGAAGGCGTCGAGGTGCACGCGCCGGGCCAGCCGCTCGGGGATCCGGTCCGCGACGCCGGTGACGACCTGGCCGGCGTAGCTGTGCCCGACGAGGACCACGTCCCGGGCGTCGTGGGCCTCGATCAGCGCCACGACGTCCTGGATGTGGGTGCTGAGCCCGACCTGCGGGCTGAGCAGATGGGCGCGGTCGCTCACCCCGGTCAGCGTGGGGGAGTGCACTTCGTGCCCGGCCGCACGCAGCAGCGGTGTGACGTGTTGCCATACCCATCCGCCGTGCCAGGCTCCGTGGAGCAGTACGAAGACGTGGCGGCCGCTCATACGGACGCCCTGCTGTGAGGGATGCGGGCGCCTTGCTGTGCGCGCTGTTCGCGGGCGAGCATCTTCGCCACCGCACGGCGTCCGCGGAGGGCGGCGAGGTCGGACTTGATGCTGGACTCGGCGGTGCCGCCCGGATCGGTGGCGTACATGATCTCCTGCGCCTCCAGGGCGTCGACGTCCTCCTGCATCACGGCGAGTTGCTGCTCGTGCTGGAACTTCGTGAGCTCCTGGTCGTCGATGAGGTAGTCGCGGCCCAGTGCGTAGAAGTCGTGCGTCTCGTTGCCGCGCCCCGGTGTCATCCCGTAGAGCACCTTCATGTGGAAGCCGTCAGGCTCCTCGGTGCCGGTGGCCGCGACGCGGATGTTGAGGACGAAGATGCCCGGCGGGTAGAAGTCGCCGTCCTGCCAACGGTCCACAGGAGAGGTCAGCCCGCAGGACTTCTCGTAGAACGGAGGGGCCTCGATGCCGATCATGCGTCGGCTGAAGCCGACCCGGTCGCCGTCCACGGTCACGTCGATCGGGGTCGCGGCAACGGCGGCGTTGCCGATGCTCGTCGGATGCAGGAACGTCTCATGGGTGAGGTCGAGCAGGTTCTCCAGGAGCAGCATGTGCCGTGCCTTCAGCGGGACGACGCCGTGCACATGGGTCCAGCTCGGGTCGGTCAGCCACGAGGTGTCGGGCAGCAGGCTCTCGTCGGCCAGTTCGGGGTCCCCGGGCCAGATCCATAGGGCACCGTCCCGCTCGACCAGGGGAAACCGGCGCAGTGCCGCCTTGGGTCGGTCGGCCTGCTCGGCGACCCCGACGCACACGCCCTGGCCGTCGAAGCGGTAGCCGTGGTAGTCGCACTGGAGGGTTCCGTCGTCGTCGAGGTGGCCCAGCGACAGCGGGTACTTGCGGTGGGGGCAGCGGTCCTCGACGGCCGTGACGGTCCGGTCGGGCAGCCGGTAGAAGCAGACCGGGATGTCGGTGATCCAGCGCTGTTTGAGGGTTCGGCCGATCTCGTCGGACCAGGCTCCCAGGTACCAGCCGTTGCGCACATGCTGTGTCAATGTCATCGCGGGTCCTTTCTTCGGCGTCGGCCGTCCGGCTCGGGCGTGTGCCGGGTCGGTGATGGGTACTGAGGTGCACCGGTCCGCTTGCGACCGACAGGGCGCCGCCCGGACCGAGTCGGGGTGTCAGAGATCCAGGACGAGGCGTCCGCCGAGCGCCCGGGAGACGCAGATCAGCATCGTGTCGTTCGCGGCGCGCTCGTCCTCGGTGAGCAGTGAGTCGCGGTGGTCGACCTCGCCCTCCAGGACGGAGGTCTCGCACGAGCCGCAGATGCCTTCCTCGCACGAGGACAGGACAGGAACGCCCGCCTGCTCCACGGCCTTGAGGACCGACAGGCCGGGCGGCACGGTCACTGTGGTCCCGGACGCCCGCAGTTCCACCTCGATCGACTGCTCGGCCGTGTCGTCGGCGGGCTGTCGGACGGCCGCCGCGGCGAACCGCTCGATGTTCAGCGCACCGGTCGGCCAGTCGGCGCAGTGCGCTTCGACCGCGTCGATGAGCCCTGCGGGGCCGCAGCAGTACACCAGGGTGGACGGGTCGGGATCGCCGAGGAAGCCGGCGAGGTCGAGCAGTCCGTGCTCGTCCTGCGGCCGCACTGCCACGCGCGCGCCGTGGCCCTCCAGTTCGGGCAGGAACGCCATGGAGGAGCGTGTGCGGCCACCGTAGAGCAGGGACCACTCGGCCCCGGCGGCGTCGGCCTCGGCGATCATCGGGAGCAAGGGGGTGATGCCGATACCGCCGCCGACGAACAGGTATCGGGCGGCGGGCCGCAGCGGGAAGTTGTTGCGCGGGCCGCGCACCCGAAGTTCGCCGCCCTCCTCGACGTGGTCGTGGATCCACTGCGATCCGCCGCGCCCGCCGGGCTCCCGGAGCACCGCGACACGCCAATGAGCCGTGTCTCCCACCGGGCCGCACAGCGAGTACTGCCGGGTGGCGCCCGTGGGCAGGACGACGTCGATGTGCGCGCCCGGCTGCCAGACCGGCAGCGGTTCGCCCGAACTCGCCGCGAGCTCCAGCGACACGACGTCGTCCGCCACCGCCTGCCGGGCCAGCACCGTGACGGTGCCTTCGAACTCGGTGCCGCGCCGGGTCCCGGACGGCGTTCCGGCCGCGGCGGAACCGAGAGGGTGCGTGTCCGGGGCGGTGGCTGATGGGCTCGTCACGTTCGTCATCTCCTCGGTACGGTCGGCAGGGCGGGCCGCGCGGTGTCGGTGGCGGCACGATCGACGCTAGCCACCGCAGGATGCCCAGGTCATCGCTCGAATGACCGGACCGGGGCGGCGTATGGTCGTGGCCCGGACTACGTCATCCGTCGCGCGGGCCGGGCAGGTCGTCGTCCCCGCCTGCCTGCGGGGCCTGGTCGAGGTGGATCCGCACCTGGCGGTCGTCCTCGCTCCAGAGGGCTTCCACGACGGCGTGCAGCCGTGCGACGTCGGTGCGCCACATCACCACGCCGTAACGGTCGTCGCGTGTGAGTGCGTCCTCGGGGACGGCCTCGGCCAACAGACTCCGGGGGTCGTACGTTCCGGCGGTTCCGTGCGCCCTGTCGGTTTCGTCCGTGAACTGCACGTACAGGGACGTGTCGAGGAAGGGAACCCAGACGTGAGTGGCCTCACGGGCACCCGTCGCGTTGTGCGCCGTCATGCCAGGACATCCGTCGTCTGCGGGTAGAGCCGCACGTACGCCTCTCCCATGGTTACGTGTGCGAGGCCGAGGTTGGGTCCGGCGTTGCGCTTCAGCTGAACGCCGCGCCGCTTGGCGAGGTCGGTGTAGTAGTCCCACATGTGCTGCTGTGCGGCCAGGCACTCCATGGCCTTGCGCTTCTTGTCGAAGACGGGGGTGATGTCCAGCAGGACGTCCGGCTTGAAGCCGCACTGCTCCGGCTGGTGCGGCTCGAAGAAGAACACCGAGGGAGCACCGAGCGGTTCACCGGGCGCGTCGTAACCGACCGCCTGGGCGAGCACGCGTGCCTGGAGCGCCATGCGGGCGGCGGCCGGATGGTCGCCGTTGTAGGGGTCCGTGAGGGTGTGGGTGAGGACGACCGCGGGATCCACCTCCCGGTACACGTGCACGACGCGGTTCACCAATTCCTGGGTCTCCAGCAGCGGGTAGTCCCCGGCGTCCAGGAACTCGATCTCCGCACCCAGCGCGGCCGCGGCGTTCGTGGCCTCGGTGCGGCGGAGCGCCTTGATCTCGTCCAGGCGCAGGCCGTCCCGCCAGGCACGGGCGGACTCGCCGCGCTCGCCGAAGCTCAGGCACAGCACCTTCACGCGCTGACCGCGTTCGGCGGCCAAGGCGATGGCGCCGCCGGCCCGCCAGACGAAGTCGCCCGCGTGCGCGCTGATCACCAGCAACGCGCCTTCGGACGTGGTGGAGGTGTCGTGGCTCATCAGGACTCCTTGGGTCGAGTGGGATGGGTGGGTGAGCAGAGGGAAAGGCACGTGGGCCCCGGATCTGGGCCGGAGACGGCTGGGATCGCTGTCGGCGTGCCGGGGCGGAGAACTCGGAGGTCGGCCGAACTCCCATGCCTTCGCATCGCCGAGGCGGGGGTGTCCACGGTCCACGAAGCCGGACCACGGCGGACCCGCGGCACCCCCAGTGCCTTCCGCCTACCGGGAACGAGGCCCTTCCGTCCATCGGATCGAGGCCGGGGGTTACGCCTCGTGCGGACCGACGCTGCCGCTGGAACGCTGCCTGGAACACCGCGCGGACCGCCGTACGGGCCGCGCGGCGGCGTGATGGTCGGCCATGGCTGCTCGCACCCGACCGTCACACCCTGTCGCCCGCGTCGGACTCCTGGACGGTCTTCTTGGCCCAGGCGACTTCGAGCTTGCCGGTGGGGGTTCGGGGCAGGACGTCCGTCAGGACCACGGAGCGCGGCACCTTGTAGCCGGCGAGGCTCTGCCGGGCCCAGTCGCGCAGCTCCTCCCCGGTGACGGTCGTGTCCGCCCGGACCGCCACGACGGCTGCGACCCGCTCGCCCCAGGTCTCGTCAGGGACGCCGACGACGACACAGTCGGTCACACCGGGGTGGGAGAGCAGGGCGTTCTCCACTTCCTGCGGGTGCACCTTCTCGCCACCCGTGTTGATCACGCCCGAGCCGCGTCCGAGGAACCGGATCGCGCCGTCGGCCTCAAGACGGGCGAGGTCACCGGGGATGGCGTACCGGACTCCGTCGATGGTGCGGAACGTCGTCGCGCTCTTCTCGGTGTCCTTGTAGTAACCGAGCGGCATGGGCCCGCAATAGGCGAGCCTCCCGATGTCGTCACTGCCGGGTTCGACGAACCGGTCGTTGTCGCCGATCACCCTCGTCGCGGGCACGGGGAAGAATCGGGCGGGCAGGTCTCTGAGGGAGGAGGTGATCGCGAAGGCGAAAGGCCCCCCTTCGCTCGACGCGATGGCATCGATGACCGTGATCTCGGCTCGCTCGTGCAGTCGCCGCTTGAGTACGTCGCTGAGAGCCGTGCCGGAGCTGAGGACCCTGCGCACAGAGCGCAGAGCGTGCGGCGTCCCCGCCTGCTCCGCCCGCACGAGCTCGTCGACGAGCGGTCGGCACACGGCATTGCCCGCGACGATGACCGTCGCGACCCGCTGCTCGGCGACCGTGCGCCAGACGTGCTCCGGGTCGAGCCCGCCCTGCCGCGCGGTGACCGCCCTGCCACCCACCATCAAAGCGCCCATGGTGTTGAACAGTCCGGTGGCGTGCATCAGCGGCACAACGGGCATCGTGGTCGGCGCGCTGCCTTCGCGGTGCGCCTCGACCGCGATGGCCACGGCCTCGTCGAGCGTCGTCGGCAGCTCGGTGACACCGAGCGGCTGGAAGATCGGGACCACCAGGGAGTGCAGCAGATCGCTCTGTCGCCACACCACACCCTTCGGCTTGCCGGTGGTCCCGCCGGTGTACATGAAGAGCCGGTCGGATCCGGGGCGTGGCCGCGGCTCACGCGGTTCATGCGCCGCCAGCAGTTCTTCCAGCTCGGGTGCGACAGGCCCGGCCGGGCCGTCGGCAGGCTCGGCGCCGTCCCTCACGAGCAGCTTCAGCGTGCTCACATGGTCGGCGGCATGCGTGACCCGGGCGGCCAGGGCGCCGCTGAAGACGACCACTGCCGCGTCGGCGTCGGTCAGGAGTTCGGAGAGCTCCTCGTCGGTGTAGCGGTAGTTGGCGTTCACCGGTACAGCACCGAGCTTGAAGGCGGCGAAGACCGTCTCCAGGTAGGTGGCGCCGTTGTACAGGTAGCAGGCCACGGTGTCGCCCTCGCCGACCCCGGCCTCTTCCATCGCGGTGGCCAGCCGTGACGCCCGCTCGTCGAACTCACGGTAGGTGATCTCGCGCCCGGGCTCCGTGATGGCGACGGCATGGGGCAGCGCATGGCACACCGCCTCCCAGATCGTGCCGATGGACACGTCCACGTCTCGGACCTCCTCGTCCTCGATGGCTCGCGCGGACCACATGATCGAGCAGGCCGCTCGTGCGGCCCCGCGGACCCTTTCGGGGGAGTGAAACGGTCCGCGGGGCGCCCTTCCAACTTAGGCAGCCGCCCTCAGCAGGGGGAACGCGAGCATTGACTGAACCTGATCGGCGCTTCGTCCCGCCGATGAACAGGTCGAATGACGTAGGACCGCCCGGAATCCGCCGGGCTACGATGCTGTGACCGGCCCTGAGTCGGCAGCGTCCCCAGGCCGACCGACGCCTGCCGTGGAGGCATCCGGTTCCACGCCGCGTCCGCCTGGCACAGCGGCCTTTCCGGGCAGTTCACCGTTGGTCGACCATGAGGAGATCGGTCATGTCCGCGTCGCCGCTCGTGGGGTGGGACGACATCGCCGCCGCCGCGCCGGACGGCCTCGCCGTTCTGGACTGCGTGGGCCGCTTCGTACGGCTGAACCCGGCGGCCGCCGCGCTGCTCGAGGCGGACTCGGAGGGTGAACTGATCGGTGGGCCGTCCCCGTTCACGCCGGCGGAGGGGGGCGGCGCCTGCCGGGCCGGGCTGCTGGAAGCTCGATCGGACGAGCAGGTGGCCCACTGGGAGCCCGCATCCGGACCCCGTCGCGAGTTCGCCTACCGGACCCGCGGTCTGCCGACCGACCCGAAGTTCACGGTGGTGTCGTTCCGCGACGTCACCGACGAATGGCATCGGCAGCGCAGGATCGCGGCGATCGCCCGGACGTCGATAGCGCTGGCTTCGGAAGGCTCGCTCGGCTCGACACTGGACGCCGTGGCCCAGCAGATCGTCCAGGCGGACGGCCTGGCCGGCGTGCAGATCCTCACCCTCGACAGCACCGGCCGAGAACTGAGGCTGATGGGTTCCGCGGGGCTGCGGCACTGGGACGGGTTCCTCGACCGTCTCCTGGAGTGTCGTGACCGGGGTGCCCGGCTGCGCATGCTGGACACCCTGAGGGAGCGCAAGCCGATCGTCGTGCCGCACCGATGGGCACAGATCCTCGCGGACCCCGCCTGGGAACCGCTGCACGCGTACCTCGGGGAGCTGAACTGGGACTCCTTCGTCAGTGTGCCGCTGATGGCGCGCGGCCGTCCCGAAGGGGTGCTGAACGCCTACTTCGCCCCCGGCCAGGAGATCGGCAGCCGGACACTGGAGTTCCTCGCCGCCATGGCGGAACAGGCCGCCCTCGCCGTCGACCACGCCACGCTGCTCCAGACGGAGCGTGAGGGTGCCCGCCGCAACGAGCGTCAGCGCCTCGCCCGCGACCTGCACGACTCGATCGTTCAGCAGGTGTTCTCCATCGGCATGCAGGCCAACGCCGTGGGCGTGCTGGGTGCGCGGGGCGAAGCGGTTTCCGCGGTGGCGGTCCGGAACTTCGCGGACGAAGTCGGGTCCCTGTCGCGGACCGTCCTCGCCGATCTCCGGGCCATGGTGCACGAACTCCGTCCGTCCGCCTCCCTCCGGCTCGGGCTGGAGGAAGCGGTGACCACGCTCGTCAAGAGCACCGAGAACCGGACGGGTCTCAGTATCCGGCTGGAGTGCGGGCAGGAGGCGGACGCGGTCGAACCCGAACTGGCCGAGGACATGTACCGGATCGTCGCCGAGGCCATCCACAACGTGGTCAAGCATGCGGAGGCCACCGCCGTCACCATCCGCCTCGGCATACGCGACCACACACTGACCGCCGTGATCCGCGATGACGGCTGCGGATTCGCGGACTCCGGCGGACGACGGGACGCGCCGGACAGCGAAGGGGGCCGAAGCACCGGTCCCCACCGGCACCACGGCTATGGACTGACGACCATGCGCGAAAGGGCGGAGCGATGGGGCGGCACCATGAGGATCAGATCCGGCGGGAGGAGCGGCACGACCGTACGGGTCGTCGTACCCCTTCCGGTACGAGTGCCCCAGGCGCCGCCCGCGGACTCGGAGCGGAACGCTCCGTCGGCAGTCCCGCTCACGGAGGCGGAGCACTCCGCCCGGTCCGGGTCCTGATCGTCGACGACCACGCCGTGGTACGCCGCGGAATCCGCGCCTACCTCGAGGTCCTGGACGACATGGAGGTGGCTGCGGAGGCCGCGGACGGCCAGGAGGCGCTCACCAGGCTGGACGCGATGGCCGCGCACCGGGAACTGCCGGACGTGGTGCTGATCGACCTGCTCATGCCCAGGATGGACGGGGCCACGGCGATCGGAGCGATCAAGCAGCGTCACCCCGGTGTCCGGGTCGTGGTGCTCACCAGCTTCGGCGAGATGGAACGCGTCCACGCGGCGCTCGCCCAGGGAGCCGCCGGCTACCTGCTCAAGGACGCCGAAGCGGGTGAGGTGGTGGCCGCGATCCGCGCGGCCGCCCGGGGCGAGGTCTTCCTCGACCCCGCGGTGGCCAGGGGACTCACCCAGGAGATCGTTTCGCCTCCGACCGGGCTCGCCTCGCTCACCGGCCGGGAACGCGACGTGCTCGTCCTGGTCGCCGAGGGGCGGTCGAACCAGCAGATCGCCGACGAGCTGGTGATCAGCGAGCGCACCGCCCGCACCCACGTGAGCAACGTCCTGCGCAAACTCCGGCTCACCTCCCGGACCCAGGCCGCGCTGCTCGCGGTACGGCAAGGGCTGGTGCCCCCGAGGGGCTGACCGCTCCGCCGACCGCGACGGATGTCCCGGACCGGACGGGACAGAGGTCGGCCACAGGTGCCGTCATCAGCGGGATCCTCGCGGGCCCCGGCGTTCCTACGCTCGGAAGGACGCCGTATCGACCAGCGCAGGAGGACATCATGCTCGACGGCAAAGCCGCCATTGTCACAGGTGCGGGCCGAGGCCTGGGACGTGCCTACGCCCGTGCCTTGGCGGCGGCGGGTGCCTCCGTCGTCGTGAACGACCTGGACGCCGACGTGGCCGAGGAGACGGTCGACCTGATCACGGACGCGGGCGGAGCAGCTGTCGCGCATGTCGGGGCGGTCGGCGGTTCCGAGTTTGCCGACGGGCTGGTGCGGCGCGCGGTCGACGAGTTCGGCCGGCTCGATGTGATGGTCACCAACGCCGGTGCGCTGCGTGACAGGACCCTGCGCAACACCACCGACGACGACTTCGACGTCGTCGTCAACAGCCATCTGCGCGGTACGTTCACCTGCGGCCGCGCGGCGGCGGCCCACTTCCGGGAACAGGGCGAGGGTGGTCGGCTCATCCTGGTGGGATCGCCGGCGGGGCAGCGCGCCAGCTTCGGCCAGACCGCGTACTCGGCCTCCAAGGGCGCGATCGTCGCGATGACACGCACCTGGGCGCTCGAACTCGCGAAGATCGATGTCACCGTCAACGCCATCGTGCCCACCGCGCTGACCCGCATGGTGGCGACCATGCCCCGGGTCGGTGACCTCGTGGCGAAGGTCGACGCGGGGGAGCCCGTTCCCGACGCCGTCCGGCGGCAGGGGCTGGGATCGCCGGACGACGTGGCACCGGTCATCGTGTATCTGGCGTCGAAGGAGTCGGCCCACATCACCGGACAGGCCATCGCGGCGGGGGGCGACCGGATCGCTCTGTGGACGCACCCCGGTGAGGTCGAGGAGCGGTTCCGGCAGGACGGCTGGACCGCCGGATCGGTCGCGGAACTCTTTTCCGGCACCTATGCGAACCGGCTTCAGGACTTCAGGCCCACGCCCCTCGATCTGGCGGCCTTCGAGGAGGCGTGACGCGCACGCGGCCCCTCGACGGCCCTCAGGTCCGTGCAGGGGGCAGTGGCTCCTCAGGCCTGCGGCACCGCGGCGACGCGGGCGAAATCCGCGCTGATGTCTCCCGCCGTCTGCAACAGCGGTGGCAGATGCTCCTCGACAAGTCGCTCGACCGATGTCTCGGCCGCGTGACAGTTGACATTGAGGGCCGCGATGACCTGGCCGGAGCCGTCACGCAGCGGGGCCGCGACCGACCGGATACCGGGCGCCAACTGCTGGTCCGTCAGCGCCCATCCCCGTGCTCGCACCTCGCGCAGGGCCGCGTCACGTTCGCCGAGGTCGGGCTGCCAGCACGGCGTCAGCCCCGAGCGGGAAGGCTCGGCGAGCACCTGCTTCAGCTCATCGGCCCGCAAGGCTGCCAGCAGTACCTTTCCCAGAGAGGTCTGCAGAGCCGGAAACCGTGTTCCGATCTGCACCGACAGGGTCACGAGCTTGGGGACAGCCACCCGGGCCACATAGATGATGTCCGATCCGTCCAGCTGAGCCACGGAGCACGACTCGCCGGTTCGCTCCACCAGGCGCTCCATATGGGGCCGCGCGATGTCCCACAGACCCATGGAGCGTACGTAGGCGACCCCGAGTTCGAGCACCCTGGGGGTCAGCGCGAACCCCGCCTCACACGAGCGGACATAGCCCAGTTCCTCCAGGGTCAGCAGAATCCTGCGGGCGGTCGGCCTGGCGAGCCCGGTGGCGCCGGCGACCTGAGCCAGTGACATCTGCGGCTGCCCGGGCGGAAACGCGGCAATGACCTCGAGCCCTCTGGCCAATGCCTCGATGAAATCCGGTCCTGTTCCCTGGCGTGGCACGCGACTCCTCGGCTGCGGTCGAGCTATGGCTTCCCACAGTCAGCCTAACGCGTGTCCGTGCTGCGGACATGAGTTCAGACGGGCTGAGATCATGACTTCCCAGCGCAGGGGTTGACACCGGAAGTGTCCGAAGTGACGCTGACCCAAACTGTCCGCCAGGCGGATGATTGTCCGACAGGCGTCATGGCCCCTTCCCTTCTCGCGCTTCCCGGTCATCGACGTCCTGCACGCCGAGAGGCGGGGAACGGCGCAGGCACGGAACGGCGGGGCACACCCGATCCTCTGGAGAGTCACATGTCCGAAAGAGTCCACACCACACCGGCGGAGACCTGGGCGGCACCTGTCCGTACCGGACTGCTCATCGACGGCAGAACCGTCGAGACCGAAGACTGGACGGACGTTCACAACCCTGCGGCCCCTGATCAGATCGTCGGTCATGCCGCAGCGGCCACCGTTGAACAGGCCCGGGCGGCGGTAGCCGCCGCGGACGCGGCGTTCCCGAGCTGGGCAGCGATGCCCGCCCGCCGGCGAGCGGAGATCATCGGCCAGGCGCTCACCCTCCTCGACGGCAGTGAGGCCGAGCGGGCGGCCCTGATGACCAGGGAGAACGGCAAGGTCTCCTTCGAGAGCCAGGTGGAGATGGGGGTTTTCGTCGCACGCACCCGGGCGGCGATCGACCTGGCCGACTCCCTCGACCAGGTACGACGCCTCGACGGCCCGCCGCTGACCTCGCACATCCATCGGCTCCCCATGGGCGTGGTCACCGTCATCGTGCCGTTCAACTGGCCGATCGCCATCCTCGGGGCGAGCCTGCCGTACGCGCTGCTCGCCGGGAACACGGCCGTGGTCAAGCCCCCGCCCACCGTGCCGCTGGCCATGGTGCGCACGCTGGAGCTGTTCGCCGCGGGGCTCCCGGCGGGGGTGCTGAACGTCGTGACGGGCAGCAACGACGCGGTCGCCCCCCTGCTCACCGACCCTCGTGTCCGAAAGATCGTCTTCACCGGCAGCACGGCCGCCGGCAAACACATCATGGCGGCCGCCGCACAGAACCTCGCCTCGGTGACGCTCGAACTCGGCGGCAACGACCCCGCGATCGTCCTCGACGACGCCGTACTCGACCAGGAGCACATCGGACGGCTCGTCCAGGGCGCTTTCCTGACCAGCGGCCAGGTCTGCATGGCGGTCAAACGGGTGTACGTCCATCGCTCCCGCTACGAAGAGCTCGTCGACGCGCTGACCTCCGCCCTCGACACCCATCGCGTGGGCGCGGGAACCGATCCCGCCTCGACCATGGGCCCGCTCAACAGCGCCGCCCAGCGCGACAAGGTCACCGCCATGCTGGCCGAGGCCGCCGACGCCGGAGCCGAGGTGCGCGAACGGGGCACCCTGGCCCCCGGCGCCGCCACCTCCGCGGGCCACTTCCTGCGCCCCGCACTCGTCCTCGACCCCCGCTTGCGGATCGTCACCGAGGAGCAGTTCGGCCCCGCCCTGCCGATCCTGCCTTTCGACGACGTCGATTCCGTGGTGGACCGGGTCAACAACGACTGGTCGGGACTGTGCTCCTCGGTCTGGAGCGGCGATCCCGCCCACGCGGGCAGGATCGCGGAAAGGCTGCGTACCGGCACCACCTGGATCAACCACGCCAACGCCGTCGCGTGCGACGACCGGGCTCCCTTCGGCGGCTTCCGCCAGAGTGGCATCGGACGGGAGATGGGCTCGGAGGGCCTGCTCTCCTTCACCGAAGCGCACACCATCACGACGCACGGATAGAAACGGCGAGTGCTGCTGTACTCCGCCGGCCTTGAGCGGGCGGGGTACAACCGCACTCCGGCCGTACGTCAGAGCAACGGACCCCGCCCGCTTCGAGCGGACGGGGTCCAGCCGTACTCCGGCCGTACGTCACACCAACGACACGGACACCGCGTTGTAAGGGGTGTTCTCGTCCCGGTCCGGGGTGGTGAAGCGGGAGTTGGGCAGGTAGAGACGACCCTTGTACGCGGCGGCCGTGGTGGGCAGGTCGAAGCGGTCGTCCCTGATCACCCCGATCGCGGTGCCCCGCGATCCCGACCGGTTGAGCCGGATCACGTCCACCTGGTTGGAGTTCGGCTGGACGACGTAGAGCGTGCGGCCGACGAGCACCAGCCCGTCGCCGCTGGGCAGCACCGTGTCGCCCAGGTCCACCTTGCGGGCCACGCCGGTGCGGGGGTTGACGCGCATCAGTGATCCGCCGTCCGCGGCCGCGTTGGTGACGAGCAGGGCGCTGCCGTCGGGCGTGAGCGAGATGCCGTTGGACGTGAAACCGGACTGCACCCAGTCACCGCTCAGCGTGAGGCTCTCCGGGGCGCTGATGCGGCCCTGCCTGCCCAGGGGCAGCTTGAACAGCCGCGCGCTGAACGACTCGGTGAACCAGGCGGCGTCGCGGGTGAGCAGGACGTCGTTGACGAAACTGTTCTCTCCGGCGACCACGTGGTTGGCGAGCAGCGCACCACTGCGGGCGTCGACGACCCGCAGTTCACCACTGCTGCCACCCGCCAGGAACAGCCGCCCCCAGGAGTCGACCTTCAGGCCGACCGTCATGCGCCCCAGGCCGCGGTGGACGACCTTGCCCTTGCCGTTCGCGAGGTTCACCCGGTACACGCCGCCGGTGGCGATCGACCCGAAGTAGGCGTACGGCCCGGAGCCGATCGCGACTCCCTCCGGCCCCCAGCCGTTGGGCAGCGAGAACTCCCCGGGCCAGGATCCGGCGGTGCCCGGGGCGGCCTGTGCCGTACCACCGATCAGGGCCGTCGCTCCCAGGGCGATGCCCGCGCCGAGAAGCTGCCTGCGTGCGAGAGAACTTGTCATCGATCGTCCTTCCACGGAAAACAAGACGGGCCGTGCCGGTCCGGCTGGGCTCCTGGATCAATTCTTGAGAGTTCAAATACCCGTGCACAGCGACGAATGTCCTGACTCTCCTCGGTCCATCGGACGGAAAGCCGCCGGGCCGGTGGGAGCACGACAGCGAAGGCGCGCCACTCGACACCAGGCCGACCTCGCAAGGCCGAACGTCGCGCACGGGATACGTCATTCGTCCCTACTTCCAGCGCTCGCCTCCCGGCTCTCTGTCCAGGCCGTCACCGCTGGGCCATCATCCGAAAACCTGCCGGTCGCAGTGGCGCGACCGGCGTGAGTACGGTGACGGCTCCGCGCCGCACCGGGAAGGCGAGCGGGCATGAGCGTGCAGCGACCGCACATCGAACCGGGCAGGCTGTTCATCGGCGGAGAGTGGCGGGACGCGGAGTCCAAGGAACGGCGCGACGTCATCGACCCGTCCACCGGCAAAGTCGTCACCACGGTCGCGGAGGCCGACGGGGCGGATGTCGCCGCCGCGGTGGCCGCCGCCCGCGAGGCCTTCGACGCGGGGCCCTGGCCCCGGACACCCGCCCGTGAGCGCGCCCGGGTGCTGCACCGGGTGGCCGATCTGGTGCGCGAACGTGCGGACGAGATCGCCGCCGTCGAGAGCCTCGACGTCGGCAAGCCCGTCTCGCTCTGCCGAGCGGTCGACGTGGAGACCGTGGCCGAGACGTACGAGTACTACTCGGCGCTGGCGCAGTCGGTCGACGGGGCCACGCGGGAGATCCCCATCCCCTCCCACGCCTACACCCGCAGGGAGCCCGTCGGTGTGGTGGGAGCGATCACCCCGTTCAACTTCCCGTTGATCCTGAGCACGTCGAAGTTCGCCCCCGCCCTGGCGGCCGGCAACACCATCGTCCACAAACCGGCCGACGAGACCCCCCTCAGCGCGCTGCTGATGGCGGAGATCCTCGCCGACGCCGGCGTTCCCGCGGGTGTGGTGAACGTCGTCACCGGCAGCGGCCCCGTCCTGGGTGAGGCACTGCTGCGTCATCCGGGCGTCGACAAGATCGCCTTTACCGGGTCGACGAGGGTCGGCCGCCTGGTGGCGAGCACGGCCGGCGAACAACTCAAGCCGGTCACCATGGAGTTGGGTGGCAACGCGCCGCACATCGTCTTCGAGGACGCCGACGTCGGGAAGGCGATCGGCGCGATCATCAAGGCCTTCGTCTTCAACACCGGACAGTTCTGCATGGGCGGACCCCGGCTGCTGGTCCACCGGTCCCTGCACGACACGGTGCTCGGGATCCTCGCCGACGCGGTTCCGGGGGTCCCCGTCGGCGACCCCTTCGACCCGGCCACCGTCGTCGGCCCGATGGCCGGCGAGCGGCACGTGGAGAACGTCGAGCGCTTCGTGAAAGCGGCTGTCGAGGACGGCGGCCGCATCGTCGTCGGCGGTGAGCGCTTGGAACTCAACGGCGGTCACTACTTCAAGCCCACCGTCATCGCCGGCCTGGACAACGACGCCCGCACCGTCCAGGAGGAGATCTTCGGCCCGGTGCTGACGGTTCAGCCCTTCGACACCGAGGAAGAGGCGATCGCGCTGGCGAACAGCACGCCGTACGGACTCGCCGCCGGTCTGCAGACCTCCGACCTGGCGCGCGCCCATCGGGTCGCCGCGCGACTGGACGCCGGCATCGTCTGGGTCAACGACTGGGCCATGCTCGATCCCGCCGTGCCCTTCGGCGGCGTCAAGCAGTCCGGCTACGGGCGCGAATCCGGGCCGGAGGCGCTGCAGGCGTACACGAGGACCAAGTCCGTCGTCATCTCCCTCGCCTGACCTCTCGACAGGGCCGCTCCGAGCGCCCGGCCGCCGTCGGCGGGCCCTTGCGGCCGGATCGGCCGGGTGAATTCCGTCCCCGGCTCTTCTGAGCCGGAGGCGAGCCGGGGGCATGGCGGCCTGGCAGTAGGCGTTGTCGCCCGGGCCGTGGACGCCACCGTTGAAGGTGACCCGGTACGGGCGGTCCGGCGCGAAACGGCGGGCGGTGGGGAAGCCGACCGTGTCCTCGTCGTGCGTGCCGTTGACGACCCGGGCGCTCGGGTCCCTGCGCAGACCGTGGTCGGTGCTCAGGTCTGAAGAGGGGATGGGCGGTGAGGTCGGCGCGGGATCAAGGCGGTGGACTGCGGCGGTGTACCGCCCTCGACGGTCTCAGCTCCTGCCTGAGCGGCGTCACTTTGCAGGAAGGTGAGCTCGCAGCTATCCTCATATTCAACAATGCGACTAGGTGCCTAGTTGTTTAACGATGGCCGTGTGCCAGGTCTATCAGCAGCGTTGACGAGAGGCGGTCGGCCCCGTGTCGAGCAGTGGGTATCTGCGCTATGTCGCCCTGGGCGACAGTCACACCGAGGGGCTCGGGGACGGCGACGACGTCCGCGGTCTTCGGGGCTGGGCGGACCGGCTCGCCGAGCAGGTCGCCCGCCACAGCCCCGGCCTGCTCTACGCCAACCTCGCGGTGCGCGGCCGTAAGGCCGGTCAGGTGCGCGCCGAGCAGCTGGCTCCGGCTCTCGCGATGCGGCCCGACCTCGCCACCGTGGTGGCTGGTGTCAACGATGCGTTGCGCCCGGGCTGCGACCTCGACGAGGTGGCCGGCCATGTTGAGGCGATGTTCGCCGCCCTGACGGCGCAGGGCGCCACCGTCGCGACCCTCATGTTTCCCGATATCGGGCGTATCACGCCGTTGGCCCGCCCGATCGGTCACCGTGTTCTCGCACTCAACGCGCGCATCCGGGAGGCCGCCGACCGCCACGGCGTGGTGGTGGCGGAGACGGCCGCGCACGCGGCGGCGACCGATCCACGGTTGTGGAGTGCTGACCGGCTGCACGCCGGCCCGCTGGGACACACGCGCATCGCGGCTGCCGTGGCCCAGGCACTCGGTCTGCCGGGCAGCGACGGCAAGTGGACCCTTCCCCTTCCGGCCGAGGGGACAGACATCTCCGTCTGGAGGACATTGGGTGCCGAGGTGCGGTGGGCCGGCACCTTCCTCGGCCCTTGGGTCGGCCGCCGCCTGCGTGGCCGCTCCTCCGGCGACGGCCGCCAGGCCAAGCGGCCGGCGCTGCTTCCGGTGGCCGCGTCCGCTGGGGACACCTCCCCATCGGTGTGATGCATCATCACGATCTTCCACATCGCCATGGCGGTACCGACGTCCGGCGCCACGGTCCCCTCCAGGCACTCCCCGGCTTCCATCGCACCCTCGGCGAGTTCCAGCCCCTGCGTCAGATCACCGGCGTCGCCCGCTCCATCCTCTACGACGACGCCCAGGGCGACGCCGGACTACCCCGAGGCTGGGTGATCCTGGGCTTGGGACCCGCGGTCGCATGCCTCTTCGGCTTCGGCGTGACCCGGTTCTACGACCGCAAGAAACTGCATCGCAATCCCGCCGACAAGGAACCGCAGTCGGTGCTCGCTCGGACACAGACCGACGACCCCTGAGAGGCCGGGCTGCTCACGACCT
This sequence comes from Streptomyces europaeiscabiei, assembly GCF_036346855.1. Classification (NCBI taxonomy): domain Bacteria; kingdom Bacillati; phylum Actinomycetota; class Actinomycetes; order Kitasatosporales; family Streptomycetaceae; genus Streptomyces; species Streptomyces europaeiscabiei. Next base: position 9,537,575 of record NZ_CP107841.1, read on the forward strand.
TCCAGCTCCTCACTTTGGTGACTAGGGCGGTTCTGATGGACCTCCCCGGCGTCGCGACGCCCACCACGCACGCCGAGCGCACGCACCGAACGCCGCTCCTTCTCCCAGGGAGATCCATCAGAAGGGCCCTAACCGTGTGGGTGGGGCCGCCACAGTCAGCCGTCGGCCCGGAGCGCGGCCGTGCGCTGTCCGAGCCTGCGCAGCGCCATGTCCCCCCACTGGAGGTTCTCCCGCTCGAACGACATCCCGCGCAGCAGGGTGAGATACGGGCCGATGCGCTCGGCCTCGGCGAAGTACGCCTCCTCGGAGCGCCCGTCGAGCAGGCGCTGCCGGAGCCGCTCGTAGCGGGCCAGCTTGGCGGCGGCCCACTCCATGCGCTCGGTGATGGCGGTCCCGACCGCTTCCATGTCGCCCGCGTCCAGGCACTGCACCTTGACAAGCAACTCGTCCCGGATCACCGCCGGTTTGCCCAAGGGCTCGGCGGTGTAGGCGTGGACGGCCTTCCGCCCGGCCTCCGTCAAGGAGAACAGTCGCTTGTTGGGGCGCCGCTTCTGCTCGACGACGCGGGCCGTGACGAGTCCTTCGGCCTCCATGCGATCCAGCTCCCGGTAGAGCTGCTGGGGCGTGGACATCCAGAAGTTGGCGACCGTCGCGTCGAACGCCTTCGCGAGGTCGTACCCGGACGCCTCGCCCTCCAACAGTGCGGCCATCACCGCGTTCCGCAAAGCCATGGATGCACGCTAGCAGATTAATCAACAAGGTGAATAAAGTTCATCCCTTCCCTGTAGACAAGCCCTAGCGGGCCCATCTAATCTCCACCACACTTATTCATATTTCTGAGTATCAGAGGTGGGCTCATGCATCCCTTCCGTAAGGCCGTCGAGAGCGGCGACCTGGACGCTGTGGCCGCTCTGCTGGCCGACGACGTCGTCTTCACCAGCCCCGTCGCCTTCAAGCCGTACCCGGGCAAGGCGATCACCGCGGCGATCCTGCGCGGCGTGCTCCGGGTCTTCGAGGACTTCACCTACATCCGTGAGATCGCCAATTCCGACGGCCGCGATCACGCCTTCGTCTTCACCGCCACTGTCGCCGGCAAGCAGCTCCAGGGATGCGACTTCCTGCACTTCGACGACGACGGGAAAATCGACGAGTTCACGGTGATGGTGCGCCCGCTCTCCGCCGCCCAGGCGCTCGGCGAGGCCATGGGCGCCCAGTTCGAGCAGATCGCCCGAGAGGCAGCCCAACAGTAACCACGACGACGGACTTCGACGCGGTGGTCATCGGCGCGGGGCAACGCCGGACTGACCGCCGCCACCCTCCAACGCTGGGACTGTGCACCCTCCTGGCGGAGCACCACAACGTCCCCGGCGGCTGCGCCACCTCCTTTCGACGAGGCCGCTTCGAGTTCGAGACGGCGCTGCACCGGCTGTCCGGAGTCGGCCTGGAAGTCCAGCCGTACACGCTGCGCGGGCTGTTCGAGAAGCTGGGCGTCGCTTACTCACCGTTCGTCCAGGAGCACGACCTGTGTCACGCCGTGGTACCCGGTCGGCACGATGCGACCCTTCCCGCCGACTGGCCGGCGCCGTGGACGCCCTGGAGGACGCCTTCCCCAGCAACCGCTCCCGCGTCGAGCGTTTCTTCGCGCTCGCCAGGGACGTGACGGAGCCGTCACGGCACACGACCTCGACGCCCGGATGCTCGCGCAGAAATGCTTGTCGATACCGACCGGACGGTGGAGCTTTCCGCCCCCGACTTCGATCTGCTGTTCGCGATGGCCCGGGCCCCTGGGCGGGTCTTCACCCGGCGCGGACCGCTGACCCAGGTATGGGGCGAGGACTTCTTCGGCGACGAGCGCGTCGTGGACGTACACATCCGCACCCTGCGGCGCGCGATCGGCGACGACGCGAGAGCTTCACCGAGTTCGTGCCGGATGTTCTCGGGCTGGATCGGTTCGTGCAGCCACTGAGAGAGTGCGGCGCGGCCGGGGCCTACGACGGAGTACTCCTTCTTGTCCGGCCGGCTCCGCTGCGACAGCTCGCGGACGGCGAGCAGTCCCGCGCTCTCCATGCGCTTGAGAACGCGGTAGATCTGTTGGTGCGTGGCGGTCCAGAAGTATCCGATGGACCGCTCGAACCGCCGGGCGAGCTCATAGCCGGAGCCCGGCTTCTCCAGCAGGGAGACGAGGATCGCGTGCTCGAGCGCCATACGTCGATCCTCATATGCAACTCGTTGCATGGCCAAGTGGCGCTGCCCGGGTGAGACAGGGCTCACGCGGGACGGCGCTGAACGGCCCGTTCGTCGCGCCCGCGTGTCACCACTCGTGACCTGGGCTGTTCCGAAGTACCGAGCCTGTGTCCAGGCGCGTTCTGTATACCGGGACGGCGTCTTGCATTGACGAAGGGCTGCGCGACCTCCATAGTGCTGTGCCAGACCCTTCGGGATCTGGTTCGGCTGCCCGGTCAAAAGCACCCGGAAGTCCAAGCCGACGCGCCGCGAATGGGAGAACAGGATGAAGGCCGGTTCCACTACGAGCCTCGCGGGCGACTTCATGCTGGCCGTGTACTTGGACGGACAGGGTCGTGTTCCCAGCTATCGCACCGGTCTCGACTTCGGCCTCAGCGGTGCGATGCTGATGGAACTGGCTATGGGCGGCCTCATCCACACTGTTGACGGACACATTGTCGCCGTCCACGCCGCACAGCCGCCCGACCGCGTACTCGGCGAGGTTCTCGCGCGGATCGAGTCGTCGCGCCGGCTGCGCACGCCGGCGCAGTGGGTCCGGACCCTGAGTGGCGGCGCGCACAAGCGTCTCGCGGCCGGTTTGATCACTGACGGCGTCCTTGTTCGCCTGCCGCGGCGGTTGCCTCTGCCGACCGATTCGGGCCGTCGCTACGACGTCCTGTCCGGGGAGCGACAGGGGGCCGCGGTCCGGTCTCCGCGCAGTGGGGCCGATGACCGCTCCGTCGCGCTGACCGCACTGGCGACTGCCTGCGGAGCGACTTCTGCGGATCAGGACGGGAGCGAATACGGGGCGATGGTGCGGTCCCTGAGCCCGGCCTGTGCCCAGATACTGGCCGCGGTCGCCGCGTGCGTATGGCACGCGGGGCTCTGCTCCTGGGCCTGAACCTGCCGCCCCGCCGTGTCCCCGTGCGGGGCGGAAATCGGCGCGATCCACCGGTCAACGCGGTCGGCGAACTTCGCGGAAGTCCGACTTGCGGATCTTCCCGTGAACGCCCTTCACGCCGTCGACGACTTGGGAGACCGCGAAGTCGCCTGCCGCGCTGAGGTAGGCCATCGCCACATGGCGGTCGATACCGTAATCGGTCGCGAGCAGGTCCAGCGCGCAACGCACACAGTCGCGCATCGCCTCGTTCAGATCCTCGTCCAGGCCGATCGGTACGAGGTGGTCGTCCGTCTCGGCGAACGGGGCGATGCGGCCGTGGCCAGGGCGCACGGCCGCACCGCCCGGCACCACCTCGAGCTTCACGGTGGCGCGCAGCGACGCCTCGAACGCTGTCAGGGCGACCTCGCCATCGCCCTGCGCGAAGTGGGGATCCCCGAAGTAGACCAGCGCGTCGTCGACCTGCACCGGGAGGAACAGCGTGGCGCCCTCGCCGAGCAGGGAGACGTCGATGTTGCCCCCGTGGCGCCCCGGCGGGACCGAGTGCGGTCGCTCGTCCCCGGGCACCGCCACGCCCATGACGCCGAGGAACGGCCGCAGTGGGAAGCGCAGTGAACCGCGGGAGGAGTCCGTCGGGTCGACCGCCATCCGGCCCCACGCGCCGTGGCGATCCGCGTGTGCCGTGGCGAAGGTGAACAGAGGGCCGGGCAGCGACGGCATCTCGCCAGGGAGCGCGCCGAAGCCGTGGCGTGCGGAGACCATGCCGTAGGGAACCCGCGGGCTGAGGTCGAGGACGGTCACGGCGAGCAGATCGCCCGGCCGGGCGCCGGCCACGGCGATCGGTCCGGTGACGAGGTGCGGCCCGTCATCGTCGAAGTCGTGCGGTATGCCGGAGTCCGCCACCTGCTGGGCGTCGTCGAGCACATGGCCGCCGCTGACGCCGTAACGGCCGAAGAACTCGCGCGGGTTGCGGCCCTGGTCCTCCAGAACTCCCTCGTGACTGATCGTGTCGACCGTGATGACGGAGCCCGGTTGCACGACCGCACACGGCGAGTCCGCCTCGCACGGAAGGCGACCCCACAGGGTGTTCCCGGGCGTGGCCGGGAGGTAGGTCGTCGACGCGATCACTCCGTGACCGGGCTGGAGGATCGGGAAGCCGGTCGCGGCAACGTCGAGCAGGGGAGAGTCGGTCGCGGTCATGGCCCACCTTTTCTGTAAGCGATGACTCGACGCTAGGAATGCCCTGTTGCCGTGGTGTTTCGCGCGAGGGGCGACGCGGTAAAAGCGTCTCGCATCGCAACATGTCATCTCGTAAAAAGGGATGGTGGTGCGATCCTGGGAAGCGGCGGCGAGGCCGCGGGAGGGGCGTAGTACGCACTGCCGGAGTCGTCCGGGGCCGCTGCTGCGAAAGGTGGGCCGGTCATACCCGCACAGCCCTGCCGAGTCCGGTGTGTTCGCTCGTCCGGCAGAGGGGCAGGCGCGTCGACGACGGGTCCCGACCGGTCTTCGGACGGAGCCCATCGTCGTGCCCGGAGGTGTCGCGCGCGGTGGTGGCGGCCTACGACGTGATCGTCGGCCCGGCCGGGCGGGCGGTGGACGCGTCCGCCCGGCCGTCCCTCAGAGGTCGAGGACGAGCCGGTCGCCCTGACAGCGGCCGACGCAGATCATCATCGTGCGTCCGGCAAGGCGTTCCTCGTCGCTGAGGACGGAGTCCCGGTGTTCGGGTGTCCCGGCGAGGACACGGGTTTCGCAGGCGCCGCAGTATCCCTTCTCGCAGTCGTAGGAAAGGCCGCTGACGGCATCGCGCAGGACCTCGATGAGCCGGCGGTCGGCCGGCACGGGGAGCGTGACTCCCGTGCGCGCGAGCCGGACCTCGAAGGTCCGGTTCTCAGCGGCGTCGAACGCCGTCTCGAGATCGTCGCCGGCGGCGAAGCGCTCCAGGTGCAGCCGGTCGGTGAGATCCAGGCGGGCGCACTCGCGCTCGACGGCCGCCAGCATCGGTGACGGCCCGCACGCGTAGACGGCGGTGTCCGCGTCCAGCCCTCCCAGCAGCCGGGGAAGGTCCGGCAGTCCGGCCTCGTCCTGCGGGAGCAAGGTGAGCGCGTCGCCGGCGACGGCGGCGAGTTCGTCGGCGAACCCCATCGTCGAGCGGGTGCGTCCGCCGTAGACGACGGTGAAGGGCGTGCCGCGTCCGGCGGCCTCGCGGACCATGGCGAGGATCGGTGTGATGCCGATGCCGCCGGCGAGGAACAGGTACGACGGCGCCGGCGTGAGCGGGAAGTGGTTGCGCGGTCCGCGTACCGCGAAGGTGGCTCCGGGGCGGGCGAGTCCGTGGAGCTCGACCGAACCGCCCCGGCCCTCCGGCTCGTGCAGGACGCCGATGCGCCACGTCGCGGCGTCGGCGGGGTCGCCGCACAGCGAGTACTGGCGCAGCCTGCCCGAGGGCAGACGCAACTCGACGTGCGCGCCGGGCTGCCAGGCGGGCAGTTCGCCTCCGTCCGGCAGGGCGAGGCCGACGGCGACGACGCCGTCGGCCGCCGCGCGCACCTCGGTCACCCGCAGCGGGGTGGGCGTGGTCAGCGCGCGGCTCGATCCCGCTGCCGCGGTCGCCCGAGGACCGGACGTGAAGACCGCCGGGACGGCGTCCCAGCCGGACTGGTTGCCGCGTGTCGGGTAGGGGATGAGCCCCTCCTCGATCACCCGGTAGTCGGGCAGCCGGGTGAGGACCTGCGTCATCATCGCGCGGAACATGGCTCGGGCGAGGTGCGCGCCGGCGCACCGGTGCGATCCGATTCCGAAGCTGAGGTGCCGGCCGGCGTCGCGGTCCAGTCGTACCTGATCAGGGTCGGGGAACACGGCGGGGTCATGGTTCGCGGCGACCCACGGGATCAGCACCCGGTCGCCCGCGCGCATCGGGCAGCCGCCGACCTCGACGTCCTGGGTGACCGTGCGCGCCATCGACTGCGACGGGGCGAACGCGCGGAGGAACTCCTCGGTCGCGGTGTCCAGCAGATCGGGGGAGTCGATCAGCTTCTGGCGCTGGTCGGGGTGGCGAGCGAGGTGGACGAGGGTCGACCCGGTCAGGGAGGTGGTGGTGTCGACGCCGCCGGCGATGAGCAGGCCGATCACCGACACCAGCTCGTCGTCGCCGAACTCGCTTCCGTCGGCGCGCCGGCCGGCCACCAGCGTGCTGACTCCGTCGGGTTTCGGCTCGGACCGGCGCTCGGCGATCAGCTCGCGGATGCGCTGGTCCATGTAGGCCAGTCCGGCGGCCCCGCGCACGGCGCGTTCGCTGCCGGCCGGCGCGGCGAAGATGTCGTGGATCGGCCCTGCCAGCTTCGCCCAGTCCTCCTCGGGGAAACCGAGCCAGTCCAAGGTCACCGCGGCCGGCAGCGGGTTGGTGAGGTCGCGGACGAAGTCGCAGGAGCCGAGCTCGATGAAGTCGTCCACGACGCGGGCGGCGTGGCGCTCGATCATGGGTACCAGGTGCTCGACCGCCTCCGGGGTCAGCAGCGGGTTGATCAGTTTCCGGTACTCCGTCGCACGCGGCGGGTCGAGCTCGATCGGATACTGCTCCAGCCCCGGTCCTTTGGGGATGACGATGCCGACCCCCCGGCCGCCGTGGTCGCTGCGAGCGGAGGAGAACGTCTCGTCGTCGCGGGCGATGCGGGCCACGTCGGCATAGCGCGTCGTGTAGTGGAAACCGTCGTAGGCGGCGGAGTGGCCTACCGGGCAGGTCTCACGGAATCGCGCGTAGTAGGCGACCGGATCGGCGTTGGCCTCGTCGGAATGGTGGTCGAAGTCGATGTCGGCGGACATGTTGGGCACGCTCCACGTGCTCGGTCTTCTGCGCGGTGTTGGCCGGCCGCGCCACCGGATGACTGCTGCCTCATCTGCGTCGGCCACCCTAAGGTGTGCCGCTGCCTGCGACAACGTCTCGTTGATGACGTTCAGAAGGTCAGCACGGCCTTGCCGACGGAGCCGGAGCGGACCGCCGCGACGGCCTCGTTGATCTGCTCGAACGGGAAGTACGTGATCATCTTCTCCACCGGAAATCGGCCCTCGGCATTGAGCTTCAACAGCTGTGGCAGGAACACCTGAGGCAGGCTGGACCCGCCGATGATGCCCGTGACGCTGCGCCCGTTGAGGATGCTGCGCCATTCGAAGGTCATCGACTCGCTCGGGCCGATGCCGATGACACCGGCGCGACCGAGCGGGCCGAGAGCCTCCACGGCGGTGCGCAGGACGTCCTCGCGACCGGTGGTGTCGATCACGAAGTCGAACCCGTCGGGGACGAGGGCGGCCAGCTGCGCGGCGCTCCCCCCGGCCGAGGAGTCGACGGTGTGCGTGGCTCCGTAGCCGCGGGCCGCCTCCAGCTTGGCCGGGTTCACGTCGACGGCGGTGACGACCGCGCAGCCGCTCAGCGAGGCGGCGATGATGGCGGCCACGCCGACGGCACCCGCCCCGAACACCGCGATCGACGAGCCCGGGCGCGGCTGCAATACGTTGAGCACGCCGCCGGCTCCGGTCTGGAAGCCGCAGCCGAAGGGCCCGGCCCGCAGCAGGTCCAGCGACGGGTCGATTCTCACGACAGCCCGCTCCGGTGCGACGACGTGGCCGGCGAACGACGACTGGCCGAGGAAGTGGGCGTTGACCTCCCGCCCTTCGTGCCTCACCGCGGTGGAGCCGTCGGGTCGGCGGCCGGAGAAGTTCACCGCGTCGAAGCCGCGGCAGTAGGCGGGCGAGCCGGTGCGGCACAGCGTGCACGTACCGCAGGACGCGAAGGACATGGCGACGTGGTCGCCCGGGCGTACGGAGGTGACGTGGGCGCCGACCTTCTCGACGATGCCCGACCCTTCGTGTCCGAGCAGCGCGGGCGTGGGAAAGAAGGTGGCGAACTCGAGGTCGGTACCGCAGATGCCGACTGCGGCGACGCGGACGAGCACCTCGTCCGGGCGGGGCTCTTCCAGGTCCACCTCGGTCAGCACGAATGGCTGTCCGGGTTGCTCCAGCAGAGCGGCGGTGGCGCGCACAGGGCCTCCTCAGTGACTCACATTGCGAGACCGCATATTGACATGCGCGACAAGGTCGGTCAAGGTTCGCTGTATGGCGGCTGTTGACTTCCCTTCTTCCCAGCACTTCATCGACGGCGAGTGGGTCCCGGCCCGCGACGGCGGCACGCTGGACGTCCTCGATCCGGCGACCCAGCAGGTGATCACCATGGTGGCCCGGGCCGGAGGGTCCGACGTCGACGACGCGGTGGCCGCGGCGCGCCGCGCCTTCCCCTCCTGGGCGGCGACCAACCCCAGCGAGCGCGGGGCACTGATCCGGCGCTGGGCCGACCTGATCATGGCCGAGGTCGAGGCGCTCGCGGCCGTCGAGGCTCAGGACGTGGGCAAGCCACTGTCCGGTGGCCGGACGAACATCTACATCGCGCACGGCATCATCGACTACTTCGCCGGCGCGGCCGACAAGCTCACTGGTGTCACGTTGCCCACCCGCGGCCCCGACTACCTGGGCTACACGGTGCCCGAGCCGTACGGCGTGTGCGCCGTCGTCATTCCGTGGAACGTCCCCGCCGTGCTCACCGCCGCCAACATCGCGCCGGCGCTCGCCGCGGGCAACACGGTCGTGCTCAAGCCGTCCGAGATCGCCCCGCTGGCCCCGTTCGCCCTCGTCGAACTGGCCCGCCGCGCCGGCTTCCCGCCGGGGGTGATCAACGTCGTCGCGGGCCTCGGCCCCGAGGCGGGTGTCGCACTCACCACACACCCGGGCGTCAACCACATCAGCTTCGTCGGCTCCACCGCCATCGGGCGGGCGATCATGGCCGCCGCAGCACAGAACCTCGTCCCGGTGAAGCTGGAACTCGGCGGCAAGTCGCCGAACGTGCTCTTCGCCGATGCCGACCTCGACACGGCGATCCCCGCGATCGTCGCCTCGATCACCGAGAACGCGGGGCAGAACTGCTACGCCGGTTCCCGACTGCTCGTGGAGGACTCGGTGCACGACGAGGTCGTGGAGCGGGTCGCCGCCGGCATGGCCGACGTCAGGACCGGGCCCTGGGAGGCCGACCTGGACATGGGCCCGCTGGTCAGTGCCGCGCAGTTCGCCCGAGTCAGCGGCTTCCTCGAGGACGCGCCTCGCCAGGGGGCGCGGCTGGTCACCGGTGGCGGGCCCACCGGCGACGGGTGGTTCGTCCGGCCGACCGTGTACGACCGTGTGGACGCGGGCATGCGCGTCGCCCGGGAGGAGGTGTTCGGCCCGGTGCTCGCCGTGCAGTCGTTCCGCGGCACCGCCGAGGCGACCGGGCTGATGAACGCGACGGACTTCGGCCTGCTTGCCTGTATCTGGACCAACGACGTCTCCCGGGCCCTCCGGCTGGCGAAGGACGTCCGCTCCGGGCAGGTGGCGGTCAACCAGTTCCATGACGCGGGAGTGATCGGCTTCCCGTTCAACATGCAGAAGGACAGCGGCTTCAGTCGGGGCGGCGGATACGCGGCGCTGCGCGAGTACACCCAGGAGAAGGGCGTGGCCATCCGGCTGCTGGCCCGCTGAGAGCGACACCATGGGAACCATTGCCGGGGCACGGGCGGAACCGGCCCGGGAAGGACCGGGGCCGGAGGCCTCACCTGCAGTGCTGGAGCGGGAACTGACCGAGGCTGTACTCGCCGGCGCCGCGCGCTCGGACGTACTCCACGCGCTTCGCCGGGCGACCGGTCGGCACGTGCGCCTGTTGTCCGCCGAGGGCGCGCCACTGGCGACCACCGACGGCGGCGCGGGAGTGCCGCCCGCGGCGGCGGACGGCGTGCTCGTGGGAGCGACCGGACCGGTGGTCCACACGCTGGACGGGCTACGGGCCACGGCCCTGCCGGTGCGTGCGGGGACGACCGTGGCCGGTGTGCTGCTGACCGTCGGCCCCGGGGATCCGCGAGTGCGGGCGCTGGCCGGTGCCGCAGTCACCGCGCTGCTCATCGACGCCGTACGCGCGGGGGACGGCTCTGCCGAGGTCTCTTCGCAGCACACACCGGCCGACGTCATCGCCGCGCTGCGGTCAGGGACGGTGAGCCCCGCGGTGTGCACGGCGGCCGCGGGACTGGGGATCGATCTGCGGCGACCGCCGATCGGTGCCGTGCTGCACTACGGCGGCTCCCGCCTGCGTGCCTGGTCCACCGCCCTCACCTGGCTGGAGCACCCGGTGCGGCAGGAGGGGCGCACCGCGTGGACGGTGGTGCCCGACGAGGCCGTGCTCGACCGCCTGCGGAACCGGCTGCGTCTCATGACCGACGACGACTCCGCCGACCACGTCATGGCGGCGAGCGGTTCCCGTCCCGACTCGACCGTAGGCCTGGCCCGGTCCTTCACGGAGGCCGAGAGGCTGCTCGGACTTGGCAGGGCCCGGATGGTCCCGCTGCTCACCTACGACCGCTGCGGGGTCGTCCAGGTACTCCTGCCCCTCCCGCGCCCGCGACTCGAGGCCTACGTCGAGGCGCACCTCGGCCCGATCCGGCAGCGTCCGGAGCTGATGGCGACTCTGCGTGCCTGGCTGGCCGAGAGAGGCAGCCGGCAGAGCGTCTCCGCACAACTCCATCTGCACCGCAACTCGGTGGGCTACCGGGTGCGCCAGATCAAGAGCCTCCTGGGTACCGACCCTCTGCTTCCCGCCGCCTCGGCGCAACTGCACCTGGCGCTCGCGGCCCTGGACCTGCTCGCCGCCGACGACCAGTGGCTGCACGACGACGAGCCGGTGTCGACCGGGCGCTGAGTCGTCACGCGCCGCGGTGTCACGCGCCGCGGTGTCACGCGTCGTGCTGTCACGCGTCGTGCTGTCACGCGTCGCGGTGACGCCTTCCGGTGCGGTCGCCTTCACCTGCCTCCGTACCCTCACCCACCTGCCGCAGCCTGGGCTGTCAGCCCTGTGAATGGGCGATACACCAATGAAACCAAGATGTTCCCCGGGAGCGTTGACACCACCGGTCGGCGGGGGCAAAGTACCTCGCAATACGTTCCACCACCTCGCAATGCGAGACGGACGAGGGAAGGAGGCAGTGCGGTGCGAGCCATGGTGCAGACAGATTTCGGCGGACCCGAGGCAGTGTCCCTACGGGATGTCCCCGAGCCGGTCTGCGGACCGCGCGACGTTCTCGTCGAGGTCGTGTACTGCGGGCTGAACCGCCTGGACCTGCTGCAGCGCAAGGGGCCGGGCCTGGTCCCCGGCTTCCGGCTTCCGCACGTGCCGGGCATGGACTTCGCCGGGACGGTGGTGGCGACCGGTTCCGCGGTCGGCTCGGTCGTCCCCGGTGACCGGGTCGTCGCGGACCCCACCCAGGGGTGCGGCAGTTGCTCCCGGTGCGCGGTGGGCGATCGTGCGTACTGCTCGAGCCCCCGGATCCTCGGCGGCAACGCCCCAGGCGCCCTGGCCGACTACGTACTGGCCTCCGCGGAATCGATAGTGCAGGTCCCCGACTCCTTGCCGCTCGCGGCGGCCGTCACCCTGCCGACCGCCGCCCCGACGGCGTGGCACGCGGTGCACTCGGTCGGGGCACTCGCCGCGGGCGAGACCCTCGTCGTGCACGCCGGCGCCGGCGCCGTGAGCCTGGCGGCCATCGCGCTGGCCAAGCGGGCCGGTGCCTCGGTCGTCGCGTTCGCCGGCAGCGAGGCGAAGCGGGACGCGGCCCGCACCGCCGGTGCCGACCTGGTGCTGCCCAACGGGGACCCCGACGCGGCGAAAGCGGTGTCGGTCTTCACCGGTGGCGCCGGAGCGGATCTGGTCCTGGACCACGTCGGCACCCACACCTGGCGCACCTCACTGGACTGCCTGGGCATCCGCGGGCGTCTGCTCCTGATGGGCAACACCAGTGGCGACCAGGTCTCGTTCTCGCTCCAGGAGGTCTTCCACCGCGGCCTGAAACTGCTGGGCACCGGCGGCTACACCTCGGCGGACTTCGTCGCGGCCACCGCGGCCTGCTTCGCCGACGGCCTGCACCTGCCCACCGCCGCCCGGTTCCCGCTCGAGGACCTGGCCGACGCCTGGGACGTGCTCGCCGACCGCGAGACGATCGGCAAGGTCGTGATCGAGCCATGACCGACCTTCTGATCGTGGGTGGCGACGTCGTCACGATGGACCCCGCTCGACGCGTCCTCACCGGCGCGACGGTCGCCGTGTCCGGGGACAGCATCGCCGCACTCGGCACGGCGGAGGATCTGCGCGCCCGCTTCCCGGGCGCGCGAGAGATCGACGCGTCGGGCTGTGTCGTGATTCCGGGCCTGGTCAACGCACACCAGCACACCACCGTCGACCCCCTCGTGCGCAGCACGATCCCGGACCACATCGGTTCGCAGGAGTCGATCTTCGACTGGATCGTCCCGCTGCACGCCCACGCCGACGGTGACGACGACGAACTGGCCGCGACCATCACCGCGATCGACTGCCTGTCCCGGGGCGTCACCACGGTGCTGGAACCCGGCACGGTGGCCTACCCGGAACGAGTTGCCGCCGGACTCGGCACGGCGGGCGTCCGCGCGCGGGTCGGCGGCTGGGGCTGGGACGCCGAGGGCGTGCCGTTCGGCGCGCCCGCCGACGAGGTGCTCGCCCGGCAGGAGGACATCGTCCGGTCCCTGCCGGTCACGGGGCCGGTCACCGGCTGGGTGACGCTCGTCGGCCACGACCTGGCGAGCGACGAGCTGTTCGCCGGTGCGGCGAGCCTGGCCGAGCGGCTCGATGTCGGGGTCACCTGGCACATCTCGCCGGGACCCGCCGACATCGAGGCGTACGCCCTGCGCTGCGCGCGCCGGCCGGTGGTCCACTTCCGCGAGCTGGGAGTACTCGGCCCACGCCTGCTGCTGGGGCACGCCGTGTGGCTCGACGACGCGGAGGTCGACGCCATCGTCGAGACCGGAACCGCGGTCGCCGCCTGCCCGGGGGCCTACCTGCGTCTCGCCCAGGGGTACACACGCGCATCCCGCCACGCCGAACTGGTGCGGCGGGGCGGCAGGGTCGCCCTGGGCTGCGACGCGCACAACGCCGGAGACGGTCCGGACATCCTCCTCGCCGCCTATCTGTTCGCCGCTCTCGAACGCGACCGTGATCTGCCCGACCCGGTCCGTGCCGAGCAGGCGTTCGCCCTCGCGACGATCGACGGCGCCCGGGCGATCGGTCTCGGCGAACGCATCGGCTCCCTCGAAGTGGGCAAGGCGGCCGACATCGTCGTGCTCGACGCCCGCGACCCCGCCTGGGTGCCCCGGGGCGACCTCGCCCGCCAGCTCGTATGGGGCCATGTGTCGCGCACCGTCCGAGACGTGCTGGTCGACGGCCGCGTGGTCGTCCGCGACCGGCGACCGACCGGCGTCGACCTCGCGGCCGTCGCCGCGGCCGCCGCCGAACGATCCGCCGCCCTCCTCAGGCGCGCCGGCATCACGCCCCGCCCCACCTGGCCCACGGAGCCGGCGGCCGACCGGTAAGGAGACCCGCCGTTGAACGTCATCGACAAGTCCGGGCTTCCACCGGCGAAGAATCAGGGCCAGCCGTCGCGACCGAAGGCCGCCGGCCCGGCCGACACGACCCATCCGACGCGACCGCGACACCGGGGTCGACGCCACGCCGTACGGCTGCCGCGCACAGGTCAGCGAGGGCCGCCGTCGAGCACGGTCATTTCATCGGCGCCCGGCGGCCGGACACCCCGGAGCCGAAGGACGCCCGGCTCGACACCGAGCACACCGCCGCGTTCGTAGCGAACGTCACGACCGGCGAGATTCCCCGGCACATCGAGGCGCAGGCACTCGCAGACCCACCGTGCGTCAGCACATGGCCGTCGCCGACCGGCGAACCCGCCCGCGCAGATCCCCGACACACCTGTCGTCGGCCTACATCCCAGCTCTGTGGAGTGCCGCGCGCACGAGGCGAAGAACGCGGCGACCACAGACCCTGCTTCCCGGACGCGGACATCGCGCTCGCGGAGGCGTCAGCATCACCACCGACCTTCGATCACGTCCGCTCGTGGCCGCATCGACCCCACCCGGGTCCGAGCGGTCGGGCGGATGGTCTCCCGCGGTTCGTCGCCGCGGGTGAGGGGCCCTCTCCCACCAGGACCGTGTCTCCTGCGCCGAACTCGACCGGCCCGTCAGCCCCGGCGACTGACCATCAGCCCCGGCGACTGACCGCCACCTCCGAAGTGACCACCGCCTCCGAGAGGCGGTGCCACCCAGCGAACGGAAGCACACAGATGACCACAAGAAGCATGCTCTGGCGTCGTCGGGCCGCGGCCGGCCTCGGCCTCGCAGGAGCGCTCGCGCTCACCGGCTGCGCAGGCAACGCGGCGACGGCGTCCAAAGCGACCCCGGCGGCGAGCGGCGGCAGCGACGCCCGCCTCAAGGAGCCCGACGTCAACGGCGACGGCAAGGTCGTCGTCGGTGTCCTCAGCCCCGGCGACATCAATGACCACGGTTACTACCAGAGCTTCGTCGACTCGGCGGAGGCCTTCGCCGAGAAAAAGGGCTGGACGATCATCAAGCGCGGCAGTGTGGCCCCGAGCGACGCGCTCACCGCGGCCCGCGCGATGTGCCAGCAGAACGTCGACATGGTCGCGCTCGGAGCGAGCGAGCTCAAGACCGCGACCCCCGCCTCCGAGGAACCGGTCTGCGGCAAGACGGTCTGGTACCTGCCGTCGTCGTCGGACACCGACGTCCACCCCCGGGTCCTGCTGTCCGCCGACGACCCCAACCAGTCCCTGCTCGCCGCCGGCTACGCCGCGGGCCTGAAGATGAAGGCGGCCGGCTACACCAAGGCCGGGTTCATCACCGGCAACAAGGCCGGCTTCAGCGTCAACGCCGCCACGGCGTTCCTGGCCGGGATCCGGGAGGTCGTCCCGAAGGCCACCATGACGAGCACCTACACCGGCGACTTCAACGACTCGGCCAAGGCCAAGGAAGCCACCCAGGCACAGATCAGCCAGGGCATCAAGGTGATCTACCCCTACCTCGGCGGAGCGACCGACGCCGCGGCGCAGATGGCGAACGAAGGCGGCGCGTTGACCCTCACACCGGGTACCGACCGGTGCGACTCGACCAGCCCGAAGTACGACATATCGGTGATCTTCAGCCCTGGTGACTACTTCCGCGCAGCGCTGGAGGAGTTCGCCAAGGACAACCTCAAGATGGGCACGACGCGTGTGTGGAAGCTGGGCGTCGACCCCTACCCGAGCGTCAAGATCTGCCGGCCCGAGGGTGACGAGGCACAGCGGCTCGACCAGTTCATGAAGAAGATCGGCACCGACAAGATCGATCCGGCGGCCGAGGTCAAGCGCCTCGGCTGACGCGCCGACAGCGACGAGGAAGATCAGCAATGACACCGACGACCTCAGCGGTTCCGATTCTCGAGCTGCGCGGCATCACGAAGTCATACGGATCCGTCAAGGCCTGCGCCGGCGTGGACCTCAAGGTCGACGCCGGCGAGATCCACGGACTCCTTGGTGAGAACGGGGCAGGCAAGTCCAGCCTCATGAAGGTCCTGCTCGGGCTGGTCCGGCGCGATGCCGGCACCGTCCTGGTGCGCGGGGAGGAGGTCGCGCTGGACAGCCCGCAGGAAGCGGCCGAGCTGGGCATCGGCATGGTGCACCAGCATTTCAGCCTCATCAACGGGCTCACCGTGTGGGAGAACGTGGCGCTCGGCGACAACGGCAAGGTGAACAAGCAGGCCATCTGCGCCGACATCGCCGAGGTCTCCGCCCGGTACGGGCTGCCCATCGACCCCGACGCACGCGTCGGCACTCTCTCGGCCGGTGAGCGGCAGCGGGTCGAGGTGGTCAAGTGCCTGCGGCGCAACCCTCAGATCCTGATCCTGGACGAGCCCACCTCGGTGCTGACCCAGGCCGAGTCGGAGGAACTGTTCGCCGTGCTCGGCCGGGTGGTGCAGGAGGAGGGGCGTGCGGTCATCCTCATCAGCCACAAGCTCGCCGAGATCACCCGGGCCACCGACCGGGTGACGGTGCTGCGCAAGGGCTGTATCGCCTTCCGGGCGGTCACCGCCGACACCACTCCCCAACTGCTCGCCCGGCAGATGGTGGGCCGGGAGGTGTCCCTGGGAGAGGAGGCCGCCGCCCTCGGCCTGGTGCCGACCGGCGAGAGGCGCAAGGGCGGGGGCGTCGGCTCCGAGGGGCAACCGCCCGTCCTTCGCCTCGCCGGACTCACCGTCGAGCAAGGCGGGGTCAGGCTCCTCGCGGACGTCGACCTGACCGTGGGCCCGGGCGAGATCGTCGCCCTCTACGGCGTCGAGGGCAACGGCCAGGCGACCCTCGGTGACGTCCTCGCCGGGCTGATCCCACCGACCGCGGGCACCGTCGAGGTCACCGGGATCAGGGTCGACGTGACCCGGCCCGGCGCGCTCTCGAAGGCCGGTCTGGGCATCGTGCCGGAGGACAGGCACCACAGCGGCGTCGTCCTCGACATGAGCGTCGCCGAGAACCTGACGATGAAGTCGCTCGACAAGGTCAGCGGCCGGTTCCTGCTGCGGCGGCGCGCCATGCTCGCCGAGGCCCGTCGCCTCGCGGACGAGTTCAACATCGTCACACCGTCGCTGGACGCACCCGTGCGCAGCCTGTCCGGCGGCAACCAGCAGCGGGTCGTCCTCGCCCGGGAACTGTCCGGTGACACCCGGGTCCTGGTGGCCGCGCAGCCCACTCACGGCCTCGACGTCGGTGCCATCGAGGACATGTACGCCCGACTGCGCGCAGCGGCCGCCGAGGGAGTCGGAGTGCTGCTCATCTCCACCGAATTCGAGGAAGTCATGGCCCTTGCAACCCGGATCACGGTGATCTCGTCGGGGCGGATCACCGGAGCACTCCCCGTCTCCGAGGCGACCTCCGAACGGATCGGCATGCTGGTCGGCGGTGAGGCCGCATGAGCGCCGCCTCACTGACGGATCCGGACGACCTCGGCCGGCGCCTCCTCACCCGGCTCCGACCAGCGCGCCGTGACTGGATGACGGCGGGCCTCACACTCGCGCTCATCGGTGTCGCGGGCGGCGTGTCCGCGCTGCTGCTCACGCTGACCGGTGCCTCACCGAGCGCTTCGTTGACCGCGATATGGACCGGGTCCCTCTCCAACGCCACCGGCTGGACGACGACGCTGCTCAACACGGCGCCTCTGCTGCTGGTCGCGGTCGGTGCGTGTGTCTGCGCGTCCGCCGGCACGTTCAACATCGGCCAGGAGGGGCAGGTGCTCATCGGCGGCCTGGCCGGAGCCTGGGTGGGGCTGCGCCTGGCCATGCCCGGCCCGATGCTGGTCGCCGTGGTACTGGTGGCCGCCGCGGTCGGCGGTGCCGCCTGGGCCGCGCTCAGCGCCCTGATGCTGCGCTTCCGTGGTGTCAACGTCCCGGTGAGCACGCTGCTGATGACGTTCCTCGCGATCCAACTCGTCACCTTCGCGGTCAGCACGCCGTCGGTCCTGCAGGAGAGCGTGCAGGGCGCCGGGGACATCGCCGACGCGCAGTCCAACGCCCTGCCGGCCAACGCCCAGCTCGCCGGTTTCGGGCACTACCCCTCGCTCCAGCTGAACACGGGCCTGTTCCTCGCGCTCGTCGCCACGCTCGCGGTCGCCCTTCTCCTGAGCCGCAGCCGGTGGGGCTTCAAGGTGCGCATGGTCGGACTGAACCCGCACACCGCCCAGCACGCCGGTGTCCGGGTGGCCGCGCTCGGCGGTCTCACCCTGGCACTGTCGGGCGCCTTCGCGGGACTGGCCGGAGGGCTGCTGCTGGCCAGTCCGGTCAGCACCAACCGGCTGCAGGCCGGGCTCTCGGACAACGTCGGCTGGGACGGCCTGCTCGTGGCGCTCGTCGCGCGCAACCGGCCCATGGCCGCGATCCCGGTGTCGTTCGTGTTCGCCGTGCTGCGTGCGGGCGGCGATTTCCTCTCGGCCACAGGCGTGCCGTCGTATCTCGTCGACATCGTCAAGGCGTTGCTCGTCCTCGCCTTCGTCGCACCGCCCGTCCTCGTCGACCTCTTCCACGGGCGTCGCGGTGCCATACCGCGGGCGGCGCCCGCCGTTTCCGTTGTCCCGGCCAAGACGGAGGCAGCCGCGTGAGCGTTCTGGACAGCACCACGACCATTCTCGCGAGCGGCGTCCGGCTGACCGTGCCGTTGGCCTTCGCCGCCTGCGGTGAGTACCTGGCCGAGCGCGCCGGCGCGATGAACATCTCCGTCGAGGCAATGATGCTCAGCGCCGCGTTCACCTCGGTCGCCACCGCCAGCGCGACCGGCAGCGCCACCGTCGGCCTCATGGCCGGCGTCATGACCGGCGTCGTCGTCGGTTTCGTGCACGGCAACCTCTCCCACCGGGCCCAGATCAACACCTTCGTCGTCGGCCTCGTGCTGAACGCGCTGGTGCTCGGGCTGACGAGCTACCTGATCACGACCGAGCAGTTCGCCTCGCACCAGGTCGGGGTGGTGTCGATCCCGCTGCTCGAGGACATCCCGCTCATCGGCAAGCCGCTGTTCTCCGAACGCTGGCCCGCCTATCTCCTGATTCTGGTGGTGCCGCTGACCTGGTTGTTGGTGGAGCGCAGCCGTTGGGGCCTGGAACTCCGGGCGGTGGGGGAGAACCCGCAGGCCGCCGACGTCACGGGCATCAAGGTGAACGTACGCCGGAGGCAGGCCCTGCTGTGGTGCGGCGCGCTGGCCGGCCTCGGTGGCGCGTACCTCGCGGTCGGCGAGGTCGGATCGTTCAACCAGAACATGACCGCCGGACGCGGCTACCTCGTCATCGCCGCGGTGATCTTCGGGGCCTGGCGGCTCGGCCGGACCATGCTCGGCTGCCTGGTGTTCGGCCTCTCCGACGCGATGCGCCTGGCGCTCCCCGCGCTCGGTGTCACCCTCAACGCCCAACTGCTCGTCGCGGCCCCGTATCTGCTCGCGCTCCTCGCCATGCTGCTGTTCACCACCCAGCACCGAGAACCCGCGGCGCTCGGCCGACCCTTCGTGCGCGGGTCGACCTGACCGGCTCGGTCCGAAGAAGGCCCCGTCGGCCACACCGGGTGCAGGCCCCCGTACGTCCAGTACGAGGGCCTGCACGGGCATGCCGAGAGCACCTGTCGCATGCCCTCCACGACCGGCCTGCGCGGCTGTCCAGGCGCACGGCCGCGCCATGACGAGCACCACCGTCCGAACCCACTCCGTCCGGACGGGTGCACCACTCGGCGGACGCCGGTCCCGCGACGGGCCGGCGTCCGCCGTGGCACAGCGGTGTCAGCGGCGGCGGAGCGCCGCGGTCTCCAGCGCCGGAGGCGTATGGCCGATGTCGCGTGGGTTGAGCACACTGCCCGGCGCGACGAGTTCGTCGATCCGGTCCAGTGCCTCGGCCGACAGGGGCCGGTCCACTGCGGTGAGCTGCGTCAGGAGCTGGTCATGGGTGCGCGGGCCCATGAGGGCCGAGGTGACGCCGGGATGGGCGAGTACGAACCGCAGCGCCAGCTCGACGAGTGTGCAGTTCTCGTCGGCGGCGAGGCGCACGAGTTCCTCGACGACCGCAAGCTTGCGCTCGCGTATCCGCTCGTCGGCGTAGTCGAAGTGGTCACCGTGGGTCCGCGCGCGCGAGTCTCCCGCCGGTTCGGAGCCGGCCCGGTACTTGCCCGTCAGCCAGCCGCCGCTCAGCGGGCTCCACACCATGACCCCCATACGGTGCCGTTGCGCGGTGGGCAGGGCTGCGGCCTCCGCGTGCCGGGCCAGGACCGAGTACGACAGCTGTTCCACGGTGAACCGCTCGCGGCCGGCTCGCCGTGCCGCCCACTGCGCCTCCACGATCTCCTCTGCCGGGAAGCTCGAGGTCCCGATCGCCCGCACCTTGCCCGCCCGCACCAGGTCGCTCAGCGCACCGAGCGTCTCCTCGATGCCGGTCCGGGGGTCGGGACGGTGGACGAGATACACATCGAGGTGGTCCGTCCGCAGCCGTCGCAGGCTGTCCTCCACGGCACGCGTGATCCAGAGCCTGGAGTTGCCGCGCCGGTTGCGGTCGAGAGGCCTTCCGGGCATCTGGTTGTGGAACTTCGACACGAGTACGACGTCGTCGCGGCGTCCCTTCAGCGCGCGGCCGAGGATCTCCTCGGACTCGCCGAAGGCGTACACGTCAGCCGTATCGACGAAGTTGACCCCCGCGTCCAGCGCCGTCGACACGATGCGGTGGCACTCCGCCTCGTCGGTGTTGCCCCAGGCCCCGAACATCATCGACCCGAGGCAGAGCTCGCTCACCTCGATGCCCGTCCCACCCAGAATCCGGTAGCGCACGTCTGCTCCTCAGCTCCCCGGCGACATCCGTCGCCGTCATGCCGCAGGCTTCCACCGCGGCGGGCGCGGAACCGATGTCGCGCGGGGTCAGTGTTCTCGATGTACGTGTTGTGTCCGCAGCACATCGACCTTCGGGTGGCCGCAGACCTAGGCTCGAGGAAAACCGCACCACTCCCTGGAGGTACCGTGACTACCGGTCTCACCTCGGCCCGCTGGACTCACGTCGCGCTGCCGACCGGCGATCTTGACAAGGCGATCGAGTTCTACACCTCGCTGACTCCCCTGGTCGTCGTCGAGCGCTTCAAGGACGCCGACGGCGAAAGCGTCTGGCTCTCCAACGACAAGCAGGCCGAGACGCCCTTCGTGCTCGTCCTGGTGTCGTTCAACAAGGACAGGGGCACCCAGCAGGGCCTGCTGCACCCGTTCGCGCACATCGGCATCGAGGTGCCGGAGCGCGGGGACGTCGACGCGCTCGCGGACAGGGCCCGCGAACTGGGCTGTCTGCACTGGGAGCCCCGGCAGATGCCCGACCCCATCGGCTACATCTGCGCCCTGAAGGACCCCGACGGCAACGTCGTCGAGATCTCCCACGACCAGCGTGTCTTCGACACGGTCCGGCAGAAGTGGGGTTCGTCCTGAAAGAAACCCGCGCCGCGATCGAGGCATACCTGGCGGCGTTGAACGCCCATGACGCCGACGCCGTGGCCGCCTGCGTGGCCGAGCACTTCGTCAACGAACACACGTCGTCGATGGGGCAGAGCCGCAGCGGCCGGGCCGCGTACCGCGCCGCGCTGACCGGGTTCCTCGAGAACTTCGTGGACCTGCACTACGCGCCCGAGCGCTTTCTCGTCGACGGCGAGTCGGCCGCGGTGCCGTACGTCATGACGTTCCGTATGCGCTCGGCGGCCGACCGCCCCGTGCGCATCCGAGGGGTCTTCGTGTTCACCGTCGCCGGCGGTCTCATCACGCGGCGCACGGATTACTGGGACAGCGGCGAGGTGCGGCGACAGCTCGCGTGACCCCCCGGCCGACAGGCCCGGAATCGGCCCCCGCACCCGGCAGCCTCCCCCTGTGACACCCCGCCCGCTTCTCTGCGGACGGGGTGTCTGTGTTTTTCCGGACCGCCTGCGTGCACCCGCGACCGTAGGCAGCCCTGTCGCGGCAGTCGCGTCAAAGGTGCGGTGTGGACTCGGCCCACACCGCACCCATGGTCGCGGAGCCGACCCACTGACTGGTTGATGTCGGCGGGCAGGGCGCGACGTCCCCGAGTAGCGTCACCCATGGCTGAAGGGCGGGGGTCTGGGGACCAGACCCCCGCCCTTCAGCGCGCCGCGACCGCTCGGGCCGATCAGGCTGATGAACGTCCCGCGAGGTCTTCGTCGGGGCCGTGGAGGGCCGAGGGGGGCGAGGCCGTCCAGGCGGTCATGACGGGTCCTTTCCGGCCGGCTGCAGTGCGGTCGGCTCCAGCGGGTTCAGCGTGTGGAACCGGCGTCCTTGATAGGTGAGTGGCTCTCCTCCGCCGACCACCACACCGGCCACCTCGATCAGGATGATCGTGTGGTCGCCGGCGGTGAGGCGCTGGTGCACGACGCCCTCGAGCGACACCGTGGCGCCGTCGAGCAGGGGCGGACCGAGCTCGCCCGGACTGAAGCGCGCCACAGCGAACCTGTCGACGCCGGCTGTCGCGAACGCCTGCGCCACCGGGTGCTGGTCGACCGCCAGGACGTTGACGGCGACCGACTCGGCCTGACTGAAGACCGGGTGGACGTCTGCGGTGTCGGCCAGACAGACCGAAATCAGCGGCGGGTCCATCGACACGCTGGTCACCGAGTTGGCGGTGAAGCCGTACCGCTGCCCGTCCACTTCGGTGGTGACTACACAGACAGACGTGACCATCGAGGACAGACCGTCGCGGTACGCCTGCGGGTCGTGGTGGGTGCCCGGCCGGCGCGTGACGGCCTGACCCGTGGAGGTGGCGGGCATGTCAGACCACCGCCGTCTCGGCGGCACACTCCGGCGCGCCGTCGGTCGGTGGCTCGGTGGCTCGGTGGATGGCGCCGGGCGTTCCGAACGCATCGCAGCCGACGGCGTTCCGGGACGGTCGTCGTGTCGCGGGATTCGGCAGGGAGGTCGGCCCGGGGGCCAACGGGGAGAAAGCGGATCTCATCATGTCTTGCCTTTGTTGAGGGATGCCCCGACGCTAGGATGGGGTGTCTCGTATGTCAACACGCCATCTCGCATTGGTTGCTGCGGGTGAGGTCCGAGGCGTCGGCAAGGTTGTTCTCGTCGGCGACGCAGGCCCTCACCGGTGGTGCGGAGGGAAGGGCGCGAGCTCGCGCCAGAAGGGCAACGGCTACCGCGTGCCGGTGTGTTGTGTGGCGGCCGGAGGATGCCGGGCTGCCGGTCTTTTCGACGAGCGCTTCGAAGGCCTCTTCGATCAGTCGCTGGGCCAATGCGTGGGGCCCAGGGGGCTCCTGAGGGCGAGGCGTCCATGGCATCGGTCTTCGCTCGCCCGGGGCGGAGAGCGGTGATCTCCCCATCGCGAGTCTCGACCGCTCGGCCGCCCGCTACCGACATCATTCGCAGTGCTTCGGCCTTCAGGCCGGGGATGTAGTGCATCTTGTGGCTGCGGCGCGGAGCGTCGCGGTGTCGTTCCGGCGGAGCCGGACCGGGACCGGGACACCAATGCCGCGATCAACGTGAAGACGGCCGCCGGACTGGCGGTATCGGCCTGCGGAGCGCCGGTAAGACCAGAATCCCATCTGGCGCAGCGCGAAGAAACAGGAAGCCACGGATTCCCGACCGGAAGCCGTGCCGCGTCGCGGCACAGCGACCAGTCGAGGAAGGCCAGAATCCTCGCCCTTCAGGGCGAGGAGCATGTCAGTGCGACACTCCCTCGGACGCGTGCGCACCGGGCAGTTCCCGGGAGGGCTGCGGTCCACCGCGGGAGCGCTGCCACCAGTCGCGCATGCCCCACAGGACGAGCGCGCCGTAGATGACGTAGACGAAGCCGGAGAAGGCGTAGCCGTTGACGAAGGTCAGCGGGACGCCGACCAGGTCGACCAGCAGCCAGGCGAACCAGAACTCGACCATGCCGCGCGCCTGGGCGTACATCGCGACGACCGTGCCGACGAAGATGTAGGCGTCCGGCCATGGGTCCCAGGACAGGGTCGGGTAGGCCTTGAACAGCAGGGCCACCGCGACCGTGCCGACGGTGACGGCGCCGACCATCGCCGCACGCTCGCGCCAGGTGGCGAACCGCGGGGTGATCTGGCCGTTTCCGGAGCGGCCCTGGTCGCGGTTCCACCGCCACCAGCCGTACAGGGCCACGGTCATGACGACGGCCTGCTTGCCGGCGCTGCCGGTCAGGTGGCCGAAGAAGGCACCGAAGAGGATGAGGCCGGACAGGAACTGCACGGGCCAGGTCCACAGGGAGCGGCGCCAGCCGAGGGCGAGGGCGGCCAGGCCGAGGATGTTGCCAATCATGTCCGACCACAGAATGTGCTGGCCGAACACGACGAACGCCTCGGAGTTCAGCCCGTTCATCGGGCGGCCGGGCCGGTTTCAGGCGAGTGAAGCGCGAACCTGCCGTCCGGCAGGTCGTCGGATATCGGGTTTCGGGAGCGATCCATACGCCACAGCTTCAGGCCCCTTTGCCCGTATTGTCTAGAGCCGAACCCCATAAGACCTGCCTCGCGGGAAGGGGTGATCACGCCAAGAGTGTGAGCGCGCATGGATCAGGCCGGGTGCGCGGCTGGGGCCGACTGAGTGACCCGAGGCGTGCGACTGGGCCACGGTGGGCGAGGTGGGCGCGCTTGGCGGAAGGGTGACACCTGCGCCAGGGTGGGCAGGTTCTCCAGCGTGCCCAGCAGTAGGACCCCGAGCGGCGCCCCGGCCAGGGATCCCTTGCCGCCGTTCAGGCTGCGTCGGCAGGTCCGGCGACCCAGTACACCGTCCGGTGCTGCCCGGAGAGCGTACCGAGGGCCTCGAGGTCCATCGGCTCCGCAGTCTCGGGGACGCTGCCCCGCAGGCGCAGCGCGCCCTGCTGGACCGGCAGGAAGTCCGTGTTGATCTCCCGGACCAGGGCCGCCGACATCATGTCCGCACGGACGCAGAACGTGTAGTCCTTACGGTCCCGGCTGATCTTGATGCCGAATGTACGGAGCGGCAACCGCTCGGGGTCGACACGCTCGTAGTGGACACGGAACTCCGGCGGGGTGGCCGTCAGTTCGGGCTGCAGCACGTACAGGTTCGAGTGCGCCAGGTGCCGACAGAACTCGTCCAACTCCCGAAGCAGTGTGGGGTGTACGTGCCTGGCGAGGAGGAGGTGATCGCTGCGGATGCCATTCGGCGCAGGAGTCCAGCGGGCTTGCACGAGATGCGAGTCCGGAAGTGCGTCAGCTATCTGCCAGAAAGTTCTGAATCGAGGCATGTGCTTCAGACTGCTCCGATTGCAGCAGTATGTCCAGTATTGGGCCGTCACCGCAGACGGCTCGCACATGAAATGCCGCCATGACCCACCTGACGTCCCGGATGGTGCAGCGGATGATTGTTTCGCCGGTCCGATCCCGCCTTCGGTGGCTCGCTCCCGGGGGACTACTTGTTCAGGCCTGTCGCCGTGCAGTCGGCTGCGAGTTGGGGCGTGCAGATGTCGGACGCTCTGTACATGCCGTCCCTGATCACCGTGTCCTTGATGTTGTCCTTCGTCAGGGCCTCGACCGACACGAGATGCGCGGGGATGCCCTTGCGGGTGGGGCTGTCGACCCTGTCGCCTGTGAGAGCGTCGAACTCTATGTCTCTGCCCTGGGCCTTCGCCACGGCCATCGCCGCAGCGTTCTCGGCCTCCTGCGGGTACGGCTTGTACACGCTCATGTACTGCTCACCGGTGACGATCCGCCGCACCGCCGAGAGCTCGGCGTCCTGCCCGGTGATCGGTGGCAGGTCGGTTATGCCTGCGGCCTTCAGTGCCCTGATGATGCCGCCCGCCAGGCCGTCGTTGGCGGCGTAGACGGCCTTGATGTCGCTCTTGCCGATTTCGTTGATCGCCTCGGTCATGTTCTTCTCGGCGTTCTGCGGCTTCCAGTCCTTGACGTCGAACGACTTGGCGATCGTCACCTTGCCGTCGAGTGCGAGGAGCGCGCCCGCCTTGAACTGCTGGGCGTTGGGGTCGGTGGGGGAACCGTTCATCATGACGATCTTGTCGTGGACGCCGACGCCCTCGCCGAGGGCCTTCAGCAGGGAGCGGCCCTGCACCTCGCCGACGAGCCCGTTGTCGAAGGTGATGTACGCGTCGATCGGGCCCTCGGCCAGCCGGTCGTAGGCGATGACCGCGATACCGGCCTTCTTGGCCTTGCTCACCCCGCCGGCGGTGGCGTGGGTGTCGACGGGGTCCAACAGGATCACGTCGACCCGTTCGTCGATCATCTGCTGCAGTTGTCGTGTCTGCTCGGCCGCGTCCGCCTCGGCGTTGGCGTACCGGACCCGGCCCTGGCCGTGGGTGAGGGACGCGACCTTCGCCTTGATGACGGGGTAGTGGAACTGCTCGTACTGGGGATTCGACTTTTCGGGCAGCAGTAGCCCCACGGTGATGTCGTCGCCTTTGGTCGGGCTCGCGTCGCCGCTGCTTCCCGCCGCGTTGAGCCCGCCGCAGCCGACGAGCGAAACGGAGAGCGTTGTGGTGGCTGCGGACATGGCGATACGACGCATCGGTAGCTCACTTCAGGCGCGATTCGGACGTGGGCGCCGCGTTGCAGCCCACCTGACTGAAAAGCCGACACGGAGGTGTCCTCGGCGTCGAGCGGGCCTACTGTACGAGATGAGAGATGGTATCTCGCAATATGTCTGCTGTCGGGGCGACGGAAAGGCGTGGCGGCAGCCCGCGTGATGCCGCGACCGACACCCTCGAGTGGCTCCCGCGCCCGCACCTGAGTGCCTGTCGGGTCGCGTCCGGGTGGGGTGTCGGCCTACCCGCATCGCGCGCATCCGTATCGCTTGACACGATGCCATCTCGCATTGAAAGATGCCTGCCATGCGAGTAGTGACGACGGATACCGGCCTGGGCCGGATCGAGGACGGGGCTGTCGCCCTGCTGAACACTGCTTTTCCGCACGTCGGCGCGGTCCTAGAGCAGGAGGGTTCGCTGCGGTGCCTGGCGTCGTGCGCGGTGCGCCGACGTATCCCGCTCGAAGAGGCCACGCTCGTGGCGCCACTGGGCCGCCCCCGCGCGGTGTGGGGCGTCGGGCTCAATTACGTGTCGAAGGCGGCCCGCACCGGACGCGGACTGCCCGAGCAGCCGATCCTCTACCTGGCGGCGTCGTCCGGCGTGTCGGCACCCGGCGCGCGAGTGGTGATCCCGCGGTCCGCGACCGAACCCGACTACGAGGGCGAGATCGCGGTGGTCGTCGGACGCAGGCTGTACCGGGCGACGGAGTCCGAGGTCTGGCCCGCGATCGCCGGGGTCACCGCGGCCAACGACATGACGGCACGCGACATCATGCGCGCCACAGGCACCCCCGCCCTCGCCAAGAGCCACCCGGGCTTCACGCCGCTCGGCCCGTCGGTCCGCACTCCCGAGGACTTCACCGACCGTGACGCGATCCGCGTACGGACCCGGGTCAACGGCGAACTCGTGCAGGACGACACGAGCGACGGGATGATCTTCCCGGTTCCCGATCTGCTCAGCAGGCTGTCGTGGTTCACCGCGCTCGAACCCGGCGACGTCGTCCTCACCGGAACCCCGGCCGGCACCGGCCAGGACCGCGCGTGCTTCCTCGCCGACGGCGACGAGGTACGCGTCGAGGTGGACGGCGTGCTGCCCCTCGTCACCCGCATCGTGCGTCCCACGGACGCCCCCCAGCACGACCACCGGCTGACCGAACCGGTCAGCTGACCGTTCCCCACCCTGGAGCACACTGCGATGTCCATCTCCCCCCTGTCGTCGTACGACCTCGTCCTGGCCGGCGGCACCGTCATCGACCCGGCGTCGGACACCCACGCCCGGCTCGACGTGGCGGTCACCGGTGACCGCATCGCCGCTATCGGGGAGGGCCTGTCGGAGAACGCGGCCCGCACGATCGACGTCACCGGCTCCACCGTGCTGCCGGGCCTCGTCGAGGGCCACACCCACATCTTCCAGTACGTCTCCGCCGTCGGAGCCCCCGCCGAGGAGGCCCATCTGAGGCGCGGCGTGGTCGCCGCGGCGGATGCCGGCACGGCCGGCGCCTCGACGTTCGCGGCCTTCCGCAAGCTGGTGGTCGAGGCCAACCCGCTGCGCATCGTCAACTTCCTCAACGTCTCGGTGCTCGGCCTGATCGACTTCAGGTTCGGCGAGCTGCTGAACCCCGACACCCTGGTCCCCGAGGACGCGCTCGCGACGGCCGAGGCCCACCCCGACATCGTGCGCGGCTTCAAGATCCGTCTCTCCGAGGACGTCGTCGGCGAGAACTGGGAGTCGTTGCTGAAGAAGTCCGTGGCGCTGGCCGAACAGGCCCGTCTCCCGCTGATGGTGCACATCGGCGAGACCGAGGAGCCGGTGCCCGTCGTCCTCGACTACCTGCGCCCCGGCGACATCGTGGCGCACTGCTACACCGGCAAGCCGAACGGCATCCTCGACGGCGACCAGGTGCACCCCGCGGTCATGGCGGCCCGCGAGCGCGGCGTGCTGTTCGACTCCGCCCACGGCAAGAGCAACCTCAGCTTCGAGGTGGCACGCCGGGCGATCGCCGACGGATTCCTGCCCGACGTCCTCAGCTCCGACACCAGCGCCCGCAACTGGCGCGGCCCCGTGTTCGACCTGCTCACCAGCATCTCCAAGCTGGTCGCGCTGGGCGCGCCGCTTCAGGAGTGCGTCCGGCGGGCCACCGTGGCGCCGGCCCGGCTGCTCGGGCTCGACGCCGAGGGCTACGGGCGCCTGGAGGTCGGTGGGCGGGCCGACGTCACGGTCGTCGACTGGACCGACGAGGTCACCCTGCCCGACGCCGCCGGCAACACGATCGTCGCGCCGCGTCTGGAGCCGACCGTGGTGCTGCATGGCGGCAAGGAGATCGACATCGTGCCGTGGCGGGGTCTGAAGTCGGCCTGAGCAACCGCACATGTTGAAGCCGACTCGACGCGCCCGCACCTCCGGGAGGAATCCATGAGCGTCGGTGACGTCCATCTGCTGCGCCGCCGCCTGCGCGCGGCCCTGACGGCGGGGCGACCCGTCGTCGGCACGTTCGTCAAGCTGGCCTCGCCCGACGTGGTGGAACTGGCCGAGGCGGCCGGGTTCGCGTTCGTGGTCGTCGACCTCGAACACTCCACCCTCACCGAGCGAGACGCCGTCGACCTGGTGCGCCACGCCGACGTGTGCGGGCTGCCGGCCCTGGTCCGCGTGCCCGGGGTGGACGCCGCTGCGGTCAACCGGCTCCTGGAGGCCGGGGCGGCGGGAATCCAGCTCTCCATGCTCACCCACGTCGCCCAGGCAGAGGCGCTCCTGGCGGCGACCCGGTTCGCGCCGGCCGGCCGCCGGTCGGTGAGCCTGGCCAACAGGGCCGCCCGGTTCGGTGCGGCCCCGCTTGCCGGGTTCCTGCGTGCCGAGCAGGACGACCCGCCGGTGCTGGTGGGCCAGATCGAGACGGCGCGGACGGATCCGCTGCCGGAACTCGTCGCCGCCCTCGACGTGTGTTTCGTGGGCAGCACCGACCTCGCGGTCGACCTCGGCCTGCCGACGGACCCGGCGGTGTTGGGCACCGCGGTGGACCGGGTGAGGGATACCGCCCGCTCCGCCGGGGTGGGGTTCGGCGGCTGGGCGCCGAGCCGGCACGCCGCGTCGGACCTGGGACTCGGTGACGCCGACTACCTGGTCGTCGGATCGGACCTGCAGATGTTGGCGGCCGGCCTGCGGGCGGCCGCAGGAGAGGAGAACCAGTGAGCACACGCAACGCGGCCCTGTTCCACACCGTCGTCAATTGGGACGAGATGCCGGTGACCCAGGTGCGGCCGGGCGTCCGCCGCCGCGTCTACGCGACGGACGAGGTGATGATCTGCCATCACGAGCTCGAGATCGGCATGACCCTGAACCCGCACCGGCACGAGGACTTCGACCAGCTGGTCCATATCGCCGAGGGGCGCGCGAACTACTACGTGGACGGCGTCGCACACGACATGCGTGCCGGATCCTTCCTGCTGGTTCCCCGTGGCAGCGAGCACTACGTGGAGCCGACAGAGGCTCCCTGCGTGAACGTCGACTTCTTCGTTCCGCCGCGGGCCGACCTGCTTCCCTGAACGGCGGACGGGCGCTCTGGGGCATGCGCGTCGGCCACTCACCGGCGAGAACGACCCGCTCATGTGTGGGAACGGAAGAGGGCCCACGCCTCCTTTCCTTCTGGTGGTCGTCGCAACACCCCAGTTCAGGGGATGCGATGGACTTCGAGGTTCGGAAGGTGCGGACCCCTCAGGGGCCCCGCAGGTTGATGGCCGAGCGGGCCGCATACTTCCAGCTCATGGAGCAGGGCTACAGCACCCGGGAAGCGGTTCGCCTCGGCATCAACGCGCGGACCGGCAGGAAGTGGCGCAACGGCCACCACTCGCCGGGCAAGGGACTGAAGGCGGTTGCGCCGATCTGTCCGGTTCCGGGGCTGCCCCGGGAGCCGGTGGACCAGGCGGAGCCGCCTTCGTGGCCGTCGCGGTACCTGTGTGAGGAGGAGCGCATCCACATCGCGGACCGCCTGCGGGAGAGGGCATCGGTCCGGCGGATAGCTGCCGAGCTGGGCCGCAGTCCCTCCACGATCAGCCGGGAGATACGCCACAACCGCCGGCCGATGCCCCGGGGCGGCTTCGCCTACCAGCCCTTCCACGCCGACCGCCGGGCCCGCCGCAGACGCGCCCGCCCCGAGATCGGCGAGATCGGCCATTGCCCCGAGCTGCGGGACTTCGTCCAGGACCACCTGACGATGCGGTGGAGCCCGGAACAGATCTGGCAGGCTCTGCGGACACGCTTCCCCGACCGCCCGGAGATGCACGTGGTCCACGAGACGATCTACCAGGCCCTCTACGTCCAGGGCCGCGGCGAACTCCGCCGGGAACTGACCTGCTCACTGCGGACCGGCAGGGCCGTGCGACGCCCCCACCGCCACGCCGACAGGCGCATCAACCGGCCGATCAAGAACATGATCATGATCAGCGAGCAGCCGGCCGAGCAGCCGGCCGGGCCGCCGGGGGCCACCGGGAAGGCGACCTGATCATCGGCAAGAACGGCCAGTCCGCCACCGGCACGCTCGTCGAACGTTCCCCGGCTACTTGATGCTCGTCCACCTGCCGACCGGCCACAGCGCCCTGGCCACCCGCTACGCGCTCGCCACGACCGTCCAGACCCTCCCACCACATCTCTGGCGGTCCCTGAACTGGGACCGGGGCCCGGAGGTGTCCGGCCACCTCTCGTTCACCGTCGCCACCGACATCCCGGTCTACTTCTGCGACCCGGCCAGCCCTTGGCGGCGCGGCTCCAACGAAAACACCAACGGCCCGCTGCGGCAGTACTTTCCCAAGGGCACCGACCTGGCCGCCCACCCTCCCCAGGACCTGGCGGCCGTCGCCGCCGAACTCAACAGCCGCCCAAGCAAAACGCTCGACCGGGAAACCCCAGCCGAGCGCCTCGCCAAGCTCCTGGCCGCAGCCAGTTGATCACCTGTGTTGCAACGACCCATGGAATTCGCCCTCAGGGGTGGGCCCTCCGGTGTCGCCGCAGACGGGTCAGCCGCCGTTGGGCGCGTCCTCGGAGGTGCCCAGCCGCTGCGACAGCGCGCGAGCGGTCTCCAGCAGTGCCTGGGCCATCGGCGACTTGACGTCGTCGGGAACGGTCGCCGTGGTGCCGACGATGGCGAGCGTTCCGCTGATCTTGTCACCCTCGAAGATGGGCGCGGCGACGGTGCGGACCCCGTTGACCGTGGGGGAGTTGACCGACAGTCCGTGCTGCCGGATGGCCTCGAGTTCCTCGGTGAGCTCGGCCGACCTGCGGACCGCGCGCGGCAGCGTCGGCACCTGCTCCGGGGGCAGGAACGCGAGGAAGACGCGTCCCTGTGCCGAGGCCGTGAGGTTCAGGCGTGAGCCGACCCGGACGCTGATGCGCACCATGTGGTCGGTGTTGTCCACCGAGCGCACCACGGTCGCCGACTCACCGTCCCAGACCGACAACACGATCGTCTCGTCGATACGCCGGACCAGCTCCTCCATGTACGGCTCGGCGGCGGCGACGATCGGCAGGCCGGCCCGCGCCGCCGTGGCGAGCGTGAGCACCTGGGGCCCGAGGGAGTACAGCGACGTGCGCTCGTCGTACCGCAGCAGGTTCGCCGCCCGCAGCGCCTTCGTGTAGCGGTGCGCGGTCGCCTTGCTCGCACCGAGACGCGCGGTGATCTCGTTGAGGCTCATGTGCGGCTTGCCGACCGTGAACGAGCCGAGGATCAGCGCCGCACGCTGCACCGTCTGGATCGTCGGCGCAATCCTGTCCGGACCGTCCTGCTCCCCGGTGCCGCTCTGCGCCTTCGTGGCCATGGAATTCTCGCTCCTGTCCGTGCTCACTCAATGGTTGGGGGCGTCAAGTGAAACGCCATCTTGAATAAAGCAATGCTAAGGGTCGTGCCAAGGTGGGGGAAAGGGCGCTGGGACGTGCATCCACGTGGGCCGTGACGGTGAAACGGGAGCCTGACGGTTCGTCGTCGTCGGGCTCCCGTTCACCGAGCCGCTGGACGCTGCACCTCACGCGTCCGAAGAGTGCCCCGGTGTGATCGAGCATGTCGGGTCGAGCAGGGCGGCGATGTGGTTGACGGCCAGGGCCGCTTCACCGAAGCCGATGGAGATGAGGCTGACCTTGCCGTCGTGGTC
The DNA here is from genome assembly GCF_036346855.1 of Streptomyces europaeiscabiei. Taxonomy (NCBI): domain Bacteria; kingdom Bacillati; phylum Actinomycetota; class Actinomycetes; order Kitasatosporales; family Streptomycetaceae; genus Streptomyces; species Streptomyces europaeiscabiei. The sequence goes on from NZ_CP107841.1 coordinate 9,569,819, forward strand.
GGCGATGTCACCGGCCGCGTAGACACGCTCCCGGTTCGTGCGCATCGTGCGGTCGACGAGGATGCGCCGACGCCGCAGCTCGAGTCCCCACCGCTCGATCGGGCCGAGATCGGCGATGAAACCCAGCGCGGCCACGACGGACTGGGCGGGCAGGGTGATCCGGTCGCCGTCGGAGCACGCGACCACGACCTCCGACACGGCTCCCTCGCCGGAGACCTTCTCGACCTCGTACGGCGCCAGCACCCGCACCGAGGACGCGTTCACCTGCTCGACACTGCGCTCGTGGGCCCGGAACCGCGTACGCCGGTGCACCAGCGTCACCGACGAGGCGATCGGCTCCAGCGACAGCGCCCAGTCCAGTGCGGAGTCCCCGCCGCCGACCACCACGACGTCCTGCCCGGCCAACTCGTTCAACCGCGGCACGAAGTAGCGCAGTCCTCGGCCCAGGTACTCGGAGCCCACCGGCAGCTCGCGGGGGATGAAGTTGCCGATACCGCCGCAGACGAGCACCGCGCCCGCGGTGATCCGCGCGCCGGCGTCCGTGGTGGCGACGATGCCCTCGCCGGTGTCGTCCAGCCGGGTGACGCCATGCCCGAGCAGATAGGTGGGGTTCCACCGCCAGGCCTGCTCGGCGAGCCGGTCCACCAGGTCCTGACCGCGGACGGCGGGAAAGCCGGCCACGTCGTAGATGAACTTCTCGGGATACAGCGCGGCGATCTGGCCGCCCACCTCGGGCAGAGCGTCGGCGACCGCCACGCTCAAACCGCGGAAGCCGGCGTAGTACGCGCCGTACAACCCGGTCGGGCCGGCGCCGATGATGAGCAGGTCGACGGAGAGCTCGGGGCCGGCGCCCGTGGTCGCGTGGCCGGTCACGCACCCACCTCCGGGTGGTCGTGGCCGACCTGGCCGACCTTGCGAGCGCCGCCGGGCGATCCGAGCGGTGGGGTGCCGAGGGTGAAGAACTCGGCGTTGATGCGCTCGAAGTGCTTGCTCTCCTCCGGCAGGTCCTCGTGGTGGAAGATCGAGATCTGCGGGCAGACGGGTTCACAGCGCCCGCACTCGACACATTCGTCGGGCTGGATGTAGAGCATCCGGTCGCCCTCGTAGATGCAGTCGGCCGGGCACTCCTCCATGCATGACTTGTCCATGATGTCGACGCAGGCCTGAGTGATGACGTACGGCACGAGCTTGTTGCCCTTCACACGGTCGCACAGAATGCGAGACGGTGTATTTCAATGTGGAACAGGATGATGGTGCCGCCGGGGCGAGGTGTCAACCGTGAGGTGAATGCTTGACACCGCCGGGTTGACGGGGGACGCTAATGCGACATACGAGATGGCGTCTCACAGCACGCCACTCGGGTCGGGACTTGTGAGAGGCAAACTCCCCATGGGAAGCAACCCCCGGACCGTCCCAGCGCCGATGATTGTCGAGGACTGGGACCAGCTCACCTTCCGGGTCAACCGCGAGGCCTACCGAAGCGCGGAAATCTTCGCCCGGGAACGCGGCTGGGTGTGGATGCACACCTGGCTCTACCTCGGGCACGAGACCGAGATCCCCAACCCCAACGACTTCAAGGTCCGCACCCTCGGCGGCCGGCCGCTGATCTTCTGCCGGGACAGCGCCGGCGAAGTGCACGCGTTCCTGAACTCCTGTCCGCACCGCGGCACCGTGCTGTGCCGCGAGAACGAGGGTTCCACGAGGCTCTTCCAGTGCTTCTACCACGCCTGGACGTTCCGCAACAACGGCGAGGTCGCCGCGATCCCCGATGCAGGGGCCTATGAATCGAGCGACGAGTTCCGGGAGTCGATGGGGCTGCGCGGCGTGCCGCGACTGGAGATCCACGAGGGATTCGTCTTCGTCTCCTTCGACCCCGATGTGCCGCCGCTGCTGGACTACCTCGGTGATGCGGCCGACTACATGACCATGATCCAGCAGCAGCACGCCGGCGGCATGACCACGCTGCCCGGCACGCAGCTCTACAGCGTGCGGGGCAACTGGAAACTCGCCGTCGAGAACGCCATGGACGGGTACCACTTCGCGCCGACGCACAACACGTTCGTGGGCTACCTGCGCGAGAGCGGCTACGCCGTCACCGACGACAACCAGTACGCGTACAACCTCGGCAACGGCCACGGGCTGCTGGTCCTGACCGGGCACGGCGGACGCATCAGCATGATCTGGGAACCGCGCTTCGGCGAGGACGAACGGGTCCGCACCGAGGCCCACCGGGCCGAGATGACGCAGCGGCTGGGGGAGGAGCGGGCGCACTACGTGGCCGACGAGAGCCACATCCTGTTCGTGTTCCCCAACCTGCTGCTGTTCGACATCGAGGGCTTGTCCATCCGGCAGCTGGAGCCGGTGGCGCCCGACCAGACCGACGTGCGTGCCTGGCAGCTGGTCCCGCGCGACGAGGACCCGGACACGCGCGCCCTGCGCATGAAGACGGTCGTCAGCTTCGTCGGCCCGGGCGGACTCGCGACGCCGGACGACATCGAGGCCTACGAGGCGGTGCAGCGCGGTATCCAGGCCACGGCGGGCGCCGGTGCGCCCGAGCTGGACTACAGCGACATGTCGCGCGGCATGGCCGACGAGGCCAAGGGTGTGCAGGGCAGATCGATCGACGAGGGCGCGATGCGGGGCTTCTGGCGGCAATGGGTCGAAGCAACGGGGCTCGACGACGGCCTCGAGATCCACGGCGAGCGACCGGCGTCCTTCCTGGCGGGGAGGGACCTGCGATGACGACGATCAGCAACCGCGGGCTGGTCCGGTGCGCGGGGCGCACCGTCACCCGGCCGGAGGTGGAGGACTTCCTCTACGCCGAGGCGGACATCCTCGACCACTGGGACTACGACGGCTGGCTGGCCCTCTTCGAGCCTGGTGCCCGCTACGAGATCCCGACCACCGACTACCGCCCCGGCTGGTCCCCGCACGAGACCGGATCGTTCGTCGACGACGACTGGGACCTGCTGAACGCGCGGGTCAAGCGACTGAAGTCCCGCAAGGCGCACGCCGAGAACCCGCACTCGCGCACGCACCGGCTGGTGTCCAACGTGCGGCTGTCCGAGGAGTCGGAGGACTCCTTCCGGGTTTCGGCGGCGTTCGTCGTGCACCGCGCTCGCGACGGGCGATTCGACGCCTACGTCGGGTGGTACGACCATCTGCTGGTGCCGACCGAGGACGGATTCCGCTTCCGGTTGCGGCGCTCGGTCCTCGGCCACGAGTCGCTCTCGGCGGGCGCCCGGCTCAGCTTCATCCTCTAGTCGGCGGCGGAAGGTGACCCCGATGATCCGACACACCCTGTCCTTCCGTTTCGCCGACGGAGTCGATCAGGCCACACGGGAGTCCGTGCTGGCCGAGCTGCGTACCTTCCCGGACCGGTACCCGGCCATGCGCGGCTTCGTCCTCGGCGAGAACATCAGCACCCGCGACCAGACCTTCACCCACACCATGGCCGTCGACTTCGACAGCCAGGACGATCTGCTGGCCTATCTGGGCAGCGAGTCCCACGAGAGCTTCGTGCGTACGCGCTGGCGCCCGGTCATCGCCGGGCAGGCCATCACCTCGTTCGAGTTCACCGAGCGTCCCTCGCTCGCTGAAGGAAGGACATCCCCAGTGAGCACACGCCCGCACGGGCCGTACGGCATGGAGTACGCCCGGATCGAGGTTCCGGACATGCAGGCCGCGATCGACTTCCTCCAGTACCACGTAGGGCTGCAACTGGAGCAGCGCACGGACGAATACGCCTACCTGCGCGCCGACATCGAGCACCACGCGATCGAACTGATCAACGCGCCCGAGCGCACCGACGGGTGGACGACCGCGGTCGGCTACAGCGTGGAGAGTGAGGAGGTCCTCGAACAGCTGCGCAAGAGCGTCGCCGACGCCGGCCTGGAGATCCTCGACCTCCAGGAGCGGCAGCGGGCGCTGTGCGACAACGGCTTCGCGGTGAAGGATCCCGACGGCCTCATCGTCGAGCTGTTCACCGAGTTCCAGGAGTACGCCGAGCCGCCGCACCTCGAGATCCGGCCGCTCGACCTGGTGCACCCCTTCATCGCCACCTCGCAGTTCGAGGAGATGGTGGACTTCTACCAGAACGTCCTGCGGTTCCGGCCCTCGGACCACGTCGTCGGCTCGACCACGTTCTTCCGCTGCGAGGACCGCTACCACCACAGCCTGGCCATCCAGAAGAACAACGAGCACTACGTCGCGCACCTGTGCTTCGCGATGAAGAGCCTCGACCACGTCATGCGGATGCGCGCCCGCGCGCTGTACAAGGGCGCGCCGATCGCCTCCGACATCGTCAACCACTCGGCGTCGACGTCGATCGCGTTCTACATGCACGACACCCGCTTCGGCCCGCGTTACGAGCTGTGCGACCGGCACCGGGTGTTCACGCCGGAGGAGCACGAGACGCACCGGCCCCGCAGGATGCCCGCCGACCCGCGCAACATCGACGTGTGGCGTCCGGCCTCCGACGACTGGGGACGTTTTTGAGACAGCAGTTGCTCGACGTCCTGCACCTGCTCGACACGCTCCCCGCCCCACGCGGCGGGGAGCGCACGGCGGCCCACCGGTTGCGCGCCTGGTGCGCCGAGCGCTGGCCGCACGTCGAGTGGCAGGTGCTGGAGTACGGCTCCGCGGGCGGCAGCCTGGTCGCCGCCCACGGAGCCGGGCCGCTGCTCTACTCCCACCTCGACACCTCCCTGGACGAGGGAGGTGCGGCGAACCGGCTCGTCACCGGCGACGACGCGCCCGTCGGCCCGCTCACTGTCGACGGTGACATGGTGATCGGCTTCGGCCTCGGGGTCGCCCGCGGGCCCGCGGCCGCCGCGCTGGTCGCCTTCGCCGAGGCGGGTGCCGGGCGGCTCCTGCTTGCCGGTTCCGGGACGCACCGCCGCACGAGCGGGATCACCGGTCTGGAGGCATACACCGACGCCTACCCGCTGCCGCCCTCGGCGATCGTGGCCAAGTGCGGCCCGCCGACACTGCTGTGGCACGAGCCGGGCGCGTTCTACCTGACCGTCCGGGTGACCGGACGCTCCGGGGCCGCGATGGTGGCGGAATCCGCCACGCCACCCGGGGGAGTCATCGCTCAGGCCGGCATCGTCCTGGACGAACTGGCACGCTGGCGTACGGCCTACCTGGCCGCCGATCCCAGGGTGGGGCAGACCGGCCGGGCGTGCGGAATCGGAGCGATCAGTGGGGGATGGCCGGACAAGCCGGACCTGCTGCCGGCCCAACTGCGGGTCGATCTGTACGTCGTCGTCGGTGACCAGGTGGAGCCGAAGGCGCTGGCGGCCGAGCTGACCGACCGGCTGCGGGCGCGGTGTGCGGCGTCGGTACTGCGTGATTGCGACATCGAGGTGGAGGCCGAGCCGGTCGCGTCCGCCGCGGCCACGCCGGCCGACGCACCGGTGGTGACGGCCGCCCGAGCGGCCTGGCTCGACGAGTTCGGTACGCAGCCGCCGCCGATCACCGGATGGACGGGCTCGACCGACGGCGTCGCCCTGCGGGCTCGCGGCGTCGACACCGTTCGCCTCGGCCCTAGGGCGAGGCCGGCCACCGATGAACCGCGTAGCGACGCCCTGTCGTTGACGGAGCTGACCGCCTTCGCGCGCATGTACCGAAAGCTCTTGACCGAACCGGGCTAGCCCGGGCGCTCACCGACGGTGGACCGGTCGGGCAGCACGACGGCGGCGCGGACCCCCGCCCGAGCCAGAAGTACCGGAGTGCTCCGCCGAAGGCCGTCAGCCGATGCGGGCGCCGCCGGGGCGAGTGCCTGCTCGACCGCCGACCGGACGTCGACGCGTCCCGGTCGAGGTGCCCCTCCGTCCCCGCGGGCCCGGCCCCGTCAGGGAGGTGAGCGACGCCGAGACGGCCGAGCGGCCCCAAGACAGCCACTGGTGAACTCGAGTTTGCCGGGGCGCGACCTCATACGTAGGGCAGGGATGCCCTGAAAGGAAGTGGACGGGACGATGGACAAAGTCATCGCCTCAGCCCCCGAAGCCGTAGCGGACGTTCTCGACGGGGCCTCCCTGACAGTCGGCGGCTTCGGTTTGAGCGGGGTCCCGGACGTCTTGATCCAGGCCCTGTACGACGCCGGTGTGACAGGACTGGACGTGTTCTCGAACAACTGCGGCGCTCTGGATTCCGGCCTCGCCGTGCTCCTCGCCGCGGGCCGGATCGCGCGGGTGACCGGCAGCTATATCGGCGGCAACCAGGAGTTCGCCCGTCAGTACCTGGGCGGCGAGATCGAACTGGAGCTGATTCCTCAGGGCACGCTCGCGGAGCGACTACGGGCCGGGGGCTGCGGCATACCCGCCTTCTACACCCCGGCCGGCGTCGGCACGCTGGTCGCCGACGGCGGCCTGCCGTGGCGGTACGACCGTGACGGCGGCATCGCCGTCGCCTCACCACCCAAGGAGGTCCGCGAGTTCGCAGGCGGGGACTACGTCCTGGAGCACGGGATCACCACAGACTTCGCCCTGGTGAGAGCGGCGAAGGGGGACCGCCACGGCAACCTGGTGTTCAGCAAGTCCGCCCGCAACTTCAACCCGTTGGCGGCCATGGCCGGCCGCATCACGATCGCCGAGGTCGAGGAGCTGGTCGAGCCGGGCGGCATCGACCCGGACCAGGTCCATCTGCCGGGCATCTTCGTGCAGCGGGTGGTGGCCCTCAGCCCCGAGCAGGCCGCCGACAAGAAGATCGAGAAGCTGACAGCCGTCCCCAGGGACCGGGAGGTGCGGGCCTGATGGCTTGGACACGTGACGAAATGGCCGCCCGCGCGGCCCATGAGCTGCGCGACGGCGAGTACGTCAACCTGGGTATCGGCCTGCCGACCCTGATCCCGGACCATGTGCCCGAGGGCGTCCATGTAGTGCTGGAGTCGGAGAACGGCGTGCTCGGCACCGGCCCCTTCCCCTACGAGGACGAGGTCGATCCCGACCTGATCAACGCGGGCAAGGAGACCGTCACGGTGCTGCCCGGCGCGGCGTTCTTCGACTCGGCGCTGTCCTTCGGCATGATCCGCGGCGGCCACATCGACACCGCCGTACTCGGCGCCATGCAGGTATCCGAGCTGGGCGACCTCGCCAACTGGGCGATCCCGGGCCGGATGGTGACCGGCATCGGCGGAGCCATGGACCTCGTCCACGGTGCCCGTCGGGTGATCGTCACCATGACGCACACTGCGAAGGACGGCAGCCCGAAGATCGTCCAGGAGTGCGATCTGCCGCTCACCGGGAAGGGCTGCGTGGACCGGATCATCACCGACCTGGCCGTCCTCGACGTGACCGACGGCGGTCTGGTCCTCGTCGAGACCGCCCCCGGCGTCACGCATGAGGAGGTCGCCGCGAAGACGGCGGCGAAGGTGATCATCCCCCACGAGATCGCCTGCTGACCCAGCTGAACGTGAACGTCGCCGATGCTGTCGGCACCCCGACCGCCCGGTACGGCGGCACGCTGCTCGTGGGCGTGCCGCCGTACCGGGCGGTCGTTTCATGGAGAGGTTGCGCCGGTCGCCGGCGGGGTTCGGGCCCGGCGGAGGTGATTCGTGGGTCGCCGGTCCCCGCGATGTCCGGTCGTCGGCGCTGTTGCCTGACGGTTTCGACGGCACTGGTTCCTGACGGACTTCTTCGTCCGGGCACAAAACCGCCGCAGCCGTGCGTCGGCATGGCTGCGGCGGTGGGGAAACTGTCGGTGGTGCTGTCACACTCCCCAGTCGTCGTTGACGGTGACCGCGTCGGCGATACGGAACCGGCCGCCAGGCACCAGCGGCGTCGTGGGCTCACCCAACTCGACTACGTGCTTGCCGAACTTGGGAGCCAGCGGGCGGCCGACGTCCCGCCTGAGCCACAGACGCAGCAGGTGCCGACGGCGCTCCGGCTCCGGGTGGTCGACGTAGCTGGTGCGTGAGTGCAGCGCGGCGTAGTTGAGCAGCCACTGCACGTCCCCCGGCTGGAAATCCATGTCGATCGGCAGGCCCGGCTCCTGCGAGATCTCGTCGAAGAGATTGATGGCCGCGACCTGGTCGGGCGTCAGTCGCGGGACACCGGGGTACTCCTGGGCACTGAAGATCATCGAGTTGCCCGCGTAGGTGCTGAAGACTCCGTCGACGTAGCCGATGATCGGCGAGGTGTACGTCAGTTCCGGAGAGTCGGGGTCCTGACGCCGCCAGTCCCAGTGGTACGTGTCGAAGAGCCGAGGAGCGAGGTCCGGCCGACGACGCAGCATCTCGTTGTAAATGGTGGTGCCGCTGACCAGGCTGGAGGCTCCACCATCCTTGGCGCCGCGCAGGCACATGAGAGCCACGACGTCGGAGCTGTCCGAGTGGAACGGCAGCCGGTCCCGTACACGGGAGGGCAGAGCCCCCTCGTCGGACAACGTCTTGTTGGAGGTGGCGATCACGTGGTCGAGCAGGTCCCCACGCTGGTTCTGTCCGATCGGCTGGCCCAGGTGCAGTCCCATGACGAAGAAGATGGCGGCGGCCATGGCGTCGCCGTACTCCTCGGTGCGCAGGCCGCGCACCAGGACGAAGCCGCGTCCGGTGTCCATCTGGGCTGCGCACTCCTCGTTGAGTGCGCTGCAGGCGTCGAACGGGTAGTCGGCGGCGGTGACGGTGCGCAGGTCGGGGTTCTCGGCGACGAAGCGCCGTCCCAGTGCCTCCAGCTCGGCGCGCTCGGCGTCGCTGAGCACGTAGATCCATTCGGTGGACCTCGACAGCTCGTCGCCGCGCCAGGCGGACGGTCCCGAGATCGGCTGAAGGCCGACAGTGGTGGTCATGATGATGCGCTCCTCGAAATACGGTGAAAGCCCGTGGGCGAAGACCCGACGGACGACGACGGTCTCGGTGCGGCGGGTGTTCGTCGCTCGGCGACGAACGGCACTCGGAACACTCAGAACGGGGTCTGAGGCTCGCCGGCGGCCGTACCGGGGCGCAGTCCTTCCCGGGGCGGGAAGTAGCTGAGCGGCTCGTCATAGGTCCGGCGGCCAGCGCACGACACGAGCAGAGCGCCGATCAGGGCGACTGTGTCCATGCTGGTTCCGTCCTTTCGAGAAGTACCTCAACCGTAGGCGAGGGCAGAATATGAGTCAATAGGCGGGACATCGTCTCGTATTACAGTACGCGCACGGCGGTGGTGGCAGCGTCCGGGTGGCGCCGTTGACGGCGGCGGCCTCGACGACCTTGCGCGTCGCGGGCGGCAGGGAAGCCAGGTCGAGGGCGATGGCTCTCGGTGACCTGTTCGTCCTCGTCGAGGAGGAAGCCACGATCCGCCGCGCATACGCCGTGCACCCCGTGGCCGCGCTGCAGACCGAATACTCCCTGTGGACCCGCGACGTCGAAGCCGAGATCCTCCCCCTGCTTCAGCGTCCGTTCGACCGCGGCCGCCATCTGCTCCGCGGCGTCGGGATCGTGCGTGCGGGCGTACATCAGCTCCAGCAGCTCGGCGTTGTCGATGGCGAAGCCGAGGTAGCCCCGGGCGAGAGCGGTGAGCCGGAGTTCAAGGGGAAGCGCGGGGTCGTCGGCGGCGGTACGCCGAGGGTGACCGGGTCGGCGTCGCCCCTGCGCCGCTGGAGTGTCGGTCCCGGCAAGAAGGTGGCCGTCGTCGGCCTCGGCGGGCTGAGCCACATGGCCGTCAGGCTCGCGCACTCCATGGGCTGCGAAGTCACCGTGCTCTCCCAGTCACTCAAGAAGCAGGACGATGGTCTGCTTCTGGGCGCCGACCACGACCACGCCAGCACTCCGGCCGCCTTCGAGCGACTCGCCGGTACTTTCGACGCCATCGTGAACACGGTCAGCGCCCGGATCGACCTCGATGCCTACCTGCCGCCGTTTGCCACGGACGGCATCATGGCCAACGTCGGCGCCCCCGAGCCGGTCCCACTCGATGTCTTCGCCCTTCTCGGCGGACAGCGGGCCCTCGCCGGCTCCCTGATCGGAGGCATCCGCGAAACGCAGGAGATGTTCGACTTCTGCGCGGAGCGCCGCATCGGTTCCGAGATCGAGGTCATACCGGCCGGGAAGATCAACGAGGCGTACGAGCGCGTCCTCGCCTCCGACGTGCGCTACCGGTTCGTCATCGTCATCGTCATCGACATCGCGGCGCTGAGCTGAGCCCTTCCGGGGATGCCGAATGTCGCCGCAGGGCCGTCCCGAACGCCCCGAGGGTTCACCGGGGAAGAGCTGAGCAGGGCAGCAGTGCCTCATCCTGAGGCACTGCTGCCCACTCGCGGGTCTATCGGTGGCGCGGGTGAGGCGGCTGCACGGGCGTCACCCCGGGCGCGTTTCTCACGTCTGTCCCGCGAGGGGACGCGCTGTCCCGCCAACACCCCCGTGGCCTGTGGCCGTTGCCGCTTCCGGTGCGCGGGGAACCAGCCCGACCAGCAGGGCGCCGATGACGCCGGGTACGGCGAGTGCGTAGAAATTCCACTGGAACGCCAGCCCGGCTCCGATGATGAGCCCGAGCAGCGGCGGGGCGAGCATCGAGCCGAGGCGGCCGAACCCCAGCGTCCAGCCCATCGCCGTGGCGCCCATGCGCACCGGATAGTGCTTGGAGACATAGGCGAGGACGAACGACTGCGTGCCCATCGCCCCGACACCCCCCAGCGCGACGGCCGCGTACAGCACCGTCGTGGGCAGCCGCAGGCTGAGCAGTATGACGGCCACGCTGGACACGAGGTAGGTCGTGGTGATGATCGGTTTGGAGCCGAATCGGTCGGCGGCCAGCGAGATGACGAGCGTGCCGACGACGGCTCCGATGTTGAACACCAGGAGGAATCCGAGCGAGGAGCCCGTGGAGTAGCCGGCGCGACGCATGATCTCCGGGAGCCAGGTGTTGAAGCCGTAGATCATGAAGAGGCACAGGCACGTCATCGCCAGGAAGCAGACGGTCGCTCCGACGTAGCTGCGCGAGAAGAGGGCCCGTACCGGCGACATGCTGCCCGAGTCGGTACCGGACGGGCTCTGCTCAGGCGCGGGTACGCCCTGCTGCGCATCGTCCGCGGTGATGTTCCAGCGGTCCGCGATCCTGTCCGCCTCGGCGTGCAGTCCCTTCGTCCGGAGGAATGTGATCGACTCCGGCAGAAACCTGATGGCCAGTGGCAGGACGAGGACAAGCGGGAGGAGGCCGAGGAGGAACATCGTCTGCCAGCCGAACCGTGGCAGCACGAAGATTCCGGTGAGGGCGGCGATGATGCCGCCTACGGGGAAGCCGCTGAAGAGGATCGCGAAGACCAGGTTGCGCGTCTTGGGGTGCGAGTACTCACCCACCAGCGCGCTCGCGGTCGGCAGCACACCGCCGAGACCGAGGCCGGCGAGGAAGCGGAAGAGGCCGAACACCTCCGGAGAGGTGGCCGTCGCACACAGGCCCGTCATCACCGAGAACCAGATCAGGCAGCCGATCAGCATCTTGCGTCGGCCCAGAGTGTCGGTGAGCGTGCCGACCGTCGTGGCTCCGATGAGCATCCCGACAAGAGCGAATGAACCGATCAGACCGGCACCGGCGGGAGTGAGGCCCCATCCGGGTTCGTGGAGCAGGGTCGGAATCACCGCGCCGTAGACGACGACGTCGTACCCGTCGGCTACGACGGTGATCCCGCAGATCGCGAGTACCAGCAGTGTCACCGGGGGCCAGGTGGCGTTGCCACGACTTCCTCTGCGGCTGTCTTCGTGCATGACGGTTCCTCTCACATGGCTCTGCTGTTGCGGTGAGGGTTCTCTCGCTTGGATGTGGCGTACGTTCTTGTGGAGGCCGTCGGAGGATCCACCCCAGGACGCACATGCGGAGGCGAGGACGGCGGCTCTTCCCGATGTTCCGGCGGCATCGTGTGTTGCTCGCCCCGCATCGCTAAGTGTGCACACTGCTACGGGCCTGTAAAGAGTTACGTCCAGAAAATCGCTCCACATTCTCACATTGGTGCGATGTGAGAGCGTGAGTGTATGCACATCTGTTGTTCATGTCAGGCTGCTCAGCGCGAACACGTCACGCCTCGGCACCGGCCCTTCGGGCTCGCGACACCGCGGCCGGCCAGCACCACCGCCGGTACCAGCAGGTGGGTCCGGGCATCGGCGCCCACCACGGACAGGGCTGCCACCACAGGCGCAGGCCGATGACGTAGGCGCCACCGGGGATACGTTCCGCTGCTCCCCACGTGGTCGGTTCGTCGGCCAACCGGTGTGCGGTGGCGTGGCTGAGGCCGGCGATCCGGCATATCCGGGCGAGCGTCAGCTCCGGGCGTTCCGGCGGGTACGCCCCAGGATCGCCAGGGCCCGAGAGGTGACTTTGCGCCCGCGGTCGTTGCTGTCGGCCGTCTCGGCTCCCTACTCGATGTCCATTCAGCGGACATCGTGCTGCCCCTGGTGAGACCGATCGCGGAATCTCACCCTCGGGCTCCTGAGGCCCCTCACGGGATGACGCGGGGGAGACGCCGCCGCCGTCGGCTGCGGAGGCCGCCGTCTGTCCCATCACCGATGAAAGGAGTCAGGGCATGCGCATGACCGTGACGCCGCGGGACCGCGGCGGTCATGACACCGACTCGGCAGACAGGTCGTTGATGCGTTTCGAGCACGAGACGCTGCCTCAGCGGGTGTGTTTCGCCTCGGGCGAGGCGGTGTCGGCGCTACGGGCCGAGGTGGAGCGGCTCGGCGCCACGCGGGTGATGGTGATCGCCGCGGAGGCGGAGGCGGAGCTTGCGCAGCGGGTCACCGCCGGCCTTCCGGTCGCGCTGCGGTGGAGCGAGGTGGTGATGCACGTTCCCGTGGAGGTCGCCGAGCGGGCACGTGCCGCCGCGACCGTACACGAGGTGGACTGCCTGGTCAGTGTCGGTGGGGGCTCCACCACCGGACTGGCGAAGACGATCGCGTTGACTGCGGACGTGCCCATGGTGGACGTCCCCACCACCTACGCGGGCTCGGAGGCCACGAGTGTGGGGTCTGACCGAGCGGGCACGCAAGACCACGAGGGTGGACGCGCGAGTCCTGCCCCGTTCGGTGGTGTACGACGCGACGCTGAGCGTGTCCTTGCCGGTGCCGATGAGTGTCGCCTCGGGGCTGAACGCGCTGGCGCACTGCGTCAACGCGATGTGGGGCCCTCGTGTCGATCCGGTCGACCGGGCGCTGCGGGTGAGGGGATCCACGCGCCGGCGACCGGGCTGCCCGCGGTGATGGCCGACCCGGCCGGCCTTCCGGGCCGTGAGCGGGCGTTGTACGGGACGTACCCGTCTGCCGTGGCGTTCTCGTCGGCGGGGTCGGGCTGCACCACAAGATCTGCCACGCCCTCGGCGGCAGGTACGACCTGCCGCACGCCCAGACCCACGCGGTGGTGCTGCCGTACGTGCTGGCCTTCAACGCGCCCCGCGCCCGGCGCCCCGCAGGCCGAGCGGCGGATCGCGGCCGCGTTCGGAGCGCGGTCGGCGATCGAGGGGCTACAGCGCCTTCGGCACGACGTGGACGCGCCGAAGGCGCTGCGCGACTACGGGCTGAAGGAGTCCGACGTCGACGACGGGGTCCGGGCGGTCCTGGAGGTGGTGCCGGCCGGCAATGCGCGTCCGGTGACGGCCGGCTCTCTCCAGCGCCTGCTGCGTTCGGCCTGGCGGGGGGCGGACCCGAGCACGATGACCGATGGCATGGAGGACGGATGATGACGATGACGAGTGAGCAGAACCGGACCGCTGAGCAGCAGGAGAGGGAACAGGCTCTGGTCGAGCAGGTCGTGGCCTCGTTCGAGACCGCGAAGGACCCACGGCTGAAGCAGTTGACGCAGGCGCTGACCCGGCACCTGCACGCGTTCCTGCGCGAGGTGCGGCTGACCGAGGCGGAATGGGCGTCCGCGATCGAGTTCCTCACCGCGGCCGGACACATCACCGACGACAAGCGGCAGGAGTTCATTCTGCTGTCGGACGTGCTCGGGGCGTCCATGCAGACGATCGCGATGAACAACGAGGCCTGTGCGAACGCGACGGAGGCGACCGTGCTCGGGCCGTTCTTCGTCGAGGGATCACCCGAGATCCCGCTGGGCGGGGACATCTCCTTCGGTGCCGCCGGGCAGCCGTGCTGGGTCGAGGGCACGGTCACCGGAACCGACGGCGAACCCGTGCCAGGTGCGCGCATCGAGGTGTGGGAAGCCGACGAGGACGGTTTCTACGACGTGCAGTACGACGACGACCGCATGGCGGCGCGGGGTCACCTCGTCGCCGACGAGACAGGCCACTACCGGTTCTGGGCGATCACCCCGACCCCGTACCCGATCCCGCACGACGGCCCCGTCGGCGCGCTGCTGGCCGCGGTCGGCCGTTCCCCCATGCGCGCCTCGCACCTGCACTTCGACGTCCGGGCCGACGGCAAGCGGACCCTGATCACCCACATCTTCGTCCGGGGCGACGAACTCCTCACCTCCGACGCCGTGTTCGGCGTCAAGGACTCGCTCATCCACGACTTCGTGGAGCATCCCGCGGCGACCCCCACCCCCGACGGACGCGACGTGGCCGGCCGTGCCTGGTCCAGCGTCCGCTTCGACATCGTCCTCGCTCCCGCACAGACAGGACTCTGCGAATGAACAGACACGACAGCCAGCACACGCCGGACTGCGCGTGGCCGTGATCGGCGGAGGAATCGGCGGTCTCGCGACCGCTGCCTTCCTGCACCGGGCGGGGATCTAGGCGACCGTGCACGAGCGGGCTCCCGCCCTGACCGAGGTCGGTGCCGGCCTCGTCGTCCCTCCCAACGCCGTGCGACTGCTGGGGCCTCGGCCGACTTGATCGCTTCCGGGAACGCGCGGTGGCACTGCGGGCCGGACGGGAGGTCCGGCGCTGGGAGGACGGGCGCGTGCTCTTCTCCCAGGAGCGCGGCGAGGCATGCGAACGGCGCTTGTGAGCAGAGCTACGTCGCGCACCGCGCCGACCTCCCCGCCGCGGTGCGGTCGGCCGTCCCCGAGGCGTCGCTGCGTCTGGGGCTGCGGCTCGCCGGCCTCCACCGGCTGGACGAAGGCGTCGAGCTGACCATCACCGACGGATCACGGGAGGTCGCCGATGTCGTCATCGGTGCAGACGGCGTGCACACCACCGTCGGCCGGTTCGTGGCCGAAGCGGAAGCACAGGCTGCCTCGGGTCGCCTGGAGGGCGGGCCCGGGCCGGTAGACCTTGTGACGGTCCTGCTCCGCGAAGCCATGGAAATGGAAGACGAGCATCGCCAGGATCCGGTGTGCGGTCGAGCGAGCGACGCCGAGTTCGCCGGCGACGTCCATCACGCGGAGCTCGTCGCGTTCGTGCAGCAGTTGTACGGCACGCAGGGCGTTACCGGCGGCGCTCACCGGATGGGAGGGATTCCTCGTAGAGGAATCCTAGGCTCACCAGATTCCGTAAAGGGCAACCACAACGTAGGATCGCCTCATTAAACTGTGCACACATTGGCGAGGATTCCTCTCGTCGGGTCCGGAGGCTGACGTGAAAGGCGCAGTCGGTGGCGCGAGTCGGTGGAAGCTGCTCGACAAACTGTATGCAGATGTTGAGGGGTGTTGGTCTGGCACCGCTGTGGACACAAGTCAGTGACCTCATGCCGATGTCCCCGCAGCCGACCGCCGTCCCGCATCTGTGGCGGTGGGCGGAACTGCTCCCCATGGCTGAGCGGTCCGGACGGCTGGTGCCGGTGGGGCGCGGCGGTGAACGGCGAGCGATGGCGCTGTCGAACCCGGGCCTGAAAGGGCTGCCGTACGCGACACCGACCCTGTGGACCGCTATCCGGTACCTGAGGCCGAGGGAGGTCGCTCCCTCGCGCCGGCGCAGCCAGGGCGCCTTTGGTTCGTCGTCGAAGGAGAGGGTGTGTGGACGAACGTCGACGGGGATGCGGTGGCCATGCGTCGCGGCGACCTGCTGCCGACTCCCAGCTGGGCCTTTCACGAGTACCAGAACGTCACGGATGAGCCGATGACCTGCATCGACGGCCCCGACGTCCCGCTCGTATCCCAACTGGACGCCGGATTCTTCGAGTTCGGGCCCGATGAGCCGTCCACCCGTGCCACGCCGAAGCACTCCCGCGGCGAGCGGCTCTGGGGGCACCCGGGCCTGCGCCCGATCAGCCGGCCCGACCGACCTCCCCCTGGCCGCGTACCGATGGGAGCACACGGCCGCGGCGCGCACCGCCCAGCTGGAGCCGGAGTCCGAAGGCGCCCTCGGGGTGATCGAGCCGGGGCGCGCCGGCGTGCGCTTCTCCAACTCCACCACCGGCAAGGACGCCCTGGTCACTGTCCGCACCGAGATGCGCCGACTGCGCCAAGGAACGCGCACCGTCCCCGTGCGGTCGGTCGGCTCGGCCGTGTGGCAGGTCTTCGACGGCGAGACGGTCGCGACAGGCGACAAGGTCTTCGACATCACCAGGGGCGACCTGTTCGTGGTCCCGTCGCTGGTGCGAGGTCACGCTCACCGCACGCACACAGATCGACCTGTTCCGTTTCAGCGACGAGCCCGTGTACGAGGCGCTGGGTCTCGCGCGTACCCACCGAGGAGAGAACAAATGAAGCTCGCCACCATCCGGGTCAACGGCATCACCCGTGCCGTGCGCATCGACGAGGACAAGGCGGTGGACCTGGGCGAGAGCGACATGGTCGCCTTCCTGCGCCACCCCGACTGGTCCGCGCGGGCCGAGGCCGCCGACGGCGAACGGTACGAAGGCGCCCTGGACTACGCCCCTGTGGTCGTCGCTCCGGAAAAGGTCGTGTGCGTCGGCCTCAACTACCGCAATCACATTTTGGAGATGGGCCGGGAGCTGCCCCGACACCCCACCCTCTTCTCGAAGTACGCGCGGGCGCTGGTCGGCGCGTACGACGACGTCGTCCTGCCAGCCTCGTCCACGCAGATGGACTGGGAAGCCGAACTGGCCGTCGTCATCGGCGCGGAGGTCCGGCACGCGGGCCCCGAGCAGGCGCGCGCGGCGATCGCGGGATACACAGTGCTCAACGACGTCACCGCCCGGGACTGGCAGTTCCGCACCGCTCAATGGCACCAGGGCAAGACCTTCGAGGCCACGACGCCCATCGGTCCGTGGCTGGTCACCGCCGACGACCCCGCAGTGCCCGCCGGGAACCTGGAGCTGGCGTGCGAGGTCGACGGCGACACGGTCCAGAAGGCCGACACCGCTGATCTCGTCTTCGACCCGGTCACGCTGGTGTCGTACCTGTCCGAGATCGTGACGCTCGTTCCGGGTGACGTGATCGCCACCGGCACACCGGGCGGTGTCGGCCATGCGCGTAAGCCCGCCCGCTACCTGGAGCACGGTTCGCTGCTCGTCACCCGGATCGAAGGGCTCGGCGAGTGCCGCAACATGTGTCGCAGGGAGGCACGGTGAGCGGGGCGCGCAATGCCGGACTGGGCGGGCGAGGGGGACGACCGCCTTCGAGGCCGCCGCGCACCGGGCGACCGACGCGAGCCTCACCGGCCCCTCGCACTGCCGGGTTGGAGCCGGGCCCACGTCATCGCGCACGTGGCCCGCAACGCCCACGCGCTCGTCAAACCTGCTCACATGGGCTCGTACGGGCGTATCGAGACCCCGATGTACGCCGACGACGAACAGCGTACGAACGAGATCGAGGCATACGCCCGCCGCCCGGCCGACGAACTGCGCGCCGCGCTCCTCGCGGCCGACGGACGACTGTGCGAGACACTCGACACTCTGCCCTACGAGTGCTGGAGTGTGACCGCCCGGACAGCGAGTGGGAGGGCGGTGCCGGCCTCGGAGGTGCCCTGGATGCGGGTGCGGGAGGTGTGGGTTTACGACGTCGGGCAGGGCGCACAGCAGCTCCGTCGCCGCTGGGAGCGACATGTCAACGGTCAACGCCCCCGCTGTCGGGCAGGGGCGTTGCTCGAGATGGTCTGTTTCAGGATGCCTTCTGGTCGGCGGGCTTCTCGATCTCGGTGGTCACCCGTGGCCCTCGGAAGAGCACCGGGAGCCACAGGAGGCATGCCAGTAGGGGGACCGCGGCGTAGGTGGCCATGCCCACACTGGAGCCCAACCCGTCCATGAGCGCGCCGAGGACGAGATAGCCGATGCCGATGAGCGCCGACTCCACGAACGCGATCATCGACAGCAGGCTCGCCCGGTGGCGCGACGGCACTGCCTCGTTGAACGCGTTGTCCACGATCACGGCGGTGATCTCGGGAATTCCGACCAGGAGCAGGAACGCGGCGATGGTGACCCAGACAAGGCCGAGGCCGCTCAGGCCGAGCGCCACGGCGAGTGTCAGGAGAGACACCGGGACGATGACCCGATACCCGATGCGTCGGTCCGCGCGGTCCGACAGCAGGGGAGTGAGCCCGCCGACGAAGAATCCCGCCGCTATGACCACGCTGACCAATGCGGTGCCCGCTCCCTGATCGGAGAGCGTCTTCTGCGTAAAAATGATGTACGGCGTCAAAGTCGCATGCATCGATCCGGACACCACGACAAGCGTCACGAGCGCCGGCGTGGCGACCCGAAGCATCGCCCGCCATGCTGTGGCGTCGCCGTGCTTCTTCTCGGCTCCGTCCTGCTCGTCCACCGCGTCCGCGCCGCGGATCTCGGGCACCCGTGACATCAGCACCACCACGGCCAGGACGAGGCACGACGCCGAACCGACGTAGACGATTCCCCAGGAAAACTGCTGCAGTTGGCCGCCGACGACGATGGCGACTCCCGAGGTGACCGTCCCGAGCATGGTGAACCGGGACTTGATCTTGACGTAGTCGGCCGTTGCACCACGACGCACGAGCAGGTCGTACAGCAGGGCGGTGTCCGAACCGGATACCCATGCCATGCCCACGCCCTGGCCGATGAACAGCGCGAGGAACACCCAGTAGTTGGAGGACGTCACCTGCCCGAGCAGGCATCCGGCTATCAGCACCTGGCCGATCACGATGCCGGCACGCCTGCCGATTCGGTCGGCGATGACTCCCGTAGGCAACTCCGCAAGTCCGCTGACCAGGTAGAGCAGTGTCTGAAGGACGGCCACTTGCCCGGCGGAGAAGCCGCGCTGCAGAAGGAAGAGGACGAATACGCCACGCTGGAACAGCGAGTTGGCGAGCACGGCGTATACGTAGAACGGGCGCGTGACGCTTCGTGCTGCATCGCCGACTGCAGCCGACCCGCCAAGGGCCTCCGTGGTGCCGGTCATGCTGCGGGCTCCCCCTGATGGCTCCGGTGATCATTGGTGTTGGGCCTCCGCCGTCGACCGGAACCGGGCCGGCGACATCATCAAGGCGAGCTTCCAGCAACGCCACTGCCCGCCGGATCGCCTCGGTCGCCTCACCGCAGGCACGGCATTCCGCAGCCAACGGAACGATCCCCATCGGAGCACTGCTCGGCGGCACGCTCGGAACCGCACTCGGCCTCCACACCGCCATGGCCATCACGACAGCGGGGATCCCGCTCGCCGCACTGACCCTGCTCTTCTCCCGGATCCGGTGATCCCGAGACCTGCCGACGTCCCGCCGGCCGACGAGTGATTCCAGACTTCCGCCGGATTCTGATGGTGAGTCGGCCCTACCTCGTCATTGACCACGACCGCTCCGGGCAATCGGCCCTCGGCCCCGAGCGCCACACCCACGTCGGACCTCATGGACGGACTCCACACCCGTGGACACGATGAACTGAGACACAGTCACCCCCTCACAGTCGGCGAACACGAAGAACTGAGACGCCGGCCTCGGACCGTCCCACTACACGATGCATCATGCCTGCCAAAAGCCCTGGCCGAGAGCTAGATCCAATGAGACGGGACACGGAGGGGCCCTGCCGCCACCCACTGGAAGAAGATCGTGCGCCTCGCCTTTCCCGGCAGGCTCTGACAGGCGAATACCGGCACGCGCCAAGGTGGCGTCAGGCGGGCTGCGGGGCGGGTGTCGTCGGAGCGGCCGCGACCTTGCGGGTCTCGCGCGTGATCAGCAGGCCGTTGACCACCATCAGTGTCGCGGTCAGGCAGTGGACGCCGAGCGCGGTGGCCACGGAGCCGTGGTGGGCCAGCACGGTGGTCATGTCGCCGTACGCGGCGAGGGACTCCACCAGCAGCGCCCAGCCCAGAGCCCGGCGGTGGCCCGTCACCAGCAGGATGCCCAGGACCGAGGCCAGGACGACGTCGCGGATTCCCTTGATGATCAGGAAGCCGCCGCCGTCGCCGGGCGGCCAGCTCGGCAGGCCGAAGCCCGGCGCCGTCGTCTCCGGGCTCAGGATGAACTCCGCCCCGAACCAGAGGATGAAGAGGATGGAGGTGGCGGCCAGGACGGTGTTGATCTTCTTCAGCGACATTGTCCTTCTCCTTGCGGGTCTTGGTCGGCTTGGTGACCTTCGTGGAGCTTGCTGAGTCGTGTGGAGCCTGATCAGGCCGCGCGGACGCGGCCGATCGAGGGGCGTGGTTTGTCGGGATCGCCGTTGCGGGATCCGAGCGGCAGCCGCATTCCCGGATGTCGGGATTTCGGTGGTCGGCTGCCGCCCGGGGAGTGGGGATCGTGTGCCACCGGCGCGGCGTCGGCCCGCGGGCTCAGGTGAGGGCGGCGACGAGCAGGGTGAAGGCGGCGATGATGACGGCGAGGCGGACGTAGTGGAAGCGGGTCCAGCGGTTCATCTGCTCCTTCCAGTCGGCGGGCCGGTTGTCGGGGGTCCACGTCTTGTTCCGGTTGTTGATCGGGACGAGCAGCAGGAGCGACATGATCACGCTGAGGGCCAGCAGCGCGCCGGCGGTGACGACGAGGCCGGTGCCGTGGTGGTGCCATCCGGCGATGGCCCAGACCGCGACGAGGACGAGCGAGCCGATGTACCAGACCGGCATCACGGCGCCGAGCATCCGGCCCCCGTGGGCGTGGCCGAGTTGGCCACTGTCCTCGGGGAGTGCGTTGAGGATCGGGTTCATGACGAAGGCGACGGAGAACTCCACCCCCACCATCACGCCGACGATCACGGTGGTGACGACCTCGAGTGCGTTGAACACGTTGCCCCCTGAAATCTAGTGTTGCTAGATGATGAGGCAACGCTAGTACTGCTGCCGCTTGATTGTCTAGCGGTGCTAGAATCGAATCATGTCGGTACAGGAACGCAAGCAGCGCGAGCGGGCGGAGCGCGAGCGCCTCATCGTGGCGACGGCCCGCGAACTCGCCGAGCAGCAGGGCTGGGACGCGGTCACCACGCGTCGGCTCGCCGAGCGCATCGAGTACAGCCAGCCCGTCCTCTACAGCCACTTCCGTGGCAAGCGGGAGATCATCGGCGCCGTCGCCCTGGAGGGCGCCGCCGAACTGGCCGCGGCGGTACGGGCCGCGGCAGCCGCAGCGGACGGCCCGCGCGAGCGGGTCGCCGCGCTCGCCCGCGCCTACCTCGACTTCGCCGCAGGCAACCCGGCGGTCTACGACGCCCTGTTCCAGCTCGACGGCGGCCTGGCCTTCGCGCAGGAGGACACCCCGGAACCTCTCAAGGACGCCTTCGCCGCGCTGCTGGAGAGCCTGGGCGAGGTCGCCGGGGACGGCGTCCACCCGGGGCTGTTCACCGAGGTGTTCTGGGCGTCCCTGCACGGCCTCGCGACCCTGGCCCGGGCAGGACGGCTGCTGCCCGAGGACGCCGCGCAGAGGGTGGAGCTGCTGGTGGACCGGCTCGCCGTGGTCTGACACACCTGCTCGGCCCTCACCGTCCCGGGCGGAGGGCCGCGATCTCGTCGACCCGCTCCAGCGCGCCCTTCAACGCGTTGCCGGTGCTCCGATTCGGCGGCCGTCCCTGGAGATGGTGGTGGTGACGTTCATGCGCTTGCTGAATCGGTAGGTCGTGAGCGGGCTGCCGCTGACCATCTCCTTGTACGCGACGGCGCTCCGGCCGTTGAGGTGCATGCGGCGGGGGGTTTCGTCGGCCTTGGAACTGGATGACGGCGTCACGGCGGCCGAGGCTGACCGGCTGGTGGAAGTAGCCGAAGCGGAACGGCCTGACGGCCTTGCCGCGCACGAGCCGCGCGATGGTGTCGGCGGTGTACTGGGCGGTGGGCAGGCCGCTCCGGCAGGTGCCGTGGATCTGGCCCCAGGTCAGACGAACGGCGGCGGCGTCGCCGATGGCGTGGATCTCCGGGTGGGAAACCGAACGCAGGGTGGCGTCGACCAGGATGAGGCCGCGGTCGTCGGTGGCGATCCCGGCGTCGGCGGCGAGCGGTGACACCTTGACGCCGGTGGTCCACAGGCAGGCGTCGGAGCGGACGAGCCGGCCGTCGGCCGGTTCGACGGCGTCGGGCAGCACCTTGGTGACACGGGCGCCGGTCTCGAGAGTGACGCCGAGGCGGTCCAGCGCGCCGTAGGGGTAGGCGCGGGCCTCGGGGCCCATCATGCCGCCGGGCTCGTCCAGGCTGATCAGCGTGACGCTCAGGCCGGGGTGGCTCTCGGCGATCTCGGTGGCCGCCTCGATGCCGGTCAGGCCGCCGCCGCAGACGGTGACCACCACCTGATCCACGCCGTCACCCTGACGCCCTGGCCGCTGCCTCGGCGGGCAACACCCTGGGCCTCGGCAAGGTCTGGGCCAGGCTCCCGCTCGTCCGCGACAGCCGCTGGCTGCGCTGACCACGGGAGGCGCGGCGGGCTCGCCGTCGGGTCCGCCGCACCCGACGCCGGCCAGGGCCGGTCGGCCCAGGGCAGGGACCTGCGGCCCCTGCCCTGGGCCTCGTCCAGGAACGACGCTGAACGGGGACGCCGATTCGGCGCATTCGGAAGGTGGAGATCATGACCCGCACCATCACCGTCGGTCTCGACGGCTCGCGCGAGAGCCGCGCCGCTGCCGAGTGGGGGGCCCGCGAAGCACGGTTGCTCGGTCTGCCGCTGAAGCTGGTCCATGTCTGGGAGCCCGTTCCGGATCCCATCGCGCAGGCGCCGCTGCTGGGCGCGGAGACCCATCAGCACTGGACCGAGAGGATTCCCCGCGAAGCGGCGGAAAGAATCCGCCTGCGCCACCCCGGCGTCGACGTCACCACCGAGCAGCTGTCCGGCCACCCCTCCGAGGTGTTGGCGGGTGCGGCGAAAGACGCCGAGCTGCTGGTGCTGGGCTCACGCGGTCTGAGCGGGATCGCCGGATTCATGGTCGGCTCGGTCGGTCTCTCCGTGCTGGCGCACGCCGAACGGCCGGTCGTCCTCGTCCGGGCCGGCGAACAGGCCGCCGACGAGCACGAGACGGACCCGGCCGGCATCCCGTCCGCCGCGACTCCGTTCCGGCCCGTCGTCCTCGGCTTCGACATCGAGAGCCCCGACGAGGAAGTGATCGAGTTCGCGTTCGCGGCGGCCGCCCGCCGCGGCACGTCCCTGCGGGTCGTCCACGGCTGGAATCCGCCCCCGTACTACGCCTACGGGCTCTCCGCGGACCTCGAACTCCACCGGGCCCTCGCCCGCCGCGAGACCACCGCCCTGACCGAAATGCTGCGCCCGTGGCGGGAGAAGCACCCGGACGTCGAGGTCACCGAGGAGTCCCACTACGGCACCCCCGGCAATCATCTCGTCGACGCCTCCCGCGAGGCCTCGCTGGTCGTCGTGGGACGCAGGATCCGCCGCAACCCGTTCGGCGCCCACATCGGGCCCGTCACGCACGCCGTCCTGCACCACGCCACCGCCCCCGTCGCCGTCGTCCCGCACGGCTGACCCCCCGACCCCCACCACTCAAGGAGCAGACACCATGAAGGCAGCGGTCGTACGAGCCTTCGGCGAGCCCCTCGTCATCGAGGAGAGAACCGACCCCGAGCCCGGCGCGGGCCAGGTCCGGGTCCGCGTCGAGGCCTCCGGGCTGTGCCACACCGACATCCACGCCGCCCACGGCGACTGGCCCGTCAAGCCCGACCCGCCGTTCGTCCCCGGTCACGAGGGCGTCGGCCTCGTCGAGAAGCTCGGCGACGGCGTGACCCACCTGAGCGTCGGACAGCGGGTCGCCGTGCCCTGGCTCGGCAGGGCCTGCGGGCGGTGCGAGCACTGTCTGTCCGGCTGGGAGACGCTGTGCGAGCAGCAGATCAACACCGGCTACGGCTGCGACGGCGGTTACGCCGAGAAGATGCTGGCCTGGGCCGACTTCGCGCAGGTGGTGCCCGACGGCGTCAGTGCCGTCGACGCCGCCCCGCTGACCTGCGCCGGCGTGACCACGTACAAGGCCCTCAAGGTCGCCGAGGTGCGGCCCGCGCAGCTGGTCGCGATCTCCGGCATCGGCGGACTCGGCCACCTCGCCGTGCAGTACGCCAAGATCGCCGGCGCCACGGTGGCCGCGATCGACGTCACCGACGAGAAGCTCGAACTCGCCGGCGAACTCGGCGCGGACATCGTCATCGACGCCCGGAAGGAGAACGTCGGCGAGGTCCTCAAGCGGCACGGCGGCGCCCACGCGGCCATCGCGCTCGCGGTGAACGACGCGGCCTTCGCGGCCGTCAACGCGGGTCTGCGGCGTGGCGGCAAGCTCGTCATGGTCGCCCTGCCCGCCCACGGCACCGTCCAGGTCCCGATCTTCGACACGGTTCTGAACGGTACGAGCGTGATCGGCTCGATCGTGGGCACCCGGCAGGACCTGGCCGAGGTCTTCCGGCTGCACGCGGCCGGCCGGACCAGGGTCATCTGCGAGACCCGCCCGCTGGCCTCCGTCAACGAATCCATCGACGAGGTGCTGCGCGGCCAGGTCAAGGCCCGGATCGTGTTCGACCTCGGTGCGGGAAGGTGAGCGGGATGTCGATGGACCTGCCGATCGTCGTCGGCGTCGACGGCTCAGAGCCCGGCCTGCGGGCCGTGGACTGGGCGGCCGACGAGGCCGCCCTGCGCGGGGCACCGCTGCGCCTGGTGTACGCCTCGCTGTGGGAGCGGTACGAGGGCGCCCGGCTCGCCGAGGACCTGGGCGAGCCGTCCGAGCGGGTACGGGCCGAGGACATCGTGGACGGCGCCGCCCGGCGCGCCCACCTCCGCCGGCCCGACGTGAAGATCACCACCGAGGTGCTGCCCGAGGAACCCGAATACACGCTGCTGCGGGAGAGCCGGACCGCCTCCCTGCTGGTGACGGGCACCCGGGGCCGCAGCGCCCTCACCGAGGCACTGCTGGGCTCCGTGAGCCTGACGGTGGCCGCGCACGCGCACTGCCCGATGATCGTCGTACGCGGCAGCCACGACAACCGGGCCCTGCCCGCCACGCACGGCCGCGTCGTCGTCGGCGTGGGGGAGAGGCCGACGTCCTCCGCGGCGGTGCGCTTCGCCTTCGACGAGGCGAGGCGACGCGGGGCGGAGGTCGAGGCCCTGCGGGCCTGGCGGTGCCCCGCGCACGAGACCACCGACCATCTTCTGCTGGCCGGGGAACCCGCGCGCGTGCACGAGGAGCAGGCCGTAAAGGCCCTGGAGGCGGCGCTCCAGGACGCCCCTGCCGATGTCCGACTGCACCGCCGTACCGTCGAGGGCCACGCCCGGAACATGCTGGTCGACGCCTCGCGCGACGCCGACCTCCTGGTCATCGGAGCCAAGCGCCGGCAGCGGCACTTCGGACTCCAGCTCGGCCGGGTGACGCACGGGGTGCTGCACCACTCCGCCTGCCCGGTCGTGATCGTGCCCGAGCAGGAGTGAGCACGGTGACCGGCTGCTCAGAGACTCGCCGCGTGATCGGGGACGTACGTCTGCAGATCGCGCGGCGGGCGCTGGTAGCCGGTCGACGCCGGGCGCGCGGGCAGCTCCAGCACCGGGGGCGGGACCTCGCGGTACGGCACGGAGTCCAGCAGATGGGCGATCATGTTCAGCCGCGCCCGGCGCTTGTCGTCGCTCTCGACCACGAACCAGGGCGCCTCGGAGACGTCGGTGTGCACCAGCATCTCGTCCTTCGCCCGGGAGTACGCCTCCCAGCGGGTGAGCGACTCCAGGTCCATGGGCGACAGCTTCCAGCGCCGCAGCGGATCCTCCAGCCGCTTGCGGAACCGCTCCTGCTGCTCGGTGTCGCTCACCGAGAACCAGTACTTGCGCAACAGGATCCCGTCCTCGACCAGCATCCGCTCGAAGATCGGGCACTGGCGGAGGAACAGCTGGTACTCCTCCTTCGTACAGAAGCCCATCACATGCTCGACCCCGGCCCGGTTGTACCAGGACCGGTCGAACAGCACGATCTCCCCGGCGGCCGGCAGATGCTCGACGTACCTCTGGAAGTACCACTGGGTGCGCTCGCGCTCCGTCGGCTTGGGGAGCGCCGCGATCCGGGCGACGCGCGGGTTGAGATGCTCGGCGACCCGCTTGATCGTCCCGCCCTTGCCCGCCGCGTCCCGCCCCTCGAAGACCACGACCAGCCGGGCGCCCTCCGCCCGCACCCACTCCTGGAGCTTCACCAACTCCGTCTGCAGGCGCAGCAGTTCCTTCTCGTACGCCGCGCGCGGCACTCTCGCCGCCTTCTTGTCGGCCATTTTGCCTCCACCACCCGACGACCCCATTCGATGAGTTCCGGAGTCACCCATGACCAAGGTCGAACACCAGAACGTCACCGTACTTTCCGACGACGAGCTGCGCACCCTGGACGCCCACTGGCGGGCCGCCAACTACCTGACCGCGGGCCAGATCTACCTCATGGCCAACCCCCTGCTGACCGAGCCCCTGCGACCGGAACACATCAAGCCCCGGCTCCTCGGCCACTGGGGCACCTCGCCCGGCCTGAACCTCGTGTACACGCACCTCAACCGGGTGATCAAGGCGCGTGGCCTCGACGCGCTGTGCGTGTGGGGCCCGGGACACGGCGGGCCTTCCGTGCTGGCCAACTCGTGGCTGGAGGGCAGCTACAGCGAGACCTACCCCGACGTGCCGCGCGACGCGGAGGGCATGGCACGGCTCTTCCGGCAGTTCTCCTTCCCCGGCGGGGTGCCCAGCCACGTCGCTCCGGAGACGCCCGGTTCCATCCACGAGGGCGGTGAACTCGGCTACTCGCTGGCGCACGCGTACGGCGCCGCGCTCGACAACCCCGACCTGCTCGTGGCCTGTGTCATCGGGGACGGCGAGGCGGAGACCGGGCCACTGGCCGCCTCCTGGCACTCCAACAAGTTCCTCGACCCGGTGCACGACGGAGCGGTCCTGCCGATCCTGCACCTCAACGGCTACAAGATCGCCAATCCGACGGTGCTCTCCCGCATCCCGGAGAGCGAACTGGACGCGCTGCTGCGGGGATACGGCCATGTGCCCATCCACGTGACCGGTGACGACCCGACGCAGGTGCACCGCGCGATGGCCAGGGCCGTCGACGAGGCGCTGGACCGCATCGCGATGATGCAGCGGTCAGCCCGCGAGGACGGAGTCGCCGAGCGTGTGCACTGGCCGGTGATCGTGCTGCGCACCCCGAAGGGCTGGACCGGCCCCGCCGAGGTCGACGGTGTGCCCGTCGAGGGAACCTGGCGCGCGCACCAGGTTCCACTGGCCGGTGTCCGGGAGAACCCGGAACATCTCAGCCAGTTGGAGGCCTGGCTGCGTTCGTACCGGCCCGCCGAACTGTTCGGCCCGGACGGCCGGCCCGTCGCCGACGTCCTCGCCTGTGTCCCCGAGGGACTCAGGCGCCTGGGCTCCACCCCACATGCCAACGGTGGACTCCTCGTCCGCGACCTGCCCATCCGCTCACTCGACGACTTCGCCGTACCGGTCGAGAAGCCGGGCACGACGCTGCACGAACCCACCCGGGTCCTCGGCGACCTCCTGGAGAAGGTCATGAACGACACCTGCCTGCGCCGGGACTTCAGGGTCGTCGGACCGGACGAGACCGCCTCCAACCGCCTTCAGGCCGTCTTCGACGCCAGCGGCAAGGCCTGGCAGGCCGAACACCTGCCCGTCGACGAACACCTGGACCGGCACGGCCGGGTGATGGAGATCCTGTCCGAACACACCTGCCAGGGCTGGCTGGAGGGCTACCTCCTCACCGGCCGGCACGGACTGTTCTCCTGCTACGAGGCGTTCGTCCACATCGTCGACTCCATGGTCAACCAGCACATCAAATGGCTGAAGACCTCACGCGAGCTGCCCTGGCGTGCGCCCATCGCCTCCCTCAACTACCTGCTCACCTCGCACGTGTGGCGCCAGGACCACAACGGCTTCTCCCACCAGGACCCCGGCTTCGTCGACCACGTCCTCAACAAGAGCCCCGAGGTCGTACGCGTCTATCTGCCGCCGGACGCCAACACCCTGCTCTCGGTGGCGGACCACGCCCTGCGCAGCCGCGACTACGTCAACGTGATCGTGGCCGGCAAACAGCCCTGCTTCGACTGGCTGTCCATCGAGCAGGCCCGCGCCCACTGCGCGCGGGGCGCCGGGATCTGGGACTGGGCCGGCACCGAGAACGGCGGCGAACCGGATGCCGTCCTCGCCTGCGCCGGGGACGTGCCCACCCAGGAGGTGCTGGCCGCCGCCCAACTGTTGCGCCGCCACCTGCCGCAGCTCGCCGTCCGCGTCGTCAACGTGGTCGACATGACCCGGCTGCTCCCGCGCGAGGAACACCCGCACGGGATGAGCGACTTCGAGTACGAGGGACTGTTCACCACCGACAAGCCGGTGATCTTCGCCTACCACGGCTACCCGTGGCTGATCCACCGCCTCGCCTACCGCCGCACCGGCCACAAGAACCTGCACGTACGCGGCTACAAGGAGTCCGGCACCACCACGACACCGTTCGACATGGTCGTCCGCAACGACCTCGACCGCTACCGCCTGGTCATGGACGTCATCGACCGCGTCCCCGGCCTCGCGGTGCGCGCCGCCGCCGTACGCCGGCAGATGGCCGACGTCCGCACCCGCCACCATGCCTGGATCCGCGAACACGGCATCGACCTGCCCGAGGTCGCCGACTGGACCTGGAGCACCTGAGAACCCCTGCAGGGGCAGAGGAAGGAACCGGCCGATGGGATCGGCCCCGACTCCCGCAACGAGACGGGTGTCGGGGCCGGTGCCGTCCCCACCGAGTGGTCGACCGTCCCGGCACCACGGCAACCGTCCACGAGGCCTCGTGGAGGAGAACCCCTGCGGTTTCGCCCCACCGCGTGCCGGGGCGCGTGCCCACCACGACCGGCGCGGCACCGGCGGAGTGGTGGAGCAGGGCCTGAACCGGGGTGAGCAGAACGACGTCTTCGAGCACCGGCACCTCCCGGTACTTCTCCCGCCACGGACGCAGCACGTCCGCCAGGAGCTGCACCTCCTGGCCTCCCAGGTCGCGCGGTCCTTCTCCGGCACGGCGAAGGGCCACTCGGCGGCGCTGGAGGGTTTCCGGCCGCGGTACCCAGGACACCCGACTCGACCGCCGCCGCTGTCGGATCCGTCGGCTCGGGGGACAAGACGTCCCTCGCCGTCCTGCCAGACCACGGCCTTGGATCCGGCCTCGAGACCGGCGGTCACCAAGATCCGGTCCGTACGGGGCGAGCCGTCGGGTGTCGTCCGGCGCACAGCGGCCATCCTCCGCCCCGTGGTTCCGCCGGGCACGGTGGCGATGCGCGGGACGTCGTTCAGGACGACGGCACGGACGGACTGCCGCTCGGCCCGCCGCCGTGCGAACACCTCACTCGCGGCATGGGCCGTCACCAGCCCGGCGACGGTGCCGCCCACGACGACGACCGCCCGGACGGCGAGCACGATCCAGCCTCCGCGATGTCGTCGCGGCGCCGCAGCGGATTGCCCCGCCAGCGCCACAGCCGCGCTTTCATGTACTCGCCCCTGGGCATCGGTCCGTCCCTCCTCGTCGTACGGGTGACTCTTCGACGGTGACAGCCCGTACCGTGCTCCGGCATGAGCCGAAGAGGGCTCCCCTGCAGGGCTGTTCGGGACCGACTCGACAGCGAGGAGGGCCGTTGAGCCCAAGGCGTCGTGCGGCCCGACCGACCCCGTGCCAGGGCCCGGTGCCGGACTCAGCCGGCCGAAGCAGAGACGGAGCCGCAGCCGGATCCGGAATCGGATCCGGAATCGGAGACCGGCGACCCGGCGGCCGCCTCGGGCAGGCGGGAGCGGATGTCGAAAACGCCGGTCAGTCCGGTGTGGCGCAGGATCCGCAGAAACGGGGAACTGTTCGTGACCAGCCGTAGCCGACCGTGCCGGGCCTTCACCCGGTTCCGCGCCCCGCACAGCACGCCCAGCCCGGTGCAGTCGATGAAGGAGACCTGACGCAGGTCGAGCACCAGATCGGGGCCCGGACCGGAGGTCAGTGCGTCCAGGCGGGCCGCGAGCGAGGGCGCCGTCACGATGTCGAGCTCGCCTCGCAGAGTCACGACGGTCGTACCACCGACGGTGGGTTGCGTGCGGTACGGCGTGGACCTCGTGTGGTTGTCGTCCATGGGACGAGACAACCCGTACCGACAAGGTGCGCGGAAGGGCTGTTCGGTCCCTGTTGTCCTGGCTCGACAGGGCCTGTAGGCCCTCCCCGCTGCCCGCCGACGGGGCAGGTGCCCCGTCGGCGGGCGGGGAGGGCCGGACGGCCCAGGCGAAGCGTGCGGCCGAGGGACAAGCTGGATGTGTGGGGTGATCCCGGCACGCGATAGAAGGACGGTGAGGAGTGAAATGAAAGGCTACGTATTCCACGGCCCCGGGCAGTCGGCCTGGGAGGAGATCCCGGACCCTGCCGTCAAGGAGCCCACCGACGCCATCGTGCGGGTCGACGCCGTGACCATCTGCGGCACCGACCTGCACATCCTCAGGGGCGATGTGCCCGAGGTGCATCCCGGCACGGTCCTGGGGCACGAGGCCGTCGGCGAGATCATGGAGGTCGGCGGCGACGTCCGGACCGTCCGTCCGGGCGACAGGGTGCTGGTCTCCTGCATCAGCGCCTGCGGGCGCTGCCGCTACTGCAGGGAGAGCGCCTACGGCCAGTGCCGGGGCGGCGGAGGCTGGATTCTCGGCCACCTGATCGACGGCACCCAGGCCGAGTACGTCCGCGTCCCGTACACAGACCTGTCCGTCCATGTGCTCCCCAGCGCGGTCGAGAGCAAGGACGCCGTACTGCTCGCGGACATCTTCCCGACGTCGTACGAGGTGGGCGTGCTCAACGGCCATGTACGCCCGGGCGACACCGTCGCCGTGGTCGGAGCAGGACCCATCGGCCTCGCGGCGATCGCCACGGCACGCCTGTTCGCACCCGAGCGGATCGTCGCCGTCGACCTGGCCACCTCCCGGCTGGACGCCGCCAAGCGGCTCGGCGCCGATGCCGTGGCCGACGCCCGTGAGGACCCCGAGCAACTGATCACGGACCTGACCGACGGGCTCGGCGCGGACGTGGCCATCGAGGCGGTCGGCGTCCCGGAGAGCTTCGAGATGTGCACGCGCATGGTGCGCCCCGGCGGCCACGTCGCCAATGTCGGCGTCCACGGCAAGCCCGCAACGCTGCACCTCGAAGACCTGTGGATCAAGAACGTGACCATCACCACCGGCCTGGTCGACACCCACTCCACACCCACCCTGCTGCGCATGGCGGCCGCCGGCCGCCTGCCCACCGCGCAGCTGGTCACCCACACCTTCCCGCTGGACCGCATGGAGGAGGCGTACGACGTGTTCGCCCGGGCCGCCGACACCGGAGCCCTCAAGGTGATGCTCGGCGAGCAGCCGCACAAGGAGGTCGCCGTCCCGGCGGTCTGACGCCACCCGGCTTCGGACTTCCGTCCCGAACCCCGGTATCCGGATATCGCGGTGGAGACCGTCGCCGGGGAAGGCGGAGCGGTACCCGCGCTGGTGCGCGAGAGCGCGACCGCGGAGCTGACCGTCGTGGGAACACGCGGCGACCCGCGAGGCCGCCGTGGTCGTCATCGGCGCCCACCACCGTACGACCGTGCTCGGCACACGCCTCGGGCCGGTCGCCCACACCCTGCTGCACCGCGCGCACTGCCCCGTCGTCGTGGTCCCGAACGTATGACGGGACGTCTGTTGCGGCGGCACGCCCCCGACGGAGGCCCCCTCATGCCCCCGTACCGGCACCGTCGGTCTGGACGGAACGGACGAAAGCCCGGCGGCGCCGGACTGGGCCGCTCGTGAAGCCGGGTATGTACGGGCTTCCCCTCCGTGTCGCGCACGCGGGGGAGCGACAGCCCCATTCCCATGTGCCGTTCGCGGACGAGCCGGTGCCCCCGCCGAGCGCCGGAGCGGCCGGTTGTCGCGCGATGTCACACCACGATGTGGTGCCGGGGCCGGACCTGTGTGCCCCCGACGACCACGTCCTCGCCTTCGCGTTCGGCGCCGCGGTCAGGCGTGACACAGGGTTGCGCGTTGTCCACGGCTGGAGCAGGAGGACCTCACACGAATCGGCCGACGTGCTCCGCCCGTGGCAGCACTGGCCTTCCGGCATCGACGCGACGGAGGAAGCGGTGGTCGGCAACGCGGGTGCGCGGCTGGTGGACGCTTCGCGTGGTGCCTCGCTGGTCTTCCTGGGACGGCGCAACCGTAGGGCTCCCAGAGCCCGCGCCCCGGTGGCGCACGGTGTCCTTCGGCCCGCCGTCGCGCCTGCCGCGGTCCTACCGCCCGACCGACAGCGTTCAGGTGGACCAACGGAGCGGCACCGCGGGGGATCGGTGCCGCTCCTGTCTTCAGTGTCCCTCGGATCACCCGGGCCCCACAGGGGCCGATGGTCCTGACCCGGGGCCCTTTCAGCGGCCGACACCGCCCTCCGTCGCGGGCAGAACTGCCGGGCCGCCCTCCGGTCGGGCCGCGCAACGGCGAGCACGCGACGTGGCCCGGCTCCGCGGCACGGAAGCAGTCCCCGGACTCGGGGCGCCGCCATGGTCGCCGCAGACGCCGATCCTCAGTCCGGACCGAAATCCTGGCCCTGACCGGGCAGTAGGGCGACTCGGCCGGATCCGCTACCACCCCAGGCTGCCGACGACTAACTTGGCAGATGACCGGACCGGTGGGGGTCCGTCGTACCAGGGGATCTGGAGGCGCAGCAGGTGGGAAGCCCCGACGAGGCCCGCGTACGGCTGCCGCAGCTGCGGCTGGACGAGCTGCTGGAGGAGCTGCAGGCCCGTCTGGACGCGGCCCGCGGCACCCGTGACCGGGTGCACAGCCTGCTGGAGGCGGTGCTCTCGGTCGGCCGGGAGCTGGACCTGGAGCAGGCCCTGCGCAGCATCGTGGAGGCCGCGGCGGTGCTGGTCGACGCGGAGTACGCGGCGCTCGGCGTGATCGGCCCCGACGGCAAGCGCCTCTCCGCCTTCCACACGGTGGGCGTGTCCGACGAGCAGATCGCCCGGATCGGACCGTATCCGGAGGGCCACGGCATCCTGGGAGAGCTGATCCACCACCCGGAGCCGCTGCGCCTGGCGAAGATCTCGGAGCACTCGGCGTCGTACGGATTCCCGCCCCATCACCCGCCGATGAACACCTTCCTCGGCGTTCCGATCCGGGTCCGGGACCAGGTCTTCGGCAACCTGTACCTGACTGAGAAACGGGGCGGCGCCCAGTTCGACGAGGAGGACGTCTCGGTCACGCTCACGCTGGCCGTGGCCGCCGGAGTCGCGATCGACAATGCTCGGCTGTACGCGGAGTCCCGGCTGCGTGAGCGCTGGCTGCGGGCGAACGCCGAGATCGTCCACCGGCTGATGGCGGGCGGCGAGCGCGCCGAGGTCCTGGGACTCATCGCCGAACAGGCCCGGGAGATCACCGGTACGGCCCTGGCCGTGGTGGCCATGCCGATGGAGGAGACACAGTCGCTGTCGGTGGAGCTCGCCCTGGGCCACGGAGCGGACGCCCTCCAGGGCATGGTTCTGCCGATCCACGGCACCCTGATCGGCGAGGCCTTCTCCGGCGCGACCGCCGTCACCAGCGCGGACGTCACCCACGACGAACGCATCTCGGTGGGACCACCCAGGTTCTCCGGCCTCGGCCCGGCCGTGGCCGTCCCCGTAGGGACGGGCGAGAGCGGCGTGCGCGGTGTCCTCCTGCTGGTGAGGGAGGCCGGGCACATCGCGTTCTCCGAGAGGGAGATCGACCTCCTGAAGGGCTTCGCCGCTCAGGCGGCGATCGCGATGGAGCTGGCGGAGCGCCGTCTGGAGGCCGAAGAGGTCGCGGTGCTCAAGGACCGGGACCGGATCGCCCGAGACCTGCACGACCTGGCCATCCAGCGGCTGTTCGCCACCGGCATGACCCTGCAGAGCGCGGGCCGTTTCATCGAGCACGCGGAGGCGTCCGAACGCGTGTCACGGGCGGTGGACGACCTCGACGACACCATCAAGATCATCAGATCCACGATCTTCGGCCTGCGCACGCGTGAGGGAACCGAGGGGAGCGGCCTGCGGGCCCGCGCCGTGCGGGTGGTGGGGGAAGCGGCGCCGGTGGTGGGCTTCGCTCCTGGCGTGCGGATGGAGGGCCTCCTGGACACCGATGTACCGAAGGACATCGCCGACAACGTGGTGGCCGTCCTCTCCGAGGCCCTGACCAACATCGCCCGGCACGCCCGAGCCGACCGCGCGGAGGTCGTCCTCGCGACCGACGGGCGGGAGGTCCGGCTGTCGGTCACCGACAACGGCGTAGGCATTCCGCCCGACGGCCGCCGCAGCGGCCTGCGCAACATGGCGGAGAGGGCCGAACACCTGGGCGGCCGCCTCGAACTGACGGAACCCGCCGACGGCGGTACCTCGCTGATGTGGCGCGTGCCGGTGAAGCAGGGCTAGCCGAGGGCTAGCCGGCGAGCGGCTCCGGGCCATGGGGCCACGCGGTAACAGTGGCGACGGCGGACTCCGAGGATCCACGGGTTGCTCCGCGCATGCCACGACGATCATGCTGATGTCACCGAGAAAGCAGCTCTCCACGGGAGTCGGGCCCCGGGAGCCGAGTACGAGCATCTCCGACTCGGACGCCGCCTGGAGCAGTGCGTCCTGGGCGTCGTCGGCGACCAGGTTGCCGACGACGGTGAGGCCGGCGCGCAAGGGCCGAACGGCCCCTGCCGACGATGGAAAAGTGACGATGAAGCCCCGCACCGCCCCGCGCACCCCTGCGGCCCGGCGCGGACAGCGACCACTCCGGGCCCCGGCTCGGCCGGGTGGCCCACACGCTGCCGCACCACAGGCCGTGTCCGCCGACGATCGTCGGCAACAGGTGTGGTCGACTGGCCGAACGTGAGATCAGGACCGACCGGTGACGGGTCACAGGGAGAGTACTCATGCCCGTACAGTCCCGCGACACGCTCGCGCCCGTGCTGCGGGACGGATCTCTCCGGTGACGGAGGGCAGTCCCGCCGACTCACGGTGTCGATCTTCATGCCTGTGTAAGCCATGGTGTCCTCGTCCACGGCATCGTCGGAGCGTAGCCGCACGATGGGCATGGTCTTGGTCTTGTTGTCGGCACTGGTCAAAGGGGTCTCCTTCTGATGGGGGAGGGTTTGCGCCAGAGGGCCCAACTGCCGAACGGCGGCCTGCTGGGGCGGGATCTCGTGGACCCCGGTGACGCGGTCATCGAGTTCGCGTTCGACGCCGCTCGGTACCGCGAGGCCGTGCCGCGCGTCGTGCACGGCTGGAGCGTGCCGTCCTCCTACGGCGACGAGGACGCCCTGGAGCCTTGGAAGGACAAGTTCCCCGACGTCGAGGTGCGTACGCAGAGCGTGGTCGGCGGCGCGGGCGCCCACCTCGTGGACGCCTCGCGGGCGGCGGCGCTGATCGTCGTGGGACGACGGATCCGCCGTGCACCGGTCGGCAGCCACATCGGTCGGTCACTCACGCGGTGCTGCACCACGCCTCGACGCCGGTGGCGGTGATCCCGCACGACTGATCACAGCCGGTCGGTACACGGTCGTACGGGTTCTGGGAGCCGCTCCCAGGCCCCGTGGGCGCATGCCCGGCCGGTCGCGGGCATGGCAGCCGAGGGTCACGGCGACGACGACGCCGGTTGGGGTGTCATCACGGCTTTCTCGAAGCCATCGGCTCGGTGCCCCCCATGTCGAGCCGGAACGGCGGATACGCGTCCGTCATCAGGGAGGCGTAGGCGGCGACCCGCAGCACCCACCGGTTGAGGCCGAGGATCAGGTCGAACAGGTCCGTGGGGTACTTCTCGGTGAAGGCCATGGTCACGGCGGCGATCAACGTCAGTACGGCGACGAGCCCACCCTCCCACCAGCCGAGGTGCCAGCCGCCGACGAAGAAGCCGATGATGATGTAGTGCGGGATGGCCAGCAGCCACCACTTCACCAGCACCAGGCCGCGGGACAGGCGCTCGGGGTGGGCGATGTCCAGCCGTGCCGGGTAGTCGGGTTCCTCACCCAGACTGAACGGCGGGTACCGGTCCGTACCCAGGGCGCCGTACGAGTAGTAGGCGACGCGCCACGTCCAGCGCAGCACTCCCAGGTTGAAGTCGAACAGGGGGCGTGGATAGCGCTCGGTGAACAGGATGGCGAAGAACGCGATCACGCTGACCACGGTGAACGCGATCCAGAGGAAGAACAGCACCACGTAGTGGGGGATGACCAGGATCCACTTCACCAGCCACAGCCACCGGGACAGCGGTGCGTCGAGCACCGCGTTCACCCGGACGGGGCGGTCCGGTACGTCTGCCACGGTCGTCATGTCGATCAACTCCTTCGGCCGATGACGCTGCCTGCAGGAAGAGGCCCAGGACCAGCGTGACCACAGAACGGGCGCGGCCGCGAGGCAGACCGATGCGGCCCTGGGGCCATCGGTGCCGACTGATCGGCCCCCAGGTGCTCGGGGTGTTCGCGGTTGTTCCTGGGTGAGCGCCCCGTGGTCGGCCTGCGCCTTGAGGCCGGCAGTCACCAGTCGGTCCACGGCGATGGCGATGTCGGACGGTGCGTCGGCGGCGTCCGTGGCGGTGGCCGTAGCCGCGGCCACGGTCCGAGGTCGGTCGTCGTGGCGGGGCATGAGGGTGTACGTCTCCGTCGGCGCTGGAGCCCCACGATCGGCGGCGGGCCGCCCGGCCGTGGGCCAGGTCGGTCTCGGAGATCACTCCCAGAACCTTGCCGCCGTGGTCCACCACGGGAAGTCCGCTGATCGGGTGGGCGTCCGGCAGCCGTGTCACTTCCTTGAAAGAACGTCCAGCACGGGAGGCGAGATGGGGGGCGCGTCATCCGCCCGCGGTGTCCTCGGTCTCCCAGCGCAGCAGGTCGCCCGGCTGGCACTCGAGCACCTCGCAGAGCGCGGCGAGTGTCGCGAAGCGTACCGCCTTGGCGCGGCCGTTCTTGAGTACCGCCAGGTTGGCGGGCGTGATCCCTACGCGGTCCGCGAGCTCGCCCACGGACATCTTCCGCCTGGCCAGCATCACGTCGATGTCGACGGTGATCGGCATCAGATCACCTCGTCCAACTCGGCCTGCATCTGCGCTGCTTCGACGTCGCGAGCGACTGCCTGGGCGAGCAGCATCCGCAGCACGAGCACGATGAGCGCGACCCCCAGGATGGCCATGCCGATCCCGCCCATGATGACGGTGACGCCCGGGTCGTCCCGCTGG
Organism: Streptomyces europaeiscabiei; assembly: GCF_036346855.1. NCBI lineage: Bacteria > Bacillati > Actinomycetota > Actinomycetes > Kitasatosporales > Streptomycetaceae > Streptomyces > Streptomyces europaeiscabiei. Next base: position 9,607,172 of record NZ_CP107841.1, read on the forward strand.
CCCGGCGCATTGAGGGCGGTGACCGCGAACCACATGAGGGCAGCCGCCACGATCGCGCCGATCACGCCGTCCACGTACCGGAAGGCGGCGTGGGAGAACACGGTTCCGCGTCGCACCATCGTCACCAGCCGCCATACACAGACCAGGGCAACCTGAACCGACACCATGCCCAGGATCGTGATCACGCGCAGCGGGGTCAGCGGGAGCGACCCGTCCTCCGGATCGGTTGCCAAGGCCCACACCATCCCTGCCTGCACGAACACGGTGCCGGCGAGCATCACCACGAGCACGGCGCGCAGCGCACGCACGGTCAGTTTTCCCATCACCCATCCTCCCATCGATTTACGATGGGAATCTATCGAATTTCGATAGCTGAAGCAAGGGTTGGGGTGGAAGGCGGGTGGCGGCTTCGCACTATGACGGACACCGCCACCCCTCCCAGGGCATGGGGCTGGCGCGAACGGTTTCGATCTTGTCGAAGTCGGCCTCGCTCGAGCATGGATCCGGGACCTACCCGGGCCGTCGCCGGCCTTGTCGGTTGGCGGCGGGGGCGAGGGGTCGAGGGGGCGAGAGTTCGAGGTCGGTCGTCGATCGCTCGTACCGGGTCATCGGTCAGACCGCTGGCCGGCCACTGCTCCACGGCGGAGAACGGCTGACCATCAACGGGATCGCCTTGCGGCCGGAAGTCCTGCAGCCGACGGGGTTCCAGTTCGCCAGCACTGACCCCGCCGCCGAGCGAGCCCCCTGCGAACCAGCCGCTCACCGGGCAACGTCCGGGGAGTCGGGCACCGTTCCGCGGGCGCGGGGTCCGCAAGGGGCCCGCGCCCGCGGACGGCAGGGTCAGAAGGGGACGATCTTCCACTGCTGGTGGGTCTGTGACGTGTAGGGCTGCTGCTCGACGGCGGCTCCGTCGGCGGTGCTGCCTTCGTCCACGGCGAGGGAGAGCCCGCTGTAGCGGTTGATGAGCAGGTAGTGCCCGTCGCCGGTGGGTGTGACGGCCCAGTGCTGCTGGGGGGCGGCGGCGTCTCCCCAGATGCCGGCGGTGCCGCCGTCCGTGCGGGACAGACCCTGGATCTCCAGGAGCTTGCCGCTGCCCACCCCCTTGATCTTGTAGTAGCCGTCGCCGGTCTTGACGAAGGTCCACTTCTGGTTCGTCTGGTCGAGCGGGGGCCACTGCAGGACCTTGGTGCCGTCGGTGGTGCGTCTGCTCTCCACGTCGGCGGCCTGGCCGCTGTGCCGGGCGACCAGGCGGTAGACGGTGCTGTCGCCGGGCAGTGTGGTGGACACCAGTGCCGGCTTGAGCGACCGGCCGCCGATCCGGACGCCGCTGATGTTGGCGTAGCCGCCGGTGGCCGCGTTGACCTGGATCCGTACGAAGCCCACGTTCCGGTTGGGCCACTCGGCCAGCTTCGGCTTGCGGCTGTTGCCGGCCCAGGTGCCGGTGGCGACCTGGGTGAAGGTGACGCCGTCGGTGCTGGTGAGGATGGTGCAGGAGGTGATGTCACCGTCGGTGGAGTCGTTGCGGCTCCACTGCTTGGGCAGGTACTCCAGGGTGGAGACGTTGCTCCACACGCCACCGAGGTCGATGGTGATGGACTGCGGCAGCGGCGCCGGCAGCCCCCAGGTCGACCAGCAGGTCTCGTAGCGGACGTCGCTGAGTCCGTCGATGGCGTTCAGTGGACCCTCGCCGGTGTGGAAGCCGGTGGCGTAGGCGTTGACCGGTGTGACGGGGTGCTCCGCGCGCAGCGGCTGGGCGGGCAGCGGTGGCCTGGAGGTGTTGGGGCTCCATGCCGCGCCGACCTCGGCGAGCCGGTTGACGACGTTGGTGTCGAGCAGACCGTTGCGGTTGGGCGGGCAGTTGAGGATGAACGAGGTGTACTTCGGTTCCAGGTCGGCCAGGTGCGAGAGGATGGAGGCCTTGCTCATGAGGCTCTCGGTCGGGGTGGAGGGGTGCCAGAACCAGCCGTTGCTGATCGTCTGCCCCTGCATACCGGCATAGGTGTTGCCCGTCGGCGCCGTGACACCCAGCGGCTCCTCGAAGAAGATCGCGTCGCTGAGGAAGGGCTCCGACAGTCCGCCGATGTCCAGCGTGACGCAGTCCGGCTGCAGCTCCTTCACCAGCGACCGGATCGCCTGGTAGGAGACGGCCTGCTGCCCCATCTGCCACGCGTAGCCATCCGTCATGAACATGTCGATGGTGCCGTAGTTGGTGAGCAGCTCGCGGATCTGACCGAGCATGAAGGTCATGTGGCTGGGCCGGATGGCGTCGGTGATCTGGAGCCCGGACACCTTGTGCCGGCTCTCCCATGCCTCTACGCCGAAGGTGCGGTCCCAGATCGAGTAGTAGAACCCGACTTTGAGTCCCTTCGCGCGGAAGGCGTCGCAGTACGCCTGCACGACGTCGTGCTTGTAGGAGCTGTTGGCGACGTTCTGGGTGCCGTAGGCGCTGGGCCACAGGGCGAAGCCGTCGTGGTGCTTGGTGGTCAGGATGCCGTAGCTCATTTTCGCGGCGGCCGCCGCGTCGGCCCACTGCGCGCAGTTGACACTCGGCGGGGCGAAGAGGGCGGGGCTCTGGTTGGGTTCCGCCCACTCCTGGTTGGTGAAGGTGCCCAGGCTGAAGTGGTTGAACATGCCGAACCGCATGTCGGCCATCTTGCCGAGGTTGGTCTGCGCGTCCGCGGCCGACGCCTGCGACAGAAGGCCGGAGAAGCCGGGGGTGAGCGGCAGAGCGGTCGCGGCGGTCGCCGCCCCCGCCGCACCGAGAAACGTACGGCGGTTCATTCTGGAAGGGGACATGTTCCACTCCTGTGGATCGATGGCATCGCCTGAGGTGACGGCGCTGATGGCATTGCCTGCGGTGACGGCGTTGATGGCGTTGCTTGCGGCGGCGGCGTGCGGGGGCATTCCGTGGCGGCCGGGTGTCGTGGTGCGCCGGGAGGTCGGCGGCCGGGCTGCCCCGGGAGTCGCGAGCGGTGTCGGCCGGAGCGACGCGCGGGCCGGCCCGGGAGGTGAACTGACGGGCTGCGGTGGCGTCGTCCGGGAAGAGGGTGGCTCGTCGGGACGGGCAGAGCCCGAGGGTGAACCGTGGCTTGAGCGCGGAGCAGGTGGGGGAGCGATGCGAACTCCCCAAGTGAGGCACCCGGCCCAGGCGTTACGGCGTGTGCCGGCCAGCAGCTCTTCCTGTCGGGGTGGGGCCCTGGACGCGGGGGCGAAGCCTGCCGCCGGTGCCCGCCATGCCGACGAGCGCCTCTTCGGCGGGCGATCGACTCTGACAAGGTCTTCTCCCTGGCAGCTCGGAGGGCAGCGCACGGCGTCGCTGCATACCTTGTGCACCGCCTATGTTTCGGCGGAGCAACATCGGATGTATTAACGGGCACGAGTCGGCGGTCTGTCTAGGTGATCGACAGAAATTGCCAGATCAAACCCAGGATTGCTACTGACGGACGTGTTCGACCCTCAGGGCTGTGCAGGTCAATACATAGGAGGTGTTGGAAGTGTTCAGTCCAGTCGGTCGTGCGGATCGGGTGACTGGGTGTCTGCGGATGCCGGCTTCAACCGCCTCAACCGCCTCAACCGCGCCACCGGTGATCCCGCGCCTTCGGTGGCGGACCTTGCCGTCGGCTCATGTCGTCCGGGTGGCCGGACGTATCAGGAATCCGGGGGCGGTGGTGAGTTGCCGGGCACGGGCGAATCTGTCCGACCTGTCGGACGTTGCTCGAAAACTGTTGACGCTGATCGTGCCCCACTTCACACTCACCAACGCGATGCCGGACGGGCGGCGAGTCAGCGCCTCGGCCGAGGCCCCGCGCACCTCCCGAGCCTTCCCAAGCCTGTCTTCTTCAGGGGATGTGAACCCCTGCACGGCGTGACCCGGCACGTAGCCCGGCGCGCCACCGGAACCGCGCTGACCCTGCTGTACGGCTCCAACCCGGGAACTGTGCCGGCATCGCCCGTCAGCCGGCGGCGGACGGCGACGGACACGGCTTCAGGTGTCCCGTCGCGCGCTTCGACGAGGCCGTCGGCAAGCCGACTGCGGACGCCTGCCCGGCGACAGTTCCATAGCGCATCAACCTCAACGCGGCGATGTCCCAAGGTGTGGTTATCCTCACCGCCAGGGGATGGCTTACCGGATGGCAATGACATCGGTGCGCGGCGATCGTGTGTCCCAGAGGCGACTTGATGGCCAGGCATGACGAAGGGACACCTCATCGATGCGCATCCTCCTGATCGGGCCGCCCGGAGCTGGCAAGGGGACGCAAGCAGTGCGCCTTGCCGCGCATCTGTCGATCCAGCACATCTCCACCGGTGACCTGTTTCGCGAGCACATCGACCAGGGCACCGAGCTCGGCCGGAACGCCCACACGTACATACGCGCCGGCCTTCTGGCCCCGGACGAGGTCACCATCGGGGTGATCAAAGAGCGCCTTGCCCGTCCGGACACCGAGTGCGGATTCCTGCTGGACGGCTTCCCTCGCAATCTTGCCCAGGCGGAGGCGCTGGACGGCATCCTGGCCGACTCGAAGTCGAGACTGGACGCCGTGCTGGACCTGGAGATTCCCGACGCCCAGGTGGTCGGGCGGATCGCTGGACGACGGTTGTGCCGTCAGGACCGCGAACACATCTTCCATGTCGACTACAGCCCGCCTGAAGTGGCAGGAGCCTGCGACGTCTGCGGCGGTGAGCTGTACCAGCGCGATGACGACCGCGAGACAACCGTTCGTCAGCGACTGGAGGTCTATCGCAGTGAGACGGCGCCGGTCGTCGACCACTACCAAGCTCAGGGCCTGGTGACCACGATCTCGGCCCTCGGCCAGGTCCAGGCGGTCCTGGACCGCGCGCTGGTCGCGATCGGCCAGGCCTGATCGACGCCTCCGGCGCCGTCGAGCTGTTGACCCCTCCGCTTGGAAGGCGCGGGGCCGCCGTCCCTGATTGCTGCCGCCGAGGACTGTGAGCTCCGCCCGCCCGCCGACTCTTTTCGACACCCCGACTTCTGGACGACGAGGCTGACCGGACCCTCGCGAGGCAGGCCCGGTCAGGCGTCGGCCGGCGCCGGTTCTCGTCGAAGTCGGCCGTCGAGATGTGCCGCCACGGGTTCGTCCACGGGCAGGTGGAGGTGTTCAACCAGGCGGACGAGGACTTCCATGCCGGGGTCGCGGCGGCCTCGCGCAACACCTTCCTCGTCGAGGCCGTACGTGAGGCACGCCGGCTGCAGCGGTAGTCCGGTGCGATCGGTATGCATGACGCGCTGAGCGACCATGCCGAGGCCGCGGTCGAGGGGCACGCGGCCATCTGCGAGGTCATTCGGGACGGCCGGCCCGAAGCCGCGGCCCAGGCGACAGCCGTGCACCTGGACAAGACGCTTGAGGACTACCGTCGTGCGATCCGGCGGCGGCTGTTCGGGTAGGCGGTTGGTTCACAGTCGGTCCACCGTGAGCAGGCCGGGATGCGGCTGACCTGCGGCGATGCGTGCAGGAGTTCGCTGGGTTCCGGAACCTCCTCGGTCGCACCCGGCCCGAGATCGAACAGGCCCAGGGCCCACCAGGACCGGATGCGGGTGTGACCGGCACCCGCTTCGGTGAGGTGGAGGGGTGCGACGGGGCCTCGCTGCCCGCTACGGCGCTGCCGACGGTGTCAGCGTGCCGCTGAAGCCGCCGGGGAAGGGTGCGCCGACCTGCCCATGATCGATCCGGGGTGCGGGCCGTTGCGGGCGGCCCCGGGAGTGTCAGCCGTCGGAGCGCTCCTCCCAGGCGACGGTCAGTTCGTTGCGGAGGCCGAAGCGTTCGAGGTGGCTGCCCACGACCTCCCGGATGGTGGTGAGCGTGGACTCGTCGGGTGCGCTCACGCGGATCAGGAGGTGGTCCTCGGCCGGCTGGAGCAGGACGTCGGTCTGCTCGAAGGTGAGGCGGTGACCCCCTTCGGGAGTCTCCTCGGTGGGGATCTTCCGGCCGAAGTGCGAGGCGAGTTGCTTTGCGTAGCGCGGGGCGGCGTCGGTGGAGGCGCGACCGAGGGAGGTGGGCATGGGGGAACTCCAGGGTGCGAGCGAACGATGTGATCGGCCGGCCCGGCGGTGAGCGCGCTCCGCCACCCGGATCCGTATGTGTTTCAAATTTGAAGCCAATCGCTACTGTCGACCCTAGTCCTGCCTGATTCAAATTTGAATCAGCGGCCATGTTGCGTGCATCACACGGGGATGCGTCGGTGGACCTGAGGGAGCCGTCGGGTACGGAGATTTCGGAGGCGACGTCGGCTGCCGAGGAAAGGCAGACTGCCCGCATGACCCTCCACTGCGCAGTGCTGGACGACTACCAGGGCGCTGCCCTGGCCATGGCCGACTGGAGCCCCCTCGCCGGCGAGGTCGAGGTGCGCACGCTCCGCGAGAACATCACCGACCGGGACAGGCTCGTGGCCGAGCTCGCCGACTGCGAGATCGTCGTGGCCATGCGGGAACGCACCCCTTTCGACGCCGCTCTCCTGCGCCGACTGCCCCGGCTGCGCCTGCTGGTGACCACCGGCATGCGCAACGCCTCCATCGACCTCGCCGCGGCGCAGGCCCAGGGTGTGACCGTGTGCGGTACGGCGAGCAGCCCCACCCCACCCGTCGAACTGACCTGGGCGCTTCTCCTCGGCCTCGCCCGGCACGTCACCGCCGAGAGCCGGATCCTGCGGGAAGGGGGCCCCTGGCAGTCCACCGTCGGCCAGGACCTGCACGGCCGCACCCTGGGCCTGCTCGGCCTCGGCAAGATCGGCACCCGGGTGGCGGGCGTCGCCACCGCCTTCGGTATGGAGGTCCTAGCCTGGAGCGAGAACCTCACCGCCGAGCGGGCGACCGAAGCCGGAGCCCGACTCGCCGCAAGCAAAGAGGACTTGCTCGGCCGCAGCGACTTCGTGTCCGTCCACCTCGTCCTGTCCGGCCGCACCCGCGGCCTGCTCGGCGAGCCGGAACTGCGCGCCATGCGCCCGCACGCCTACCTGGTCAACACCTCCCGCGCCGCCATCGTCGACCGCCCGGCACTTCTGCGGGCCCTGCGGGAGGGCTGGATCGCCGGCGCCGGTCTCGACGTTTTCGAGACCGAGCCCCTCCCCGCCGACGATCCCCTGCGCTCCCTGCCGAACGTGCTCGCCACCCCGCACCTCGGCTACGTCACCGAACGGAACTACCGCACCTTCTACGAGGAAGCGGTGGAGGACATTGACGCCTTCCTCGCCGGCACCCCCGTCCGACCGCTGACACACGGCTGAGTGGGGCGGGGCGGCCGGCGGCCGTCAGGGGCCGGGTGACCCGGTGGCGCCGTGGTCACCCGGGGGTGCCGGGGCAGTGCCTCCGGCCTGATCGGCAGTCCGCACGCGGCGGCGCACGCGGCGCAGACCCGCTGTGCCCGTCGGAAGCCGAAGGCGGGGCCATCTCCTCATCACGGCAAAGGAGTCGGGGATCGACGGGAACTCGCGCGGGCCGCCGTCCGACTACTGCGACGGAGCCCGTCGCAGGACGAGCTGCCCGAGCAGCCCGCACCCTCGCACCAAGGAGTCCCGTATGCCGAAGAAGCGGCCGGCGGCCGGCGTCCTGGCCGTCGCCCTGGCCGGCGTCCTGGCCGGCGTCCTCTGTCTGGTCACCACGGCATGCGCCGACTCGACCGGGACGACGGGCGCCACCGGCAGACGAGGGCGGCGAAGCCGCTGTCGGCAGAGGAAGCCGCTGTCGGCACAGAAGGAGCGCGAGGAGCGGGCGGGGCGCACCCGGGCACAGGCGCGCAGGTCACCGCCCAGTAGAGTGCGCCTCTGTCGTCCCCGACAGTCGCCCCCGATCCGCCGAGGTACCGCGCAGTGACCCCCGCACGACCAGGACCGCCGTACGCCGTCACCGTCGTCGGGCTCGGCGCCGACGGCTGGCGAGGCGTCCCCGACGCCTCCCGGGAGGTTCTGCGCGACGCCGAGGTCCTGATCGGGGGCCCACGACAGCTCGACCTGCTGCCACCGGAGTGCGCGGGCGAGCGGATCGCCTGGCCCTCGCCCCTGCGCCCCGCCGTCCCCGCCCTGCTCGCCGCGCACGCCGGCCGCCGGGTCGCCGTACTGGCCAGCGGGGACCCCATGTTCTACGGCATCGGCCGTGCCCTCGCCGAGGAGGCCGGTGACCGGCTGAGCGTCCTGCCGCACCCCTCCTCCGTCTCCTACGCGGTCGCCCGCCTCGGCTGGCCCCTGGAGGACGTCGAGGTCGTCACGCTCGTCGGCAGACCCGCCGCCCGCCTGGCCGCCGCCCTGCACGAGGGCCGCCGGCTCCTTGTGCTCAGCGCGGACGCCGGCACGCCCTCCGCGGTCGCCGCCCTGTTGCGGGAGCGGGGCTTCGGGCCGAGCCGGATGCGCGTCCTGGAACAGCTCGGCGGGGAGCGGGAACGGACGAGTACCGAGACCACCGCCGACGACTGGGCGCGGACACACCCGCCCGGCGACCCCCTCAACGTCGTCGCCGTCGAGTGCCGGCGGGCCCCGGACACCCTGCGGCTCGGCGCCGTCCCCGGCCTCCCCGACGAGGCGTACGAGCACGACGGACAGCTCACCAAACGGTATGTGCGCGCCGCCACGCTGGCCGCGCTCGCCCCGGCACCCGGCGAACTGCTGTGGGACGTCGGCGGCGGGTCCGGCTCGATCGCCATCGAGTGGATGCGTACGCACCCCTCCTGCCGGGCGGTCACCGTCGAACGCGACCCGGTGCGGGCCGAACGCATCACCCGCAACGCCGACCGGCTCGGCGTGCCCGGCCTGCGGATCGTCACCGGTGGAGCGCCCGGCGCGCTGGCCGAACTGCCACAGCCGGACGCCGTGTTCATCGGCGGCGGCCTCACCGCGCCGGGCCTCCTCGACACCTGCCTGCAGGCGCTTCCCCCCGGCGGGCGGCTGGTCGCCAACACCGTGACGCTGGAGTCCGAGGCGCTGCTCGCCGCCGCCCACCGCCGCCACGGCGGCGAGCTGGTGCGGCTCGCGGTGGCGCACACCGTGCCCGTGGGCGGCTTCACCGGGTGGCGGCAGGCGATGCCGGTGACCCAGTGGGCCGTGGAGAAGACCCTCGACACCCTTCCAGGAGCAGACAGATGACCGTGTACTTCATCGGGGCCGGCCCCGGTGCCGCCGACCTGATCACGGTCCGCGGCGCCCGTACGCTCGCCGCCTGCCGGGTCTGCCTGTACGCGGGCAGCCTCGTCCCGCGCGAACTGCTGGCCGAATGCCCGCCGGACGCACGGCTGGTGGACACCGCCCAGCTCGACCTGGACCAGATCACCGCCGAGCTGCTGCGCGCCCATGAGGAGGGCCACGACGTGGCCCGGCTGCACTCGGGGGACCCGTCCGTGTTCAGCGCGGTCGCCGAACAGATGCGACGGCTCGACGCGGCCGGAGTGCCGTACGAGGTGGTCCCGGGCGTGCCCGCCTTCGCCGCGGCGGCGGCTGCCCTGAAGCGGGAGCTGACCGTGCCGACCGTCGGCCAGACCGTGATCCTCACCCGCATCGCCCAGCGCGCCACCGCCATGCCGGAGGGCGAGGACCTGGCCACGCTCGGCCGTAGCGGCGCGCTGATCGTGCTGCACCTCGCCGCCCGCTACGTCGACCGTGTCGTCGAGGAGCTCCTCCCGCACTACGGGGCCGACTGCCCCGTCGCGGTCGTCGCCTACGCGTCCCGGCCCGACGAAGTGATCCTCCGGGGCACGCTCGCGGACATCGCCGGGCAGGTGAAGGAGGCGGGTGTGCTGCGCACCGCCGTGATCATGGTCGGTCGGACGCTTGGTGCGCGGCAGTTCCGGGACAGCCACCTGTACTCGCCGGAACGGGACCGGCACAGCTGTTGAGCGGGCCGGTTGGGTTCATTGTCGGACGCGGGTCCGGTGGGGCTTCTCGCGCAGTTCCCCGCGCCCCTGAAGGATTCAGGCCCCTGCGGGCCTGAAAGACCACGGCCCTGCGGGCCTGAAGGTGACGGGTCGGTGGGCCTGAACCCACGGGTGGTGGGCCTGAAGGTGACGGTCCGGTGGGCCTGAACCCACGGGTGGTGGGCCTGAAGGTGACGGGTCGGTGGGCCTGAACCCACGGGTGGTGGGCCTGAAGGTGACGGTCCGGTGGGCCTGAACCCACGGGCGGTGGGTCTGAAGGCGACGGTCCGGTGGGCCCGATGGCATGGGCGGCGGGCCTGAAGGCACGGTCGGTGGGCCTGAACCCACGGGTGGTGGGTCTGAAGGTGACGGGTCGGTGGGCCTGAAGGCACGGGGCGCAGCCCTGGCATTTCAGGGGCGCGGGGAACTGCGCGAGAAGCCCCACCGGACCCGCAGTCGCCAACGAACCCGAGCCACCCGGGCCCGAAGGCGCCCCGGTACCCGGTGTTAGGCTCACCTCGCCTCCCGCGGGGGAAGTCCGGTGAAAGTCCGGCGCTGACCCGCAACGGTGTGCGCGACGGTCGAACAGACCGTCGCGCGAGCCCGATCGCCCGTGGGTGGTGCGACCCGTTGAACGCTCGCCGTGGACTGCGAGAGGGGACCGCACGGCCGGCGTGCCGTACGGGCTGCTCCTGACCGACGTCCCACCAGGCGGCCCAAGGCGAAGGACCGCCCCGACCGTGCGCCGCAGCCCCACCCCCAGCCGCATGCCCCTGCCCCCACTGGTATTCGGCCTCGCACTCCTGTTGCTGCTGTCGCTCGTCGGCGGCACCGGCCTGGGCGCCGCCGGGATCGGATGGCCGGACGTCCTCCGGTTCCTGTGGGCAGGGCTCACCGGCGGGACCGTGCACGCCGGGGACGCCGCTTCGTACACCATCGTCTGGGAGATCCGGCTGCCGCGCGTCGTGCTCGGTGCCGTCGTCGGCGCCGGGCTCGCGTCCGTCGGGGTGGCCGTCCAGGCGATCGTGCGCAACGCGCTCGGCGACCCGTTCGTGCTCGGTATCTCCTCCGGCGCGGCGGTGGGCGCCAACGCGGTCATCCTGCTCGGCGCGTTCGCCGGGCTCGGGGTCTGGGCGCTGTCCGCGTCGGCTTTCCTTTCGGCGCTCGGCGCGATGGCGCTGGTGTACGCCGTGGCCCGCTCGCCGCACGGGCTGACCCCGCTGCGGCTGGTCCTGACCGGTACGGCACTGGCGTACGGCTTCGAAGCGGTCACCACGGTCATGGTGTTCGGCGCGGCCCGCGGCGAGGCGGCGCGGTCGGCGCTGATGTGGCTGCTGGGCAGTCTGGGCGGGGCGACCTGGGCGCAGGTGCCGCTGGTCGCCGTGACCGTCGCGGCGGGGTGGGCCTGGCTGCGCCGGCGGGCCGAATCGCTCAACGCCCTCGCCATGGGCGACGAGACCTCGGCCGCACTCGGTGTCCGGCCGGAGCGGCTGCGCCGGGAGCTGTTCCTCGTCACCGCCGCCGTCACCGGGACCGTGGTCGCGGTCAGCGGGGCCATCGGCTTCGTCGGGCTGATGGTGCCGCACGTCGTGCGGATGCTGGTCGGCGCCGACCACCGCCGGGTGCTGGCGGTCGCCCCGCTCGTCGGCGCCGTGCTCCTGGTGTGGGCGGACGTGCTGTCCCGGCTGCTGCTAGCCCCCGCCGAACTACCCGTCGGAGTGATCACCGCCGTGGTCGGGGTGCCCGCCTTCCTGGTGCTCATGCGGCGCGGCGGCTACGCGTTCGGAGGCCGCTGACCATGCGACTCGACATCGACGGCGTGACCGTCGAGGCCGCCGGGGCCCGACTGGTCGACGACATCCGGCTCACGGCCGACAGCGGGGCCTTCGTCGGCCTCGTCGGCCCCAACGGCAGCGGCAAGTCGACGCTGTTGCGCTGTGTGTACCGGGCGCTGCGCCCGGCCGCCGGCGTGGTGCGGCTGGACGGCGAGGACACGCACGCGATGCCTCCCCGGGCCGCGGCACGGGTGCTGGCCGCGCTGCCGCAGGAGTCGTCCGCCGAGTTCGACTTCACGGTCGCCGAGGTGGTCGCCATGGGACGGCTGCCGCACCGGGACCGCACGGCCGCCTCCGACGCGGAGATCTGCGCGCGGGCCATGGGCCGCACCGGCGTGGACCACCTCGCCGACCGGGGGTTCCTGGCCCTGTCCGGCGGCGAGAAGCAGCGCGTCCTGCTCGCCCGCGCCCTCGCCCAGCAGCCCCGGGTGCTCGTCCTCGACGAACCCACCAACCACCTCGACATCGCCCACCAGCTGGACGTCCTGTCCCTGGTGCGCGACAGCGGCATCACCGTGCTCGCCGCCCTGCACGACCTCAACCTGGCCGCCGCGCACTGCGACGTCCTGTACGTGATCGCGGACGGCCGGATCGTCACGTCGGGCCCGCCTCACGACGTCCTCCGACCGGACCTGCTCGCCGAGGTGTTCGGGGTCCGCGCGCATCCCGTACGGCACCCGGCGACCGGCGCCGTCCAACTCCTGTTCGACCTGCTCCCCTCCACGACCTGAGGACCCCCATGCGCAAGCTGCTCGCCGCCGCACTCTGTCTCGCCGCGACCGCCACCGCCACCGTCAGCGGATGCGGCGCGACCGTCGAATCGTCCGCGGACGCCAAGTCCCCGTCCGCCGAGAAGGCGGTCACCCTCACCAACTGCGGTCAGAAGATCACCTTCGACAAGGTCCCCGAGCGCGTGGTCACCAACGACGTCGGCATCACCGAGCTGATGTTCGCCCTCGGCCTTGAGGACCGCATGGCCGGGTTCGCCATGCCCGACGACAAGGGTGACCTGAGCGGTGTGCCCTGGAAGGACGGCTACGACAAGGTGAAGTGGCTGTCGAAGGACCAGCTCACCAAGGAGAACGTCCTCGACGCCAAGGCCGACCTCGTCTTCGCCGGCTGGAACTACGGCTTCCGCGAGGACGCCGGCTTCACCCCCGACACCCTGAAGAAGCTCGGCGTCCCCTCCTACATCCTCACCGAGTCCTGCCGCAACGGCCGGACCGAGACCTCGCGCGGCATCATGCCGCCCCTCGACGCCCTCTACACCGACCTCACCAACCTCGGAAAACTCTTCGGCGTCGAGAAGCGGGCCGCCACCCTCGTCGCCGACTTCAAGAAGCAGATCGCGGGTGTGCGCGCCGAGGCGCCCGCGAAGAAGCCCAAGGTCTTCCTCTACGACAGCGGCCAGGACCAGCCCTTCACCTCCGGCCGCTACGCCGCCCCCGAGCAGATCATCACCGAGGCCGGCGGGGTCAACGTCATGCACGACGTCGAGGACTCCTGGACCACCGTCGGCTGGGAGAGCGTCGTCCAGCGGGACCCCGACACCATCGTCATCTGCGACTACGGGGACGTCAGCGCCGAGCAGAAGAAGAAGTTCCTGCTCTCCTACGCCCCGCTGCGCAACGTCTCCGCGATCAAGCACAAGCGGATCTTCGTCCTCGACTACGTCGACCTGGTCGAGAGCCCCCGCAACCCGTCGGCCGTCGCCCGCCTCGGCGCCTACCTCCGGACCGTCCCGGGAAGCTAGCGGATCGTGCTGCGGCCGACGACGGTGCTCGCGCGGTCGATGTGGATGGCGTTGACCGCGACGGGCGCGTCTCGCTGCGTGGTCTGGGCTTGGCGGCGGGTCGTGGTGGCGAGTTGGTCGCTGTGCGGTGTCTTTGGCGGCTTGCGGGGTTGGGGTGGGGTGAGGCGGGTGTGGGTGGCGGGTCGTGGGGAGTCAGCGGATCGTGCTGCGGCCGACGACGGTGCCCGCGCGGTCGATGCAGATGACGTCGACCGCGACCGGCGCACCCCGGAGTACGGCCAGTGCCTCGTCGCGGGCCGTCGTCGCCACCAGGTCGCCGAGTGGTACCCCGGCCGCCATGCAGAGCTGGAGCGCGGCGAGCCCGGTGTTGGCGCCGGCCACCTCGGCGGACAGGGCTTCGTCGGCGCCGCCGCGCCGGGCCAGTTCGGCGAGGAAGCCCTTGTCGACCTGGGAGCGGGCGGAGTGCAGGTCGAGATGGCCGGCGGCGAGCTTGGAGAGCTTGGCGAAGCCGCCGCAGATCGTCAGCCGGTCGACGGGGTGCCGTCGGACGTACTTCAGGACCGCGCCCGCGAAGTCGCCCATGTCGAGCAGCGCGTCCTCGGGCAGCGCGTACTCGGCGACGACCGTCTTCTCCGACGTCGACCCCGTGCACCCGGCGACATGCGTGCGCCCGGCCGCGCGCGCCACGTCCACGCCCCGCCGGATGGAGTCGATCCACGCCGAGCAGGAGTACGGGACGACGATCCCGGTCGTCCCCAGGATGGACAGACCGCCGAGGATGCCGAGGCGGGGGTTCCAGGTGGAGCGGGCGATCTCCTCGCCGTGGTCCACGGAGAGGGTGATCTCGACATCGCCAGTGCCGCCGTGGCGGCCGGCGACCTCGGCGACATGGTCGCGCATCATCTGCCGGGGGACCGGGTTCACGGCCGGTTCGCCGACGGGCAGGGGCAGGCCCGGACGAGTGATCGTTCCGACGCCGGGGCCGGCCCGGAAGACCACCCCGGCCCCGGCCGGCAGCCGCCGTACGGTGGCCCGGACCAGCGCGCCGTGCGTGACGTCCGGATCGTCGCCCGCGTCCTTCACGATCCCCGCCATCGCGCTGTCGCCGGTCAGCTCCTCGACGGCGAGCGCGAACGACGGGGTCTGCCCCTTCGGCAGGGTGATGGTCACCGGGTCGGGGAACTCGCCGGTCAGCAGCGCGGTGTACGCGGCCGTCGTGGCGGCGGTCGCACAGGCACCCGTGGTCCAGCCGTGCCGCAGACCGGTGTGCTTGAGTTGGGCCGCACGACCACCCTTGGCCTCGCCGGCCTCTTTCGCCGCACCGCCCTCTTTCCCCGCACCGATGTCTTTCGCTTCACCGCTCATGATCGGACCCGGACTTCCATGCACGTACTGATACTCGGCGGAACCACGGAGGCACGCCGCCTGGCCGAACTGCTGCACGGCACCCCTGGCCTCAGGCTGACCAGCTCCCTCGCCGGACGGGTCGCCAGCCCCCGGCTGCCCCCGGGCGAGGTCCGCGTCGGCGGCTTCGGCGGGGCCGAGGGGCTGGCCGCCTGGCTGCGCGAGCACGGGGTGGACGCGCTCATCGACGCCACCCATCCTTTCGCCGGGACCATGAGTTTCCACGCGGCACGGGCGGCCGCCACCACCCATGTTCCCCTGCTCGCGCTGCGCCGGCCCGGCTGGGTCCCGGCCGACGGCGACGACTGGCACGACATCGGCTCCCTGGAGGAGGCCGCGCGCCTGCTGCCCACGCTCGGCCGACGCGTGTTCCTCACCACCGGGCGCATGGGCCTGGCCGCGTTCGCCGCCCTGGACGACCTGTGGTTCCTCGTACGGTCCGTCGACCCGCCCGAGGCCCCGCACCCGGCCCGGATGGAGGTGCTGCTCGACCGGGGCCCCTTCACCCTTGACGGGGAGCGGGAACTGCTGCGCCGCCACCGTGTCGACGTCGTCGTGACGAAGGACAGCGGGGGAGCCGCCACCGCACCGAAGCTGACCGCGGCCCGTGAGGCCGGGGTGCCCGTCGTCGTGGTGCGCAGGCCGCCCGTGCCCGAGGGCGTCACCGTGGTGACGGCCCCGGAGACGGCGGCCCACTGGGTCGAGCGGCGTCTCCCCACCCGCTGAACCCCAGCGGCCCCCGCTCGCGCTCCCGCCCCGCTCACGCCTCCGGATACCGGCGGGGCGTCCAGACGATCTGCTCGCCGTCCCCACGCCGGACGACCCGGGTCTGCGAGGAGCCGACCAGCAGGATCGTGCGCATGTCGACCTCGGCCGGGTCCAGATCGGCCAGCCGTACGATCCGTACCCGCTCGCCGGAGCCGCCCACGTCCCGCGCGACCACGACCGGTGTGTCCGGCGCCCGGTGCTCCAGCAGCAGCTCGCGTGCCTTGCCCACCTGCCAGGTGCGGCTGCGCGAACCGGGGTTGTACAGGGCCAGCACCAGGTCCGCGGAGGCCGCCGCGCGCAGCCGCTCGGCGATGACCTCCCACGGCTTGAGCCGGTCGGAGAGGGAGATCGTGGCGTAGTCGTGGCCCAGCGGGGCGCCCGCGCGGGCGGCGGCCGCGTTGGCGGCGGTCACCCCCGGCAGCACCCGTACCGGGACGTCCGCGTACTCGTCCTGCGCGGCGACCTCCAGCACGGCCGTCGCCATGGCGAAGACCCCCGGGTCGCCGCCGGAGACGACCGCGACCCGCCGCCCGCGGCGGGCCAGATCGAGGGCGAACTCGGCGCGCTCCGACTCGACCCGGTTGTCCGAGCCGTGCCGGACCTGACCCGCCCGCTGCGGCACCCGGTCCAGGTAGGTGGTGTAGCCGACCAGGTCGTCGGCGGCGGCGAGCGCGCCCCGCGTCTCGGGCGTCAGCCACAGCGGACCGGCGGGCCCGGTCCCGACCACCACGACCTCACCCCGCTCCCGGGCCTCCGGCCGCTCGGTGTCGACCTGGCTGGGCAGCACGGCCACCGAGAAGTACGGCACCGACTCCGGCTCCACGTCCGCCAGTTCGCCGATCCGCTCCCCGGGCATGGTGGCCCTCTCGACATAGCGGGCCTCGCCCAGCCGCCCCGAACTCTCCAGCGCGCTGCGGACCTTGGTGAAGGTCCGCCCCAGCTTCATCACCACGGCCACGTCCGTCGCGGCGAGCCGTGCGGTCAGCTCCTCCTCGGGCAGGGTGCCCGGCAGGATCGTCAGCACCTCCTCGCCCTCGACCAGCGGCGTGCCCAGCCGGGCCGCGGCGGCGGACACCGATGTGACACCCGGGACGACCTCGGTGTCGTAGCGGTCCACCAGCCGCTTGTGCATGTGCATGTAGGAGCCGTAGAAGAGCGGATCGCCCTCCGCGAGGACCGCGACCGTGCGCCCCGCGTCGAGATGCGCGGCCAGCCGCTCCGACGCCTCCGCGTAGAACTCCTCCATCGCGCCCTTGTAACCGCCCGGATGATCGGTGGTCTCCGTCGTCAACGGGTACATCAGCCGCTCCTCGATCTGGTCGGCGCGCAGATGCTTCGCCGCGATCGAGCGGGCGATGGAACGGCCGTGCCGGGCACTGTGATACGCGATCACATCAGCCTCGGAGATCACCTCGACGGCCCGGACGGTCATCAGGGACGGGTCACCGGGGCCGAGCCCCACCCCGTACAGTTTGCCGCTCACTGGCTTGTCGCTCACTCTTCCTCACTCGCGATCGCGTTGAGCGCGGCGGCGGCCATGGCGCTCCCGCCACGACGGCCGCGTACGACGATGTGCTCCAGGCCCGACGGGTGCGCGGCGAGCGCGTCCTTGGACTCGGCGGCGCCGACGAACCCGACCGGCACGCCGATGACGGCGGCGGGCCGGGGTGCGCCCTCCTCGATCATCTCCAGGAGGCGGAAGAGCGCGGTGGGCGCGTTGCCGACGGCCACCACCGCACCCTCCAGCCGATCCCGCCACAGCTCCAGCGCGGCGGCGCTGCGCGTGGTGCCCAGCTTCGCCGCCAGCTCGGGGACGGCCGGGTCCAAGAGCGTGCACAGCACGTCGTTGTCGGCGGGCAGCCGCTTGCGGGTCACCCCGCTGGCCACCATCCGCACATCGGTGAAGATGGGCGCGCCGGCACGCAGGGCCTCACGCGCGCGGGCCACCACGTCGGGCGTGTACGCCAAGTCCCGTACGAGGTCGACCATTCCGCAGGCGTGGATCATCCGGACCGCGACCTGGCTGACGTCGGCGGGCAGGGCCGCGAGGTCCGCCTCCGCGCGGATGGTGGCGAAGGACTGCCGGTAGATCGCCGGGCCGTCCTTCTCGTAGTCGTACGTGGTCACGGTGGTCTTCTCGCTGCTCTCGGTCGTCATGAGGGTGTCGTTCGTGCGGGTCGTGCGCTTCTTGTGGCCTATGGGGCGATCGCCGCCAGGGCGGTGGCGAGTTGGCCGGGGTCGGCCATGGACGTGGTACGTGGGTCCTGTCCGGGGGCCGTGCGGGAGAGTTGGTAGCCGCCCCCCGGCACGGCCACCACGTCGATGCGTTCGCCCCGGGGGTGTCCGCAGCGGCGCTCGCATCCGGACCAGTACAGGGGAAGTCCGCCGTGCCCGGCCGCGTCGAGGTTCGCGGTCGCGTCCGCCCGCACGTCCGCCAGGGACTTGGCGCAGCCGGGCCGCCCGATGCAGGCCCCGACGCGGAGCCATGGGGAGGCGGGATCGGTGACGAGGCCGGTCACGCAGAGCCGGGCGAGCGCTTCGGACGCCTGCTCCTCGCTCATGCCCGGCGTGGGGACGACGACTCCGCGCCAGGGCGTCAGCCGCAGTTCACGGGAGCGCGTCGTGGACGCGAGGTGCGTCAACTCCCGCCACTGCGGGGCGGTGAGGCGACCGAGGGGCGGGTGTACGCAGAGGGCGTCGCCGACGGCTCCGGGCGGCGGGCCCTCGGTCCGAGGCGTCCCGGTTCCCCTCCGGGCCCGGTTCACCGCGTCGATACCGTCGGCGGCCATACGGCCGTGGACCATGCGGAGCAGCCCGGCCTGGAATGGGAGTTCGGTCACACGCCAGACCCGGGAGCCGTTGTCCCGCGCCGCCTCCAAGAAGGTCTCGGCGGCCGCCAGCGCGGCACGGGGCGCGTCCTCGCCGGGCACGGACAGTGCCTCGTCGGCCGCTCCGAGGCTCAGCAGCGCCTCGCCGTCCCCGGCCGCCCGGACGGTCACATCGGCGTCGAGCCCGGCCACGTCCCCCCGTCCGTCGTCGAGCGCGAACAGGAACCGGCCCGACAACGCCCGCGCCGCCTCGCTCGCACACAGCGCCGCGTCGAGGGCCGACAGCCAGGGCCGAACGTCCCGCAGGCCCCGCCCGTCGAGGCCCGACAGGGGCGAGGCGACGATGTTGCGCACCCGTTCGTGCCCGGGGGAGGGGAGCAGCCCGGCCGCGTCCAGCGACTCGGCCAGCGCGCCCCCGCAGCCGTCGGCCAGTCCCCGCAGTTGCACGTTGCCGCGCGAGGTGAGGTGAAGATCACCGTCGCCGAGCCGCCGCGCCGCCTCGGCGAGCGCCTCGGCCTGGCGGACGGTCAGCACACCACCGGGCACCCGGACCCGGGCCAGAGCCCCGTCGTCCGCCGCGTGCAGCCGCAGCGTCCCCGGGCAGGCGTCGCCACGGTCCCGTGTGACCGCTGTGGCCTGGGACGATGATCGGACGGGAGGCGTGGACATGGCCGCGAGCATACCCACCGGCATCAGGGACGTATGCTCCGCCCTTTTGAGGCGACCCTTACTATGCTGCTTGGTGGATCATCCGGTCCGCCGACGCCACCACGGCGACAGGGGAGGAAGCCCGGTGTGAGTCCGGCGCGGTCCCGCCACTGTGAGTCCGTCCCAGGAGGGGCGGGCGAGTCAGGAACTCCCTTCCCCGTACCCCTCGGTCCCGCCCGAGCAGGGGAGCCTTTCGATCCGACACCGCCCGGGGCGCGGACCCCGAGGAAGGCCAGCAGCCGCATGCAGCCATCGTCCGGGGAGCGCTCCGCGCAGCCCCACATCCTGCTCCTGTCGACGTCCGACACCGACCTGCTCAGCGCCCGCGCTGCCGACGGTCCGGTCCCGTACCGTTTCGCCAACCCCTCCCGCCTCGCGTTGGACGACCTCCCGGCGCTGCTCGACGGTGCCGGGCTGGTCGTCGTACGCCTTCTCGGCGGCATCCGCGCCTGGCAGGACGGCCTCGACCTGCTGCTCGCCGACGGCCGCCCGGTCGTGGTCCTCACCGGTGAACAGGCCCCCGACGCCCAGCTGATGGCCGCCTCCACGGTCCCGGTCGGCATCGCCGCCGAGGCCCACGCCTACCTCGCCCACGGCGGCCCCGCCAACCTGGAGCAGCTCGCCCGCTTCCTCTCCGACACCGTCCTGCTCACCGGCCACGGCTTCGACGCCCCCGCGCCCGCCCCGTCCTGGGGCCCGCTGGAGCGTGCCCCACGCGCGGGCACCGACGGCCCGACCGTCGCCGTGCTCTACTACCGGGCCCACCACATGAGCGGCAACACCGCGTTCGTGGGTGCCCTGTGCGAGGCGATCGAGGACACGGGCGCCCGCGCGCTCCCGCTGTACGTGGCGTCCCTGCGCGCCCCCGAGCCCGAGCTGATCGAGGAACTCCGCGCCGCCGACGCCATCGTCACCACCGTTCTGGCCGCGGGCGGCACCAAGCCCGCCGAGGCGTCGGCCGGCGGCGACGACGAGTCCTGGGACGCGGGCGCCCTGACCGGCCTGGACGTGCCGATTCTCCAGGCGCTCTGCCTGACCGGCTCGCGTGCCGCCTGGGAGGAGAGCGACGAGGGCGTCTCCCCGCTCGACGCGGCCAGTCAGATCGCCGTCCCCGAGTTCGACGGCCGTCTGATCACCGTCCCGTTCTCCTTCAAGGAGATCGACGAGGACGGCCTCCCGGCCTACGTCGCCGACCCCGAGCGCGCCGCTCGCGTCGCCGGAATCGCCGTACGCCACGCACGACTCCGGCACATCGCCAACGCCGACAAGCGCCTCGCGCTCGTCCTGTCCGCCTACCCGACCAAGCACTCCCGCATCGGCAACGCGGTCGGTCTGGACACCCCCGCCAGCGCGGTCGCCCTGTTGCGCCGCCTGCGCGAAGAGGGCTACGACTTCGGGGGCGCCGACGTCCCCGGGCTGGCCTCCGGCGACGGCGACGAGCTGATCCGCGCCCTCATCGAGGCCGGTGGCCACGACCAGGACTGGCTCACCGAGGAGCAACTGGCCCGCAACCCGGTCCGTATCCCGGCGGCCGACTACCGCCGCTGGTACGCCACGCTCCCCGAGGAGCTGCGCACGGCCGTGGAGGAGCACTGGGGGCCGGCGCCCGGCGAAATGTTCGTCGACCGCAGTGCCAACCCGGAGGGCGACATCGTCCTCGCGGCCCTCCGCTTCGGCAACCTGCTGATCCTCATCCAGCCGCCGCGCGGCTTCGGCGAGAACCCGATCGCGATCTACCACGACCCGGACCTCCCGCCCTCCCACCACTACCTGGCCGCCTACCGCTGGATCGCCGCCCGTGCCGACGACGGCGGCTTCGGCGCCGACGCGATGATCCACCTCGGCAAGCACGGCAACCTTGAGTGGCTGCCCGGCAAGAACGCGGGCCTGTCCGCCGCCTGCGGCCCCGACGCCGCCCTCGGCGACCTCCCTCTGGTCTACCCGTTCCTGGTCAACGACCCGGGCGAGGGCACCCAGGCCAAGCGCCGCGTCCACGCCACCCTCGTCGACCACCTGGTCCCGCCGATGGCCCGCGCGGACTCGTACGGCGACATCGCGCGCCTGGAGCAACTTCTCGACGAGTACGCCCAGATCTCCTCCATGGACCCGGCGAAGCTGCCGGCGATCCGCGCCCAGATCTGGACCCTCATCCAGGCCGCCAGGCTCGACCACGACCTCGGCCTGAACGACCGTCCGGAGGACGACGGCTTCGACGACTTCCTCCTGCACGTCGACGGCTGGCTCTGCGAGGTCAAGGACGCCCAGATCCGCGACGGTCTGCACGTCCTCGGCAACCCGCCCACCGGCGCCGACCACGTCAACCTGGTCCTCGCCGTCCTCCGCGCCCGCCAGATCTGGGGCGGCACCACGGCCCTGCCCGGCCTGCGCGAGGCCCTCGGTCTCGACGAGTCCGCCGCGACCCGCACGACCGCCGACGAGGCCGAGGAGAGGGCCCGCACGCTGGTGCAGGCGATGGAGGACGCGGGCTGGGACCCGGCCGCCGTCCCCACCGAGCACGGCGAACAGGTCGCCGCCATCCTGGAGTTCGCCGCCCGCGAGGTCGTGCCCCGGCTCGCCGCGACCACGGCCGAACTCGACCACACCGTGCACGCGCTGAACGGCGGCTTCGTCCCGGCGGGCCCGTCGGGCTCCCCCCTCCGGGGCCTGGTGAACGTCCTCCCGACGGGCCGCAACTTCTACTCCGTCGACCCCAAGGCCGTCCCCTCCCGCCTCGCCTGGGAGACGGGCCAGGCCCTCGCGGACTCTTTGCTGGAGCGCTACCGCACCGACAACGGCGAATGGCCCACGTCGGTCGGGCTGTCGCTGTGGGGTACGAGCGCGATGCGCACGGCCGGGGACGACGTGGCGGAGGCGCTGGCCCTGCTCGGCGTCCGGCCCGTCTGGGACGACGCCTCCCGCCGGGTGACCGGTCTGGAGGCCATCCCCTCCGAGGAGTTGGGCCGCCCCCGCATCGACGTCACCCTGCGCATCTCGGGCTTCTTCCGCGACGCGTTCCCGCACACCATCGGCCTCCTCGACGACGCCGTACGTCTCGCCGCGTCGCTGGACGAACCGGCGGAGACGAACCACGTGCGGGCCCACGTCCAGGCCGACCTGGCGTCCCACGGCGACGAACGCCGGGCCACCACCCGTATCTTCGGCTCCCGGCCCGGAACGTACGGCGCCGGACTGCTCCAGCTCATCGACTCCCGGGACTGGCGCACCGACGCCGACCTCGCCGAGGTCTACACGGTGTGGGGCGGCTACGCCTACGGTCGGGAACTCGACGGCCGCCCGGCCCGGGAGGAGATGGAGACCGCGTACAAGCGGATCGAGGTCGCCGCGAAGAACACGGACACCCGCGAGCACGACATCGCCGACTCCGACGACTACTTCCAGTACCACGGCGGCATGGTGGCCACCGTCCGCGCCCTGCGCGGCACGGCCCCCGAGGCGTACATCGGCGACTCCACCCGCCCCGAGACGGTCCGCACCCGCACCCTCGTCGAGGAGACGTCGAGGGTCTTCCGGGCCCGCGTGGTGAACCCCAAGTGGATCGAGGCCATGCGCCGCCACGGCTACAAGGGCGCCTTCGAACTCGCCGCCACCGTCGACTACCTGTTCGGCTACGACGCCACGACCGGCGTGATCGCCGACTGGATGTACGACAAGCTCACCGAGACCTACGTCCTGGACGAGACCAACCGCGAGTTCCTGCAGCGGGCCAACCCCTGGGCCCTGCACGGCATCGCCGAGCGGCTCCTCGAGGCGGAGTCGCGCGGCATGTGGGAGAAGCCCGACCCGGCGGTGCTGGAAGGGCTTCGCCAGGTGTACCTGGAGGCGGAAGGGGACCTGGAGGGCGGCGAGAGCTGACGGCAGGACGGATCGGGCCGTCGTCGACGGCCCGATTCAGCGTCCGGCTCCGGCGGCCCGTACGAGGGCGTCGAAGAGGGCCTGCTGTGCGGGGTCCGCTTCGGCGGTGTCCTCGGGGTGCCACTGGACGGCGGTGAACCAGCCGGGGGCGCCCCGGAGTTCGAGGCCTTCCGCGGTGCCGTCGGCGGCGCGGGCGGTGACCTCCAGTCCCTCGCCCAGCCGGTCCACCCGCTGGTGGTGGTAGCAGGACGCCTCCACCTTCTGCGCGCCGGTGGCACGCTCCAGCACGGTTCCGCGCCGGAGCGCCACCGGGTGCACGAGGTGGCGGTGTTCGCGCTCCGGGCCGCCCATGTCCTGTTCCAGGGTGCCGCCGAGAGCGACGTTGACGACCTGGAGGCCCCGGCAGACCGCCAGCAGCGGGATGCCCGAGCGCAGGGCGGCGCGGGCGGCTTCCAGGTCGAAGGCGTCCTGCACCTCGTCGACGTCGTACACGCTGTCGTGGGTGTCGGCCGCGCCGTAGCGGTACGGGGCGAGGTCGCCGCCGCCCGGGAGGAGGACGCCGTCGAAGCGGGCCAGGCGGGCGGCCGCGTCGCCGTCGGCCGGGTGGATGCTCGCGGGTTCGCCGCCCGCCCGCCAGACGGCCTCGATCAGGGCGCGGGCGTTGACCTCGGCGGCGTAGCGCAGTGCGGAGGTGGTGGCGGCGAAGCGGGCGGGTATCGCTATCAGGGGCCGGGTCACAGCTGGATCCACGTGGTCTTCAGCTCGGTGTACTTCTCGACGGCGTGGGCGGACTTGTCGCGGCCGTTGCCCGACTGCTTCATGCCGCCGAAGGGGACGGTCAGGTCGCCCTCCTCGTAGCAGTTGACCCAGACCGTCCCCGCTTTGAGCGCGCGGGAGACCTGGTGGGCGGTGGACAGGTCGGAGGTCCACAGGCCGGCGGCGAGACCGTACTCGGTGGCGTTGGCGAGCCGTACGGCCTCGTCGAGGTCGTCGAAGGTGAGGACGGACAGGACGGGGCCGAAGATCTCCTCGCGGGCCAGCCGCATGCCGGGGTCCACCCGGTCGAAGACGGTGGGCCGCAGATAGCTGCCGCCGGTGCCGGTCAGGGCGCGTTCGCCACCGGCCCGCAGTCGCGCGCCATCGGCGACGCCCGTGCCGATGTGGCCGAGGACGCGTTCGAGGTGGGCCTCGCGGACCAGCGCGCCCATCTCGGTGGCCGGGTCCAGCGGGTCACCGACGCGCAGTTCCCCGGCCCGGGCCACGATCGCGTCGGTGACGCGTTCGGCGACGGAGGAGTGCACCAGGAGCCGGGAGGGGGCGGTGCACATCTCGCCCTGGTTGAAGAAGATGCCCCAGGCGGCGGTGGCGGCGGCCTTCTCCAGGTCGGGGGCGTCGGGAAGGATGATGTTCGGCGACTTGCCGCCCAGCTCCAGCCAGACCCGCTTGAGGTTGGAGTCGGCGGCGTAGCGCAGGAAGTACCGGCCGACCGCCGTGGAGCCGGTGAAGGCCAGGACGTCCACATCGGGGTGCAGTCCGATGGCCCGCCCGGCGGTCGGCCCGTCACCGGTGACGACGTTGAGGACACCCGGCGGCAGTCCGGCCTCGGTGGCGATCCGGCCCAGCAGCAGGGCGGACAGCGGGGAGTTCTCCGAGGGCTTCAGGACGACCGTGCAACCGGCCGCCAGCGCCGGGGCCACCTTCCAGCTCGCCAGGGTCAGGGGGAAGTTCCACGGCACCACCGCGCCCACGACACCCGTCGGTTCGCGGGTGACCAGGGCGAGGGCGTCGGGGGCGGTGTGGGGCGACTCGTCGGTGAGCTTGTCGGCCAGCTGCCCGTACCAGCGGAAGGTGTTGATCGCGGCGCGCAGCTCGATGTCGTGCGCTTCCCTGAACGGCTTGCCCATCTCCAGGGTGATGGTCAGGGCGAGCTTCTCCCGCCACTCCTCCAGGAGTTCGGCGACGCGGAGCAGGATCCGGCCGCGGTCGGCGGGTGCCAGGCGGGGCCAGGGGCCGGAGTCGAAGGCGCGGCGGGCGGCGGCCACGGCCAGGTCGACCTCGGCGCTGCGCGCGTCGGCGACCTCGACGAGGACCTGACCGTCACGCGGTGACACGACGGCGAAGGAGGCGCCCCCGCCCGGCTCGTCCACCCCGTCGATGTGGTGCTGGTCGGGCAGATCCAGTTCCTTGGCGCGACGGAGCAGGTCGTCGTGGGCGAGGGCGGCGGGCATCAGCTCTCCTCATTCCTGTCTTTGTGAGGGTTCGGATCGGCGAAGGCGAGGAGCGGCGGTCAGTCGGTGACCGTCTGCCGCCCCCGGGTCACCCGGGCCACGACGAGACCCAGGACCAGCACCGCGGGGACGGTCAGCTGGAGCCACACGGCGGTGGCCCGGTCGCCGCCGATGAGCGTGGTGAAGTTCTCGATGATCAGCCAGATCGCCCAGGCGATGCCGAGCGCGCCCAGGACCGGTGCGATCAGCGTGTTCCAGGGCCGGGTGTCGGCTCGGGAGCGGCGGAAGAAGACGACCACGGAGACGGAGGTCAGGAAGTACAGGAGCATCATCGCCAGGACTGCCACCCCGCTGAACCAGGAGAAGAGCGTCAGCACGGGGTCCTTGCCGAGGAGCGCGAACGGGATCACCAAGGCCACCGCGATCACGGTCTGGACGAGGCCGGCCGCCCAGGGGGAGTGACGCCGGTTGAGCGTGGTCAGCCCGCGCGGCAGCAGACCCTCGCGGCCCAGGGAGAACAGGTAGCGGTTGGCGGAGTTGTGGAACGCCAGGATGCCCGCGAACAGCGAGGTGGCCAGCAGGACGGGCAGCACATCGCCGGTCCAGGCGCCGAACTCCGCCACGATGGGGGCGAAGACCCAGCCCGCGGCGTCGCCGCCCTCCAGGGCCTTGCCCGCTTCGGCCGTCGCCTGCGAAGCGCCGTGCGCGGAGACCAGCATCCACGAGGTGAAGGCGAAGAAGCCGGTGACCACCGCGACCGACAGATAGGTGGCGCGCGGGACCGTCTTCCTCGGCTCCCGGGCCTCCTCGCCGTAGATGGCGGTCGCCTCGAAGCCGAACATCGACGCCACGGCGAACATCAGCGCCACACCGGGAGCGCCCTGGAGCGCCGCGTCCGGCGAGAAGCTGTCGGCGAGGCCGAGCCCCTCGGGGCCGCCGCCCTTGAAGAAGGTCACGAAGGCGAAGGCGATCAGGATGCTGAACTCCGCCAGGACGAACACGGCCAGCAGCTTGGCGCCCATCTCGATCCCGGCGGCGCCGAGGACCTGGACGACCACCATGGTGACCAGCGCCCACACCCACCAGGCGATCGTCACGTCGGCATAGTGCTCGACGAGGCCGCTCACCGTCGCGCCGTAGAGGCCGTACATCGCGGCCTGGATGGCGCAGTAGGCGAAGAGCGCGACGCCGGCGCTGCCGGAGCCGGTCGAGCGGCCCAGGCCCTTGCCGATGTACGTGTAGAAGGCGCCGGCGTCCACGACGTGGCGGCCCATGGCGACGAAGCCGATGGAGAACAGCAGGATCACGACGCCGGCCGCGAGATACGCGGCGGGGACACCGGCCCCGTTGCCGATGACGACGGCGATGGGCACGGCTCCGGCGATGCCGGTCAGCGGGGCCTGGGCGGAGAGGACGAAGAACAGGATGCCCAGGACGCCGAGGGAATCGGGCTTGAGCCTGCCTTCCGTGGATGGATCTTGTGAGCTGTGCGGGGCGACCGCCGTCTGACTGTCCACTCGGATCACCTGTCGGGGACGGGGAGGGATGGATTCGTTTAGACCCAAACGAGTTGCCTTATCGTGGGCCCGAACTATCCGTTTGGCAAGGGGTCACGTGAAGATTTTCGACGGGTTTTCCGGTCGTGCGCGGGGACGGCGAAAAGCCCCGGACGCCGCACGTCCGGGGCCGGAACCGCTGAGGTCAGCGGCTATGCGTGGGCTTCGCCGGTGTCCTCGGCGGTATGGGTTTCGTGGGCGTCGCCATTGGCGTCGAGCAGCCGCAGCAGGGAGCGCAGCTCCTCCAGGGCGGCGTCCGTGACGGCGGGCTCGCCGAGGACGAGCTGATGCAGGACCAGGCCGTCGAGCGCGGCGAAGACCAGCCGCGTCAGCGCCTTGTCCGCGCCGGCCGGCAGCATCCGGCCCAGCTCGCGCTGCGCGGCGTCGAAGTACTCGTCGTACAGCTCACGGATCTGCGGCAGCAGCTCCGGCCGGCGCCGGGATTCGAGCAGCAGCTCGTACTGGAACGCCTGGGTGTCCGGGTCGGCCGTGACCATCTCGGACAGCCCGGTGGAGAAGTCCGCGACCTTGCCGGTGCCCGGTTCCAGGTCGCTGGTGTTGAGCGAGGTGCGGATGGTGTGGGCGAGGGCCTCCTCGATCAGGGCGTCACGCGACCCGAAGTGGTGCACGACGAGCCCGTGGGTGACCCCCGCCTCCTCCGCGACGGCCCGATAGGTGAGCCTGCGCAACCCGCCCCGCGCCACCACGTGCACGGCGGCGTTCAGCAGAGCCTCGCGGCCCTCGCCGTAGTGGAGACGCTTGCGTGGCCGTCGACTCTTCGGGGGGTCGGCGGCGTCGGCGGAGTCGGTCATGCGCGTGACCCTACCCGGCTGCCTCCCGCCCGCCGCCTGCCCGTCACCGCGCCCGGACGTCACCGCCGGGGCGGGCGGACGCCACGGAACTCCCAGTCGCCGCCGAGCGCCGTGGAGAGGACCTCCTCGGACTCGGTGGGCTGTGCGCCGACGTCGGTGCGTACCGGGGTGGGACCGGTGACGATGTGGTTGGTGAGCCGGCCGAGACCCTCCACCTCCACCTCGACGATGTCGCCGGGCCGTACGGGCCGGGAGTTGGCCGGGGTGCCGGAGAGCAGGACGTCCCCCGGGTACAGGGTGATGGTGCGGGCGATGTCGGCGACGAGGTAGTGCATGTCCCACTTCATCTCGTCCGTCGAACCGTCCTGGACGACCTCTCCGTTGACGTACGTCCGCAGCCGCTTGCCGTGGAAGTCCCAGTCGGTGACGAGCCCCGGGCCGAGCGGGCAGAGGGTGTCGGAGCCCTTCACCCGCAGCATCGAACCGGCGTCGGTGTCACGGAAGTCGTGCAGACCGTAGTCGTTGGCGACGGTGTAGCCGGCGATGTACTCGCCCGCGTCCTGCGGCGCGATGTTCCGCGCGGTCCTCCCGATGACGATGGCGACCTCGCCCTCGTAGTTGAGCCACTTGCAGCCGTCGGGGCGGACGACGGCGCCCTTGTGGCTGTTGAGGGAGGAGGTCGGCTTGTGGAAGTAGGTGGGCGTCTCGGGGAGTCCGATCCGGAACTCGTCGACGCGGCTGCGGTGGTTGAGGTGGACGGCGATCACCTTCGACGGCACGACCGGGGGGAGGTGCTGGGCCTCCTCGATCTTGACGCGGCGGCCGTCCCCGGCGATCAGTTCGTCGCCGTCGACGGTGACCTGGACGGTGGCCCCGTCGAGGAGGATGCGGCGGTACTCGGGCATGAGGGCTCCTGGATACGGCTAGCTGCGGGTGTGTGGGTTGCTCGGGGCGACGGCCGCGGATGTGCCGGCCCGGTCGTCGCCGCTCCAGCCGTCGGTGGGGCGGTCGAACCAGAGGTGGACCTGTCCGGTGCCGATGGAGTTCTCGTACTCCCCGTACTGGCGGGCCGGGGCGACACAGGCCTGCTCGCCCAGCGCGCCCGCCATCATCAGGTAGTGGAAGAACCTGGCCTCGGGCTTGTACTTCCAGAACTCGTCCATGGTGTCGAGGACCTTGTCGTGCCGGCCCTCCTTGAACCAGGCGATCCGCTCGTTGTCGGCCGCGCGCGCCTCGGGCGTGAAGATGTGCGCCGGGTCGCTGGCCTCGTGGTCGCGCAGCTCGCGCAGCGGCCAGAAGGTGTGGGAGAGGGCGCCGGACGCGATGATCAGGACCCGTCGCCCGGGGGTGGCGGCGATGCCGTCGGCGAGCGCCCGCCCCAGCCGCAGATGGTCCTCCATGTCGCCGGTCTGACAGACACCGATGGTCACCCACCGCTTGTCGGGCAGACCCTCGCCGAGGAACTTCCACAGGTTGATCGTGGCGTAGTAGATCGGCAGGTACTCGTCCTCGATCGCGGTGATCCAGGTGTCGTGCCGGTCCGCGAACCTCTCGATGTTCCGGGCGAGTTCGGGGTCGCCGGGAAAGTCGTACGGCATCCGGCACATTCCGCGCGGCAGCTCCTCGGAGGTGAAGAGACCGGCGCGGCGCTGCTGCGCGGTGACCACGAACTCGACGGTCGTCGCCCAGTGCGAGTCGAGGACGACGACGGTGTCGTAGTCGTCGCGGGCGAAGACGTCCTCGCGGAGCTGCTGCAGGCCGGTGACGAGGGTGATCTCCTTGCCCCCGTTGAGCTCCAGGCGGTCCGCCTCGGGCAGGACGATGGTGGGGACGTGGGCGAGAAGTCCCGCCCCGACGATCTCACCCATGGTTGTTCCATCCGTTCGGCGCGGTCACGGTGTTCTTCACGTCGCAGTAGAAGTCGAAGCTCCAGGTGCCGCCCTCCCGGCCGACCCCGGAGTGACGGGAGCCGCCGAAGGGGGCCCGCAGGTCGCGGACGAAGAAACAGTTCACCCACACCGTGCCCGCGACCAGTCGCTCGGTCACTCGCGCGGCGCGCTCGGTGTCACCGGTGGCGAGGGTGGCTGCCAGCCCGAAGCGGGTGTCGTTGGCGAGCCGGACCGCCTCGTCCTCGTCGGTGAAGGTCTGCAGGGTCAGGACCGGCCCGAAGACCTCCTCCTGCACGATCTCCGAGTCCTGGGCGACATCGGTGAGCAGGGTGGGTGCGTAGTACTGCTCGCCCTCGCGGTGCCCGCCGATGACCACACGGGCCCCGTCGGCCACGGCCCGCCGCACGAACCCGTCGATCTTCTCCAGCTGCCGGGGGTGGATGGTGGGCCCGATGTCGGTGGCCTCGTCGCGCGGGTCACCCTGCTTCAGCGCAGACGCCTTCTCGACGAACCGCCGGGTGAACTCCTCCGCGACCGACTCCTCCACGAGGAAACGTGTCGCGGCCAGGCACACCTGCCCGGCGTTGTCGTACTGCTCCACCGCGAGGTCCACGGCCAGGTCCAGATCGGCGTCCGCGAACACCAACAGCGGTGACTTGCCGCCGAGTTCGAGGCTCAGTGGGGTGAGGTTGGGCGCTGCCGACCCGGCGATCCGCCTGGCCGTCGGCACCGATCCCGTGAAGCTGATCCGGCGCACGTCCGGGTGCGAGGTGAGCGCGTCACCGATCTCCGATCCGTACCCCTGGACGACATTGAGCACCCCGGCGGGCAGCCCCGCCTCGGCGGCGATGTCCGCCAGCAGCGACGCGGTCAGCGGAGTCCACTCGGCGGGCTTCAGAATCACCGTGTTGCCGGCGGCGAGGGCCGGGGCGACCTTCCAGGTGGCCAGCATCAGCGGCGCGTTCCACGGTGTGATCAGCACGGACGGTCCCGCCGGGTCCCAGCTCACCCGGTTGGTGTGCCCGCGCGTCTCGAAGTCCTCGTGCTCCAGCGTCAGCAGCCAGTCCGCGAAGAACCGGAAGTTGTGCGCCACCCGAGGCATCACACCCCGCCGGTGCGACCGCAGCAGCGCCCCGTTGTCGTTCGTCTCGACGACGGCCAGCTCTTCGAGTCGCTTCTCGACCCCGTCGGCGATGGCGTGCAGGACGCGGGCGCGTTCGGCGCGGGGGGTGGCGGCCCAGCCGGGAAAGGCCTCACGGGCGGCGACGACAGCGGCCTCGACCTCACCGGGACCGCCGCGGGCGATCTCGCCCAGGACGCGACCGTCGATGGGGGAGACATCGGTGAAGGTCTCGGCGGAGGCGATCCGTCGGCCACCGATCCAGTGCCGGGTGTCGACGGAGACACCCGCGACGACGATTTTGTCAGACATGAAAGGGGATTCCTTCTCGGGATAGGGACGGACCCACTGACCTGGGGGGCGCGGGGCTGTATCGATGTGCGGCTCCGCCGGGTGGGCGCGATCGGCCCACGACGACCCGCACTTCGACGACGGCCCTACTCGGCACTCGCTCCCGACAACCCGGACTCCAACAACCGCCCGCCGTCCCAGACGACCCCCACCTGCCGGTAGTACGCGGCGATCGGCTCACGGATCTCCAAGCGGGCCAACTCCTCGGTCGGCGCCTCGAACAGCTCCAACTCCGCGTCACCGACCCACGGCTGCCCACCCTCGAAGTCGGCCGCCCCGGTCTCGATCAGCTCGTCGAGCGCCAGCCCCTTCCCCTTCTCGATCGACGGCAGCCACCGGTGATGAGCCATGGGATGCGCGTTCACGAACCCGTTCGTCTCCGCCGGCTCCCGCAGCGTCACCACCGTCTGCGCGAGCCGACGGTCCGCGGCCGCCAGCGTCGCCCCGAACCGTGCCCCCGCCTCGATCCGCGGAGCGGGCCCGAGGGGATGCGGCCGCGTCTGGTGGATGGACCCGAGCTTCTTCGGATAGCCCTGGTGCAGCCCGCGGGCGATCGCGAAGTCCTTGTCGACCCAGATGTAGACGCACCGCGAGTACGTCCGTCCCCGGTACTGGCAGCGGACGACCGCGAAGGCCTCCTTGTACTGGGACAGGACGGGGTCGAGCAGTTCCGCCCCCGACGCCGAGCAGGACTGCCAGTCGGCCCAGATCAGTGCGACCGCGCCGGGGTCCTCGTCGGCCAACTCCAGCGGCTGCGGCAGCAGTTCACGTACCCGCGCGGGATCCGTGCGGTACTCGACGGTGAGCAGGTCGCCCGAGTAGCGCCAGGGCGGGGAGGGGATGAGCGACGAGCCGCCGCTCGCCGTCTTGGGATGGAAGTATCCACGGACACTGGTCATGGTCAGGAGGGTCCTTACGCGGTGAGGGCGGGCTGCTTGAGCAGTTCGGCGCGGTAGCGGGCGGCGGCGGACACGGTGGCGGGGCCGCCGAGCGCGACGACGCCGACCAGCCGGCCGTCGTGGTGGTAGCCGACCAGGACGTCCGCGGCCGGGTCGCCGTCCAGGACCCGTACGTCGTCCCTGCCGAGGACCGGCGCGCCGAAGGACTGCAGCCGGAAGTCGTGCTGGTCGCTCCAGAAGGTGGGCAGCGGCCCGAAGGGGGCCGGCCGCGCGTCCGCGCCGGTGAGACGGCCGACGAGGACCTTCGCCGCGTGCTTGGCGGTGTCCGTGGGAATGGACCAGTGCTCGACGCGGCGGGGTACGCCGTCGTAGCGGGCGTTGGGGAAGCGGGCGACGTCGCCGACGGCCACGACCTCGGGCCGCCCGCCGACCCGCAGCTGCTCGCAGGTGAGCACGCCGTCGGACAGATCGAGGCCGTTGCCCTCCAGCCATTCGACGTTGGCGACCGAGCCCACCGACTCCACCACCACGTCGGCGGGCAGTACGGTCCCGTCGCCGAGCACCACACCCGTGACCCGGTCCTCGCCCTCGAACCCGGCGACGCCCGTGCCGAGCGCGAACCGCACCCCGCGCTCCTCGTGCCGCCGGAGCAGCGCGCGCCCGAGCAGCTCACCGAGCGGGCCGACCATGGGCAGCGGCAGCGGATCGACCACGGTCACCTCGGCGACACCGAGGCCCACGGCAGTGGCGGCGACCTCGCAGCCGATGAACCCGGCGCCGATCACGACCACCCGGACACCGGGCCGGGTCAGCTCGTCCCGCAGACCCTGGGCGTCGGCCAGCGTACGGACCGTGTGGCGGCCGGCGAGCGGGCCGGAGCAGCCGAGCCGACGGGGCCGCATACCGGTGGCGACGACCAGACCGTCGTACGACAGCGTCGAGCCGTCGTCCAGCTCGACGGTCCGCTCGGCCAGGCGCGCGGCGACGACCTTCGTGCCGAGCCGCCACTGAACGTCGGCCACGCTCGCGCGGGGACGGAAGGCCAGCGACTCGAAGGGTGCCTTCCCGGCCAGCACCTCCTTGGACAGCGGGGGCCGGTTGTAGGGCATGTGGGGCTCGTCGCCGACGACGGTGACGGCCCCGGTCCATCCAGCCGCCCGCAGCTGCTCGGCGGCGCGCAGACCGGCCATGGAGGCCCCCGCGACGACCACGCGGCCCGCCCCTGTCTCTGTCCCGGTTCCTGGCATGGGGCTCAGGCCTCGATCCGGATGGCCTGGAGCGGACAGACGTCGGCGGCCTCCTCGACCTCGTCGAGGAGGGCGTCGTCGGGGTCGCTGACGTAGGCCAGGTGCCCGTTCTCGTCGAGCTGGAAGACGTCGGGGGCGGCGAAGACGCACTGTCCGTGGTCCTGGCACTTGTTCATGTCGACGACGACCTTCATGGCCGGTCCTCCTGGGAGTCAGGGCGTCGGGCGGGATGGAGAAGCGAACGGAGAAGAATCTCGTTTGGCTTCAAACAACATAGGAAGCCGTCACCCTGCGGTCAATACCTGTCCAGGTGGATAATTTTTTGTGGCCGACCCCTTGCGGGCCGCTGGAGTGGTTCTTATCGTTTGGCATCAAACAATTGACCCCAGTCGTCGAGGAGACAACGGTGAGCGCATCCGAAACGCCGTCCGTCGGGCACTACCAGGAGCGGCTGGCCGCAGAGGGCATCGACGTGGTCCGGGTGACCTACCCCGACCTCATCGGCACCGACCGGGCCCGGGACGTGCTGCTCGACCAGCTGCCGACGGCGTGCGAGCACGGGCTCGCCTTCTGCCGGGCGGTCTACCACACCTCACCCCAGGGCGACGTCGTCCCCGTGGCCGGAGGCCTGGACGCCGGCCTGCCCGACATCCATGTGCGCCCGGACCTCGACACCCTGATCGCCCTGCCCTGGGAGCCCGGAGTCGCCACCTGTCTCGGCGAGACCATCGACCCGGCCACCGGGGCGCCCGCCCCCGAGTCCCCCCGCGACCTGCTGCGCTCGGTGCTCGCCCGCTGCGCCGAACAGGGACTGCGCCCGGTGGTCGGCCCCGAACTCGAGTACTTCCTCTGCGACGAGGACCCCGCGTCCCCCAGGGGCTTCAAGCGCTACTCGGGCGCCACCGGCGTCGTCTACACGGCCGGCCTGCGCGCCGACCCCGACAACCACCTGCTGCGCACCCTGCGCCACCTCCGCGACCTGCGCATCGGTGTCACCAACGGCAACCACGAGTTCGACGGCGGCCAGTTCGAGATCAACCTGACGCATTCGGAGGCACTCTCGGCCGCCGACCGCTCCTTCCGCTTCAAGGCCGCCGTCAAGGAACTCGCGCGCAAGGAGGGCCGCCTCGCCACCTTCATGGCCCGGCCCTTCAACGACGCGGGCGGCTCCGGCTTCCACCTCCACCTGTCCTGCGACGACGAGCGGGGACACAACACCTTCGACGACCCCTCGGGCCGGTACGGGCTGTCCGACACCGGCCGCCACGCCATCGCCGGTGTCCTCGCCCACGCCCCGGCACTCGCCGCCCTCGCCAACCCGACGGTCAACTCCTACAAGCGGTTCGGTCCGGACACCCTCGCGCCCTGGCTGATCGACTGGGGGCTGGACAACCGCAGCGCCATGGTCCGCATCCCGCCCGAGCGCGGCTCCGGCGCCCGTCTGGAACTGCGGCTCGGCGACGCGAGCGCCAACCCGTATCTGCTGATCGCGGGCACGCTCGCCGCCGCACTGCTCGGCGTCCGCGCGGGCGAGGAGCCCGCCGCCCCGCTGGAGGGCTACGGCTACGACACCGCCCGAGCGGCCGTGCTGCCCATGAGCCTGCCCGCCGCCCTCGACGCGCTGGAGGCGGACACCGCCCTCACCGAGATCCTCGGCAAGGACTTCACCACCTCGTACCTCACCTACAAGCGCGATGAGGTCGAACGCTTCCAACGGCACGTCACCGACTGGGAGTTCACCGAGTACGCCTACCACCTGTGAAGCCCAGGAGAACCGCCGCCATGACCACTTCCGCCCGCCTCCCCTCCGCCCTCGTACGCGAAGCCGTCCAGGAGCCCATGCCGCTGGACGACGTGGACCTCGCCGACCTCGACAACTTCACCGACGGCGTCACCCCGTGGCGCATGTTCCACACCCTGCGCCACCAGGACCCGGTGCACTGGCAGCCGGAGGAGGCCCCCAACTCCGGCTTCTGGGCGGTGACCCGGCACGCCGACATCGCCCGCGTCGACCGCGACGCCGAGACCTTCACCTCGACGAAGTTCGTCAACCTCGAAGAGGTCGACGACGACCAGATCAAAACGCGCGCCTCCATCCTGGAGCTGGACGGTGTCCGCCACCGCGCGCTGCGCAGCGTGATCCAGCGCCAGTTCGGCGCGAACGTCATCAACAGCTACACCGACTTCCTGCGCGGCCTCACCGCCACCACCCTCGACGCGGCCCTCGCCAAGGGCACCTTCGACTTCGTCGCCGACGTCTCCGCCGACTTCCCCATCAACGTCCTCGCCCGGCTCCTCGACGTCCCGCCGGAGGACAACCAGCGGCTCATCGACTGGGGCAACCGCATCATCGGCAACACCGACCCCGACTACGCCGACGTCCTGCTGGGCAGCGCGGAGAGCGAGCAGTACCGGCACCTGCCGTTCCGCTCGCCCGCCTCCCTCGAAGTCTTCGAGTACGGCCGCGAACTTGCCCGGCAGCGGCGCGGCGGCGACGGCACCGACCTGGTCTCCAAGCTGGTCAACACCACCCCGCGCGACGGCGTCCCGCTCTCCGCACAGGACTTCGACAACTACTTCCTGCTCCTGGTCGTCGCCGGCAACGAGACCACCCGCCACACCATCACCCACTCCATGCTGGCCCTGCTCCAGCACCCCGAGCAGCTCGCCCGCCTCCAGGAGGACCCCTCCCTGATCCCGACGGCGACCGAGGAGTTCCTGCGCTGGGCGTCCCCCGTCTACCACTTCCGCCGCACCGCCACCCGGGACGTCGAACTCGGCGGCAAGCAGGTCAAGGAGGGCGACAAGGTCGTCATGTGGTACGCCTCCGGCAACCGCGACGAGGAGGTCTTCGCCAACCCCTACGACCTCGACGTCGCCCGTGCCGACAACGACCACGTCACCTTCGGCAAGGGCAGCCCGCACCTGTGCCTGGGCAACCTGCTGGCACGCACCGAGATCCGCATCATGTTCGAGGAGCTGATCCCGCGCCTCGCCGACATCCGCCTCGTCGGCGACGTCCCGCGCGTGCGCTCCAACTTCGTCAACGGCATCAAGAAGCTGCCGGTCGAGGTGACGCTCGCCTGAGCCCCTCGCCCGACACACCCTCGGGCACCGGTGGGGGAGATGCCCGCCGGTGCCCGAGTCCCGCGCTGGGCGGGGCAGGGACGGCCGGATGTACCGCGCTCTACTGGTGCGCTCTAGTTCGCGTACGATGATCCCTGTCCGCATGTCATGTCACTAGCCCCCGCCGGGAGACCTCACGACCTCGGCCCCCGGTCCGGGCGTGATCCGGACGACAGGCCCTGGGGCGGGCGGCGATCGGAGGGTGGGTTCACAGGTGGATGCATCGGGCAAGCAGCGGCCCACGATGGCGGACGTCGCCGCGAAGGCGGGTGTCTCCCGGGCGCTCGTCTCGATCGTGTTCCGCAACCAGCCGGGGGCGAGCGAGGAGACCCGGGAGCGGGTGCTGCGGGTCGCCGACGAGATCGGTTACCGGCCCGACAGCGCGGCCCGGCTGCTGGCGCGGGGCCGCAGTCGCACGCTCGGCGTGATGTTCACCGTCCACCAGACCTTCCACACCAACCTCATCGAGGGCATCTACCCGGAGGCCGAACGCCTCGGCTACGAGGTCCTGCTGTCGGGCGCCACCCGGAGCCGCAGCGAGGAGAAGGCCGTCGAGGCGCTGCTCAGCCACCGCTGCGAGGCCCTGATCCTGCTCGGCTCCTTCGCCGAACCCGCCCTCCTCGAAGATGTGGGACGCCGTACCGTCGCCGTCTCCGTCAGTCGCCGGGTCCCCCGGGCCCACGTCGACTTCGTGCACTCCGCCGAGGGCAGGGGCGTACGGCAGGCGATGGACCACCTCGTCGAGCTGGGGCACCGGCGGATCGTGCACATCGACGGCGGCCGGGGTCCCGGCTCGGCCGAGCGGCGGCGCGCGTACCGGGCGGCGATGCGCCGGCACGGCCTGGAGTCCGAGGCCCGTGTCGTACCCGGCGACCACACGGAGGAGTCGGGCATCGAGACCGGCCGCCTCCTCCTCGCGGAACGCGACCGGGGGCAGCTGCTGCCGACGGCCGTCCTCGCCGGCAACGACCGCAGCGCGATGGGCCTGTTGATGTCCCTGACCCGGTCCGGCGTGGAGGTTCCCCGCGACCTGTCCGTGGTCGGCTACGACGACAGCCACCTCTCCCACGTGATGCCGATCGGTCTGACCACTGTCCGCCAGGACGCGGCGCTGATGGCGGAACACGCGGTGCGCTTCGCCGTGGAACGGCTGGAGAAGCCGGAACTGGAGCCGCGCGAGGCGGTGCTGGAACCGAAGCTGGTGGTACGGGGGAGCAGCGGGCCGGTGCCGACGGAGGACACGGAGAACCCCTGACGAAGGGGTGCGGGCTGCCCGCCCCGGTTGTGGGAGGCCGAGGACGAGCCGGGGGGCGGTGATCGAGCGGCAGTCGCCGGTGCCGTAGCGCCGGACCCGGCGTCCGGGACACGAGCGGTATCCGGGCCGGCGGGTGTTCCAGGGCATCTGGCCGACCCCTGACGCGCGCTCGTCGCCCGGCGGCGACTGCGCGCTCCGCCGGGCGAGGGCCTGTCAGGGGGTGTCGTGCGGGACGTTCACAACGCCCCCTGGCCCTCCCGCCCCCACGGCCGCAGCTTCTCGGGGTTGCGGACCGCCCAAATGTGGGTGACGCGTCCCTCTGTGATGTCGAACGAGGCCACGGTCATGACGACGCCGGAACGCCGGGCCACCAGGCCCGGTACACCGTTGACCGACCGCTCCAGGAGTTCGAGCCCCGGAGCCCTGTCGGCGATGGCGACCATGTACTCGGCGATGCGCGCGCCGCCCTCGACCGGGCGCAGGACGGTGCCGACCATGCCGCCGCCGTCGGCGGTCATCACGGCGGCCGGGTCGAGCAGATTGACGAGGGCCGCGATGTCCCTGGTCTCCCACGCCACTTTGACGCGCCGCACCACGTCGGCCCGGCCGGTCGCCGTCACCGGAGTGCGCGCGTCGCCGACCCGTCGCCGGGCGGAGGCAGCCAGCTGCTTGCAGGCCGCGGGCGTCCGGCCGAGAACGTCGGCGATCTCGGCGAACGGGTACCGGAAGACGTCGTGCAGGACGAACGCCACCCGCTCGGCGGGCGTCATCGACTCCAGGACGACGAGGAAAGCCATGGCCACCGACTCGTCCAGGACGATCTGGTCGGCGGGGTCCGCGGGGGCAGTGGGGCCGGTGGGGCCGGCGCCGTCCGCGTGGTCCCGCTCGGCGCGGTCGGGCAGCGGCTCGGGCAGCCACGCGCCGACATAGCGTTCACGACGGGCCCGCGCCGAGCCGAGCAGGTCCAGGCAGATACGGCCGGTCACCGTCGTCAGCCAGGCGCCGGGGGACAGGATCTCCTCCTGCCGGCTCCGTGGCAGCCCGTACCAGCGTGCGTAGGCATCCTGTACGGCGTCCTCGGCCTCGGTCACCGAGCCGAGCAACCGGTAAGCGACGTTGACCAGTTGGCGTCGCTCGCCGGCCGTCGCGTCCGTGCCGGCCCTCACGGTCCCCATGCCTTTGGCCGCCCCCCTCGCCTTACCTTTCGCGGGCCCACGTCGTCGTACCGGTGAGAGCTTATCGATCTACTGCCCGAGGGCGGAAAAGGGGACTGTGGCATGGCCACTCAGGTGACGGCGACGGTGAACGCGCAGCGCGGCTCCTCGTTCCTGCGGATCGCGATCGCCCTGCAGACCTTGACCATCTTCCTCCAGGCGGTCTCCGCCGGACTGCTGCTGACCTCGTCCTACGGACAGACGCTGCACAGTGTCGGGGCCCGTGTGATGTACGGGGCGTCGATGCTGTACGTGCTCGCGGCCGTGCTGGCGTGGAAGCCGGGCGGCGGCTCGCCCCGGCCCGTCCTGCACGCGTCGGGCTTCCTCGTACTGGCCTCGGTCCAGGTCGTGCTGGGTATCGCGCACGTCCCGTCGGTCCATCTCCCCCTCGGAGTCCTGATGTTCGGTCTGAGTGTGCTGGCGCTGGCCCGGCGTTGAGCCCGCCCGGGTTCACGGCTCGGGTGCGGCCGACACCGCGTGAGCGATGTCGGCCGCACCCGGGAGGTGCCGTGGCACCGCTGTGAGGCACAGCGGTCAGCGGGTGCCCATCGCCGCGGACTCGGCGACGTCTTCCACGTTCTCCTTGGAGATGAACGCGGGGCCGTTGGGGACGGGTGCCGTGCCGCCGCCGCTGAAGTTGCCGTTGGTCCTGTGGAGCCACAGTCCGTCGTCGGCGAGGTAGCCCTGAAGGTACGACTGCTGGTCGACGGCGAACTCGACGTCGCCGTCCTGCACCGCCTTCACCAGGTCCTTGTTGAGGTCGAACGTCGCGACCTCGGGCTTGCTGTCCGCGTCGGACACGGACTGCACGGCGGTCGGCGCGATCGGGGCGCCCAGGGTGACCACCCGGTCCATGGAGGAGTCCTACTTGAGCTTGGCGGTGATCGTCGACTTCACGGAGGGCATGTCGGTGCCGTTGCCGTGGAGGATGTCGGTGGTGCCGCCGAAGCCCTTCTTGAGGCCGGCACAACGGGCTTCCAACGGGTATGTCAGACGTCTCGACAAATCACCGCCCCGCTCGCCCACCCGTCAGTCCGCTCACCCGACCGGAACGGGCACAGGAAGTCGGGTGCGGCAAGGTGGCTTCTTCCTAGCGTGGTGGGCGAAAGGAAGGAGGCCGGAGTGCTGGAGCGGCTGAACCAGGCCATGGAGCACATCGAGCGCCACCTCGACCAGTCGATCGAGGTGGCCGACCTGGCACGGATCGCGATGACCTCGGAGTACCACCTGCGGCGGCTCTTCTCCGCGCTCGCGGGCATGCCGCTGTCGGAGTACGTCCGGCGCCGGCGGCTCACCGTCGCCGGCGCGGAGGTGCTGGCCGCCGAACGGACCCTGCTGGAGATCGCGGTGCGCTACGGCTACGGCTCGGGGGAGGCGTTCGCGCGGGCGTTCCGCGCCCTGCACGGCGTCGGCCCCGGGGAGGCCCGGCGGACCGGCGCGAGTCTGCGGTCCCAGCCCCGGATGTCCTTCCGCCTCGTCGTCGAAGGGAGCAGCAGCATGCGATACCGCGTAGTGGAGAGGGAAGAGTTCCGGGTGGTCGGGAGGAAGACCCGTGTCCCCCTCGTGCACGAGGGGATGAACCCGGCGATCGCCGACTTCATCCGGAGCATCGGCCAGGAGACCCTCAGCCTGATCGAGAGCCTCTCCGACCAGGAGCCGCAGGGGATCGTCTCGGTCAGTGACAATCTCGCCGAAAGCCGGGCGGAGGGGACCGAACTCGACTACTTCCACGGGGCGGTGACCCGCGCCGCCGCGCCCGACGGCATGGACGAACTGATCGTCCCGGCGGGGACCTGGGCCGTCTTCGAGAACTCCGGACCGTTCCCGCAGGCGCTGCAGTATCTGTGGCGGGACGTGTTCACGCAGTGGTTCCCGTCCAATCCGTACCGGAGCCGCCCGGGCCCCGAGATCCTGCGGACCCGGCTGTCGCAGGACGCGGCACAGGCGGAAGCGGAACTATGGATTCCGGTGGATCGGACCCCGCTCTGAGCACGGCGCGCGGCGACTTCACGTCGTCGCGCGCCTGCCTCCGGTCCTCGTCCGCCGGTAGCGTGAAACGACGTCGACCTGAGGTGGGGGCATGAGGGCGATCGTCGTGGGCGCGGGTATCGGGGGGCTGGCCGCGACATTGAGCCTGCGGCGCGCCGGGTGCGAGGTGACGCTCGTCGAGCAGGCGCCGCGGTTCGCAGAGGTCGGCGCGGGGATCCAGCTCGCGCCCAACGCCACTCGCGTCCTGTGCCGACTGGGTCTGCTCGACGCGGTCGCCGCCCGGTCCAGCCGGCCGTCCCGGCTGAGCTTCCGCACCTGGTCCGACGGCGGTGAGATCTGCGGCTATGCGCTGGGCCGCGAGGCCGAGGCCGCGTTCGGGGCGCCGTACCTCCAGGCCCACCGGGCCGATCTGCACCAGGCCCTGGCCGCCGCCGTGCCGCCCGAGTCGGTGCGGCTGAACACCGTGGTCGTGGGCATCGGGCAGGACGCCAGGTCCGCGAGGGTGACGACGGCCGACGGGGAGTGCCTGGAGGCGGACCTCGTCGTCGCCGCGGACGGCGTACGTTCCCGGGCCCGCCAGTGGCTGTTCGGCGCCGACGAGGCCCTGTTCTCGGGAACCGCCGCCTACCGGGCCCTGCTGCCGGCCGACGAGGTCACCGGCCTGGACCTCCCGGAGTACGCGCTCTGGCTCGGGCCGGGACGGCACTTCGTGCACTACTGGGTGCGACGTGGGGAACTGCTCAACGTCGTGGGCGTCATCGAAACCGGGGCGGCGCAGGAGTCGTGGACCGCTCGGGCCGAGCCGGGGGAGTGTCTGCGCGCGTTCGACGGGTGGGACACCCGGGTGCTCGACGTCCTCGGACGGACGGGGACGGTGCTCCGCTACGGCATTTACACCCGCGCCCCGCTCACCCGCTGGAACACCGGGCGCGTGACCCTGCTCGGCGACAGTGCCCACGCGATGGTGCCCTTCCAGGCCCAGGGCGCGGCCCAGGCCCTGGTCGACGCGGCGGTGCTCGGCGACTGCCTCGCGGACGCGGCACCCGCCGACGTACCCGACGCGCTGGACCGGTACGTGCGCCGACGGCTGGCCACCGCCACGAAGGTGCAGGCCGGCTCCGCGCGGGCCGGCGAGGACTACCACCTGCCGGACGGGCCGCGGGCACGCGCCCGGAACGCCCGGCTGGCCGCGCAGGCGGCCGAGAACGGGTTCGGCCCCCATGCGGGCGCGTGGGGGCTCGACACCTTCGACGAGCAGGCGTCGTAGTACACCGTTTTGTACAACGCTTTGCATACCGCCCTTTGTCCGACCCGTCTGCCGTGCCGGGGCGCGGCGGACGCGCGATGGCACCGAGTGTCCCTTTCGGACGAACATCCAATATTTGAGCGATGGGACTCCACGGGCTTCTGTGGAGTCTCCGGTTGATCCATAGTTACGGGCGTGTTTCGGAAGTCTCCTTCCGAATAGCGGAAGAAAGCTCGGAGGATGCCCGTGTCGCTGTCCGTCCCGTCACCGTCCCTGCCACGACGCGCAGCCCGGCTGCTGCGTACCTCACTGTTCCTGCAGGTCGGCCTCGCCCTGGTGCTCGGTCTACTCGTGGGACGGCTCTGGCCCGATGTGGGTACGGCCGTCCAGCCGCTGGGTGACGGCTTCGTGAGGCTCATCAAGGCGGTCATCGCGCCGCTGGTGTTCTGTGTCGTCGTCACCGGCATCGCCAAGGCCGGGAACCTGCGGGCGTTCGGCCGGATCGGTCTCAAGGCCCTGGTCTGGTTCGAGGTGGCGACCACTTTCGCCCTGCTCATCGGTCTCCTCGCGGGCAACCTCATGCAGCCGGGCGCAGGCATGAACATCGACCCGGCGAAGCTCGATGCCGGCGCGGTCGACACGAAGACCGGCGGCGGATCACTGCCGTCGACCAGCGAGTTCCTGCTGCACGCGCTGCCCGAGAGTGCAGTGGGGGCCTTCGCCGAGAACTCGCTGCTCCAGGTCCTGGTCCTGGCCTGCCTGGTGGGCGCCGCCCTGCTCCACCTCGGTCTCACCAAGGTGCCCAAGATCCTGCCGGCCGTCGAGCAGGCGCAGGAGATCGTCTTCGCGATCGTCGGCTTCATCATGAAGCTCGCCCCGCTCGCCGTCTTCGGCGCCACCGCCCACCTCGTCGGCCAGTACGGCCTGGGCGTGATGTCCACGTACGGCAAGCTCATCGCCGTCTGCTACGGCGTGGCCGCCCTGTTCCTGCTCCTGCTGGCGGTCGTCCTGAAGGCCGTCACCGGGCTGAGCCTGTGGCAGTTCGTCCGCTACACCCGCGAGGAGATGCTGCTCGCGCTGGGCACCGCCTCCAGCGAGACCGTCATGCCGCGCATGATGCAGAAGCTGCGCCACGCCGGCTGTCGCGACGACGCCGTGGGCCTCGTGGTGCCCACCGGGTACTCCTTCAACCTCGACGGTGCGTCCATCTACCTCTCCATCGCCACGCTCTTCATCGCCCAGGCCGTCGGCGTAGACCTCACCCTCGGCCAGCAGGTGACCGTCATCCTGATGCTCATGCTCACCAGCAAGGGCATGGCGGGCGTACCCGGTTCGGCCTTCCTCGCCCTCTCGGCGACCGCCTCCGCGCTCGGGGTCATCCCCGCCGGCGCCGTCGCTCTCCTCCTCGGCGTCGACCGCATCATGGACTCCATGCGCGTGGCCACCAACCTCCTCGGCAACTGCGTCGCGGCCTTCGGTGTCTCCCGCTGGGAGGGTGCCCTCGACACTGCCCGCGCGAAGAAGGTGCTGCGGGGCGAGCTTCCCTTCGTGGAGGACGCGGATGTGGATACGGACGCGGGTGCGGAGGACGACCGGGCGTCGACCGGGGTCGAGACGGGGGTCCGGGTCGAGGCCGAAGGTGGGGCAGGGGCAGGGGCAGGGGCCGAGGACGGGGCTGGGGCCGGGGCCGCTGCTCCGCGCGAGGCCATGGTCGGTCCCCGCGAACCTGTCGAAGCGCAGGACGAACCGGGTAAGGACCGCCCCGTTCGGACGACTTGAGACACGGGGCCGGCCCTTTCCGCCCGCACCGCCCGCCCGGGCCCGACTCCCTAGGGGAGCGGGCCCAGGAAGTACGATGCCGTGGACGGTCAACTCGACCTGGCTGTCGGCCTGTTGGTTTGCGACGGCGATCCGCCGGGCGACCGCTCGGCGTCCCACCCGGTCCAGCGGACGGTTGTCGAGCGTGGACTGCGGGCGCCGCCGCCGACCGTGTGTCAGCAGGTGCTCCGGTCTTCCACACCGTCCCGCGCACCGCTGCGCGTCAGTTCCGGATTCGCACCGGATTCCCTGCCCCGTACGCGTACATGGGCGAACATGGGTTCGACTGGGCGTCGGCAAGCTGCCACAGCCGCTTGTCCGCCCGCCCGCCGTCCACCGCCCGTAGACCCCTGTCCGCAGGTCCCTGCCCTCCGCCCGTAGACCTCTGTCCGCAGACTCCTGTCCTCCCTCCGCCCGCCCACCCGTCCGTCCCGCGACGTCACGGCACCGTCAGTCGATGACCGCGGTGGCCTCGATCTCGACCAGATGCTCGGGGATGTCGAGCGCCGCGACGCCGAGGAGTGTGGCCGGCGGGGCCGCGGTCACTCCCAGCTTCGCGGCCGCCCGGGAGATCCCCTCCATGAGCGCGGGCATCTTGTCGGGCGTCCAGTCGACGACGTGGATGTTGAGCTTCGCCACGTCGTCGAACGAAGCGCCGGCTCCGGCGAGGGCGGTGCCGATGTTGAGGTAGCACCGCTCGGTCTGGGCGGCCAGGTCGCCCTCGCCGACGGTGACTCCGTCGGCGTCCCAGGAGACCTGGCCGGCGATGAAGACCAGCTTCGAGCCGGTGGCGATCGACACCTGTCGGTACGCGTCGATCGTCGGCAGTCCGCCGGGGTTCACCAGGGTGATGGCCATGTCGTGCGCCTCCTCGTCATGGGCGTCCGTGGACCCCACGTGCTCTCTAGTGGTTACTGGGGAACCATAGGAGAGCGAATGTCGGCCGGGAAGAACGCACTTTTCGGTGACCGGGGAACCCCTTGGTGACCAGACAGGTCAGCGGCCTGCCCGAGG
The DNA here is from genome assembly GCF_036346855.1 of Streptomyces europaeiscabiei. NCBI lineage: Bacteria > Bacillati > Actinomycetota > Actinomycetes > Kitasatosporales > Streptomycetaceae > Streptomyces > Streptomyces europaeiscabiei. The sequence continues at coordinate 9,651,956 of NZ_CP107841.1, forward strand.
GAACCGAGGCTCCCTGGTGGTTCGTCAGCCGGCCGGCTTCCAGCCCGGGATCGTCGGCAGGACCTTCTCGGCGACGCGGAACAGGGCCGCGTCGTCGGGCCTCTGGGAGTCCTGGCGCCAGATGACGAGCTCGAAGGTGCTGCCGCTGTCCTTCGGGTCGGTCGCGACCAGCAGCCGACGGGCGACGCCGCCGGGGCCGGACTGGGGGTCACTGCCGTCGAGCCCGAAGGAGATGGCGATGGTCTGGCCCGAGTAGAGGACCGCCGGGCGTCCCAGGACGGTTCTGGTCTCGGCGTCGGCGCCCAGATAGCCGACCAAGTCGGTGACCGGGAGGTCCTCGTAGGACGCCGAGAGCTCCACGGTGTAGGTCTCCAGCGTGACGGTCGCCTCGGGGGTGACGGTCTTGGTGCCGCTGCTGGCCCAGGTGGACTCGCTCTCACCGCCCGACGCGCTCACCGCCTGCTCGGTCGGCGTGCCAAGGAGTGTGGGCAGGTCGGAGCGGTTCAGCGCGGTGCAGAGCTGTGCACCGGAGACCTTGCCCCGCGGCGCCGGCGAGGCGTCGTCCGAGGACGAGCAGACGGCCGGTCCCACGGTCGCGGGCGTCTGGCCGAGGAGGTCCCCCAGCAACCACATACCTCCGAGAATCACCCCGACGGTCGCCACCGCCGAGAACACCTGGGCCCCCGTGCTCATTTCCTTCCTGGAGCCGGATCGGGGATCGGCCCCGAAATCCCCTCCGGAAGCCGCTCCGGAAGCCGTTCCGGAAGCCTTTCCTGAAGCCGTTCCTGAAGTTGCTCCCGAATCCGGTCCGGAAACCGCTCCCGAAGTTGCCCCCGAATCCGCTCCCGGAGCTGCTCCGCTATTCGTGCCGGAATCGGCGAAATCGTCGACCATGTCCCCCGTGCCCCCCCCTTGATGTGCACACGCGTCACGCGCGCCGGGGGAGCCTAACCGGTGACCGTCACGAGGGAAAAACGGAATTTCGCCGAGGCCGCGGCTCACGACGAGCCGTGCGGCGCAGCGGGGTGCTGCGAGGCAGGAGGCGCGGTGGGAGAGCACCTGCACCCGGGCACGCGGAAATGCGTCAAGCACCCTGGTCGCGCGGGGGAGTTGAAGGCGAGGAGGGCGGTGGGGCGGGGCGGTGCCGAGGAGGGTACGGGCGGTTGCGACGCCGTGCGCCTCAGTCGTCCTGCCCGGGAGGAGACGGACCCGGTCGCGCCCCGTTCGCGCCGACCGCCGTGCAGTCGGCGGGCGACGCGGGCAGCAAGGTGAAGGTGGCCGCGTTCGAGCTCCACAAGGAACTGGTGGGTGCCACCGTGAAGGGCGACATCGAGTTCGCCGTCGACCGGCAGCCGCATCGGCAGGGCCACTTGTCAGTCGACTCGCTGTGGCCCTACAAAGCAACGGCAACTGCACGGGCGGCGGCGAGCGGCCGGTCCTCACCGGCCCGCCCTTCGTCGACAAGGCGAGATCGTCGAGAACGCAAAAGCCGCCGAAGCCGCCGAAGTCGTCGAGACCGCCGAAGTCGTCGAGGTCGACGGCCTCGCGGCGAAGGGCACCCGCCGACCGGCGCGACCGCGGTCCCCAGCAAAGGGAGGAACGTCATGTCCCAGCAGGCCTCACTCGGTGTCGCCGTCATCGGCACCGGCCGGATGGGCGCCGACCACGTGCGCCGGCTCACCGAGGTGATCAGCGGTGCCCACGTGGCCGCCGTCACCGACCTCGACACCGACCGTGCCGAGGCGATCGCCGCCGGCGTCGAAGGGTGCGTGGCCCATGCCGACACCGCCGAGGCGCTGGCCGCACCGGGCGTCGACGCCGTCCTCGTCGCCTCCCCCGGCCCCGCCCACGAGGCGGCCCTGCTCACCGCCTTCGAGCACGACCTGCCCGTCCTGTGCGAGAAGCCCCTCACCCCGGACTCCGCCTCCGCGCTGCGTCTGCTGGAGGCGGAACAACGGCTGGGGCACCGCAGGGTGCAGGTGGGGTTCATGCGCCGCTACGACCGCGAGTACGTCAAGCTCAAGTCCCTGCTGGACAGCGGCGAGCTGGGCCGGCCGTTGCTGCTGCACAACCGGCACCGCAACGCCGAGGCCCCGCCCGGATTCACCGATGCCATGGCGATCAATGACTCCGTCGCCCATGAGATGGACGTCACCCGCTGGCTGCTCGGCCAGGAGATCACCGCCGTCACCGTGCTGCGGCCCCGGCCGTCCGCGCACGCCCCCGAGGGCCTGAGTGACCCGCAGTTCGTCGTCTTCGAGACCGACGGCGGCGCCGTCGTCGACGTCGAGATCTTCCTCACCGCCCGTTACGGCTACCAGGTTCAGGCCGAGGCCGTCTGCGAGAACGGCACGGCCCGCATCGGAGAGGGACACGACATGCTCGTCAACGCGGGCGGACGCTGGGGCGGCACGGTCACCCCGAGCTACATCGAGCGCTTCGAGGACGCCTACGACCGCCAGGTCCAGGCATGGGTCGACGCCACCCGCCGCGGTGAGGTCACCGGACCCAGCACCTGGGACGGGTACGCCGTCGCCGTGATCTCCGAGGCGGGCGTCCGCGCCCGGACCGAGGGCATCCGCGCCGAGGTCGAACTCGTCGAACGCCCCGCCCTCTACCGCTGACGCACGACGGCTCCCCCGGGAACGAGCCGCCGCACAGGGCTCCGTGTCCCGGCGTGCGAGGGCGAGTGGTGTCCGTGCCACCTGTCGAAGGGGGCCTTCAGCGGGGTTCGACGCCTCTCACGCCTCCCCGGAAAGGTCCAGCAGCACCTTGGAAGCGACCGTGCGGTCCTGAGCCGTGTCGAACGCGGCGACGGACCGCTCCAACGGGAAGGTGTGCGTGACGACCGGGTCGACAGGGAGGCCCTGGGCCAGCAGGGACAGGGCCTCGTCGAACTCGGTGTCGAAGCGGAAGGACCCGCGCAGTTCCAGCTCACGGGTGACCGCGACATTGCCGAGCAGCCCGATCTCCCCGGGTGGCAGCAGCCCGAGCATGACCACGGTTCCGCCACGGCGTACCCGCTCCACACAGCTCCGCAGCCCGGCCGGTGCCCCGGACGCCTCGACGGCGATGTCGAAGACACCGGCCCAGGCGGGATCGGCGGGGCGGTCCGCCCGAGCGGTGGCGGTGGCGCCCACCTCGGCGGCGATCCGCAGCGGCTCCTCGTGGAGGTCGCTGACGACGACCTCGGCGGCGCCCGCGTGCCGCAGCGCCGCCACGACCAGACAGCCGATCGGACCGGCCCCCGTGACCAGCACCCGTTTGCCGCTCACCTCACCCGCCCGGCGCACGGCGTGCAGTGCCACCGCCAGCGGCTCGGCGAGCACGGCCCGGCGCAGGCCGAGACCGGGCGGGAGCGCCCGGACCTGGCCGGCGGGCACACCGACGACCTGGGCGAAACCACCCTGCACGTGCGGGGTGTGGGCCGCGCTGCCCAGATAGCGGGTGTGCGCGCAGATGTTGCGCGTGCCGCGCGCGCACTCGGGGCAGACGCCGCAGGGCGTGGCGGGATGGATCGCGACGGCAGCGCCCACCGCCGGAGCGGCCGGCCCCTCGACCCCGGGCCCGAGCGCGGCGACATGGCCCACCACCTCGTGGCCGAGCACCATGGGCTCGCTCACGGCGAAGTCGCCGACCCGGCCCCGGTGGTAGTAGTGCAGATCGGAACCACAGATCCCGCCGAGGGCGACGGCGACCGCGATCTCACCGGGCGCGGGGCCGTCGTACGGCCGTTCCTCGACCCGGAGGTCGCCGGCTCCGTGGACAACACACGCGTGCATGGGGGCTCCTTGGGGGTTCGGCCGGGTCACAGGACAGACAGCATGCCGCCGTCGACGTACAGCAGCTGCCCGTTGACGAAGTCGGAGGCGGGGGAGGAGAGGAAGAGCAGGGCGCCGACCAGATCCTCCACCTTGCCCCAGCGGCCGGCGGGGGTCCGCCCCCGAACCCAGGCGCTGAACTCCTCGTCCGCGACCAGCGCGGAGGTCAGTTCGGTGTCGAAGTAGCCGGGGCCGATGCCGTTGACCTGGATGCCGTGCGGCCCGAGGTCGGCGCACATGCCCTTGGTGAGCATCTTCAGGCCGCCCTTGGTCGCCGCATAGGGAGCGATGCCCGGACGTACCGCCTCGCTCTGCAGCGAGCAGACGTTGATGATCTTTCCGTGGCCCCGGGGGACCATACGGCGGGCGACCTCACGGCCCACGAGGAAAGCGCTGGTGAGATTGGTGTCGAGCAGGCCGTGCCAGTCCTCGTCGGTGAAGTCGAGGAAAGGGGCCCGGCGTTGGGCTCCGGTGTTGTTGACCAGGATGTCGATCGGTCCGGCCCGGTCCTCGATCCGGGCGACGGCGGCGGCGACCGCGGCGGAGTCGGTGACGTCGAACGCCTCCGCGAGGACCGACGTCCCGAAGGCCTCGGCCAGCTCCTTGCGGGCGGTCTCCAGGGCGACGGTGTCCCGGCCGTTGAGGACGACCGTGCAGCCGGCCTCCAGGAGGCCGGCTGCCAGCGCCCGGCCGATGCCGCGGCTCGACCCGGTGACCAGCGCGACCTTGGCGGTGACGTCGAAAAGGGGGTGGCTCACGAGGACCTCTCAGGTGTGGCTCGGTGTGAAGCGGGCCGGGTGATGAGCATCGTGCTGCGTCGGACACGACTCCCTGACTCTTTTTCCCACTGAGTGGAAAGATTGTCTGCTCAATGGAAATATCGTCGGCGTGGCAGGGTACCGCTGTCAACCACCGGGTGACGCGCCGAGCGGGGCCGCGGGTGACACCGCTCAGTGGGAAGCCTTTCCGGCCAGTGGTAATTTGCCGCTGTGAGCAGCGGCGAGGTACCGGCGGATGTGGTCGGACGGGCGATCCGGCTGCTCGTCCTGGTGGGCGAGCACCCGCACGGAATCACCCTGTCCGAACTGGCCCGCGCCAGTGGCGTCCCCGTCAGCACGGCCCACCGGCTGGTCAACTCCCTCTGCCGAGAGGGCCTGGTGGAGTTCGAGGCCGACGGCAAGCGCTACAAGCCGGGCCTCAAGCTCTTCCAGCTCGGCCAGCGGGCGGGCCAGGTCTACGGATTCGCAGGTACCGCCCTCCCCGTGATGCAGCGCGTGACGCGGCAGACCGAGGAAGCCACCCTGATGTCCGTCCTCGACGGCACCCGGCACCTGTACGTGCACTACGTGGACGGCCCCCTGCCGGTCGGCGTCCGCAGCGAGCCGGGCCGCCACGGGCCGCTGCACTGCACCTCGATGGGCAAGGTCCTCCTGGCCTTCGCCCCCGACGACGTACGCGCCGACCTCCTGGACCGCGTCGAGCTGACCCCGCACGGACCGAACAGCATCACCGACCGCGGCGTCCTGCGCGCCCACGTGGCCCGCGCCGCCGAACTCGGCTACGCCACGGCCGACGAGGAACACCACGCGGGCCTGCGCGCCGTGGCGGTCCCGATCCTGCGACCCGACGGCACCGTCTTCGCCGCCCTCTCCGCCGCCGCGCCCGCCTTCCGCCGCAGCATGGACGACCTCGTCGCCATGGTCCCGCTGCTGCGGTCGGCGGCGGCCGAGCTGGGCGTCCGGTTGCCCGCCCGCTGACGCACCCTCCCCAGGGGCCTCGGTGGAAGGGATCCTCACTCCTGAGAGCGCGTGGGGCGCGCCCACGGCTGGGAGGGCGGACGGGCATGGGACACCGCGACGGACACCTGACGGGTACGGGACACCGCGACGGACGACGGAAGGGCTCGCTCGAAGGAAAGACCGCGCTGGTCACCGGGGCCGGCACCGGCATCGGCCGGGAGACGGCGCTGATGCTCGCGGAGGAGGGCGCGACGGTGGTCCTCGTCGGACGCCGGCAGCACATCCTCGACGAGGTCGCCGCCGTCATCGAGGACGCCGGAGGCACGGCGCTCACCCACTCCACGCATGTCGAGAACGCCGAGGAGGTGCGGGAGTTGGTCGACTGGACCCGGGAGGCCGCCGGGCCCGTCGACATCCTCGTCAACAACGCGGGCGGTGCCAGCAGGGTCGTCGACGTCCGCTGGATCGGCGAGGACGAGTGGAACGCCGTCATGGGCGTCAACCTCACCGCGGTCTATCTGCTCACCCGGGCCGTCCTCCCGGACATGCTGGAGCGCGGCGGCGGCTCGATCATCACCATCTCCTCGCTCGCCGCGATCCGGCCCACCCTCCTCGGCGGAGCCCCCTACGGTGCGGCGAAGGCGGGCGTGCGCAACTTCATGACCTATCTGCACAACACCTTCCGCAACGACCTCGTCCGCGCCACCCGCATCCTCCCCGGCGAGGTCAACACCCCGATCCTGGACAGCCGTGCCGCCCCGCCGAGCGAGGAGCAGCGGGCGGCCATGGTGCAGCCGGAGGACGTGGCACGGGCCGTACTGCTGTGCGCCACGCTTCCGCAGCGGACGGTCGTCGAGGAGCTGATCATCGCCCCCACCCTGCTACGGGACACCTCCGCCGACGTCGAGGCGAGCCGTTGGATCGGCGCCCCGGAGGACGCCCGCCCCACGGGGTGACCGGGGTCAGGGCCGCGGCGGCCGTCCTGAACAGGGCTGCGTGGAGGCGGGGTCCCAGGCGGTGCGGGTCGTCTCGTTCGCCGCTCGCGGCGGTGTCGTCTCGTCGGGGCCCACACTCGGAGGGCGTGTCTCCGTAGCCGAGTGGAAGGGCACGAACGGCCCGCCCGCCCGCCCGGCCGTACCGGATCCGGTCGTCCCACGGTCGGCTGATCCGGTCGTCCGACCCCATGCCTGCCCACGAAAAACGTCCGGGCAGGCCCTGTGAAGGGCAGGCCCGGACGCTGTGATCGGGACGATCAGACCAGGTCGAAACGGTCCAGGTCGGAGACCTTGGCCCACGCCGCGACGAAGTCCTTCACGAACTTCTCCTTGGCGTCGTCGCTCGCGTAGACCTCGGCGAGGGCACGCAGCTCGGAGTTCGAGCCGAAGACGAGGTCGGCACGGGTGCCGGTCCACTTGACCTCGCCGGTGTCGGCGTCACGGCCCTCGAAGAGGGTCTGGTCCGCGGACGTGGACTTCCAGGCCGTACCCAGGTCGAGCAGGTTGACGAAGAAGTCGTTGGTGAGCACACCCGGGGTCTCGGTGAGAACGCCGTGCGTGGACTGGGCGTGGTTGGCGCCCAGGACCCGCAGGCCACCGACGAGGACCGTCAGCTCGGGGGCGCTCAGGGAGAGCAGGTTCGCCTTGTCGAGCAGCAGGTACTCGGCGGGGAGGCGGTTGCCCTTGCCCTGGTAGTTGCGGAACCCGTCGGCCGTCGGCTCCAGCGCGGCGAACGACTCCGCGTCCGTGTGCTCCTCGGTCGCGTCCACGCGGCCCGGGGTGAACGGAACCACGACGTCGTGCCCGGCGTCCTTGGCGGCCTTCTCGACCGCGGCGGCACCGCCGAGGACGATCAGGTCGGCCAGGGAGACCTTCTTGGCGCCGGTGTTGAACTCCGACCGGACGCCTTCCAGGACGCTCAGGACGTGACGCAGGTCGTCCGGGTTGTTGACCTCCCAGCCGCGCTGGGGCTCAAGGCGGATACGGGCACCGTTGGCGCCGCCGCGCTTGTCGCTGGCACGGAAGGTGGAGGCCGACGCCCACGCGGTGGACACCAGCTGCGAGACGGTCAGACCCGAGGCGAGGAGCTTGGCCTTGAGCGCCGCGATGTCGGCGGCGTCGATGACCGCGCCCTCGGCCTCCGGCAGCGGGTCCTGCCAGATCAGCGTCTCCGCCGGGACCTCGGAACCGAGGTACAGCGACTTCGGGCCCATGTCACGGTGGGTCAGCTTGAACCAGGCGCGGGCGAAGGCGTCCGCGAACTGCTCGGGGTTCTCGTAGAAGCGACGCGAGATCTCCGCGTAGATCGGGTCGAAGCGGAGCGACAGGTCGGTGGTGAGCATCGTCGGGAGCTTCGTCTTCGACGCGTCGTGGGCGTCGGGGATGATCGCCTCGGCGTTCTTCGCCACCCACTGGTTCGCGCCGGCCGGGCTCTGGGTGAGCTCGTACTCGTACTCGAAGAGGTTCTTGAAAAAGTTGTTGCTCCACTGGGTGGGCGTCTCCGTCCACGTCACCTCCAGGCCGGAGGTGATGGCGTCGCCGCCCTTGCCGGTGCCGTAGGTGGACTTCCACCCCAGGCCCTGCTCCTCCATGGTGGCGGCCTCGGGGTCGTTGCCGACGCTCTCCGCCGGGCCCGCGCCGTGGGTCTTGCCGAAGGTGTGACCACCGGCGATGAGGGCGACGGTCTCCTCGTCGTTCATCGCCATGCGGCGGAAGGTCTCACGGATGTCGCGGGCCGCGGCCAGCGGGTCCGGGTTGCCGTTGGGGCCCTCCGGGTTGACGTAGATGAGGCCCATCTGGACGGCGCCGAGCGGGTTCTCCAGCTCACGGTCGCCGGTGTAGCGCTGGTCGTCCAGCCAGGTGGTCTCGGGACCCCAGTACACGTCCTCGTCGGCCTCCCAGACGTCGGCGCGGCCGCCGCCGAAGCCGAAGGTCTCGAAGCCCATCTGCTCCAGCGCGACGTTGCCCGTGAGGATCATGAGGTCGGCCCAGGAGATGGACTGGCCGTACTTCTTCTTGACCGGCCACAGCAGACGGCGGGCCTTGTCGAGGTTGCCGTTGTCCGGCCAGCTGTTCAGCGGCGCGAAGCGCTGCTGACCGCGACCGCCACCGCCGCGGCCGTCGCTGATGCGGTACGTACCGGCGCTGTGCCAGGCCATACGGATCATCAGCGGGCCGTAGTTGCCGAAGTCGGCCGGCCACCAGTCCTGCGAGGTGGTCAGTACCTCGGCGATGTCCTGTTTCACGGCTGCGAGGTCGAGGTTCTTGAACGCCTCGGCGTAGTCGAACGTCTCACCCAGGGGGTTCGCCACGACGGGGTCCTTGGCGAGGATCTTCAGGTTGAGCCGCTCCGGCCACCACTGACGGTTTCCGCCTCCCTGGGTCGGGTGCGCGGCGCGCCCGTGGGCGACCGGGCAGCCTCCCGTCTCCTCGGGCTTGGGGTCTGTGACGATTGCGTCGTGGTTCTCAGTCATCGGGGGAGTCCTTCCGAAAACGGGGGTGGATCACGGTGCTGAAAGGCTGGCTTTGGCTTGGGAACACCGGGGGCACAGGCCCCAGTAGATGACCTCGGCCTCGTCGACGGCGAAGCCACGGTCGTCGGAGGCGGTCAGGCACGGGGCGTGCCCGACCGCGCAGTCGACGTCGACCACGGCAGCGCATGAGCGGCACACGAGGTGGTGGTGGTTGTCCCCGACACGGCCCTCGTACAGGGCCGGGCTGCCGGGTGGTTCGAGGCGGCGTACGAGCCCGACACCGGTGAGCGCGTTCAGAGCCTCGTACACGGCCTGGAGCGATATGTGGCCCACGCGGTCGCGTACTCCGGAGGCGATCGCTTCGACGCCGAGGTGGTCTCCGTCCCGGACGGTTTCCAGCAGCGCCACGCGCGCGGCCGTCACCCGCAGGCCGGCACCGCGCAGCTCCTCGGCGGTGTTCGGAGGCTGGGATGCGGTCATGGCGCCAACCTACCCTCATAAACACGAACAGTTCAAGAAAACGAACTATGCAGGTTTGCTGTGCCGCCGCGGCCACCGTCCGTGACCGTCGGCCGGGGGGCAGGGCGCGGGCCCTGGGCACTCCCACCTGGGAACAACGACCATGACCGCTTCAGGTGCCGCGAGACCGACGGCCGAGACCGGTGGGCCGGAGGGGGCGGGCGTCGGGGCGTGCGGGCGCCCGGCAGATCGTGGTGGCCCTCGGCGTGACCGCCGGCGCTGTGCTGCTCGGCGCCTCCTTCCGGGTCACCCGGGACCGCGCCGCGCTGCTGCCCCTGTGTCTGCGGACGGATCGTGTGGGCCGCGTTCGTGGCCACGCTCCACCTCTCCGCGGTACTCCGCGCCGACGGCCGCGAGGGCGCGTACGCGGGACCGGGGTCGGATCTGAGGGTGGCCGCCGAAGCTTTGGCCAGGAGTGAGCGGTGCTCCCCGTGTCGTCGGCGCTGTGCCGCGACGCTCACGGCTTGCGGCCCACCCCGCCGAAGCAGTCCACTTCCCACGGCTCGTCGGAGCCGCCCCGCTCTGCCCGCCACCGGGCCACGGACACGAGCCCGGGTTCCAGCGGTTCCAGCCCGTCGAAGAAGCGGGTGAGCTGCTCGGGGGAGCGGTTGACGCGCGGGTTGTCGCTCGTCTCGTTCCAGTGCTCGACCATCCTGCGCATCGCCTCCGGCCGGTACACCTCCGTGCTGTCGGCGAGCACGAGGTGGCTGCCGGAGGGCAGGGCGTCGAGGAGCCGGGCGACGATGCCGTACACGCTCTCGTCGGGCACATGGGCGGTGATGCCGAGCAGCAGCAGGGCGACCGGGCGGGTGAGGTCGAGAGTGTCGGCCGCGCGTTCGAGGATGGTGTCCGGGGCGCGCAGATCGGCCGCGATGAAGGCGGTGGCGCCCTCGGGGGCGCTGGTGAGCAGGGCGTTGGCGTGGGCGAGGACGGTCGGGTCGTGGTCGACGTAGACGATCCGAGCGTCCCGGGCCGTGCGCTGGGCGACCTCGTGGGTGTTGTCCGCGGTGGGCAGCCCGGTGCCGATGTCGAGGAACTGCCGTAAGCCGGCCTCCTCGGTCAGGTGAGTGACCGTTCTGCGCAGGAACGCCCGCTGGGCGCGGGCGATGTCGACGATCCGGGGGTTCACCCCGCGGATCTCGTCCCCGACCTGCCGATCGATCTCGTAGCAGTCCTTGCCGCCGAGCCAGTAGTTCCAGATCCGGGCCGAGTGCGGAACACCACTGTTGATCACCGGACGGTCAAGTGGCATGGAAACTCCCCGTGTTGGCGCGTGTGGACGCCGCCAACCTAGCAAGATCGCCACGTACGTGATCAGCGCACAGCGACCGGAACGGCCGCCCACCGTCGAGATCCGGCCGACCGCGGCCCGCGGGCTTCCCGGACGCGATGCCACGTCCGGGAAGCCGAGCCGATTCCCGGTGCCAGTGCGGCGGCAGGCAACGTTCGCCCCGTCGCGACGCCCGGCACGCTCTCTCGCCGCACCGGCCGAGGACCCGAGTACATCCAGTACGAGGGCCTTCGGCCGGCACGCCGAGAGCACGCACCGGACGCCGCTCCTTCACGGGCGAACGCTGCCTGCCGCGGCACCAGGTCGCTTCTGCTGGCTCTTTGTCGGAGATCATCCGGCCGATCGGCGCCGCGCGAGGTGACTCGTGAGGCGCCGGCCGCCTCACCGGACTCGTCCGTGACCGCTCACGAACGGCTTCAAGAGCCGTCAGAAACGGCCTGGTCGCCGCTCCCGGTCACCAGCACCACCTCCAGGGTGCGCGGGCCGTGCACCCCCTCCACCCGGTCCAGCTCGATGTCACTGGTGGCGGACGGCCCGGAGATCCAGGTCAACGGGCGGGCCGGATCGAGGCGTTCGAGCGCCTGCGGCACCGACGACACGACCTGCTCCGGTACGCGGACGACACAGATGTGGTGGTCGGGTACGAGGGTGATCCGGCGGCGGCCCTGGTCGGGGGAGCCGTCGAGGACGATCGTGCCGGTCTCGGCGATGGCGAGGGCACAGGCGGTGACCACACTGTCGACCCGGTCCAGCTCGTGCGCGGTGCTCTCCCCGTGGTCCGGTACGCGTGCCGCTTCGCTCGCCGCCAGCCATTCCTCGCGCAGTCCCGGCGGAGCCAGCACCGTCCTCGATCCGTGCTCACGCAACAGCCCGGCGACGACCCCGGCGAGCCCGTCCGCGTCCGTGCGGTGCACGATCGCCCGGTAGTCCGCCAGGTTCTCCGCCAGCAGCTCAACCGTCCGAGCGACGCCCAGTGCTCCGTGCTCACGGAGATAACCCCGCTCGACCGCCTGCTCGTACGGCGTTTCGTCCCGGGGGACGTCGGCGAGGGCGCGCCGCACCCGGCCCAGGATCAGATCCCTGCTGCTCACTTGCCCGTGTCCTTTCCGCCGTTCGTACGCTGCCACCAGTCCCGGAACGGCTCGGCGGGCAGCGCGGGAAGATCGCGACTGGCGCTCCACGCCTTGCCGGGGCCCGGCAGCGTACGGGGATGGAAGCGGCGGGTGCGGGACGCGAGCCGCTGCCCGGTGCGCAGCGCGCCGGGGTGGCTGAACGCCCAGCGGGCCGCGCGCATCGCCGCGCGCTCGGCTGCGTGCCCCTTCGCGGGCTTGAGGACGACCTTGTTGCCCTGTTCCGTCACCGGGCCGCCCTGCGCGACCCGCTCCCGCAGATGCACCAGCACCTCGGGGATGTCGATGGCGACCGGGCACACCTCGTAGCAGGCGCCGCACAGCGAGGAGGCGTACGGCAGGGAGGCGTCGATCTCGCTTCCCGTGCCCCGGAGTTGAGGGCTCAGGATGGCGCCGATCGGGCCCGGGTAGACCGAGCCGTAGGCGTGGCCGCCCGCCCGCTCGTACACCGGGCAGACGTTGAGGCAGGCCGAGCAACGGATGCAGCGCAGGGCCTGGCGGCCCACCTCGTCGGCGAGGGTGTCGGTGCGGCCGTTGTCGATGAGGACGAGGTGGAACGCCTGCGGGCCGTCCTCGTCGGTGGTGCCGGTCCAGGTGGAGGTGTACGGGTTCATCCGCTCGGCCGTGGAGGAGCGGGGGAGGGTCTGCAGGAACACCTCCAGGTCCTGCCAGGTCGGGACGATCTTCTCGATGCCGACGACGGAGATCAGGGTCTCGGGCAGGGTGAGGCACATCCGGCCGTTGCCCTCGGACTCCACGACCACCAGCGTGCCGGTCTCGGCGACCATGAAGTTGGCGCCGGAGACACCGACCTTGGCGCGCAGGAACTTCTCCCGCAGATGCAGCCGCGCGGCGTCCGCCAGCTCGGCGGGCGAGTCGGTGAGGCCTTCGGGGGCCGGGCGGCCCCACTCGCTCATCTCGCGCGCGAAGATGTCACGGATCTCGCCCCGGTTGCGGTGGATCGCCGGGACGAGGATGTGCGAGGGCCGGTCCTTGCCCAACTGCACGATGAGTTCGGCGAGGTCGGTCTCGTAGGCGTTGATCCCCTCGGCCTCCAGCGCCTCGTTCAGCCCGATCTCCTGCGTGGCCATCGACTTGACCTTGACGACCTCGCTCTCCCCGGTCGCCTTGACGAGATACGTGACGATCCGGTTGGCCTCGTCCGCGTCGGCGGCCCAGTGGACCGTGCCGCCCGCGGCCGTGACCGCCTCCTCCAACTGCACGAGGTACCGGTCGAGATGACGGAGCGTGTGGTCCTTGATCTGTTTGCCGGCCTCGCGCAGCGCGGCCCAGTCGGACATCTCCGCGACCGCGCTCGCGCGTTTGGCACGGATGGTGTGCGTGGCGTGGCGCAGATTGCCGCGCAGGGTCGTGTTGTGCACGGCTTCGTGCGCGGCCTTCGGGAAGGCCGGCATACCGAGATACGTCCCGCTCATCCGAGGGGCTCCTCTTCCGTGCTCGCCAGGATCTCCGCGATGTGGACCGGGCGTACGGCCGTGCGCAGCCGGGTCATCGTGCCGCCGATGTGCATCAGGCACGAGTTGTCGGCCGCGCACAGCACCTCGGCGCCCGTCGACTCGGCGTTGCGCACCTTGTCCGTACCCATGGCCGCCGAGACATCGGAGTTCTTCACGGCGAACGTGCCACCGAAGCCGCAGCACTCGTCGGCGCCCGGCAGCTCCACCAGCTCCAGCCCCTTCACGGCCTGGAGCAGTTTCTGCGGCCGCTCGCCGAGGCCGAGGCTCCGCAGCCCGTGGCAGGTCGGGTGGTACGTCACCTTGTGCGGGTAGTACGCGCCGACGTCGGTCACGCCCAGCACGTCCACCAGGAACTCGGTCAGCTCGTACGTCTTCGGCACGACCGGCGCCAGCGTCCGCGCCAGGGTGTCCCCGCGCCCCTCCGCCCGCGCCCGCTCACCCATCCGCGGATACAGCTCCCGCACCATCGCACCGCACGAGCCGGACGGCGTCACGATCGCCTCGTACTCCCGGAATACATCGGAGAACTTCCGGGCCAGCGGCTCGGCCTCGTGCCGGTACCCGGTGTTGTAGTGGGCCTGCCCGCAGCAGGTCTGACCCATCGGGAAGTCGACGTCCACACCCAGCCTGGTCAGCAGTTTCACCACGGCCCGGCCGGTGTCCGGATAGAGCGTGTCGTTGACACAGGTCAGGAACAGGGCGACACGCATCGCGGCTCCTTGGGGGTCGATCATCGGATGAGTGCAGAGTACGGGTTGAGTACGCGAAGGGCGAGAGCCCCCCACCGATCGGCGGCCACGGGCGAACCCGCGCGCCGACCGGCGAGGGGAAGGACCCCGCCCGAGGCCGCCCGGCTCACCGTGCGGTGAGCCGGTCCTCCGCCGCGCGCCAGGCCGCGGGGTCGCCCTGCGGCTCGTACCGCACCAGCGGCTGGGTGCGGGCGAGGAGCCGCCGTATCGAGGCCCGGTCGCCCACCAGGCCGTGGGTGCGGGCCTGGACGAGGACGTTGCCCAGGGCCGCCGCCTCCGCCGGTCCCGCCACCACCGGCAGCCCGCAGGCGTCGGCGGTGAGCTGGCAGAGCAGGGCGTTGCGGGTGCCGCCGCCGACGATGTGGACGACGTCCACGGGGTGGTCGGCCAGCGCCTGGGCCTCGGTCACGGCCCGCCGGTGGGCGAGGGCCAGCGAGTCGAGGATGCAGCGGGTGACCTCGGCGGGCGTCTGCGGAACGGGCTGCCCCGACTCCCGGCACGCCTGCGCGATCCGCTCCGGCATCCGGCCGGGCGCGAGGAACGCCGAGTCCCCGGCGTCCACGACCGACCGCAGCGCGGGCACCCCCGCCGCGGCCCGCAGCAGCTCCCCGAGATCCGGGTTCCCCCACTCCCGTACGCACTCCTGCAGCAGCCACAGCCCCATGATGTTCCGGAGGTAACGGACCGTGCCGTCGAGCCCCAGCTCATTGGTGAAGTTGGCCGCCCGGCTCGCCTCGGTCAGCACCGGAGCCTCCAGCTCCAGGCCGGCCAGCGACCAGGTGCCGGTGCAGATGTACGCGAACCGCTCACCGGTGGCCGGGACGGCGGCCACCGCCGAGGCCGTGTCGTGCGACCCGACCGTCGTCACCGGAACCGGTCCGGCCAGCCCCGTCTCCTCCAGCACCCGCCGCTGGAGGAGCCCCGCCGGATCCCCGGGCCGCCGCAGCGGCGCGAACAGCTCCAGGTCGACCCCGAGCCGCGCCGCCACGTCGTACGACCAGTCGCGCGTCCTGGGATCGATCAGCTGCGTCGTCGAGGCGTTGGTCAGCTCGGTCCCCAGCTCACCGGTCAGCCAGTACGTCAGCAGATCGGGGATGAGCAACAGCCTCTTCGCGTACGCCAGCTGGGCGGACGACCGGGCGGCGACCAGCTGGTACAGCGTGTTGAAGGGCGCGTACTGCAACCCGGTCGCCGCGTACAGCTCGGCGGCGGGCACGGTGGCCCACACCTTCTCCGCGACACCCTCGGTACGGGTGTCCCGGTAGTGCACCGGGTTGCCCAGCAGGGCCCCGTCGGCGTCGAGCAGCCCGTAGTCGACGGCCCAGCTGTCGATCCCGACGGAGTCGACCTGGCCGGCCGCCTTCAGCCCGTCCAGGACCCCCGCGTACAGCGACAGCACGTCCCAGCGCAGCCCCTCGGGTGTGCGCACCGGGCGGTTGGGGAAGCGGTGGGCCTCGACCAGCTCCAGCGAGTCCCGCCCCGCGCGGCCGACCATGACACGCCCACTGGACGCACCGAGGTCGACCGCCGCGTACGACTTCACGGACCCGCTCGTCGCACGCGTGCTCATCGGAGGAAGGCGGCGGCCACGCCGGCGTCGACCGGGACGTGCAGACCGGTGGTGTGCGTCAGCTCCCCGCCCGTCAGCGCGAACACCGCGTTCGCCACGTGGTCCGGCAGCACCTCGCGCTTGAGGATGGTCCGCTGCGCGTAGAACTCGCCCAGCTTCTCCTCCTCGATCCCGTAGGTCGCCGCACGCTGCGCGCCCCAGCCCGCCGCGAAGATCCCGGAGCCACGCACCACACCGTCGGGGTTGACCCCGTTGACGCGGATACCGTGCTCACCCAGCTCGGCGGCCAGCAGCCGCACCTGGTGCGCCTGGTCGGCCTTGGTGGCGGAGTAGGCGATGTTGTTGGGTCCGGCGAAGACGGCGTTCTTCGAGGCGATGTAGACGATGTCGCCGCCCAGCCCCTGCGCGATCATCACGCGGGCCGCCTCGCGCGACACGAGGAAGGAACCGCGCGCCATGATGTCGTGCTGGAGATCCCAGTCCCTGGCCGACGTCTCCAGCAGCGGCTTGGAGATCGAGATGCCCGCGTTGTTGACGACGAGGTCGACACCGCCGAAGGCCAGCGCGGCGGCCTTGAAGGCCGCACCGATCTGCTCCTCGTCCGTCACGTCGACGGTGACGGCCACGGCCTTGTCGGCCCCGCCCAGCTCCTCGGCGACGGCGGCGGCGTTCTCGCCGTTGAGATCGGCGACGACGACACACGCCCCCTCGGCGACCAGCCGGTGGGCGATCGCCTTGCCGATCCCGCTGCCCGCACCCGTGACGAGCGCGACTCGCGTCGCGAGCGGCTTCGCCTTGGGCATCCGCTGGAGCTTTGCCTCCTCCAGCGCCCAGTACTCGATGCGGAACTTCTCCGACTCCTCGATCGGCGCGTACGTCGACACGGCCTCGGCGCCCCGCATCACGTTGATCGCGTTGACGTAGAACTCGCCGGCCACCCGCGCGGTCTGCTTGTCCTTGCCGAAGCTGAACATGCCGACCCCCGGGATCAGCACGATCGCCGGGTCGGCGCCGCGCATCGCGGGGGAGTCGGGCTCGGCGTGCCGCTGGTAGTAGGCGGCGTACTCGTCCCGGTACTCGGCGTGCAGCTCCTTCAGCCGCGCGATCGCCGCGTCGAGATCGGCGGTCGGCGGAAGGTCCAGCACGAGCGGCCGGACCTTCGTACGCAGGAAGTGGTCGGGGCACGAGGTGCCCAGGGCGGCGAGCCGCGGGTGCTCCGCGCTCGCCAGGAAGTCGAGGACGACCTCCGCGTCGGTGAAGTGCCCGACCTGCGGCCTGTCCTGCGAGGCGATCGCCCGGATGTGCGGCGCCAGGGCGGCGGCCCGCTCCCCGCGCTCCGGGGCGGCGAGCGCCGCGTACCCCTCGACGGCGGGCCCGAACGGCTCGGCCTTCCCGCGCTCGACGAGGAACTGCTCGGCCGTACGGATGATGTGCAGCGAGTTCTTCTCGCACTCCTCGGCGGTGTCACCCCAGGCGGTGATCCCGTGTCCGCCCAGCACGCACCCGATGGCCTGCGGGTTCTCCCGCTTGACCGCCGCGATGTCCAGCCCGAGCTGGAAGCCGGGTCGCCGCCACGGCACCCACACCACGCTGTCCCCGAAACACTCGGCGGTCAGCTTCTCCCCGTCGGCCGCGCAGGCGAGCGCGATCCCGGAGTCGGGGTGCAGGTGATCGACGTGGGCGGCGTCCACCAGCCCGTGCATGGCGGTGTCGATGGACGGCGCCGCCCCACCCTTGCCGTGCAGGCAGTAGTCGAACGCGGCCACCATCTCGTCCTCGCGCTCGACGCCCGGGTACACGTCGACGAGCGCCCGCATGCGGTCGAGCCGCAGCACGGCCAGCCCCGCCTCGGTGAGCGTCCCGAGGTCACCGCCGGACCCCTTCACCCACATCAGCTCCACATCACCTCCGGTGACGGGATCGGTGTCGGTCCCCTTGGCGGACGTGTTGCCACCGGCGTAGTTGGTGTTGCGGGGATCGGCACCGAGCCGACGGGACCGGGCGAGCAGAGCTGCGGCTTCGGAATGGGTTGCCATGTGCGATCAATCCTTACGGTGACGTGTGCAGAGAGGGGGGAGTGCAGTGCCCCTTCAGGGGCGCGGGGAACTGCGCGACCAGCCACGAACCGGCCCGCAGTCCGCATCCGACGGAACGTGGCAGACGAAATACGGCAATCGGCTTCAGCCCGGCGCAGCGGTCACGCCCCCCAACCCGCCTGCTCTCCACCCACCCGCTCCTCAACGATCTTCGAGGCCCATCCGGACCGGCGGTACGCCCCCATGGGGTCGGCGTCCAGCCCCATCTCCTCGCGCACCTCACGCAGCAACGGCCGCACATCCGTGTTGTACGCGTCCATCAGCACCGCGTTGGCCTCCAGCACATCCCCGGCCTGCTGAGCGGAGCGCAACGCGTCCCGGTCCACCAGCAGCGCCTTGGCCGTGGCCTCCTGCACGTTCATCACCGACCGGATGATCGCCGGGATCTTCGCCTCGATGTTGTGGCACTGGTCGAGCATGAACGCGACCTCGGGAGTGAACCCGCCGCCACGCACGACCTCGTACATGATCCGGAAGAGCTGGAACGGGTCGGCGGAACCCACCATCAGGTCGTCGTCGGCGTAGAACCGCGAGTTGAAGTCGAACGCGCCGAGCTTCCCCTCGCGCAGCAGCGTCGCCACGATGAACTCGATGTTGGTCCCCGGCGCGTGGTGCCCGGTGTCGACCACGACCTGCGCCTTCGGACCGAGCTTCAGGCAGTGGGCGTAGGCGGTGCCCCAGTCCGGCACGTCGGTCGCGTAGAACGCCGGCTCGAAGAACTTGTACTCCAGCAGCATCCGCTGCTCGTCCCCGAGCCGCTCGTAGACCTCGGCGAGCGCCTCGGCCAGCCGGTCCTGCCGCTCACGGATGTCGTCCTGGCCGGGATAGTTCGTACCGTCCGCGAACCACAGCTTCAGGTCCCGGGACCCGGTCGCGTCCATGATGTCGACGCACTCCAGCAGATGATCGACCGCCTTGCGGCGGATCGCCGCCTGAGGGTGGCAGACGCTGCCCAGCTTGTAGTCGTCGTCCTGGAAGGTGTTGGAGTTGATGGCGCCCAGCTTCACGCCACGCTGCTCGGCGTGCTTCGCGAGGGCCGCGTAGTCCTCGACCTTGTCCCAGGGGATGTGCAGCGCCACGGTCGGGGCCACCCCGGTGAACTCGTGGACCTTCCCGGCGTCGTCCAGCTTCTCCCAGGGATTGCGCGGAACACCCTGTTGGGCGAACACCTTGAAGCGCGTTCCCGAGTTCCCGTACGCCCACGACGGCGTCTCGACGGCCTGTGTTTTGAGGGCGGCCTTCACCGCGGCGAGCTCGGTCACGTCAGGGCTCCTACCGACTTCGATGTCTGAAACGATTCAGCACCGGAAACTATGAGTGGCTCGCCTCACTGTCAACCCCTGCACTCAATATCGTTCGCCGTGACCCTGTTGTGACCACTTCTATCGAAAGAATTTCGACCGAAACCCATTGACGTGACATGCGTGTGATGCCTAACGTCCCGGCAACCCAGTTGAAACCTTTCACGGCGCAGTGAGGCAGCTTCTCAGCCAGCCACCGGCCGTCGTCGAGGAGCCCCCATGACCCACCGGTCCGACACGGGTCCGGCCCCCGTTCTCGCGTTGAAGGGCATTTCCAAGTCCTTCGGCGCCGTACGCGCCCTGCGGGACGTGTCCCTCGAACTGTTCCCGGGCGAGGTGCACGCACTCGCCGGGGAGAACGGCGCGGGCAAGTCGACCCTGATCAAGAGCCTCGCCGGGGTGCACCGACCGGATTCCGGTCAGGTGCTCCTCGACGGCGAGCCCACGGTCTTCCACGGCCCGGCCGACGCCCGGGACGCGGGCATCGCCGTGATCTACCAGGAGCCCACTCTCTTCCCCGACCTTTCGATCGCCGAAAACATCTTCATGGGCCGCCAGCCGCGCCGCGCCCTCGGCCGCATCGACCACAAGGCCACCCATGCGGCGACTCTCGCCCTGATGCAGCGGCTCGGTGTCGAACTCGACCCCGACCGCCCGGCGCGCGGCCTGTCCATCGCCGACCAGCAGATCGTCGAGATCGCCAAGGCGCTCTCCTTCGACGCCCGCGTCCTGATCATGGACGAGCCGACGGCGGCCCTCACCGGCAGCGAGGTGGCCCGGCTCTTCGGTGTCGTCCGCACCCTGCGCGAGCAGGGCTCCGCCGTCCTCTTCATCTCCCACCGTCTGGAGGAGATCTTCCAGATCTGCCAGCGGGTCACCACCCTGCGCGACGGCGCCTGGATCGCCAGCGAACCGGTCGAGGGCATGACCGAGGACGACCTGGTCCGCCGCATGGTCGGCCGCGACCTGGCGGAGCTGTACCCGAAGCAGGAGGTCGAGCCGGGCGAGGTCGCGCTGAGCGTGCGCCGGCTGACCCGCGAGGGCGTCTTCACCGATGTCTCCTTCGACGTCCGCCGCGGCGAGATCGTCGGCCTGGCCGGCCTCGTCGGCGCCGGCCGCACGGAGGTGGCGCGGGCCGTCTTCGGCATCGACCGCTGGGACGCGGGCGAGGTCGACCTCGACGGCAAGGCGCTCACCAACGGCGCCCCCTCCACCGCGATGGCCGCCGGGCTCGCCCTGGTCCCCGAGGACCGCCGCGCCCAGGGCCTGGTGATGGACATGTCCATCGAGCGGAACATCGGGCTCACCGGACTCCGCAAGACCGTGAAGGCCGGCCTCGTCGACCGCGGCGCCGAACGCAGCCGCTCCCTCGACTGGGCCGTCAAGCTCCAGGTGAAGTACGCCCGGATCGCCGACACCGTCAACACGCTGTCCGGCGGCAACCAGCAGAAGGTCGTCCTCGCCAAGTGGCTCGCCACCGGGCCGAAGGTGCTGATCGTCGACGAGCCCACCCGCGGCATCGACGTCGGTACGAAGGCCGAGGTGCACCGCCTCCTCAGCCAGCTCGCCGCCGACGGCGTGGCCGTACTGATGATCTCCTCCGACCTGCCCGAGATCCTCGGCATGGCCGACCGCGTGCTCGTGATGCACGAGGGTCGGCTCACCGCCGAGATCCCTCGCTCCGAAGCCACCGAGGAATCCGTGATGGCCGCAGCCACCGGGAGGGCCGCCGCATGACGGTGACCACCCCTCAGAACACCCCCGTCGCCGAGGTGCCCAAGTCCAGCGGCACCCGGCTCGTGGACCGCGTCTTCAAGATGCGTGAACTCGCCATCCTGGCCGTCTTCCTGGTGATGATCGTCGTCACCCAGCTCGGCAACAGCGAGTTCCTCACCGAGCAGGGCATCAAGGACCTCCTGCTCAACGCGACCATCCTGGTACTGGTCGCCGTCGGCCAGTCGCTGGTCGTCATCACCCGGAACGTCGACCTGTCGGTCGGCTCCACCCTCGGCATCAGCGCCTTCGCCGCCGGCACCTATCTCCAGGGCGGCGGGAACGCGGTCGTGGCCGTGTTCCTGGCGGTCCTGATGGGCATCGGCTTCGGCCTGCTGAACGGTCTGCTGGTCAGCCTCGGCCAGGTGCCCGCCCTCGTCGTCACCCTCGGCACGCTCTACATCATCCGGGGCATCGACTCGATCTGGGTCGGCTCCCGCCAGATCACCGCGTCCGCCCTGCCCGACGGATTCATCGACTTCGGCTCCGGCGGCATCTCCGCGGTGCCGTATCTGGCACTGATCGCGGTGGCGGTGCTGGTGGCCACGGCGTACTACATGAAGCACTTCGGCAGCGGCCGCGAGCTGTACGCCCTCGGCTCCAACCCGGAGGCCGCCCGCCTCGCCGGCATCCCGGTCCGCAAGCGGATCCTGGTGGCGTACACCTTCTGCGGCGCCCTCGCGGGCCTCGCCGGAGCGCTGTACCTGGCCCGCTTCGGCAACGTCGACTCCAGCACCGGCAACGGCTACGAACTCACCGTCGTCAGCGCGGTCGTGGTCGGCGGCGTCGTCTTCACCGGCGGCTCCGGCAGTGTCTACGGCGCGGCGCTCGGCGCCCTGCTGCTGACCTCCATCAACAGCGTGCTGCCCGCCCTCGGTGTCAGCTCGGTGTGGGTGCTGGCCATCAACGGCATCCTGCTCATCCTCGCCATCGCCGTGGACCGTGTGGTCGCGCTGAGGGTGGCGGCCGCCCTGAAGAAGAGGAACGCCCGCCATGGCTGACTCCACCCTGTCGCGTGCGAGCAGCTGGTCCGCCCTGAAAAGGTGGGACTCAGCCGTCGGCGCCACGTTCATCGTCGTGCTCCTGTTGTCCTTCTCCACCGTGGACGGCTTCGGCAACGCCCTCAACCTGTCCTTCCTCATCGGCAACACCCTGCCGATCGCGCTGGTCGCCCTCCCGATGACCCTCCTCGTGGTCGCCGGCGAGATCGATCTGTCGGTCGCCTCCACCGCCGGTCTGTCCGGCGCGGTGATGGGCGCCCTGTGGAACCAGGGCATGACCATCGAGGCGATCATCCCGATCTGCCTGCTCCTCGGCGTCGTCTGCGGACTGATCAACGGCCTGCTGGTCACCCGGCTCGGCCTGTCCTCCCTCGCCGTCACCATCGGTACGCTCGCCGCCTACCGGGGCATCGCACAGATCGTGCTCGGCTCCGACGCGGTGACCGACTTCCCCACCCAGTACCTGGACTTCGCTGCCGGCCGGATCGGCGACAGCTTCGTCCCGCAGGCCTTCATCCCCTTCCTGGTACTGCTCGTCATCGCCGTGATCGCCCTGCACGCCACCCCGTTCGGGCGCTCCCTGTTCGCGATCGGCGCCAGTGAGGAGGCCGCGCGCTTCACCGGTATCCGCGTCAAGCGGCAGAAGCTGATCCTCTTCACGGTGACCGGCCTCATGGCCTCCCTCACCGGGATCTTCTGGGCGCTGCACTACGCAAGCGCCCGCTACGACAACGCGACCGGACTCGAACTCTCCGTCATCGCCGCCGTGTTGCTCGGCGGCATCGACTTCGACGGAGGCAAGGGGACGCTCGGCGGCGCGATCGCCGGTGTGTTCCTGCTCGGCACCCTGCAGAACGTGATGAGCCTGCAGGACGTCTCTGCGCAGTCGCAGATCGTCGTCACCGGTGTCCTGCTCGTGCTGTCCGTGCTCGGCCCCCGGGTCGCACGGCAGGTCGCTCTCGCCAGAGCCGGGCGAAAATCCGGGCTCGGCCCCGCCGGAAAGGCTGTTTGAAAGCTGCCGGTCCCCTGTGGCCGGCCGCGCCCCACGCGGCGGAAGCCGCACACAAGTACAGCCGTGCGCCCCTGAGAACAGCGACGGGGCGCGTCACACCACACCTCCTCGAAAAGGAACCCTCGTCATGCGCAGAGCAACCCTTCGTCGCTCCTGTGCGGCTCTCGCCGCCGTCACCTCCTTCGCCCTCGCCGTCACCGCCTGTGGCGGTACCACGAAGAGCGACGTCAAGGACGACTCCGCCTCCGCCGCGGCCACCGGCAAGGCCGACCCGAACGCCGAGCTGAAGAAGGGCCTGACCGTCGGCTTCCTGCCGAAGCAGGTCAACAACCCGTACTTCACCTCCGCCGACAAGGGCGGCGAGGCGGCCCTGAAGGAGCTGGGCTCCAGCTACAAGGAGGTCGGCCCGTCCAGCGCCACGGACACCTCCGGCCAGGTGAACTACGTCAACACGCTCACCCAGCAGCAGGTCGACGCCATGGCCGTCTCCGCGCAGGACCCGGGCGCCCTGTGCACCGCGCTCAAGCAGGCCATGAGCAACGACATCAAGGTCGTCACCTACGACTCCGACACCAAGCCGGAGTGCCGCAACGCCTTCGTCTCACAGGCCAGCGCCGAGGACCTGGGCCGCACCGAGGTCCAGCTGCTCGCCGAGCAGATCGGCTACAAGGGCGAGATCGCGGTCCTGTCCGCAGCGCAGACCGCGACCAACCAGAACACCTGGATCGAGTTCATGAAGGACGAACTCACCGACCCCAAGTACAAGGACATCAAGCTCGTCAAGGTCGCCTACGGTGACGACGACGCCCAGAAGTCCTTCCAGCAGACCCAGGGCCTCCTCCAGGAGTACCCGAACCTGAAGGGGATCATCTCCCCGACCACGGTCGGCATCAAGGCCGCCGCCCAGTACCTGTCGGGCTCCAAGTACAAGGGCAAGGTCAAGCTGACCGGCCTCGGCACCCCCAACGACATGCGCAAGTACGTCAAGGACGGCACCGTCGAGGGCTTCGAGCTGTGGGACCCGGCGAAGCTCGGCGAGCTGGCCGCCCGTACCGCGGTGGCGCTGGTCTCCGGCCAGATCACCGGCAAGGAGGGCGAGACCTTCACCGCCGGTGACATGGGCGAGTACACCATCGGCAAGGACGGCGTGATCAGCCTCGGCAAGCCGACCGTCTTCACCAAGGACAACATCGACAAGTTCAACTTCTGATCCGTCGAACCGGCGTCACAGCCACCCCCCTCACCCCAGGAGCGGTACCTCATGCAGCGCGTCTGCTTCCTCCTCAAGGTCCGTCAGGACCGGATCGACGAGTACCGCGAGCGGCACGCCGCCGTGTGGCCGGAGATGCTTAAGGCGCTCTCGGCCACCGGCTGGCACAACTACTCCCTCTTCCTGCGCGACGACGGCCTCCTCGTCGGCTATCTGGAGACCGAGGACTTCCAGGCAGCCCTCGCCGGCATGGAGGCCGCCGAGGTCAACGCCCGCTGGCAGAAGGAGATGGCGCCGTTCTTCGAGTCCCTCGACGGCGCCCGGCCCGATGAGGCCATGAAGCCTCTCACCGAGGTCTTCCACCTCGCCTGACCCCCCCAGGTCGCAGCACCCTCCCCCTCCCCATTTCGCTCGACAATGGAGTCCCCGAGATGAAGAGACGTACGCTGCTCGGCGCCGCACTCGCCGGCGCCGTCGTGAGCCCCGTCCTCGGCGCCGCCACCGCCCGCGCCGCCGACCCCGGCCCGTCCGTCAGCCAGACCGGCAACACGCTGCTCGACAGCCAGGCCATCTTCTTCGTGTCCTACGACGGCCTGGTCAACAACAACTCGTTCCAGAAGAACGGTCTGCTGACCTACAAGGGCTACCAGTACGCCGTCTGGTACACCGCCGACCGCAACGCCGTCGTCGGCCGCCGCGTCCTCGGCTCCAGCACCTGGTCCACCGTCAAGGTCGGCCACACACTGCGCTACAACGACTCCCACAACGTCATCTCCATGGGCGTCTCCAAGGTCGACGGCCGCCTCCACCTCAACATGGACTCGCACAGCGACGGCTTCACCTACGTCAAGTCGGTCGCCGGGCTCATGGACAACCCGGCCGGGCTCAGCTGGACCACGAGCCGCTTCGGCGCCCCACAGTCCACCCTCGACGGGCTGGCGCTCACCTCGCAGTTCACCTACCCGCAGTTCGTCTCGATGCCCGACGGCAAGCTCCAGCTGAGCTACCGCGTCGGCATCTCCGGCAACGGCCGCAACGCCATCGCCGAGTACAACGGCACCTCCTGGACCAACCTCGGCGAGTGGACCAGCTCCACCGGCACGTACACCAGCGAGCACGGCTCCAGCTCCGTCCGCAACATGTACCTGCACGGCATCGACTACGACAAGAACGGGCGCCTGCACTCCTTCTTCACCTGGCGCGAGCAGAACGGCGCCGTGATGTGCAACGGCGGCGGCATCACCAACCACGACACCGGCTACGTCTTCTCGGACGACCGGGGCCGCACCTGGCGCAACAACGCGGGCACGGTCGTCGGCACCACCGGCGGTTCCGACAAGGTCGCCGTCACCGACGCCGGACTGGTGATCGACGCGCTGAACCCGGACCACTCCCTGATGAACCAGGAGAGCCAGTTCACCGACTCGGCCGGCCGCCCGCACGCGATCATCAGCTACGTCCCCGGCCGCTTCGGTCAGTGCACGACGAACTACGTCACCAACCGCACCGCGAACGGCCGCGCCTTCCACGTCCGCAAGAACTCCTCCGGCACCTGGCAGAAGACCGAGATCCCGGTCGCGCTCGGCTCCAGCCAGCGCACCAAGCTGGCCCTCGACAAGTACAACAACGCGTACGCGATCCTGCCCTTCGGCCGGATATGGGGCGCCTCCGCGGCCTCCGGCTACACCGACTGGAAGTCGCTGTTCGACCCCAGCGCCCTCAACGCCTTCGGCGAGGTCGTGATCGACGAGACCCGCATCGCCCAGGACAATGTCCTGTCCGTGATGTACCAGGTGAAGTCCAGCGGTACGACACCGTCGGCGCTCCGCGTCGTCGACTTCGCCCTGCCCGCCTGATCCAACGCACCAGGGCAACGTTTCTGCCGCCCGACCGGGCCGTTCTTGTGGTGGTCCCGAAGGTAATGTGAACGTAAGCCCGCCGCTCCGTATTTTCCTGGAGGTCCTCGTCCGATGTCGCAGCCGGTGGGTATCAAGGACGTCGCCGCAGCCGCCGGAGTCTCCGTCGGCACCGTTTCCAACGTCATCAACCGGCCGGACTCGGTGGCCTCCGGGACCCGAGCCCGTGTGCTGGCCGCGATCGACCGCCTCGGTTACGTCCGCAGCGAGTCGGCGCGCCAGCTGCGGGCCGGGCGGAGCCGGATCATGGGGCTGCTCGTGCTCGACATGGGCAACCCCTTCTTCGTCGACGTCGCGCGCGGTGCGGAGCGGGCCGCGCGCGACGCCGGACTCGGCGTGATGGTCTGCAACAGCGCACAGAGCGCCGGAGAGGAGTCCGAGTACCTCTCGCTCTTCGCCGAACAACGGGTGCGCGGTGTCCTGCTCACCCCCGCCGACGCGACGGGACGCAACATCGAGGCGTTCCGCCGCCACGGCATCCCCTTCGTCCTCGTCGACCGGGTCGCCGAGGGCACCACCGAGTGCTCGGTCTCCGTCGACGACGTCGCGGGCGGCGCCCTCGCCGTCCGGCATCTGGTCGACGCGGGCCACCGTTCCATCGCGTACGTCAGCGGACCGGCGGGCCTCAACCAGGTCCGCGACCGCCGTACGGGTGCCCTGAACGCCCTGCGCGAGGCGGGACTCGGCGCCGACGCCCTGCGCGAGCTGCCCACCGAGCGCCTCGACGTGGCCGCCGGCCGGGACGCCGGTGCCCGCCTCCTCGGCCTCGCCGACCGCCCCACCGCCGTCTTCTGCGCCAACGACCTGCTCGCCCTCGGCGTGCTCCAGGCCATGTACGCGGCCGGTGTGAGCGTCCCCGACGACCTCGCCATCGTCGGCTACGACGACATCGAGTTCGCTGCCGCGGCCGCCGTCCCCCTCACCTCCGTACGGCAGCCCGCCGTCACCATGGGCGCCCTCGCCGCCGAACTCCTCCTGGAGGAGACCGAGGCCGAGACCGCGCTCATCCGGCACGAGCACCGGAGGGTCGTCCTCCAGCCCGAGCTGGTGGTGCGTCGCTCCAGCCTCTCGGCACGCTGAGCGCCGCTTCGGCGACCGCGCACCGACGGCGGCCGACGTACTGATCCCCGGTTCAGCGAGAATTTCTTGATCCACGGGGTCGGCCGGGCGGAGAATCTGTGCTGGACTGGACCAAGGCCTGGAATCCGTCCGCTCAGGGAGCCCTGTTGTCCGTCAGCTACCGGCAGCCCGGTGTCGTCCTCACCGACCGCCGTTTCACCGTCCCCCTCGACCACGACCACCCGGCGGGGGAGCGGATCGACCTCTACGCGCGCGAGGTCGTCGCGAGCGACAGGGCGGACGCCGAACTGCCCTGGCTGGTCTATCTGCAGGGCGGCCCCGGCTTCGGGGCGAACCGCTTCGTCGGCCGTGAGGCCTGGCTGTGCCGGGCCCTGGAGGACTACCGGGTCCTGCTGCTGGACCAGCGCGGCACGGGTGCCTCGACCCCCGCCAACCGCCAGACCCTGCCGATGCGCGGCGGCCCCGCCGAACAGGCCGACTATCTCGCCCACTTCCGCGCCGACTCCATCGTCCGCGACTGTGAGGCCATCCGGCCCGAGGTCACCGGCGGCGCCCCCTGGGCCGTCCTCGGCCAGAGCTTCGGCGGCTTCTGCGCGGTCACCTACCTGTCCCAGGCCCCCGAGGGTCTGAGCACCGTCCTCATCACCGGCGGACTGCCCTCCCTCGACGCGAGCGCCGAGGACGTCTACCGGGCGGCCTACCCGCGTGTGGAGCGCAAGGTCGCCGCGCACTACGCCCGTTACCCGCAGGACGTCGAGCGGGCCCGCCGGATCGCCGACCACCTGCTCCAGCACGACGTCGTCCTGCCGAACGGCTACCGGTTCACCGTCGAGGCGTTCCAGTCCCTCGGCATCCTCCTCGGCCGCGGCGACGGCAGCCACCGGCTGCACTTCCTGCTGGAGGACGCCTTCGTCCACACCCCGCAGGGCCCCGCCCTTGCCGACTCCTTCCAGGAGGAGGTCCAGGGCCTGCTGTCGTACGCGGGCCATCCGCTGTACGCGCTCCTCCACGAGGCGTGCTACGGCCAGGACGCGGGCCCCACGAGCTGGGCGGCGGAGCGGGTGCGCCACAGCCTGCCGCAGTTCGACGCCGCCAAGACGCTGACCGGCGACGGCCCGGTGCTCTTCACGGGCGAGTCCGTGCACCCCTGGATGTTCGACAACGATCCCGCCCTGCGCCCGCTGCGCGACACCGCGGAGGTGCTGGCCGAGGACCGGGGCCGGCCGCCCCTCTACGATCCTGACCGACTCGCCGTGAACGAGGTCCCGGTCGCGGCCGCGGTCTACCACGACGACATGTACGTCGACACGGACCACTCCCTGCGGACCGCCCGCGCCGTACGGGGTCTGCGCACCTGGGTCACGGACGAGTTCGAGCACGATGGCGTACGGGCCGGTGGACCACGGGTGCTGGACCGGCTGCTGGCACTGACCCGGGACGAGGCGTGAGCGACGGCGGGTGAGCCGGGTGGTGCCGGCCTGATCCTGCCCGGTTGTCAGTGACGCGGGTTACTGTGCGCCCATGACGGACCCTCAGAAGGACCAGCTCAAGCCCATGCCCGACGACTGGCGGCGTGCCCTCGCCGTCGTGGCGCACCCGGACGACCTCGAGTACGGCTGCTCGGCGGCGATCGCCGCGTGGACCGACGGGGGCCGCGAGGTCGTGTATGTCCTGGCGACGCGTGGCGAGGCCGGTATCGACACCCTGGAGCCCGCCCGGTGCGGCCCGTTGCGTGAGAGGGAGCAGCGGGCCAGCGCGGCCGTCGTGGGTGTGTCGGAGGTCGAGTTCCTGGACCACGAGGACGGCGTCATCGAGTACGGGCCCGCCCTGCGCCGGGACATCGCGGCCGCCATCCGCCGGCACCGCCCCGAACTGGTCATCACCCTCAACCACCGCGACACCTGGGGCGGGGTCGCCTGGAACACCCCCGACCACGTGGCGGTGGGCCGCGCCACCCTGGACGCCGCCGGCGACGCGGGGAACCGCTGGATCTTCCCCGAGCTCGTCGAACAGGGCCTGGAACCCTGGGACGGCGTCCGCTGGGTCGCCGTCGCCAGTTCCTCCCACCCCACCCACGCGGTGGACGCCACCCCAGGCCTCGACCGTGCGGTCGCCTCCCTCCTGGAACACCGCAGCTACATCGAAGTGCTGACGAAGGAGGACCCCGAGACGTACGTGCGCGACTTCCTCACCGGCCATGCCCGGACCACGGGGGAGCGGTTCGGCGGCAGGCCGGCCGTTGCCTTCGAGGTGTTTCCCCGGTGACGGGAACGGGAGTCGAGAGCGGGGTGCGCCTGGAGCCCTGGTCCGCGGACGACCTCTGGCTTCTCCGGCGCCTCAACACCCCAGGGATGACCGAGCACGTGGGCGGCCCGGAGACCGAGGAACAACTCACCGCCCGGCACCGCCGCTACCTCGACGTGGAGGCCGGGCGGATGCACCGGGTCGTGCTGGCCGGCACCGGCGAGACCGTCGGCTCGATCGGCTACTGGGAGCGCGACCGGCAGAGCGAGACGGTGTGGGAGACCGGATGGGGGGTGCTGCCCGAGTTCCAGCGCCGGGGGCTGGCCGTACTGGCCGCCCGTGAGGTCATCGCGGTGGCGCGGGACGCGAACACCCACCGCCATCTCCACGCGCTGCCCCGCGTGGAGAACGCCGCGTCGAACGCGGTGTGTCGCAGGGCGGGATTCACGCTGCTCGGCGAGGTCTCCGCGGAGTACCCGAAGGGCCACTGGAGCAAGTCGAACGACTGGCGGTGGGATCTGAAGCAGGACTGAGCGCGGGGGCCCGGGTGGCGAGGGCGTGGCCGGCTCCGGCCCTGCTCGGGGCGGACGCAGACGATCACGGCGGTGTGGTGGTGGGCGCTGTCGGCGGCGGGGCGGGTGGGCCGGTGGTGCACCCCTCTGCAGCCGAAAGATCATCGGTGAGTTGTCGTTAGGGTGAGCCATATGGAACAAGGATCCGGTGAAGCTCTCGACCTGCATGACCTGCGCGGTCTGCGCGCGGACTGCGGCAGCTGCTTCGGCCTGTGCTGTGTCGCCCTGCCCTTCGCCGCCTCGGCCGACTTCGCCGTCGACAAGGCCGCGGGCAAGGCGTGCGGCAACCTCAGGGACGACTTCCGGTGCGGTATCCACACCCGGCTCAGGGACGAGGGCTTCAACGGCTGTACGGTCTACGACTGCTTCGGCGCCGGGCAGAAGGTCTCCCAGGTCACCTTCGGGGGCGAGAACTGGCGTACGGGCGGCCGCGAGCACGCCCGGCGGATGTTCGACGTCTTCCCGGTCGTACGCCAACTCCACGAACTGCTGTGGTACTTGACCGAGGCGCTGACCCTCCCCGCCGCCCGCCCGGTGCACACCGATCTCCGCCGCGCACTGGACGAGACCGAGCGGCTGACCGGAGGGACGGCCGAGGAACTGGGGGAGCTTGACGTCGCCGCGCACCGGCAGCGCGTCAACGAACTGCTGCTGAGGGTCAGTGACCTCGTGCGAGCGGGCGCCGGGCGCAAGCGGAACCGGCGCGGCGCCGACCTCATGGGTGCCCGCCTCAAGGGCGCCGACCTCAGACAGGCCAACCTCCGCGGCGCCTACCTCATCGCCGCCGACCTGACCGGGGCCGACCTGCGCGGCGCGGACCTGATCGGCGCCGACCTCCGCGACACCGATCTCACCGACGCGGACCTGACCGGCGCCTTCTTCCTGACCCAGCCCCAGCTCAACGCGGCACGCGGCAGCGCCGGGACACGGCTGCCGACGTCAGTCACCCGCCCCGGTCACTGGACAGCGTGAGGGCGACGACGGGGACGAGGGCGACGACGGGGACGAGGGCGACGACGGGGACGAGGGCGACGGGAACGACGGGAACGACGACGGTACCTGCGGAGTACCCGGCCCCGCGCCCACCCGCCGCTCCACAGTGAGTCGCAGCCCGTCCGGCATCAGGGTCAGCCGCTCCGCCACCCGCAGCCGGTACGCCGGCTGCGGCCTCAGCTCGTACCGGCGCAGCAGCAGCCCCAGCACCAGCGTGGCCTCGTGGAGCGCGAACTGGCGGCCGATGCAGGCCCGCGCACCCGTGCCGAACGGCTTGAACGTGTGCGGGGCCCGGCCGCGTACCGCCGCCGCGTCGAACCGATCCGGGTCGAACCGCTCGGCGTCCGCGCCCCAGACCTCCGGGTCCCGGTGCAGCATCGCCGTCAGCACCAGCGCCCAGGCGCCCCGCCGCATCGGATGGACCCCGCCCAGCACGGTGTCCTCGCGGGCCTCCCGTGAGAAGGCCGGTGCCGTCGGCCACAGCCGCAGCGCCTCGTCCAGCACCCGGCGCACATACCGCAGCCTGGCCACCTGCTCGTAGCCGGGCCGCACGGCGCTGCCCCACACCTGGTCCACCTCGGCGCGGGCGCGGGCGGCCAGGTCCGGATACCGGGCGAGGTAGTGCAGGGCGAAGGAGAGGGCGCCCGAGGTGGTCTCGTGCCCGGCGACCAGGAAGGTGATGACCTGCCGCCGGACGTTCTCGGCGGACAGCCGCTCCCCGCTCTGCGGATGCACGGTCTCCAGCATCCGGTCGAGCAGGTCACCGTCACCGCCACTCCGGCCGCCGCCACCGGAAGACCGCCGTGCCCGCACCACCGCGTCGACCGTCTCGTTCAGGTACGCCATGTCCGCCCGGTTCTGGCGGGCGGCACCCCGCAGCAGCAGCGGGACCAGCGGGTCGGGGACGACGTTGCGGCGCTGTGCGTAGGTGAGGGTGCCGACCATGGCGGCGACGAAGGGGTGCGGCCGGGCGCGCTCGAAGGAGCCGAAGTCGTGGCCGAAGCCGGTGCGCGCGATGGTCTCCAGCGTCAGCTTGGTCATGTCGCCGGGCACGTCCACGGAGTCGCCCGCCGCGCCCGCCCGGTCCCAGTGCTCCGTCAGCCGTTCGGCGACGTCGAGCATCATCGGGTGGTAGCCGGCCATGGCCTCCCGGCTGAAGCCGGGGGCGAGGACGTCGTGCGCGAGTTGCCAGTTCGGCTCGTGGTTGTACGCCGTGAAGAGCCCGTCCCCGGCCACCGGCCGCAGATTGGCGACCCCCAGACCCACATGCTTGGCGAACCGCGACTCGTCCGCCATCTCGGCGGCGAGCCCCGCGCCCCCGACGAACACGATCTCCTTGCCGAACGCCTTCCGCCGGAAGATCGGCCCGAGCCGCCGCCCGAGGCGCAGGGACTCCTGGATCGGCGTACGCACGTTCGTGCCGAGCGCGTCGCCGACGAGGGGGAGCCGGTACGGCGGGTGCGGTATTCGGCTCAGCTCGGGCCAGCCCAGCTCCGCGCTGCGGAAACCCTTGACTGCCGTGGCCCCTGTCGTCGCCGTCATGACCACATCTCCCTCGCGCGCACGCCGTGCCGAGGCCGCCGCCCGCTGTTGTACTCGGGTTCAATAGCGGGGTCAGTCTCGTCCCGTTGTTGAACCCACGTCAAGTAAGGTGACGGCATGGCAGCCAGGCAGGGAGAGCGCCCGCGTCGCCGACTCAGCACCGAGGAGCGCAGGGAGCAGCTCCTCGCGGTCGGGGCCCGGCTCTTCTCGGAGAGCCCGTACGACGACGTGTGGATCGAGCAGGTGGCGGAGATCGCCGGCGTCTCCCGTGGGCTGCTCTACCACTACTTCCCGAACAAGCGCGTCTTCTTCGCGGCCGTCGTGGAGCGCGAGAGCGAGCGGATGCTGCGGATCATGACGCCCGCCCCGGGCCGGTCGGCGCGCGAGCGGCTCGCCAACGGGCTCGACGCGTTCCTCCGTCACGTCGAGGAGCACGCCCACGGCTTCCGGGCCTTCCATCGCGCCGACGCCACCGGCGACCAGGCCGTGCGCAAGGTCTACCAGCGGGCGCTGGCCCTGCAGGAGGCGCAGATCCTGGCGGCGCTGGCGTCGGACGCCGAGTTCGGGGCGGTGCTCGACGGGCGACCGGAGATGCGGCTCGCCGTGCGCGGGTGGCTGTCGTTCACGACGGCCGTGTGCCTGGAGTGGCTGAGGGGTTCGGAGCTGTCCCGCGAGCAGGTGCGGGACCTGTGTGCGCGGGCGCTTTTCGGGGTCCTCGCCACGTGAGTCGGTTCGCCCCGGCGAGCGGAAAGTCCACGGATCGGCCGATGGTGGTTGGCGTACGCCCCGATCTTCGATAGGTTAGGCAAGGCTTACCTAAGGGAGGTTTGGGATGGGTGACCGTCACACCTGGACGGCCGCGCCCGCCGCGGCGGAGCGTGCCCGCTCGGTGCTCGCGGCGGCGTGGTCCTGCGCGGTGACCGCCGAGGGCGGCCGCGAGGAGTTCGTCGGCGCGCACACCGTCACCGAGGACGGCCGGGTGATCCTGTGCGTCCCCGAGGACAGCACGCTCGTCGCCGCCGCGATCTGCGCGCCGCGCGGCGAGCCGTCAGCCGTGCTGGAGTTCGCCGACGTGGCACCCGTCCCCGTGCGCAACCGTATCCGGGCCCGGCTGTGGATCGCCGGCTGGTTCGCGCCCAAGGACGGCGACCTGGAGTTCCGGCCCACCCGCATCGTGCTGCGCGAGCCGTCCGGCGCGGTGGTGGTCGACCTCGACGAGTTCGCCGCCGCCGAACCGGATCCGCTGGCCACGGCCGAGTCCCGGCTGCTGACCCACCTCGCCGACGCGCACCCCGACGCGGTCGAGCGCCTCACCCGGCTCGTCCCGCACGACAGCCTGCACGGCGCCGTACGCGTCCAGCCGCTCGCCGTCGACCGCCACGGCCTGACCCTGCGCATCGAGCGGGCCCGCGGCAACGGCGACGTACGCCTGACGTTCCACAGGCCCGCCGACGACATGGCGCAGCTCACCGAGCGGATGCACATCCTGCTCTCCCGGGCGAGCGCCGCGTCCTGCCCGCGCACCCTACAGCGGCAGCGCACAGACGGCGACGGGTGACGCGAACGGCGCGCCCGCGCTCCGCAGTCCACCGGTCTCGGCGTCGACCCGGAAGACACTGACCGCGCTCGACCGCTGCAGCGCGGCGAACAGCAGGCCTCCGTCCGGCGAGAGGGCGATCTGGCGGGGGAAGTCCCCGCCGACCGGCACGGTGTCGAGGAGCCTCAGCCGTGCGCCGTCCGCCTCGACCGCGTAGCGCGTCAGGCTGTCGTGTCCCCGGTTGGCGAGATAGGCGTACGAGCCGTCCGGCGTCACGACCAGTTGCGCCGGGTAGTTCGTGCCCGAACCCGTGCCCGTCGACTGCGGATCACCGGGGGTGAGCCGGCCGCTGCCGGGATCGTAGGCGCAGACCACGACCGTGTTGTCGGCCTCGTTGGCGAGATAGGCGTACCGGCCCCCGGGATGGAAGGTGAGGTGCCGCGGCCCCGCACCCGACCGGGTGCGCGCCCGCGAGACCTCCGTGAGCGTGCCCCGGGACTCGTCCAGGCGGTAGGTGTACACCGTGTCCGTGCCCAGGTCGACGGCTAGGACGTGACCACCGTCCGGGCTCGTGATCACCTGGTGCGCGTGCGGCCCGTTCTGCCCCGGACCGGGCGCCGGGCTGCTGTGCACCACGAGATCGGTGCGCTCGCCCAGCGCACCCGAGTCCTCGACGGGGTGCACGGCGACACTGCCCGAGCCGTAGTTCGCGCTCAGCAGCCATCGCCCACCCGGGTGCACCGACAGCTGGCAGGGTGCCTCGCCGCCACTGCTCCGGGTGCCGAGGATCCTGCGGTCGGACAGCCGTACGGCGGTCACCCCGCCCTGCGTGCGCTCGTTCACGGCGTACAGCGTCCGGCCGTCCGGGTGTACGGCGAGGTACGACGGGTCGGCGACACCGGTGATGGTCCCCTTGCCGGTGATACGGCCGCTCCGGGAGTCGTACGTCGCCACGCCGATGCCGGTGCCGCCGCCCTCGACCGAGGTGTACGTGCCGATGTAGAGCGGCTGAGGGCCGGTGCGGGTGGGCGTGGGGGAGGGCGAGGCGGCCGCGGACGCGGTTCCCGCCCCGGCCTCCGCCTCCGCGGAGGGAGCCGTCGGGGCGTTCGGCGCGGGGGAGGACGACGTGGGACCGGCCGTCCCGTCGGAGCCCGCGCAACCGGCCAGGGTGGCCGGTACGGCCGCTCCCGCCAGTAGCCCCAGGACGCGGCGCCTGCTCCAGCCGCCTCGGTCCCCTGCCGCCTCACTCGTCATTCGTGCACCTCGGGTGTCGCTCGTCTCGGCCGTCACCACCTTGACGGGTACGAGCGCCTCCGCGCAAAGGCGACGGCGGGCGACGCGCGCCATGCGACGCCCGCCGTCGCCATCGCGTCGGCCGTGGGGACCGGCTACCAGTCGCCGTCCTGGACCGGCTTGCCCGGTGCGTCACCGAGCGGCTGGATCTGGCCGGGGGCGGGTGCCTGCCACGGGTCGAGGTCGTCACCGAGCCAGTCGCCGACGGGCTTCACCGTGCCGAGGTCGTCGGCCGGGTCGAGGTCGTGGCCGTCCTGGTCGTAGTAGTCGAACCAGGGGAGCCCGGCCCGCGTGTAGGCAGCGCGGTCCACGGGTGACGGCGGCGGGGCCTCCCCGGTGATCCGGCGCCACTCGGGCGGCGTGACAAGGTGCACGAAGATCCGCCCGGCCGGCGTCTCGGCCCAGCTGCCGCGCGGCCAGGTGTCCCGGTAGACCTCCTGGCGCATCGATCCGCCGACACCGAGGCCCATCGCGGCCGGTGCCCGGGGCGGAGCGGCGGGAGCGCCGCGCATCGGGGCCGCGCCCGGAGCGGCCGCCCCGTACGGGGCAGCGGGAGGCATCGGCCCGCCACCCGGTGGAGGCGGCATGAACCCGCTGGACGGGGGCGGCGCAGGTGCGGCACCCGGCGGTGGCATCGGGACCGTGCCCGTGCCGCCGAAGACGTCGTAGGCACCGAGTTGTCGCAAGCCTCGCTCCCGCTCGCCGCGCAGCCGCTCCTCCTCCCGCCACCCGGCGAGCTGCTCGTCGTTCAGCGGGAACGACTGCAGCTGGACCCCGCCGAACACCTCCTCGCCGGTGACCTGGCCCTCGACCGTGGCGCCGAGCCCGAGCGGGACGGCCACGAACTGCCTGACCGTCCCCTTGCCGGAGTTGATGCCGTCAAGCCACGGCTGCCGCGGCAGCACCACGTAGTTCTGCGGATCGCGGGCGAGCGCACCACTCCACGGCTTGCCCGACACCGCGCACACCTTGCCGACGCCGACCTGGAGCGCGGCCGGTTCCGTGGAGCCGCCGAAGTGCAGCCACATCGCCTCGCGCAGATACACGGGGAGCATCACACCGCCGCGCGCCCGCATCTCCGCCGACGCGGTCTGCGGGTGGTCCTCGACCCGCCGGATCGGGAAGTCACCCAGGCCGGGCGGCAGTTGGTGGGTGCCCGTCTCCGGCAGGCGCAGGGTGCGCTTGAAGCGCACCTGCACACCGCCCGGCAGGCGCAGAGCGGTCCCGTCGATCCGCACGGTGCCTTCGGCCATTCCGTACGCTCCCTTCGATATCGCGTGCTGCCCCGTCACTTGGCAGGACGTCACTAAGTACGTCCGGCGAGGCCGGACCGGTTCCGCCGAAGGAAGCGCGGGATGCGCACGCGGTCGCGCAGGCGTGTGAGCCGGGGCGAGCGCTCGCGCTGTTCGCGGGTGCAGCGGTCGAGCTCCTCAAGGAGCCGCTGGGAGCGGTGCTCGGTGTCCAGCTCGTCCAGTATGCGGTTGACCTCCGTCAGTACGGCACCGTGCAGCTGCCACTGACGGGCGTCCCGCTGGATCTCTTCGAGGAGCAGCTGGGCCAGCTTGTCGCGGGTCGCGGTGGCCGTCGACAGCTCGGCGGTGAGCCGGGCCTCCGCGGACTCGGCGCTGCGGCTGATGTCGGTCGTGACCAGCACGGCGAAGCTGACCACGGCGTCGCCGATCTCGGCGAGCAACCGTTCGACGGCCGCCCCCACCTGGGCGGAGAACAGCGGATTGGGCTCCCGCTCCCGGGCGAGGTCGGTCAGGGTGCGGGCCAGCACCCGCAGGACCACCGTGCAGATCTCCAGCGTGTCCAGCCCGGTGCGCAGCACGACCCGGTGCAGCAGGCCCTCCCGTACGCGCGGATTGAGCTTCAGGCTGTCCTCGGCCTGCTTGAGGGCCGCGTCCACCTCGACGATGTCGAAGTCGAGTTCCCGGGCCTCGTGGAGCCGGGCCGCCGCGGCCTCCGCCGGGGTGCGGCCCGCAGCCTCCTCGCCGACCCGGATCATCAGCCGCCGCATCCGCCGGGCCAGGTCCTCGATGGACTCGCCGGCCGCCTCCACCCACACCGGGGGAGCGAGCAGCAGGTTGAAGGCGAGCCCGACCACCGCGCCGATCAGCGTCTCCAGGACCCGCGCCCACGCCGTGTCGCCGACCCTGGTCACCCCGAGCACCAGCATCGCGCTGATCGCCACCTCGGGCACGAACTCGCTCACCCGCACCAGATGTCCCACCGCGAGCGAGGCCAGGATGATCAGGGCGAGGCTCCACCAGGTCAGGCCGACCAGGACGCTGAAGCCGATGGCGATGACGACGCCTGCGACCACCGAGTTCACCCGCCGGATACCCGTGGTGAGTGTGGAGTAGAGGGTCACCTGCACGACTAGGAGCGCGGTCAGCGGAGCCGTCAGGGGCGCCGTTTCCGGGCTGAGCTGCAGTGCCACCACATAGGCCACCGTGGCGGCTGCCGCCGACCGCACCGACTGCACGATCACCGGGTCCTGCCGCCACTTCGCGACCCGAGTGCCGATCGCGCCCCACACACCACGTACGTCTCGCATCCTTGCGCTGTTCCCCTTCCGCCGCTCCACCGAACTCCTGACCGAGGACAGTAGTCACCTGGGTGATCGCACCGGGAGCCGGGAGCCGGGAGCCGGGAGCCGGAGAGGCCAGGGTCCCTGCGCGGGGTTCGCTTCCGGGGAGTGGCGGGTCCGCCGGGCGGCGCGGACGCCGGACCGGGAGCGGGAGCGGGAGCGGGCGGAGTCAGTCGTACAACTTCTGCAGGAACGCGGACAGATTGCCCACCGTCCGGGCTATCTGCTCCTCCGTCGTGAGGCTCTCCTCGAACCGGCTCCCCGTGTCGAGCGCCTTCCTGCCCCGCACATACAGCGAACACGCCAGGTCGGCACACATGTACAGCCCTACGGAGTTCGCCTCGCGCCCGGCCGCGCCCGCCTTCCGAGCCGTCATCAACGAGACTCCGCCGCCTCGGTGGGTCGTCAGACACAACGAGCACATGCTCCGATGCAGAAAGCCGCGCTGCGCGGACGGAAAACGCAAGGTGACGCCGACCGGCCGACCTGCCCGCTCGGTCACGAGGTAGCTCCGGTCGGGCGCGCCCGGGTCCCGCCAGCCGAGGAAGTCCAGATGCTCCCAAGGGCGTTGTTCCAGGTCACGAGGGAGGGAGATCCGCTTCGCCTCGCCCTTGGAGCAGTTGACGAAGGAGCTGCGGATGTCCTGCTCGGTGAGTGGCTTCATGGGGGTTCCTCCAGGGGCGGCGATCGGACATAACCTAGGAGTACTAGGTTTTCGCCTAAGGTACTCGCCTCCCTGGGAGGGAGCCAATGGATATTCGCGTCGGGGCTACTCCGCCCACACGCTCGGTCGGGACCCCACACGCTCGTCGGTGGCCACGCACCGGGTGTGAGCACCCCCGTCGCGTAGGCGCGGGCCACCAGTCCTCGCCCGGATCCAGCCGAGCGGAAACCCCGGCGCGGACTCCGGACAGTGGCTGGACGATCTCATCGCCTCCGGCCGCTATGCGGAGGACGTCTGCACGGCGGGATGACGAGGGTTCAGCCGTGCGGGCCCACCTGGCAGAGTGGGCCCGCACGGCTGTGTCCGACGCGACGAGGGAGACCGGAGTGGACGACGGGGAGCGGGCGCGGCTCTTCCTGGCGGCGGCGGGTCTGGCGCCAGAGAGGCTCGCCGAGCGGCAGCCGCTCGGCGGCGGCACGTACAACACCGTCGAGGAACTGCGCCTCACCGACGGCACCCGGCTGATTCTCAAGATCCCTCCGCCGTCCACCACCCCCGGCCTGGCCTACGAGAGCGAACTCCTCGGCGCCGAGGCCGAGTTCTGCCGGGCAGCCGGGACCGTCGGCGTCCCCGCGCCACGGGTGGCCGGAGCCGCCCTCGACGAGACCGCCCCGACCGGCCGCCACATCCTGCTCACCCACTGCCCGGGTGGCGGATGGGACGGTCTTGAGCCCGTTCAGGAGGCCGTGCTGCGGCGGGAGCTGGGCGGTCTGGTGGCCCGGCTCCACGAGGTGACCGGCCCCGGCTTCGGCTACCCGTCCGGCACGTTCGGCCCCCTCACCGCCGACTGGCGCACCGCCTTCACC
This sequence comes from Streptomyces europaeiscabiei, assembly GCF_036346855.1. NCBI lineage: Bacteria > Bacillati > Actinomycetota > Actinomycetes > Kitasatosporales > Streptomycetaceae > Streptomyces > Streptomyces europaeiscabiei. The sequence goes on from NZ_CP107841.1 coordinate 9,691,415, forward strand.
GCCATCTACGACGGCGTGCTCGCCGACGCCCGCCGCTTCCGGGCCTGGCTGCCCCTGCCCGCGGACGAGGTGGCGCGTACGGCGAAGGCCGCCTACGACGCCCTCGACGAGGTGACCGTGCCGCGTCTGGTCCACTTCGACCTGTGGCAGGGCAACATCCTCGTCGAGCGCGGGGAGTCGCCGCGCGTCGGTGGCCTGATCGACGGTGAGCGCATGTTCTGGGGCGACCCGGTCGCGGACTTCGTCTCGCTGTCACTACTGGGAGACATCCGGCAGGACACCGACTTCCTGAGGGGTTATCAGGAGGCGGGCGGAAGCATCGAGTTCACTCCGTCGGTCCGCCGACGCTATGCCCTCTACCGCAGCTACCTCTACCTGATCATGCTGGTCGAGGTGGTGCCACGCGCCCTGGACGACGAGCAGGTCGCGTGGCGGCGGGAAGCGGTTGCGCCACAGCTGACGGCGGCGCTGGCGGAGCTGCGCGACCGTTCCTGACGGGCCGCACCCTGTTCGCGGAGCACCCGTCCGGGCCGGGCATGGTCCGAGCCGCACGGAACACAACCGGTCCGGGCCGCGCGGTGGACCCGGTTTGAGTCGATCAGACCGAGGTACCCGCGTCCGGTGCACGACAGGAAGGAGCACGCCGTGACCGATCATCGGCTGGAGGGTCCCGGCGAGCACGGGGACCCCGTACCGAGGGACATGCCCGATCAGCAGGCGAACGAGGCCGAGGACCCTTGGGACGTGGCCCCGACGCGCGCCACCGGCGACGAGCAGGACGCGGACGCGGCCGACGAAGCCACCGACGTGCCCGACACGGACGAGGCCGGTACCGGCCGACAGGGCGCGACGCGGTCGGGTGCCGTCAACCCGGAGCAGCCCGTGCCCGACGAGCCGTCCGGCTGACCGCCGGCCCTTCCTCGCTGGGCGTCCGCGAAGACTCGGCGCCTCCCCGGTGGGACCCGGGGAGGCGCTGTCATGCCGGCTCCGAGGGGCGAGATGGGCGTACTCAGCCGACCTTCCGCCCCCGAAGCGGTTCCGTTTCGGCGCCGGCCCCTTGCCGCAGCCCCTCCAGGAACTCCTCCAGCACCTCCACCGCCGTACGCTCCGGTTGCCAGCCCAGCTCGTCGCGGGCTTTCGAGGAGTCCATCAGCGGCAGCCGCAGGACCGCGTCGAAGAGGTGCGGTGAGGCGGGCAGCAGCCGCAGGTTCCACGCGGCGGCGACCGCCGAGCGGGCCGCGACCCGGGGCAGCTTCACCGCACGGGAACCCAGCACCTCGCTGAGCAGCGCGGCGTCCACGGGTGACTCCGCCGCGAGGTTGAAGGCGCCGTGGACGTCGGAGTGCAGCGCCAGCCGGTATGCCTGAGCGGCGTCGTCGGTGTGCAGCGTCTGCACCCTCAGCCCGGGGATGTCGGGCAGGAACGGCAGCAGCTCCGGCCGGGCCAGCGGCCCCGGCAGGAATCGCCCGCCGAAGATACGGCGCTGCTCGCTCGCCGACTCCCGCTTGAACAGGAACGCGGGCCGCATCCGCACCACCCGCACCCCGGGGTGCTCGTGCTCGAAGGAGTCCAGGGCGCGCTCCAGATACGCCTTCTCCCGGCAGTACGCGGCGTCCGGCCAGCCGTGTGTGGGCCACGACTCGTCGACCGCGTGGTCCTTCGGCCCCGGTGAGTACGCGCCGACCGACGAGGCGTGCACCAGCGTCGGGACCTTGGCCGCCGCCACCGCCTCGAAGACCCGGATGCTGCCCAGCACATTGGTCCGCCAGGTTGCGGCCGGGTCGTGCGTCGGCTGGAACGCCCAGGCGAGATGGACGACCGCTTCCGCCCCCTCGAACTCCTTGACCAGATCGGCCTGCTCGGACCCCACGTCCACGGCCGACCAGTCCGTCTTCGCGGGCGCCCACCCGGGGACCCGACGGGCCAGCCCCCGTATCTCGCCGACCCGCGCGTCCTCCGCGAGCAGACGCACCAGACTCGTCCCCACATTGCCGGTGGCGCCAGTGACCACGATCCTGCCGCCGGATTCTCCGTTCACCGCTGACTCCTCTCGCGCGCTTCGTTCCTCCAGGGCCGCCCACGAGTACCCGGACCCCGCGGATGCACGCGGTCGCATCCGGACACTCCGCGGGGAGGGCCCGGCCACCGTCCGGGCCCTCCCCGCGGGAACCGGCCGGCCCCACGAGATGATCAGCTCATGACCGAGATCATCCTGATGTCCGACCCGAAGGTGGCGGCCGTACCCGTCCACGACTCCGACGAGCCGCTCGTCGACGTACGCCGGGCCGGCCCCCTGCTGGTCGACGAGCGCAAGGCCGACGCCACGGGCGCCTACGCCCAGCTGCGCGCGGGCGTGCTCGACCGGCTGGTCGAGGCTCAGTCACTGCTGCCGGACGGGCTGCGCCTGCTCTTCGTCGAGGGCTACCGCCCGCCGTCCCTGCAGCGCGAGTACTTCGAGGAGTACGCGGCCGAGCAGCGCGCCCTGCACCCCGACTGGCCCGCCGACCGTATCCGCACGGCGGCCAGCCGCTATGTCTCCCCGCCCGAGATAGCCCCGCACTCCGCGGGCGCGGCCGTGGACCTGACCCTCGTCGACGCCGACGGCCGTGAACTGGACTTCGGTACGCGGGTCAACGCCGACCCGGAGGAGAGCGCCGGCGCCTGCTACACGGGGGCGGACGGCATCTCCGCCGAGGCCCGCGCCCACCGGGAGACGCTCGGAGCCGCCCTCACCGCGGCCGGCCTGGTCAACTACCCCACCGAGTGGTGGCACTGGTCGTACGGCGACCGTTACTGGGCCCTGATGACGGGCGCGCCGGGGGCGCTGTACGGGCCGCGGGAATTCGACGCCTGAGCGCGTCCGAAAAGGGAGAAGCCCCGACCGGGACGGGGGAATCACGGTCGGGGCGGTCTGTGTGTGGGCGCGGACGGCGGTCGCCTCTCGGCGAAAGGCTCCACAGGGCTTCAGCCGAACGATCGTCCCTGTGGGCAAAAGGTGAGGCCCGGGGACACTGTCCCGTCCGCACCCACGGTTGGCTCAACGGGAAAGTACCAGGGGGTGTTCCTTCCCTATCCGGACATTGCCGGTGATCTGCATCACGTTGTGCAAGGTCGCCCACAGCGGCTGTCACCAGGTCATTCCTCCCGACCGAGCGGACTCTCCTCCAGTGCGGCCAGCAGATGGGCCGGATTCCGGAACACCGCCTCCGCGCCGGCCGCCTCCAGCTCGGGCCGTGGGATACCGCCGCAGAGCACCGCCACGCAGCGCACCCCCGCCCGGACGCCCGCCCGCATGTCCCAGACCGTGTCCCCGACGAACACCGACCGCTCGGCCTCAGCCCCGGCCAGCTCCAGGGCCTGCACCACCGGGTCAGGCGCCGGCTTCCCCTCGGCCACGTCGTCGGCGCTCGCCGTCGCCACGATGGCGTCGTCGGCCCCGATCGCCCGCCGCAACGCGGCCAGCTCCGCCCCGCTCGCCGAGGTCGCCAGCACCACGCTCCAGCCCTGCCCGTCGAGCCGCCGCAACAGCCGCCCGGCGTCCGGCAATGCGGGCAGCCGTTCGAAGTACGTCCCGTACAACGCCTTGTGCGCCGCGCTCAGCGCGTCCTTCTCCTCCGGGTCGCGCTCCTCACCCAGCAGATACGTGATCAGATCCCCGGACGGCAGCCCCACCGCCCGATGCACGTCATGCATGGCCACCTGATGCCCACCCTGCCGAAACGCCTCCCACCAGGCGACGACATGCAGGTGATTACTGTCGACAAGGGTTCCGTCGACATCGAAAACAGCGGCCCTACCCATGGCTCACCTTTCCGGAGACTTCGACACACGCGCCCTTCAGGGGCGCGGGGCTGTATCCAAATGCGGCTCCCCCGCGTGGGCGCGACAAGCCACGACGCACCCGCACGCGCCGAACCGAACCCACCGAACCCCCCCCGAGCACTCAGGCACTCGGCACCCCCTCCGGAACCTCCCGATCCCGAGCCCACCCGAGAACCTCCTCCACCCCCCACGTGGTCACCACCCGTTCCGCCGGCACCCCGCACTCCTCCGCCCGAGCACACCCGTACGCCTGCCAGGTCAACTGCCCCGGCGCATGCGCGTCCGTGTCGACCGAGAACAACACCCCCGCCTCCACGGCCCCCCGCACCAACCGCCGGGGCGGATCCAGCCGCTCCGGCCGGGAGTTGATCTCCACGGCCGTACCCGTCTCCGCGCACGCCGCGAACACCGCCTCCGCGTCGAACTCCGACTCGGGCCGCTCCCGCCCGGTCACCAGCCGCCCCGTGCAGTGCCCCAGCACGTCGGAGTGCGGGTCACGGACGGCGGCGACCATCCGCCGGGTCATCGCACGCGCGTCCATCCGCAGCTTGGAGTGCACGGACACCACCACCACGTCGAGCCGTTCCAGCAGCTCGGGCTCCTGGTCCAGCGAACCGTCGTCGAGGATGTCGCACTCGATGCCGGTGAGCAGCCGGAACGGGGCCCACGTCTCGTTCAGCGCGGCCACCACGTCGAGCTGCTCCCGCAGCCGCTCCGGGGACAGGCCGCGGGCGACGGTCAGCCGGGGGGAGTGGTCGGTGAGCACGGTCCATTCGTGGCCGAGGCGCGCGGCGGTCCGGCCCATCTCCTCGATGGGGCTGCCGCCGTCCGACCAGTCGGAGTGCACATGGCAGTCGCCCCGGATCAGCCTCAACAGCTCCGCACCCGCGCCCTCGCCCGTCGGCGGGGCCTCGGTCCCCTGTTCCAGCTGCCGCAGATAGCCGGGCACCTCCCCGGCCAGCGCCTCGCGCACCACCTGCGCGGTCTTCGGCCCGACGCCCTTCAGCGACTCCAGCGACCCGGTGGTCGCCCGTTCGGCCACCTCGTCCGCCGGGAGTGCGCCGAGCACGGCGGAGGCCGTACGGAACGCACGTACGCGATAGGTGGGGGCCCGGTCCCGCTCCAGCAGGAATGCGATCCGGTCCAGGGCCTCGACGGGATCCATGGCACCTCCAGCCTCCGGCTTCCAGCGTCGCGCAGCCCCCGGGTACCCGCACGGCGGCCGTACGATCACGGGCGGCCGGACTCACCCGCCCGGACGCCGTCCGGTCACCGACCGCCGGAACCGCTCTACGCTCTAGACATGACCGAAAGCGCGAGCCCCTACATTTCCCATCCCCGGGTCCTGGTGCTCGGGGTGCAGCCCGGTACGCCGCCGTTCCGGATCGTGGAGATCGACGGCCAGGTGGTCGGCGAGGCGAAGACGTTGACGGACGTGCTGCGGGCCGCGGCGGCCTACGGGGTCGTCGTCCACGACCTCGACGACCCCGACCAGGTCCGCTGGGTGGGCGGCGACAAATTCACTTGGACGCGGCACTAGCCTTCTTGCCCCGGCCGAAGCGCAGCCGCTGTGCCCAGCCGCCGCGCGGTGCCTTCGGTCGGCCCGGCGCCTTCCGCTGCGCCGGAGCCTTGCGCTGGGTCGGTGCCTTGCGCTCGGCCGGTGCGGCCTTCGGCTCGCGCGGGACTCGGGCGTGCACCGCCCGGCCGAGCCGCCGGCCCAGCAGCAGATAGCCCAGCAGCGCGCCCGTCGTGTTGAGGATGACGTCGTCGATGTCGAACGCGCGTCCGGTGACGAGCGCGCCCTGCACCAGCTCGACCAGCAGCATCATCAACGCGGTCAGCGCGGGCACGCGCAGCAGGCCGCGTGCCCCGGGCGCCAGCACCGGCAGCAGGATCCCGAACGGCACGCCCAGCAGGATGTTCCCGCCGACCTGCTTGATCGCGTCCCGCGGGTCGGGGTGGTGCCAGTAGAGCTTCAGGGAGCTGCCGGGGTGGAGGTTGCTGTGGGTGAGCGCCTCCGACGCCGGGGACGGCTGGAGGGTGAGCCCGGCCAGCACCACGCCGAAGGCCACCATGGCCATGAAGGCCAGTGCCATCGCCAGCAGCCGCAGGGGCAGTGGGAGTGGTCGTCGAACGTCCGCGGCCGCCGGGGGGCGGCGGCCGGAGGCTGTGGAACGGGAACTTGACGTGGTGCCGGCCATGCGACCCTCCCGATTTCAACTTCCCTCTGTCACAAGGTGGCTACCCCCGAAGCGGCCCACGATTCCCGTCCGGACGACCCTTGCGGGAAGTCGTCCGCCGGGTTTCGCGGGTTTCCCCTCGCCCTCCCCGGGCACTCCGGGGTGCGAGTGACAGGGGCCCGCTCCCGTTCGAGGGGTGCCGGAGAGGCGCCCGGGAGCGCGGGACGTGGGAGGGCGCGGACGTGCGGAGGCGGCGGATGAGCCGACGTGCGTCGCGCTCTCCCCGAACCCGGGGAGAGCGCGGGTGCTCGTCAGGACCCGTCAGGACCCGTACGTCACCTTTACCTCCTTGAAGCCGAGGGATGTCAGCAGTCCTTCGAGCATGTCGGTGGTGTTGGCCTCGGCACGGTCCGTGAGCTTGCTGTCCTTCGCGGCGTCGCCGATGTGCTTGACGGCGAGGCGCTGCACGGCCTGTTCGCCGTTGGGGTTGTCGGAGAACACGTCGCCGAGGCGGTCGAGCAGCCCGCGCTGCTTGGACACGGCGTAGGAGTGCTCGGTGTCGAGGGCCGGCTTGCCGAGCTGTGCGTGCGGGAGGTTGATGGTGGCCGACGTGCGGTCCTCGTCGACCTTCACGTCGTTGTCGCCGACCTTGCCGAGGTCGACATAGGCGTCGACGGTGCCCGCACCGACGTACAGCGTGCGGGTGCCGCGGATCGCGTCCGGCAGGTACTTGGCGTCCTTCTCCAGGTCGACGACGACCTGGAAGTTGCCCGAGGCGGCGTCGTAACGGCTCATGTCCTGGATGGACTTCAGGAGTGTGGGCCCCGAGCGGTCGTGCTCCTCGGTGCCGAACACGTCCTCCAGCCCCCCGAAGACCAGCATCCTCAGCGCGGCCAGCAGCACCACGATGAGGACGACCGCAGCGGTGAGCAGTTTGGCCCAGCCGGGCAGACGCGTGCGCTTGATGGACGTCGTCATGTCGACGGTCCTCCTTCCTCTTTCAACGAATGCCCGCAAAGGCCCGGGGGGAACGCCGAGTTGGTGATTGTCCGCACTTCGCCGTAGACCGGGGGTGCGGCCCGTCCGGGCCGCCGTACCGCATCGGCGTACGCCGGGCGGCCAGTAGCATGAGCCGCGCAGCCCGTAATGATCATGTTCATGCGAGGAGCCGACCGTGCGTGACATCGCCGTCTTCACCGGCAGCGCCCACCCCGAGCTCGCGGACGAGGTGTGCGCGCACCTGGGGGTGCCCCTGAGTCCGTCCCGGGTGAGCCGTTTCGCCAACGACTGTCTGGAGGTGCAGCTCCAGGCCAACTGCCGGGAGAAGGACGTGTTCCTGATCCAGCCGCTGGTCGCGCCGGTTCAGGAGCATCTCGTCGAGCTGCTGCTGATGTGCGACGCGGCGCGCGGCGCCTCGGCGGGCCGGATCACCGTGGTCATGCCGCACTACTCCTACGCCCGCTCCGACAAGAAGGACGCGCCGCGCATCTCCATCGGCGGCCGGCTGGTCGCCGATCTGATGGTGGCGGCGGGTGCCGGCCGTGTCCTCGCCATGACCCTGCACTCACCGCAGGTGCACGGCTTCTTCTCGGTGCCGGTCGATCATCTGCACGCCCTGCGCGAACTGGCCGCGCACTTCCGGCAGTACGACCTGACCCGTACGACGGTGGTGTCGCCGGACCTGGGCAACGCCAAGGAGGCGGCGGCGTTCGCACGGATGATCGGCGCTCAGGTCGCCGCGGGTGCCAAGCAGCGGTTCGCGGACGACCGGGTGAGCATCAACTCGGTGATCGGCGAGGTCACCGGGCGGGATGTGATCGTCCTCGACGACGAGATCGCCAAGGGCAGCACCGTCCTGGAACTTCTGGAGCGGCTGCGGGAGCTGGGGCCGCGTTCGATCCGGGTGGCGTGCACCCACGGACTGTTCGCGGCGGGCGCCCTGAAGCGGCTGAGTGCGCAGCCCGACATCCTGGAGATCGTCTGCACGAACACGGTGCCCGTCCCCGTGGACGAACGCACCGAGAAGCTCAAGATCCTCTCCATCGCCCCCGCGCTCGCCGAGGCCGTGCGGCGCATCCACAACGGCGAGTCCGTCAGCGCCCTGTTCGACGCGCCGTCGAGGGAATAGCGGGAAGAGAGGGAACGGATGCAACCGAGACAGGAGAACGGCGAGGGCCGAGGGGCGGGGTCATAAAGTGCCGGACGCGGTGCCGGACGCGGCTTCGGGCTGCTCCAGGGCCGCGTCCAGCGACGGGGCGGGCGGCAGCAGCCGGGCCAGGCCGGTGACCTTCAGGACGCGCAGGGTGAGCGGGTGGGTGCAGACCAGGCGCAGCTCGCCGTCGCGGTCGAGCACCCGCTGCCGGGCCCGGTAGAGCAGCCGCAGGCCCGAGCAGTCGAAGAACTCGACCTGCCTCAGGTCGATCACGATCCGGGCGCCGGGGCGGCTCGTCGCCGCGTCGAGGTGCGGAATGATCTCCACGGCCGCCGCGATGTCGATCTCGCCGTGCAGTTCGAGCACGGTACGGCCGCGCTCCGTGCGGACGCGCAGGTACCCGGTCGCGGGCGGTGTGGGGTCGCTCGACACGACGGCATCGTCTCCAACCGGACTGTGTCAGGACAGACATGAGGGCAAAACCCGTCCCTGCCCTGCAAGTTACCCTCGTCAGGGTGAATTTCAGCATGTTCGATTGACATATGTCTTCGATTTCTCCGGCAATCCGTCCGGAGTTTTGCGCAGAGCCCTCTACGACAGGGCGTGCCACGCCTTCGACAGCGACTGCCGGAACTGGTCGGCCTGGTGCGCCGTGAGGTCGCTGATCATGCGTTCTTCCAGGTCACGCATGGGTTCGGCGTAGCGGTCGAGTAGCTCACGCCCGTCGTCCGTCAGCAGGATCAGCAGCTCCCGCCGGTTGCGCGGATTGCGCTCCCGGCGCACGAGTCCCCGGTTCTCGAGACTGCGTACGAGATCCGCGATGGACTGGGCGGTGACGAACGAGTCGCGGGCGAGCTGGGCGGCCGAGAGTCCGTCGTGCCGCTCCAGGACGGTGAGCGACGTGTACTGCAGGGCTGTGATCCCGGCCGGCTTCACCAGTTCGTCCAGGCGCGAGCGGACAACGAGCTCGACCTGCTTGACCATGTAGAGGAGGGAAGGGGGTGCCTTGGTGCCGACCATGGGGTCAGCGTAAGGCATTGACAGGAAACCTGTGTGTAATGAAACTGCGAACCAGCAGGAATCCTGTTGGTTGAAGACTTGGCGATCAGGCTGAATCAAGGCTTAGGAGTGGGCAATGACGACCACCTTCGAGAGCGAGCCCGGGCGGCTGTTCATCGGTGGACAGTGGCTCGAGGCGACTGACGGGGCACGCGCCGACGTGATCGACCCGTCCACGGGCCAGGTGGTCACGACGGTCGCGGAAGCGGGTGCCGCCGACGTCGACGCCGCCGTGCGCGCCGCACGCGAGGCGTTCGACAGCGGCACGTGGTCCGGGCTGAGCGGCCGCGAGCGCGGCCGGATCCTGAACCGCGTCGCTCAGCTGATCCGGGAGAACGCCGACGACATCGCGGCCATCGAGAGCCGTGACGTCGGCAAGCCCATCACCCTGGCCCACGCGGTCGACGTGACGAACGCGGCCAACGACTACGAGTACTACGCCTCCCTCGCCTGGTCCCTGGACGGCTCCGCCCGCGACGTCCCGAACAACCGCCTCGCCTACACCAAGCGCGGCCCGATCGGTGTGGTCGGCGCGATCACCCCGTTCAACTTCCCGCTGATCCTGGCCGGCTCCAAGATCGCCCCCGCGCTCGCGGCCGGCAACACGGTCGTGCACAAGCCGGCCGAGGAGACCCCGCTCAGCGCCCTCTACATGGCGGGGCTCCTGAAGGAGGCCGGTGTCCCGGACGGCGTCTACAACGTGGTCACCGGCACGGGCCCGGTCGCGGGCGAGGCGCTGCTGCGCAACCCCGGCGTCGACAAGATCGCCTTCACCGGTTCCACCGCGACCGGCCGGCACGCGGCGAGCGTCGCCGGCGAGGGACTGAAGCAGGTCACGATGGAGCTGGGCGGCAACGCGGCGCACCTCGTCTTCGAGGACGCCGACATAGAGAAGGCCATCGGCGCCATCATCAAGGGCTTCGTCTTCAACACCGGCCAGTTCTGCATGGGCGGCCCCCGCCTGCTGGTCGCCCGTTCGGTCCACGACACCGTGGTCGGCATCCTCGCCGACGCCGTGCCCGGCGTGCCGATCGGCGACCCCCGGCAGCCCGAGACCGTCATCGGCCCGATGGCGGGCGAGCGCCACCTGAAGAAGGTCGAGGAGTACGTCGAGCTGGCCCGCAAGGAGGGCGGCCGCATCGTCTGCGGCGGCGAGCGCCTCGACCTGGACGGCGGCTACTACTACAAGCCCACCGTCATCGCCGACCTCACCAACGACTCCCGGGTCGTCCAGGAGGAGGTCTTCGGGCCGGTCCTCACCGTGCAGCCCTTCGACTCCGAGGACGAGGCCGTCGAACTGGCCAACTCCACGCCGTACGGGCTGGCCTCCGGCATCCAGACCACCGACCTCACCCGCGCCCACCGCGTCGCCGACCGCCTCCAGGCGGGCATCGTCTGGGTCAACGACTGGCCGATGCTCGACCCCGCCGTGCCCTTCGGCGGGGTGAAGGCCTCCGGCTTCGGGCGCGAGTACGGCCCAGAAGCGCTGGAGTCCTACACCAAGGTCAAGTCCGTCGTCGTCTCGCTCGACTGAGCGCCTCCCCGGGATCACTCGTGAGCCGCCCGCTGCGGCGGCTCACGGACAGACAAGGAGTCATGAGAATGTCCACCACCACACGCGCCGCCGTGGTCGAGTCCGGGGGCGCTCCCTTCACCCTCTCCGAGGTCGTCCTCGACCAGCCGGGGCAGGGCGAGGCCCTGGTCCGCATGGTCGCCGCCGGCCTGTGCCACACCGACCTCGGTGTCGCCAGCGGCGGGCTGCCCTTCCCCCTCCCCGGGGTCCTCGGCCACGAGGGCGCCGGTGTCGTCGAGGCCGTCGGCCCGGGTGTCACCTCCGTCGTGCCCGGCGATCACGTCGTCCTGTCCTTCACCTCCTGCGGCGCCTGTCACAACTGCCGTGACGGACACCCGGCGTACTGCGCCACCTGGCTCCCGCTGAACCTGCTCGGCGGCCGCCGAGCCGACGGCACCAGCACCATCAGCCGCGACGGCGAGGACCTGGGCGGCCACTTCTTCGGCCAGTCCTCCTTCGCCGAGCGCGCCCTGGTCGACGAGCGCAGCCTCGTCAAGGTCGACCCGGACGTACCGCTGGACTCCATCGCCCCGCTCGGCTGCGGCGTCCAGACCGGCGTCGGCGCCGTGTGGAACGTGCTGGAGCCCCGCGCGGGCAGCACCCTCGTCGTCCTCGGCGCCGGAGCCGTCGGCCTCTCCGCCGTGATGGCGGCGGCCCTTACCCCCGCGACCACGGTCATCGCCGTGGACAAGGTCGGCGAGCGCCTGGAGCTGGCCAAGGAGCTGGGTGCCACGCACACGGTGAACGCGAGCGAGGCCGCCGACATCACCGAGGCGATCATGGAGATCACCGGCGGCCGGGGAGCCGACGGCGTCGTCGAGACCACCGGCAGCGTCTTCGTGCTCCGCAAGGGCGTCGACTCCCTCGCCGCGCGCGGCACGCTTGTCATCGTGGGCGCCCCACCGTTCGGCACCGAGGTCTCCCTCGACGTCAACGGCATGCTCGGCGGCAAGCGTGTCGTCGGCCTCACCCTCGGCGACAACGAGATCCAGACTGCCATCCCGGTCCTCGTCCAGCTGGTCAAGGAGGGCAAGCTCCCGCTCGACCGGCTGATCAGCCGCTACAAGTTCGAGGACATCGGCCAGGCGGTCGCCGACATGAGCGGCGGCAAGGCCGTCAAGCCCGTGCTGACGTTCTGACGGGTTCCGACGTCCCGAGGAGCCATCTCCCGCCGGGGCACGTACTCCCCGCGTGACCCCGGCCCTGGGGGTGACCCGTACACCGGGTCACCCCCAGGGCGGTCGCACGTCCAGGGCCCCTTCGGTGGGGCTCACCGGCTGCGGTGCAGCGCCACCAGCAGCTGCCACGCCTGGTCGGCGATCTCCTGAGGCGTGCCGTCGAGGAGGCCGTGCAGCCAGTCGGCGAGCACCCCGGCGAAGGTGGCCGCCACGGCGGAGGCCACCAGTGGGGCGTCCGCCGCCCCCGCGAGTTCGCGTTCGCGGAGACTGTAGGCGCGCAGGTCGCGGTGGAGGACCCGGCCGAGCGGCCCGCCGCCACCGGGTGCCAGCAGGGTGCGATACAGGGCCGCGTGCGGGGCGAGACCGGCGAAGAACTCCGGCAGCGCCTGCGGCGCCCGCACCGGGTCGGGGCGCCCGCGCCAGGCGTGCAGCGCCTCGACGGCCTCCCGTACGACATCGGCGCAGGCGTCGACGGCCAGCGCCTCCAGGTCGGGGTAGTGGACGTAGAACGTGGCCCGGCCGACCCCCGCCCGGCGGACCAGCGCTGCCACGCCGATCTCGTGCAGCGGGTGCCGGGCGCACTCGTCGAGGAGGGCTTCCCGCAGCCTGGCCCGGGTGCGGGCGGCCCGGGGGTCCTCCGTGGCCCGGGGGTCCTCCGGGGTCATCCCGCGACGAGGACGGCGGCCAGGGCGAGCGCGCCGGGGAGGGCCTGGGCGAAGAGGATGCGGCGGTTGGCGGTGGCGGCGCCGTACACACCGGCGACGATCACACAGGCGAGGAAGAAGATCTGGGCGCGGTAGCCGGTCGGGTCGGCGGCGATCAGGCCCCACACCAGACCCGCGGCGAGGAAGCCGTTGTAGAGCCCCTGATTGGCGGCCATCGCCGCCGTCCGCTTCGCCATCTCCGCGTCCAGTCCGTGGAACGACATCCCCGGCTTCTTCTGCCACAGGAACATCTCCATCACCAGGATGTACGCGTGCAGTACCGCCACCAGCGCGACCAGCACGTTCGCCAGGATCTCCATGTCAACAGACTCCGTGGTTCACTCGATGTTCCGAACTTCATGGACAGGTGTCCACTATAGCTGGACCACTGTCCAGGAAGTCCACCCGGGGTGCCCATGGCCGGCGCCGACGGGTTGTCGGACCCTGCCGCTAGGTTCCCGTCCATGAGTGAGCAAGAGGTGATCGTGCGGCGCGCCCGCGCCGAGGACGTGCCGGGGATCGTCGTCTCCAGCTCCTGGCTGTTCGCCGAGGACGGCGGGGAACGGGACCCCAGCCTGAACATGGACTGGCCGCGCAGGCACGGTGCCGAGGCCTTCACAGCCGCTCTCCAGGACCCCGGCCGGCTGCTGCTGGCCGCGCTGCACGGCGAGGAGGTGGTGGGCCATCTGTCGGGATCGATGTCCGGGCCCACCGCCCTGCGCCCCGTCGGATCGGCCACCCTCATGGCGCTGTACGTCCGGCCCGAGCACCGGCGCGCCCGCGTCGGGGCCCGGCTGGTCGACACCTTCCTGGTGTGGGCGCGGGAACAGGGCGCGGTGCACGCGGAGGTGACCGCCTCGGCGGCCAACGCGGACGGCATCCGCTTCTACGAGCGGGAGTCGTTCCGGCCGCAGGCACTCACGCTGCGGCTGAACCTGTAGCCGGCGGGTACCCGGGGAGCGTATGGGCGCGGCGGAACCGTCCCCCGCGCCCGGGATCGCGTACGGAGGAGACATGGCACTGGTACAGGCGGGCCTGGTGGTGCTGGACTGCGCCGAGCCGGAGAAGCTCGCGGTGTTCTACAAGGAGCTGCTCGACGGGGAGGAGACGGACGCCACGGCCAACCGTGTCGAGATCGAGGGCGCCTGTGGCACCCGGCTGGCGTTCCGCCGGGACGTCAACGCCACCCCGCCGAGCTGGCCCCGCCCCGAGAACTCCCTCCAGGCCCATCTGGACTTCTACGTCGACGACCTGGACGAGGCCGAGCGCCGGGTCGTCTCCCTCGGCGGGCGTCCGGTGGACACGAAGGACGCGTCCGGGCCGTTCGAGGAGCGCGGCTACGCCGACCCGGCAGGCCACTCCTTCACCCTGCGCCGCGAACACTCCACGGCCCCGAAGCAGGGCTAGCGGCCGGCAGGCAACGTTCGCCCCGTCGGGCGAACGTTGCCTGCCGGGGCACGGGCACCGGCGCGTCCGGGGCCTGCCCGGTGCCCCGGACCGGCGGGGCACCGGGCAGGCCCCGAACGTCAGTCCCGGCCTCCCTTCTCGGTGGCCGGCCACACCCCGGTGGACCGCTCGATGGCCTTGGCGCCCGTGCGGTCCACCGCGCTGCGCACGACCGCGAAGATCGCGCCCTGCACGGCCGCCGCGAACAGCACCTCGCCCCAGCCGCGGTCCCGGTCCAGGGCGTCGGGCGCGTCGTCCTCGTGCCGGATCAGCTTCCAGGTCTTGCGGAACGCCAGCGAGGCCAGCGCACCGCCCGCCCAGCCGAGGGCGAACCCCAGGGGCTGGTAGGCGAGCGGGAGCTTCTTCTTCTTGGACATCTGGTCCTCCTTCTTGCCTGCGGTGATGTGGTCGGTCAGGGACGACCCTGCGGGGCCACGACCTCGGCGGCGGGCACCGGCCCCGGGGCCGTCCCGTCGCCGAACGGGCTGCCGCCCAGGTCCTCGCGGCCGTGGGGCGTGAGCCAGCCCACCAGATCGGGCCCGAGCGGCACCACGGCGGTCGGGTTGATGCCCGTGTGCACCTGGTAGTAGTGCCGCTTGATGTGGTCGAAGTCGACGGTGTCGCCGAATCCGGGGGTCTGGAAGAGATCATGGGCGTAAGCCCAGAGCACCCGGTCCTCGGCCAGCTTCCAGCGGTTGCACTTGAAGTGACCTTGGTAGACGGGGTCGAAACGCACCAGCGTGGTGAAGAGCCGGATGTCCGCCTCCGTGATCGTCTCCCCGACGAGGTAGCGCTGCCGCGCCAGCCGCTGCGACAGCGCCTCCAGCCGCCGGAACACACCGGCGCAGGCCTTCTCGTACTCCTCCTGGCCCGTGGCGAATCCAGCCCGGTACACCCCGTTGTTCACGTCCTTGTAGACCTCGGCCATCACCGTGTCGATCTCGTCGCGCAGGGCCGCCGGGTACAGGTCGGGCGCGCCCTTGCGGTGCAGGTCGGTCCACTCGGTGGCGAGGTCGAGGGTGAGTCGCTGGTAGTCGTTGGTGACCAGCTCGCCGCTCGGCACGTCGACGATCGCAGGGACGCTGACACCGCCGGGATAGTCGCTCTCCCGCGCGTCGTACGCCTCCTTCAGGAACCGGATGCCGAGGACCGGGTCGCGGCCGTCGGGGTCGAGTGTGAACCGCCAGCTACGGTCGTCCTGGATCGGGTCGGCGACGGCCATCGACAGGGCGTCCTCCAGGCCCAGCAGCCGCCGGGAGATCACCGCCCGGCTCGCCCAGGGGCAGGCCCGGCTGACCACCAGCCGGTAGCGGCCCGCCGCCACGGGCCAGCCGTCCCGGCCGTCGGCCGTGATCCGGTCCGCGAAGTGGCTCCTGGACCGCTCGAACGCCTTCCTCCCGTACGCCTCGTTCCCCTCGCCGACACTCATGCCGTCCGTCCTTCCGGTCCGTCCGGATACGTATGCCCTGATGGAGTTCCCCGATTTCCGCGACACCCACGGTGTGAGCGCGACGGGCCGGGGCAGTCGGCGGAAGTGACGCGGACATCAGCAGGCACGGAGACGACGGACGACCGGGGCGGGGCGGTTCTCGAAGGACCGGGAAGCCATGAGGAGAGCAAGGCGCGGGAGGACCACAGGACCCGGATCACCGTCCTCGTCGCCCTCGGCGCCAACCTCGTGATCGCCGTGGCCAAGACCGTCGGTGGACTCCTCGCCGGATCGCCCGCCCTCCTCTCGGAGGCCGCCCACTCGGTAGCCGACAGCCTGAACGAGGTCTTCCTCCTCGCCGCGCTGCGCCGCAGCCGCCGCCCCGCCGACAGCCGGCACCCCTTCGGCTATGGCAAGGAGCGCTTCTTCTGGTCCCTGCTCGCCGCCGTCGGCATCTTCGTGATGGGCGGGTGCTTCTCCTTCTATCAGGCGGTCCACGCCCTGACGGCCGATGGCGTGGAGTCCTACGACGGCTATGTCGTCGGCATCGCCGTCCTCGGGGTGGCACTCCTGTCCGAGGGCGCCTCACTGCTGCGCGCCCTGCACCAGGTGCGGGGGCAGGGCGGCGTCGACGGACTCCGGGACCCGGCGCTGCGTACGGTCGTCGCCGAGGACGGCACGGCGGTGCTCGGCGTGACCCTCGCGATCGCCGGGATGGCCCTGCACATGGTGACCGGCCAGGTGATCTGGGAGGCGTCCGCCTCGTTCGCGATCGGGGCGCTGCTCGTGTACGTCGCCTACTGGCTCGGGCGGGACGCCCGTGAACAGCTCATCGGGGTCGCCGCCGACCCCGAACCCAGCCGGAAGATCCGTTCCCTGCTGGAGGCGCAGCCCGAGATCGACAGCGTGGAGGCCCTGCTCACCATGCAACTCGGCCTGGACTCCACCCTTGTGGCGGCCCGGGTCGACCTCGTCCCCGGCCTCGACAGCGAGGAGGTGGAGGAGGTCGCCGTCCGTATCAAGGGCTCCATCGCCCACGTCGTCCCCGAGGCCGACCAGATCTTCCTCGACGTGACGGAGAAGACGGGCTGGGGGGAGCGGGCAGGGGAAAGCCCCGCCGCGACGGGGGAACGCGGCGGGGCCTGAGACTCGGGTGCCCGGTGCGCGGGGGATCATTCGCGACGTGTCGAAAGTTCTTTCTCCACGCTTTCCGGCACCCGCGACACGCTCTCCGTCACCGTCGGTGAGTTGCCCGGTGCCGCGGCCGGTGGGCCGTCACCCTTTCGCCGGCTCCAGCACGAAGACGGGGATCTCCCGGTCGGTCTGCTTCTGGTAGTCCGCGTACGGCGGGTACGCGGCGACCGCCCGGTCCCACCACTCGGCCTTCTCGTCCCCGGTGACCTCGCGCGCGGTCAGTTCCTGGAGGGCGGGCCCGTCCTGGAGCTCGACCTGGGGGTCGGACTTGAGGTTGTGGTACCAGACCGGGTGCTTGGGCGCCCCGCCCTGCGAGGCCACGACCGCGTACCGCCCGTCGTGCTCCACCCGCATCAGCGGGGTCTTGCGCAGCTTCCCGCTCTTCGCGCCGCGCGTGGTGAGCACGATGACCGGCAGGCCCGTGTCCAGCAACGTCGTCCCCTGCGTGCCGCCCGAGCTCTCGTACAACTCGACCTGCTCGCGCACCCACTGCGTCGGGCTGGGCACGTATTCGCCCTCAAGTGGCATGAGTACCGTCCCTTGTTGTCGTGTACGGACTGTCCCCGCATTCAACACCCGCCCCTTCCGGATTCATCCTCGTCCGGCCACCCGCACACGGGACTTGCCCGCCTTCACGGACCGCTTCAGGCATTGGGCGACGGCCCCAGCATGAGTACCGCCAGCACAGCGATCACGGCACTCGACAGGAGCCCCGTCACCAGCCGTCCCCGGTGTCCGGTCAGTGCCCGGCCGAGCAGCGCTCCGCCGCCCGCCAGCAGCAGTTGCCAGCTCGCGGAGGCGAGGAACGCGGCGAGGACGAACACCGCCTGTTCCAGTGGGCCGACGGCGTCGGTGGCGCGGCTGCCGAGCACGAGCGCGGCGAAGTAGACGACCGTGGTGGGGTTGAGGAGGGTGATCCCCAGGAGGGCGACGTAGGCGCGGGCCGGGCTCACCGGGTCCCGCTGCGGGCGAGTGGTGAGCCGCCGGGCGCGGTACTGGCGCAGGGTCGTGACCGTGCCGCGTATCGCCAGGGCGAGGAGTACCAGGGCGGAGGCCCAGCGCAGGGGCACCAGCACCGGTTGCAGGGCGGCCGCGAGGGCCGTACCGCCCAGGGCGGCGAGCAGGGCGTACAGTCCGTCGGCCGTGGCGACGCCGAGTGCGGCGCAGGCTCCGGTCCGCAGGGACGTACGGGCGGTGAGGGAGACGAGGTAGGTCGCGACGGCTCCGACGGGGATGGCGATGCCATAGCCGGCGAGGAGCCCCGCGAGGAGCGCGGCCGTCATGACCGGGGCGGTGTCGGTCCCCACGGTCGGCCGGTCTGCTGCTGCGCCCGCACCGGCGAGGCGGTGGCGAGGGGCAGCAGCAGGAAGGCGTCGTTGATGAGCATGGGCAGATCCTGGGGTCGCGTGCTCCGCCCCCGCAAACGAATTACCGCCGGCTCTTGACCGTGGTTCCCCGTCTGCCTACCTTGTTTGAATCCAAACGACATGAAAGGCGCAGACGTGGAAGGACTCGTGCGCCATGTGCGGCGGCCTCAGGCCTTCGGGCGCCGACCGCTGCGACGGGGCGCGGGCTCGGCGCCGTTCAGCAGGGTGAGCCGGCGCTCCTCGCCGTGCTCCTCCACCTGCAGCACGACACTGCGCAGCCCCTCCGCGAGGCTTCGGCACTCCGCGTCGCTGAGCTGCCCGGTGACGAAGGTCTCCTCCTCGTTGAACGCCGGGAACACCCGCCGCATCAGCTCCTCGCCCGCGTCGGTGAGGCTCAGCAGCACCAGCCGGCCGTCCGTCGGATGGGCCGCCCGACGCACCAGCCCACGCGACTCCAGCGTGCGGGCCACCCCCGTGAGCGTGCCCTTGGAGATGCCCGCCTCCTCCGCCACGTGCCGGGTCTCGGACTCGCCCCACACCCACACGACCCACAGCACCACGAACGCCGTCCAGGTCAGGTCCGAGCCGCGCAGCACGGAGTTCTCCAGGTGCTGCCGCACGGCCGAGGCGGCCCGGTAGATGTTCGCCACCGCCGCCATCTGGTCCCGGCGGATGGGGAAGTCCCCCAGTTTCGCCGCGGCGAGCTTCTCGGCTTCGGTGATGGATCGCTGGCCGGGCACGGGTGCTCCTTGGATCGATGGTTCGGTCATTCGGTGTCAAATTGTACGGAGAAGAGGGAATACCCCATGAGCACCGCCCCCCGCATGCTGCTGGTCCTCAGCGAGAACTGGACCCTCACCGGCGGCCGCGCCGACCTGCCCGCCGCCGTACGGTGGGCGCGCGAGGCCGAGGACGCCGGGTTCGACTCCGTCATGGTCAGCGAACACATTGTGCTCGGCCCCGACGCCGCCGCCGACGGCATCATGGGCAACCCCCGCGACTACGCCCTCCCCGGCAATCAGGACCCGTACACCCCCTGGCCCAACTCACTGCTCCTCCTCGCGTCCATCGCCTCCGTCACCGAGCGCCTGCGCCTGGCCGCCGCGGCCGTCCTCGCCCCGCTGCGCCACCCCCTGCTGATGGCCCGGGAACTCGGCACCCTGGACCTGCTCAGCGAGGGACGGCTGCTGGTGCAGCCCACGGTCAGCTGGAGCAAGGACGAGTACGACGCGCTCGGCGTGCCCTTCGCCAGGCGCGGACGGCTGCTCGACGAGCACCTGGAGGTCTGGGCGAAGGCCTGGGGGCCGTCCCCGATCTCCCACGACAGCGAGCACTACCCGTTCCGGGACGTCTACTTCGAGCCCAAGGCGTACCGCCCCGAGGGTCCGAGGCTGTGGTTCGGCGGACAGCGCCTGCACGGTCCCGTACTGCGCCGGCTGGTCCGCCACGGCCACGGCTTCCACCCGCTCGGGCGGCCCACCCCGGACGACCTGAAGGCGCTCGACGAGGCGATGGCCGCCGCCGGACGGGACGCCGCCGACCTGGAGATGATCGGCGGCACCCAGGCGGTCTTCCCCGACGACCACGCCCCGGCGGACCTCGGCGCCGCCCTCGCCTCGATACCGGAGCAGTTGGAGCAGGGCTTCACGACCTTCTGCGTCAAGCCGAACCAGTTCATCGACGACCCCGACGGGGTGGGCGCCTTCTGCAAGGAGGTCATGCGGCGGGTGACGGCGCTGACGGGCTGACAGCACAGCGGGGCCGGCGCCGCACTCGCGGCGCCGGCCCCTCGCACCGAGCGGCTCAGCGTTCGAAGACGACTCCGCCGTCGAACACCGTCATGTCCACCCGGACCCCGGTGATGTCACGCGGGTCGATGTCCAGCAGAGGCCGGTCCAGGACGCACAGGTCGGCCACCTTGCCCACCTCCACGGACCCCTTCCACTCCTCGGCGAAGTCCTGCCGCGCGGGGTTGATCGTGTACGCCCGCAGCGCCTCGGCGAGTTCCACGCGCTGTTCGGGTCCGCTGACCTTGCCGCTGGCCTTCGACTCGCGCAGCAGCATCCCGGCGACACCCTGCCGCCAGTCGGGTTCGGTGATCGGCGCGTCCGAGCTGGCGCACACGGCGACCCCCGCGTCGAAGGCCGAGCGCGCGGGCCACTGGTACGCCGACCGTTCCGCGCCCACGACCTCCGCCATCAGGTCGGAGATCGTCCACTTGATGGCCGGGTTCATGTTGACGCCGTAGCCGTGCGCGGCCAGCCGGGCGATGCTGTCCGCACCGATGAAGTCGCCGTGGATGACGTAGTGCCGGGCGTCCGGGCGCGGCACGGCCTCCTGCGCTGCCACGAACGCGTCCACGACGAGGTCGATGGCCCGGTCGCCGGTGACATGGACGCCCAGCTGGTATCCGGCCTCGTGGGCGACGCGGATCATGTCGAACAGCTCGTCGACCTGGAGCTCGGGCGTGCGCCCGTGCACACAGAGGGAGCCGTGGCCGCCGTCGAGGTAGGGCTCGTTCATCCAGGCCGTACGGTTCGGGGGCACCCCGTCGGCGAAGATCTTCACGCCGATGGCGTTGAGCAGCCGGGGGTCGGCGGACTCGGGGCGGTGGAGTTCGCCGAGGCCCTTGCGGACGTCGTCGGCGGAGCCGCCCATCGGCGCGGGCAGGAGGAGGACGCTGACGCGGGCGTGCAGACCGCCGGTGGCGGCCAGGTCGGCGTACGCGGTCCAGTTGTCGGTGCTCAGCCCGCCGAACAGGGTCTCGGAGCCGCCGGGGCCGAGGCCCGGCTCGGTGTAGCTGGTGATGCCGCGGGAGTGGAGTTCGGCGACGACCCTCCGGATGGCCTCGCGGCGCTGGGCGACGGTGGGGGAGGGCAGGGCGGCCTGCAGCAGGACGGCGGCGGCCTCGCGCAGGATGCCGGTGGGCCGGCCGTCGGCGTCCCGGTCGATGATCCCGCCGTCGGGGGCTTCGGTGTCGGCGTCGATCCCGCAGCGGCGCAGCGCCTCGCTGTTGGCCCACACCATGTGCTGCGAGAAGTCCGTCAGACAGACGGGGTGGTCGGGCGCCACCGTGTCCAGATCACCGCGGTGCGGGAGGCGGCCCGGATCGGCGAGGCACTCGGCGAGGTAGCCGGGGTCCCAGCCCAGGCCGACAATCCACTCGCCGGGCGCCGCAGCCCGCGCCGCCGCGCCCACGACCCCGGCGATGTCGGTGATCGAGCCGACCGCCGGATGGCCGACGTAGAGGGAGAACGGCGGCTTGGACAGGCCGTACGCGGCGCCGTGCAGATGCGAGTCGTTGATACCCGGCAGCACGGTCCGCCCGGCCAGCTCGACGATCCTCGTCGCCGGTCCGGCCAGGGCGCGCATCTCGGCGTCCGTGCCGACCGCGATGATCTCCCGGCCGCGCACGGCCACGCCCTCGGCGACCGAGAAGGCGGTGTCGACGGTGATGACCTGACCGCCGGTCAGGACGAGGGTGGGGGAAGTGTCGCTCACGAGGACCTCTCCGGGATGTCTGAGAAGGGGGATGGCGAGGGGGAGGGCGGGGCGTCGGTCGTCGGGTCGGTCGTCGGGTCGGTCATCGGGTCGCGCGTGGGCCGAAGTAGGCGAGCGCGGCGCCCGCCACCAGGGCCACGCCCTGGGCCATCTGCTGCCAGAACGTCGGCACGCTCAGCAGTGTCAGCCCGTTCTGCAGGCAACCCAGGAACAGCACGCCGAGCAGCACCCCGAGAACGGAACCGGAGCCGCCGCTCAGCGCGACCCCGCCCAGCAGCACGGCGGTGAGCACGGTCAGCTCGAAGCCCGTGCCCGAGGTGCCCGCGACCACACTGTCCAGCACGGACGCCTTGATCGCTCCGGCCAGCGCGGCGGCCGTACCGGTGACGACGAACAGCGTGAACGGCGTACGGCGGACGTCGATGCCGGAGAGGTAGGCGGCTTCCCGGTTGACGCCGATCGCGAACACGTGCCGTCCGGTCGGCGTGTACGCCAGGAACAGTGCCCCGGCGACGAGGACGGCGGCGGCGATGACCACGGGCGCCGCGATCCCGGCGATCCGCGCCCCGCCCAGCCATGCGAAACCGTCGCCGAAACCGCTCAGCGGCAACGGGAACAGCTGTTGTGCCAGCCCGCGCACGGCCGCCAGCATGCCCAGCGTCACGATGAACGGCGACAGCCCCAGATAGCAGCAGAGCACCCCGTTCACGGCACCGACCGCCGCGCCGACGGCCAGCGCCCCGAGGACGGCGACCACGGGCGACTGGGCCTGCTCACCCGCGAGCCAGCCCGCCGTCAGGGCGCCGAGCGCCAGCGTCGAGCCGACCGACAGATCCAGATAGCCGCTGATGACCAGCAGCGCCAGGGGGACGGCGACGATCGCGAGGGCCGCCGCGTCGGTGGCGATCCCGCGCAGGTTGCCGGGGTCGAGGAAGCTGCCGGTGGACAGCTGGAACACCAGCACCAGCAGGGTGAGGACGACGAGCAGAGGATGGCGCCGAACCGTCGTCAGCCCGTGCGCGACCAGCGCGCGCGGGCCGGGGACGACGCGCTCGGCGGCGGTCACGGTGGTCATGCTGCTCCTTCGTGGGACGGGGTGAAAGGTGCGGTCGGCCCCGCGTCGTGGACGGCGGCCAGCAGGGACTCTTCGGTGAGTTCGGCGCCGGAGAGTTCGGCGACGATCCGGCCCCGGTCGACGATCAGACAGCGGTGGGCGAGCCCGGCCGCCTCCTCCGGGTCGCTGGACGCGAACAGCACGGCCGTACCGCGCTGTTCGGCGAGCGAGGACACGACGTCGTAGATCTCCTGACGGGCGCCGACGTCGACGCCCTGGGTCGGCTCGTCGAGGAGCAGGACGTCCACGGCTCGCGCTTCGTTGATCCAGCGGCCGAGCAGCAGCTTCTGCTGGTTGCCGCCGGAGAACGCCGAGGCCGGCAGCCCCGGCCGCGCGGGCCGCAGCCCGACCGCCTCGGCGAGCGAGCCGAACACCCGCCGCTCTGCCCCGAGCGCCCGCACCCCGCGCCGGGCCAGTGCCCGCACGCTCGGCAGCAACACGTTGTCCTGCGCGCTCAGCCCCGGGAACAGCCCCTGCGCCCGCCGGTCGGCCGGCACGAGCGCGATCCCGGCGGCCAGCGCCTCGGCGGGCCGGGCGGGCGAGACGGCCCGCTCACCGACGCGCACGGCACCCTCCAGGGCCCGCCGCCTGCCGAACAGGGTCTCCAGCACCCGCGTCCGCCCGGACCCGATGAGCCCGTACAGCCCCACGATCTCGCCCTCCTCGACGGTCAGGTCGACCGGACCGAAGCCGGGGCCGCGCAGGCCGCGGACGGTGAGGCGGGCGGGGGAGTGGGTGCCGGGTGAGGCGGGGGCCGGAGCTTCACCACCGGATGCGGTGGTCCGACGCGCCGCCGTCCCGCCCGCGCTCGGCGACGCGCCGCCGGACCGGCGGTGGCGGTCGTCTGTCTCCGCCGAGGAGCAGCCCTCGCGGCCGCGGGGCCCGGCGGGCCCCGGCTCGCCGGGCGGGGCGGCGTCGCGGTCCGGGACGACCGCGACCTCGATGCCAGAGCCGTCCGCGGTACCGCTCGCCGGGCCACGGCCCGCGCTCGGCCCGTTCCCGGCGGGTACCGCCGACCCGGTTCCCCGGCTGCCCGTGATCGCCTCCACCAGGTCCCGGCGGTTGTGGCCCCCCGTCGCCGTCTGATGGGCGACCCGGCCGTCGCGGAGTACGGTCACCGCGTCCGCCAGCCGTTCGACCTCCGCCAGGAGGTGGGTGACGTAGACGATGGCGAGGCCCTGGGTGCGGAGGTCCTCCACGCGGGTGGCGAGGGCATCGCTCTCGGTGCCGGAGAGGGCAGCCGTGGGCTCGTCCAGGACCAGGACCGAGGCGCTGCGACTCAGGGCCTTGGCGATCTCGACCAACTGCTTCTGACCCATGGGCAGTTCACCCACCCGGTCGCGGGGTGAGCAGCTCGCGGCGACCCGGTCGAGGAGTTCGGCGGCCACTTTCTCCTGGGCCCGGCGGTCGATGCGGCCGTACCGGGTCCACTCCTGGCCGAGGAAGATGTTCTCCGCCACGGTCAGCGAGTCCACGACGCTCAGCGTCTGGAAGATGATCGCCACCCCGGCCGCGATCGACTCGCGCGGGCTGAGCCGGGTGTACGGGACGCCGCCCACCTCGATCGTCCCCGCGTCCGGCGGGAACGCGCCGCCGAGACACTTGATCAGCGTGGACTTGCCGGCGCCGTTGTGCCCGAGCAGGGCATGGACCTGCCCCGCGGGCACGGTGAGGTCCACCCCGTCCAGTGCCCGCACACCACCGAAGGACTTGCTCAGCGAGGTGATCCGCAGATTGGGCGGATTGGCTGTCCCGTCGATGTCGCTCGTGTCGGCCATCGCGCGGCCCTATCCGTTCTGGGCGAGCAGCGCGTCGATCTCCGCCGTGTCGCCGCGCTCTAGCAGCTTCACCGGCACCTGGACGCTCGGGTTCGCCTTCCCGGCGGCGACCGCGAGAGGCACGTCGACGATGGCGTTGGAGATGTCCAGCGGGGCGAGGGCGGCGGAGGCCCGGTAGAACGTGCCCTGCTTGATGGCGAGGAGGGAGGGGGCGGAGCCGTCCTGGCCGCCGACGAACGTCTTCTTGTCGCCGTTCTTCCGCCCGGCCTGCTGCAACGCCTTGAACCCGCCGTACGCCGCAGCGTCCGTGATGCCGAGGATGATGTTCAGGTCGCGGTGCTTGGCGAGGAGCGCGTTGGACTTCGACAGACCCGTGTCGGGGTCGATGGCCTGCTCCTGCGCCACCACGTCGACACCGGGCGCGAGTTTGGTGAACGCGTCGATCATGCCCTTCGTGCGCTCCCGGCCCAGCTCGATCGTGTTGTCGACCAGGAACGCGATCTTCCCCTTCCCGTTCAGTTCTTCGTTGGCCCACTTCGCGGCCGACTCGCCGAGCAGCGTGCCGCTCTCGCGGAAGCTGAACTGGATGTCGGCGCTCTGGTTCTCCAGTGTTCCGCCGTACGTCACCCAGATCAGGCCCGCGTCGAGCGCGGCCTTGGCGATCGACTCGGTGGCCTCGAAGACCATCGGGAACGACACGATCGCCTGCATCTTCTGCGTGACCCAGGTGTTGAGGTTGCTGGCCTGGGTGTCGGGGTTGCTCGCGTCGCTCGTCGTCAGCAGCTTGACGTCGTGCTTCTTCGCGGCGGCCGTCGAGAGCTTCACCAGGGTGCTGTAGAGCGGGATCTGGGTGAACGGGTAGTCGAGGCCGATCTGCGTGAGCTTCTTCACGGAGGGGGACGCGCCCGCCGAGTTCGCCGAACCGGAACCGCTCTCCGGGGCGCTGCAGCCCGTGGCGGCCAGTCCGGTCGTGGCGAGGGCTCCGGCGGACCACGCGAGGAACTGCCTGCGTGAGGCCGGGGCGACGGAAAGGGGGCGTCTGGTCATGGCGGGGATCTCCAAGGGGAACGGGGCCGTCAGCGGCGGGCGTCGTGCTGTGCCGAACAGGAAAGACCCCGGAGCCCCGCCCCACCATCCGTACAAATACCGAGTGCGTTCGACGGGCGGACATCGAGGGCGGGTGGAGGGAGGTGCCGAACGCGTAAGGCAGGGAGGCGCCGAACGTGTGCGGCGGGTGGGCGGGAGTGCGTACGGCGGTGAGGCATGAACGTGTGCGGCGGGTGGGCCGGGAGTGCGTACGGCGGTGAGGCACGAACGTGTGCGGCGCGTCCGGTGGGAGGACGCCGAAGGTGTCCGGCGGGCGAGCGGCGGAGGGCGTTCGGGTCACGGATCGGTGAATGCCTTGTCCACCTGTCCGCACACCCCTATCGTTAGGGTCCAAAAGACCTGACCGGTCTCGGGGCGGCCCCGGGAGGCTCGCATGCTCACCCACCACCAGATCGCCGCCGCCACCCGCATCGGCATGCTCACCCGCGAACGCGACACCGCCTCCGCCTGCGCGGAGGCCCTCCACGAACTGGGCCGCGCCCTGCCCCTCGACGCCGCCACCCTCCTGGAGATCGACCCGATCACCGGCACCTACGCCCAGGTCGCGGGCGTCGGCTACGACGCCGACGTCTCCGCCTCCCTGGCCGCCGAGTTCGTCGCGACCCCCTGGTACACCAACGTCCTGCGCAGCGAGATACCGCCCTCCATCTGCGAGGACGTCGAGGACCCGGGCGAGCGCTACCGCGACGGCTGGTTCTACGCCGAGCGCATGCACCCGGCGGGCGTGCGCGACGCGGTCACCGGAGCCCTGCGCCACCACGGCCGCCTCGTCGGCCTGATCACCCTCTCCACCGCGACCCCCGACGCCTACGACACCGGGACCCGCCGGCTGCTCGCCTCCCTCCTGCCCGCCCTGGGCGTCCTGGCCGACCCCACCGCGCACGCGGGCGACCTCCCCGACCTCCCGGCGGACGGCCGAGCCAGCCTGGTCGTCGCCGACGACATTCTCGGACTCCCCGGCCGGGACCCTGCCCTGGTCCTGCAGGACACTGAGTTCCACCGTCTCCTGCGCGCGTTCGCCGACTCGCACGGCACCCGGTTGCGCCTCCTGTGGCCCGTCGGGTCCGACTGGTACCGGGTCACCGTCCGCCGCCACACCCTCGGCTCGGCGGTCGTGCGCCGGGCGGTCCTCGTGCACGAGACGCCCGCCCCGCTGCCGTACGGGCTCAGCCCGCGCGAGCTGGAGGTCCTCACCCGGGCGGCCACCGGTCAGACGAACCAGGCCATCGCCCAGGCGCTGTTCCTGTCGCCGCGCACCGTGCACACCCACGTCGAGCATCTGCTGCGCAAGACCGGCGCCGCCTCCCGCGCCGAGGCCACGGCCCTCGCCGTACGCGACGGACTGCTCCGGCCGACCGCCGACGACGTCGAACGCTTCGTCGAGAGGTGACCCGGAGGCCGAGCCCGGTTCTATAGGGTTCGACGGTGACTGCGACTGGGAACGCGACCGGAGCCGGGCCCGGACAGGGCGGGAAACCCTTCCTCTACGTCGTCGTCTGCGCCGCCGGGATCGCCGTGGAGGTCAGCAAGCTGATCACCGCCGCACAGGAGCGCGACTGGGAGGTCGGGGTCATCGCGACGCCCGTCGCCATGGGTGGCTTCTTCGACACGGCGGAGGTCGAGGCACGGACCGGCCGTCCGATCCGTTCCGCCTGGCGGCGGCCGGGCGACCCGCGCCCCTTCCCGCCGCCGGACGCCGTCGTGGTCGCCCCCGCCACCTTCAACACCGTCAACAAGTGGGCCGCGGGCCTGGCCGACACCCTCGCGGTCGGCACCCTGTGCGAGGCGTACGGGCTCGGGGTGCCCGTCGCCGTCCTGCCCTGCGTGGCCGACGCGCTCGCCGCGCACCCGGCGTACCGCGCGAGCCTGGAGCGGCTGCGCGGCATGGGTGTCCGGTTCGGCGATCCGTACGCCGGCGGGGTCGAGGCGGACGGCGGGCGCGGGGAGTTCCACTGGGAACGGGCGCTGGACCTGCTGGAGCCGGGCGACGACGAAGGCACGGCGGTCAGACGCTGAGCTCCGTCGCCGTCCCCATCGGCAGCCAGCGGAAGGCGTCGCGCACCTCGGCCGGAGCCTCGGAGAGCGTCCGCTCGGCCGCCGCGCGGGCTTCGCGGAAGTGACTCCACCCCTCGTAGTGCACCGGCACGACGGTACGGGGACGCAGCAGCCGACAGACGCTCACGGCCTCCGCGGCGGTCATCGTGTAGCGGAGCGGGCCGGTGACCGGGAAGCCGACGCCGCCGAGATGGAGCAGCGCGGTGCCCACGGTCAGGCGGCGGCCCACCTCCCGTACGCCCGCGAAGAGGACCGTGTCGCCGGAGATCCACAGCACCCCGTGCCGCTGGCCGGGCCAACCGAGGGCGAACCCGGTGACCTCGCCGACGATGGGGCGGGACAGGGGCGGGCCGTGCCGGGCGGGAGTGGCGGTCACCTCTACGGTCGTGCCGTCGGGGGTGGAGAGCTTCCAGGTGTCCCAGGGACCGAGTCCGCGTGCGTTGCCGCCGAGCCGCCGGGCCCCGGACGGGGTGGTGAGCACGGTCTCCGTGCCGGGGAGCAGGGCGCGGCCGGCGTCGTCGAGGTTGTCACCGTGGTGGTCGTGGGTGAGCAGCACCGCGTCCACCGGGGGCAGTTCGGCGGCGGACAGCGCGGGTCCGGCGGTCTTGCGGGACGACGTGCCCCAGCCGAAGGCGTAGCGGCGGCCCGGCGGGTCGAACGTCGGGTCGGTGAGCAGGCGCAGCCCGCCGATCTCGATCAGGGTGGTCGGGCCGCCGATGTGCGTGACGCGGACGCCGGTCATACGGAGATCCCTTCCGAAAACGGGCCCGGGGCGGCCGAGAAGCCGCCCCGGGTGTGGCGAGGACTACCGCGCGTGCGAGACCGCCCAGTCGAGGGCCTGGTCCGCGATCGCCTCCCAGCCGGGCGCGGCGGGCAGCAGATGCGGCATCCCGGGGTACTCCTTGACCTCGGTGACCGTGTGCGACTTGTAGTGCTTGGCGTTGGACTGCTGCACCTTGGGCGGCATCAGATGGTCCTTCTCGCCCGAGACGAACAGCAGGGGCGCCCGGTCGTCGTTGTGGTAGTTCACATAGGTGCTCTGGTGGCCGGGGCGCAGGGTGGCCAGGGCGCTGTCCCAGAAGATGCTGCCGGACGCCGGGACGGCGTACCGCTCGTACAGCGCCTTCGACTCCTCCTCCGGGAAGGTGTTGGTGAAGGCGTAGTGCCACTGCTCGAAGGTGAGACCGACCGCGCGGTGCCGGTTGGCGGGGTTCTTCAGCACAGGGAACGCCGACTTGATCTGTGTCAGCGGCAGCACGGCGACGCCCTCGGTGGGCGCCGAGTTGATCGCCACGCCCGCCGCGCCGAGGCCCCGGTCCAGCAGGAGCTGTACGAAGACGCCGCCCGCGGAGTGGCCGATGAGGATCGGCGGCCTGTCGAGGCCCTGGACGAGGGTCACCAGGGTGTCGACGATCTGGGAGACCGTCACCTTCTCGATCGGGGTGGTGTCGGCGTTCAGCGACTCGACCTCCACCTCGAAGCCCGGGTAGGCCGGCGCGAGGACCCGGTAGCCGCGCTTCTCGTAGTGGGCGATCCAGTGCTCCCAGCTCCGGGGTGTCACCCAGAAACCGTGGATCAGGACGATCGTGTCGGGACTGCTCATCGTTTTCCTTCCAGGAACTGGAACGAGGTGAACAGGGAACGGGACGAACGAGGGGAACGGGGCGAACAGGGCCTGTGCGCTCAGGAGTTGAGGAACTCCAGGAGATCCGCGCCGAGTTGGTCCTTGTGTGTGTCCGTGATGCCGTGCGGGGCGCCCGGATAGACCTTCAGCGTCGCGTTCTTGATGCGGGCCGCCGACGCCTTGCCGCCCACCTCGAACGGCACGACCTGGTCGTCGTCGCCGTGGATGACGAGGGCGGGCACGTCGACGGCGTCGAGATCGGTGCGGAAGTCGGTGGCGGAGAAGGCGGCGACGCTTTCGTACGCGTTCCGGTGTCCGGCCTGCAGGCCCTGGAGCCAGAACGCGTCCCGCACTCCCTGCGACACATTGGCCCCGGGCCGGTTGTTGCCGAAGAACGGGCCGTCGGCGAGGTCCCGGTACAGCTGCGACCGGTCGGCGAGCGACCCGGCGCGGATCGCGTCGAACACCTCGACAGGCACGCCGCCGGGGTTGTCGTCGGTTTTGAGCATGAACGGCGGCACGGCGGAGACCAGCACCAGCTGCGCGATGCGGCCGGTGCCGTGCCGGCCGATGTAGCGGGTCACCTCGCCACCGCCGGTGGAGAACCCGACGAGCGTGACGTCCCGCAGGTCGAGGGTGTCGATCAGGGTGGCCAGGTCGTCGGCGTAGGTGTTCATCTCGTTGCCGTGCCAGGTCTGGGTGGACCTGCCGTGACCGCGCCGGTCGTGCGCGACGGCACGGAAACCGTGCGTGGCCAGGAACAGCTGCTGGGCCTCCCAGCTGTCGGAGTTCAGTGGCCAGCCGTGGCTCAGGACGACCGGGCGGCCCTGACCCCAGTCCTTGTAGTAGATCTGCGCTCCGTCGGCTGCGGTGACGTACGGCATGGGGTGCTCCCGTCTGCGGGCGTGTCCGACCCGTGCATCCTCCGGCGGGCCGGGGCCGCGCCGAATCCTGTGGAACGCGTAGTCGTGAGGCGTAGTCGTGACGCGTGGTCGTGGCGCGTGGTCGTGCCCCGGGCCGTCGGTCGACGCCAGGCCGAGGCTCGCCACTCCGCCACCGCGGCCTCAGAGCTCCGGGACCCGCGACAGCTGCCGCCGCGAGGTGACGTCGAGCTTCCGGAAGATCTTCCGCAGGTGGTAGTCGACCGTGCTCGCGCTGATGAACAGCCGGGCGGCGATCTCGGCGTTGGTCGCGCCGTCCTTGGCGAGCCGCGCGATGGTCAGCTCCTGCGGGGTGAGCGCGCTGCCCGCCCCCGCCGGCCCGCGCCGCGGATGCTCCCCGGTCGCCGCCAACTCCTGTGCGGCGCGCGCCGCGTAGCCCCTGGCCCGCATGGTGTCGAACATCGCCAGGGCCGTACGCAGCTGCTCACGGGCGTCCTTGCGGCGCTTGCGGCGGCGCAGCCACTCGCCGTACAGCAGATGGGCGACGGCGAGGTCGGCCCGCGCGCCGCTGCCGGAGAGCAGGGAGATCGCCTCGCGGTACAGCGGGTCGGCGTCGCCCGCGGGCGCGAGCAGCGCCCGGCAGCGGGCCAGCAGGCCGAGCGCCCACGGGGTGCCGGTGGCCGTCGCCCGCGCCGCGAGGGTGCGCAGGGCCGCCGTGGCGAGGACGCGGTCGCCGCAGCGGACGGCGGCCTCGACCAGGTGCGGGAGGAGCCGGGAGTGATAGGCGAAGGTGTCGTGGTCGGTCAGCTCCTGGGTGATCGCGCGGGCTCGCGCGTAGTCGCCGGAGCCGAGGGCGAGCACCGCCATGCCGATGCGGGCGATGGACTCCACCGCGCCGTTGCCCAGCCACGTACCGGCTTCCATGGAGCCGCGCAGGACCGCCTCCAGCTCCTCGGTGTCCGCGTGCCAGGCGAGCAGTTCGGGGTGCCGGTAGATGGCCCACGTGTCGTCGGTGGCACCGATCGCGGCCCGTATCTGGTGGCCCTGGGCGTGCAGGTCGTCCGCGAGGGCCAGTTCGCCGAGGTTGGTCTCGTGCATCACCGAGCAGTACAGGGCGGTGTCCAGCTGCGGCAGGGCGCCGGTGCCGCGGGCGACATCGGCGGCCCGCAGCATGACCGCGCGCTGGGCCTCCTCGTCCCACAGCATCATCGTCAGGGTGGTGGTGGGCAGATAGGCGCGGAGCACGTCCTCGTCCGAGGTCCGAGGGTCCCGCAGCATCTCGTGGGCCCGCCGCATATGGGGCACGGCCTGCTCGTAGCCGTCGGTGACGAGCACGGCGAAGGCGCGCAGCACCAGGTCGACGCCGGTCGCGGGCGCCGTGCGGGGCAGCAGGTCGTCCACGGCGCCCGCGATGTCGGCGACCGTCGCGTCCCGCATGAGGTGCTCGGAGGTGATCGCGCCCTGGACCGCCCACAGCAACGCCTCCCGGGCCAGCTCCGGAGCCCCGTCGGCGAGGGTCCGCGCGGCGCGCAGACACAGTGCCGGCGCCGCCGCGAACGAGCCCGCGTCGCCGAGCAGCGTCACCGAGTGGGAGCGCACCAGCAGGGCCCGGCCCCGGCCCACGTCGCCCAGGAGACCGACGTCGACGGCGTCCAGCAGCGACTCCGCCTGGAGCGGCGCCCCCGCCGACATCGCGGCCTCGGCCGCCGCCAGCAGCCGGCCGGCCCGAGCGACACCGCCCGGGGTCAGCTCGGCGGCCCGGCTGAGGAAGGTGGCGCGAGCCGCGTGGCCGCCCCGCGAGCCCGCCCGGTCGGCCGAACGCTCCACCTCGGCGGCCACCGTCTCGTCCGGTCCGAGGGCGGCCGCCGCCAGATGCCAGGCCCGCCGGTCGCGGTCGGCCGGCCGGTCCGTCACCTCGGCCAGCGCCCGGTGGGCCCGCCGCCGCTCCACGCTGGTGGCACCGCCGTACACCGCCGACCGCACCAGCGGATGCCGGAACTCGACGGCCGTGCGCAGCACCACCAGGCGCGCCGCCTCGGCCGGACCCGAGTCCTCGGGCCCGATCCCGAGCCGCCGCGCCGCACTCGTGACGTACCCGAGGTCGCCGCCGAGCGCGGCGGCAGCCAGCAGCAGCCAGGTCTGTGCCGCCACCGGAAGCTCGCGCACCCGCCGGAGATAGTGCGCCTCCAACCGGCCGCCCAGGGGCAGCGGTTCGGGCAGGGCGAGGGAGCCGGAGAGCTGGTCGGCGGTCAGCTCCTGCCCCAGGTCGGCCAGCGCCAGCGGGTTCCCGGCGGTCGCGGCCACGATCCGCGCGCCCACCCGGGCGTCCAGCGGCCCGGCGACCGCCTCCCGCAGCAGCTCAAGGGCGAACGGCTCCTCAAGACCGGCCACTTCGGTGACCGGCAGGCCCGCGGGCGCCTCGAACCCGGTCCGGGCCGCGAACAGCAGCCCGACCCCCTCCGCGTGCACCCGCCGCCCCACGAAGGCGAGGACGCCCAGCGACTCCTCGTCGAGCCACTGCGCGTCGTCCACGCAGGCCAGCACCGGCCGCCGTTTTGCGGCCTCCGCGAGCATCGTCAGCGTCGCGAGCCCCACCAGGAACCGGTCGGCGGGCGGCCCGTCGGCCAGCCCGCACGCCACCCGGAGCGCCTCGGCCTGCGACGGCGGCAGCACACCGGGCTCCTTCAGCCCGTCCAGGAACGGCAGCAGGAGCCGCTGCAACGCGGCGAACGGGAAGCCCGACTCCGACTCCACGCCCGCCACCCGTAACACCCGCAGATCGGCGGCCTCCCGGCCCGCGTGATCGAGCAGTACCGTCTTGCCGATCCCGGCGTCGCCCCGCAGCAGCACGACCCCGCTCAGCCCCTGCCGCACCTCCGCCACCAGCCGGTCGAGCCGCTCACGTTCCCTGACCCGCCCCTTGAGAACCACGCCGACGCCCTTCAACGGGGGCCTTCCGTGAAGGCCGTATGAGGTTTTGGTGGAGCCGTCTCATTCAAGCAGCGCGCGGACCCGCGCACCGGGGCATCGGGCGAGAGCGGTACGAGGTGATCGACCTGTGACGGATGAGGTCCGTTCAACCGAACGATTGAACGCGTCAGCGGCCTACGGGCGACGCGCGGCGGACGCCGTCGATCACAGACTTGCGGTGCCGCCGCAGCGGCACCGCCGTACGTACGAGTCAGCCCTGAAAGGACCTTCCCCCACATGGCCAGCAGTTTCAGCAGGCGACGCATTCTCACCACCGGAGCGGGCGCCGCGCTCGGCGGCTTCGTCGCGACCGGCGCAGCGCAGGCCGCCGCCGGGTCGGCGTCGGGCTCCCGTACGGCGGCCCCGGGGTCCGAGGAGACCCGCACTCTCGACGAGCTGTACCGCGACGCGGTCTCCGAGGGTGGCAGGCTCGTCATCTACGCGGGCGGCGACACCGCCACCCAGCAGGACTTCACGGCCCAGGCGTTCCGCACCCGCTTCCCGGACATCGACCTGAAGATGGTCGTGGACTACAGCAAGTACCACGACGTCCGCGTCGACAACCAGCTCGCGACCGACACCCTGGTCCCCGACGTCGTCCAGCTCCAGACGCTGCAGGACTTCACCCGCTGGAAGAGCCAGGGCAAGCTGCTGCCGTACAGGCCCGCCGGTTTCTCCAAGCTGTACAAGGACTTCCGCGACCCGCAGGGCGCCTGGACGGCCGTCGCGGTCATCGCCTTCAGCTACATGTACGGCGTCGACGCCGTCGCCGGCAACGCCCCCAAGTCGCCGTACGAGCTGGTCGACCCGCGCTGGAAGGACGCCATCGCCTCCTCCTACCCGCACGACGACGACGCGGTGCTGTACCTCTACTCCCTCTACCAGGAGGCGTACGGCTGGGACTGGATCGCGAAGTTCGCCGCGCAGAAGCCGCAGTTCAACCGTGGTTCCCACACCCCGGGTGTCGCGGTCAACGGCAGGCAGAAGGCCATCGGCGTCGGCGGGGCCGGCTCGCTGACCGCGCCCCCGACCGCCGCGACCCGCTTCGCCGTGGCCGAGGGGCATCCCTTCATGGCCTGGGGCCAGCGCGCCGCGATCCTCAAGAAGGCCGCCAACCCGACCGCTGCCAAGCTGTACCTCAACTGGGCGCTGTCCACCGAACGCCAGCAGGGCTCCTTCAACGGCTGGTCCGTCCGCACGGACGTCACCCCCGCCGGCGGCCTGAAGCCCATCTGGACCTACCGCAACGCGCACCTCGACGGCTTCCCCCGGTTCATGGAGGACCGCGCCCAGGTCGAGCGCTGGAAGCAGACCTTCGCCCTCTACTTCGGCGAGGTCAAGGGCGACCCGACGCCGGGAGTCCTGGGCCTGCACCCCGGGCGGTAACCACCCCGCCGGTCACGGCGGGCACGGCGCATTCCTTTACTCCGGTCACACGGGTCACTGTCTACACTCGGCTGGCCCCGCCAGCCCCGTGCCCGTCCGGACCGTCGCAGAGGGAATCGCCGCCGTGCCCGCCTTCGCCGCCCCCGCCTTCGTCCACCGAGGTCCGCTGTCGCCACGGCGGCTGCCGGACCTGCTGTTCCTGACCGTCGTCGTCGGCGGAGTCGTCCGCCTCGTCGACCTCAACGCGTCGCTGTGCTGGGAACTGGTCCCCCTCATCACGCTGTTGGCGGTCGGGTACGTGGGCGGGCTCGCCCTCTGGGACCGGCTGGGGCGGTGGGGCCGCCCCCTCTGGCTCGGCACACTGCTGACGCTGTGGTGCTGGCTCTCCTGGGAGATGCCCGCACAGGTCGCCACCGCCTACATCTGGCTGGCGCTCCCCCTGGCGATCCTCGCCCTGCGCATGTTCGCGGGCCGCGCGGCGGTCGCCGTCGTCGGCGTGATCACCGCGCTGCTCGTCCTCCTGATCGCCCGTACCTCCGGCACCCTCCACCCCGAAATGCTCCTTCCGCCGGCCGCCGCCCTCTGGGCGACGGTCGCCCTCTACCGCACGCAACAGCGGCTCCTCGGTGAACTGCGCAGCACCCGAGCCGAGTTGGCGCGGGGCCAGCGCGAGGCCGGCCGTCTCGCCGAGCGCGCCCGGATCGCCCGCGACCTGCACGACACGCTCGCCCAGGAACTCGCCGGCAGCCGCATGCTCCTGCAGGCCGCCGACCGCGACTGGGACCGCCGCCCCGACCTCGCCAGGACCCAGGTCCGCACGGTCGTGGACGCGCTCGGCGCCAACCTCGCCGAGACCCGCACCATCATCAGCGACCTCACCCCGCCCGCCCTGGAGAACGACGACCTCGCCACCGCGCTGCGCACCCTCTGCGCCCGCACCACGGCCACGCCCTCACGGGTGGTGTTCCGCACCGAGGGCGAGCCGGGCGACCTGAGCGCCGACCGGGCCGCCGCTCTGCTCCGCGTCGCCCAGGGCCTGCTGGCCAACGCCTGTGAGCACGCCCGCGCCCGGCACGTCTGGGTCACCCTCGACCACCGTGACGACACGACCGTCACCGTCGAAGTACGGGACGACGGCGTGGGCTTCGACACGAGGGCGACGACGGCGAAGCCGCGCGACCGGGGCCTCGGCCTGACCGCCGGCCGGGAGCGCCTGGGCGCCCTCGGCGGCTCGCTCACCGTCCGCAGCGCACCCGGCCACGGCACCCTGGCCCGCGCCAGCCTCCCCGCGGGCGCCCTCGCCCTGGCGGGCCCGGCGGGCAACCGGTGAACGACCCGAACGGCACCCCGCTGCGCGTCCTGATCGTGGACGACCACGTCGTCGTACGGGCCGGGCTGCGCGCCCTCCTCACCGGCGAACCCGGCTTCGACGTCGTGGGCGAGACCGGTGACGGCGAGGAGGCCGTGCGGCTCGCCGCGCGGCTCCGCCCCGACGTCGTGCTCATGGACCTCCGGCTGACCGACGACACGGCCCCCGGCACCCGGGTCAACGGCCTCGACGCGACCCGGCGGATCACCGCCGAGGTCCCTGGCAGCCGGGTCGTCGTCCTCACCAGCTCCGGCACCCAGGGCGATGTCGTACGGGCGATGGAGGCCGGGGCCCGCGGCTACATCCTCAAGGCCGGCCCGCCCGAGGAACTGTTCCGGGCCGTGCGTGCCGCGGCGGCCGGCGGGATGGGGCTCGCCCCGGAGGCCGCCGGACACCTCGCCGGTCACCTGGCTGATCCGGGGACCGTTCTCAGCGGCCGGGAGATCGAGGTCGTACGGTTGCTGGCACTGGGTCACAGCAACCGCGCCATCGCCGCCTCCCTCCATCTCACCGAGGCCACGATCAAGACACACCTGGTCCGCGTCTACCGCAAGCTCGGCACCGAGAACCGGGCGAGCACCGTGTCCGAGGCGGTCCGGCGGGGACTGCTCGAACTGGGCTGAGCCGGCACCGGGGCCCGGGTCAATGGGCGCCCATCGGTTCGAACTCCGTGCCGCAGGGGCCCGCCCCCTCGCTCTCCGCCAGGGGCACGGGGGTGCCGCTCATCGTCAGCACGTCGTAGTAGCGGCCGATGCGTTCGGTGGAGCGGCCCACATAGTGGCCGATGAAGGAGCGTCGGAAGCGGTCGGTGGTGCGGTTGGGCTGGGAGCCGTGCACGAGGCTGCCGTTGAAGAAGAGGACATCGCCCGGGGCCATGTCGACGGGTACGGGGTCCAGGCCGGGCGGCGGCGGGACGTACTCGCGGACGAAGGACACCTCCTCGTCCGCCTCCTCCGGGCAGAAGAGGTCCATGCGATGCGTCCCCGGCACGACCTCCAGACCGCCGTTGTCGCGGTCGATCACGTCGCAGGCGATCCACGCCGCCACACAGGTGCCCGGCTCGACCCGCAGATAGAAGTTGTCCTGGTGCAGCGCCTGCCCCCGGGCGCCCGGCGGCTTGAAGTAGAACATGCTCTGCGCGGCCAGGACCTCCTCACCCAGAAGCCCTTCGAGGATGTCCCGCAGCCGTGCGTCGAGGAGCACCCGCAGCGACAGTTCGTCGATGCGGTGCGGGTGCATCACCCGGGGGTGGACGTGCAGCGGGTCGGCCGGCCCGTCCGCCGAGGGCGGGCGGGGCTGGAAGTGCCCGGGGATCGGGCCGCCCTCCCGCAGGGCCGTGAACCGGTCGCACAGCTCCTCGATCTCGGCGGGCGGGAACAGCCCCCGCACCACCAGATAGCCGTTCTCCTCGAACTCCGTCTTGCCTGTGACTGTCATCCGCGCGTCCCTTCTCACCGTCGTCCGCCGTGCCCCACGCTAGGTCCGAGCGCCTTTCGGGAGGATGCCTGTGCGTGCTGACGACCTGCCTGGAACTGCTGCGCCCGCCGATCCGTCGCCACCGCCCGGACAGGTGATCATCGGACGCTTCGACCAGCTGCCGCCCTACGCCGTGCACCGGCCGCGCGGCGCGGACAGCTGGCTGTTCACCTGGACCACGGGCGGCGGGGGACTGCTGCGGCAGGGCGCGGCCGGGACGTCGGCGGCGCCGGGCGACCTGGTGGTCCTCGGCCCCGGAGTGCCGCAGCACTACACGGTCCGGCCCGGCGCCGGGCGCTGGGCGTTCTGGTGGGTGCACTGCCAGCCACGGGCCTCCTGGACGGCCTGGCTGCGCCCTTACGAGGCCGGAGACCTGCTGTACGCCGTGCCGTCGGCCCCCGGCGGCATCCGCGAACGCGTCGACGCGGCCTTCCGGCGGATGCTCGCCGACGCCCGCTGGACCGGCGAGGGCACCCCGCCGGCCCCCGATGCCTCCTCGCCGGGCGGTGAGCACACAGGGTCGGCGTCCGGCGCCGCCACGCCGGGCGGGGGCGGTACACCGCCGACACCCAGGGCTGCCCCTCTCGGCGGTGAGGTCGCCGTGGCGCACGGCACGGCGGCCCGCGAACTCGCCCTGTGCTCCTTGGAGGAGGTCGTGCTGCTCACCGCCGCCCGGTCCGAGCCGCGCGAGTCGGGGGTGGACCCGAGGATCCGCCGGGCCGAGGACCTGATCGCCGCCGACCCCGGAGCCCCGCACACCGTCCGCTCCCTCGCCCAGCGTCTCCCTCTCCCCGTCCCGGTTCGCGCACCTCTTCACGGAGCAACTCGGCCACTCCCCGATGCGTGCCCTCCGCCACGCCCGCCTCCACCACGCCGCCCGGCTCCTGGAGGCCACCGAACTGCCCGTGGAGCGCGTGGCAGCCGCCTCCGGGTTCGGCAGCCCGTTCCACTTCAGCCGGGTGTTCCGGCAGCGCTACGGGGTGCCGCCGGGGGAGTACCGGCAGGGGTTGCGCGACGGCCGCTGACGGTCACCTCCCCCGGGAACCCCTTGGCAGGGTGGTCGGCTCAGCCCCCGAAGGCGAGCAGCGACAGCCACAGCGCCACCACCGAGGAGAGCAGCGCGGCCGGGACGGTGAGCAGGCCGAGGCGGGTGAACTCGCCCAGGTCCACGTCGTGCTCGTGCTGGTGGACGATGCGGCGCCAGAGCAGTGTGGCCAGGGAACCGGCGTAGGTGAGGTTCGGGCCGATGTTGACGCCGAGGAGCACGGCGATGACGGCGCCCGTGCCGAGCGGGGCGGCCAGCGGGACCAGGACCAGGACCGCGGGCAGGTTGTTGATGACGTTGGAGAGAAGGGCGGCCAGGGCGGCGACACCGAGGAGGGCGAGCAGGCCCGTGCCGGACGGCATCACGCGGCCCAGCGCTTCGGCGAGGCCGTTGTCGACCACCGCGCGCACCACGATGCCCAGTGCCAGCACGAACGCGAGGAACGGCAGGGAGACGGAGTGGAAGAGCGCGACCGGGCCGGTGGTGCGCCTCAGGAGCGCGCGGACCGACAGGACCAGGGCCCCGGCCAGCGCCGCCCACACGGGCTCGACACCGAGCGCGGACGTCACCACGAACCCGGCGAGCGTGCACAGGACCGTGACCAGCGCGAACATCGGCAGCTCGGGCGCCTCGACCGACTCTTCGGCGGGTGGCGTCCAGGCGTCCAGGTCGGAGGCGAAGAAGCGGCGGAACACCACGTACTCGGCGGCGACGGCCACCGCCCACGGCGCCGCCATCAGCAGCGCGAACCGCGTGAAGGTCAGCCCGCTCGCGGTGAACGCCAGCAGGTTGGTGAGGTTGGACACGGGCAGCAGCAGCGAGGCCGTGTTCGACAGATGCGCGGTGGCGTACACATGCGGCTTGGGGCGGGCGCCCAGCCGGGCCACGGTCGCGAACACCACCGGTGTGAGCAGTACGACCGTCGCGTCCAGGCTGAGCACCGCCGTGATGCCGGAGGCCAGCGCGAACGTCGAGCCCAGCAGCCGCCGGGGCCGCCCCGCCG
Organism: Streptomyces europaeiscabiei; assembly: GCF_036346855.1. Lineage (NCBI taxonomy): Bacteria > Bacillati > Actinomycetota > Actinomycetes > Kitasatosporales > Streptomycetaceae > Streptomyces > Streptomyces europaeiscabiei. The sequence continues at coordinate 9,730,828 of NZ_CP107841.1, forward strand.
AGGCGCGCGCCATCCACGCCCCACAGGCCTGGAAGAGCCCCTCGTCGTCGCAGAGCTTGGCCAGCACGAGCACGGCGGCCAGGAAGCCGAGTACGGGGCCCAGCAGTTCGGCCTCGGCGCGGGCGTGGTCGAGGGAGACGGCACCGGCGGCGACCGCGATCCCGGCGGCCGGGACCGCGACCACCGCCTCCGGCAGTCCGAACGGGCGGGCGACCGCGCAGCCGAGGACGACGACGAGCAGGACGACGGACAGGATTTCGGCGAGGGCGGTGTTCACGGAAGAGCTTTCGGGCAGTTCGGCGGCGCGGAGACCGGTGAACCCTACAGCTGCCCGGCAACGCCCGACGAACGCCTGTGCGGCCCTGTGGTGAGGCCTTCCTCACTCCTCCGACAACGTCAGCTCGGCCCAGATCGTCTTGCCGTCCTCGGTGTGCCGGCTGCCCCACCGCTGGGTCAGCTGGGCCACCAGCAGCAGGCCGCGCCCGCCCTCGTCGAAGGTCTTGGCCCGACGCAGGTGCGGGGCGGTGCCGCTGCCGTCGGACACCTCGCAGATCAGGGTGGTGTCGTCGTGGATCAGGCGCAGCTGGATCGGCGGGGCGCCGTGCCGGATGGCGTTGGTGACCAGCTCGCTCACCACCAGCTCCGCGGTGAACGCCGACTCACTGATGCCCCAGAGCGCCATCTGCGTCAGCACGTACTGGCGGGTGCGGGCGACGAACGCGGGGTCGGCCGGTATCGACCAGGTCGCGACCTGTGCGGCCTGCAGCCCGCGCGTACGGGCGAGCAGCAGGGCCACGTCGTCGGGGGCGCCGTTCGCGGGCAGCAGGGACTGGACGACGTCCTCGCAGATGTCGTCCAGTGAGCCCTTGCGGCCGGACAGCGCCTCGGCCAGCAGCTCCTGCCCGGCGTCGATGTCCCGGTCCCGGGTCTCGATCAGACCGTCGGTGTAGAGGGCGATGACGGTGCCCTCGGGCAGTTCGAGTTCGGCGGACTCGAAGGGCAGTCCGCCGAGGCCCAGGGGCTGTCCCGACGGCACGTGCACCTCCATGGGCTGTCCGTCCGGGTCCAGTACGACCGGTGGCGGATGCCCGGCACGGGCGAAGGTGCAGCGGCGGGTCACCGGGTCGTAGACGGCGTACAGGCAGGTGGCCCCCACCTCGCCGGTCACGCCGTCGCTGCCGGCCTCCGCGGACAGCCGTACGACGAGGTCGTCGAGGTGGGTGAGCAGCTCGTCGGGGGCGAGGTCGACGTCGGCGAGGGTGCGGACGGCGGTCCGCAGGCGGCCCATGGTGGCGGAGGCCTGGATGCCGTGGCCCACGACGTCGCCGACGACCATGGCGACCCGCATCCCGGAGAGCGGGATGACGTCGAACCAGTCGCCGCCGACCCCGGCCTGCGCCGCCGGAAGGTACCGGGAGGCGGCCTCCAGGGCGGGCATGCGGGGGAGGGTCTGGGGGAGCAGGCTGCGCTGCAGGGCGAGGGCGGTCTCGCGTTCGCGGGAGTAGCGGCGGGCGTTGTCGATGCAGACGGCGGCGCGGGCCGTGACCTCCTCGGCCAGCAGCTCGTCGTCGGCGGTGTACGGGTCGAGTCGCTTGAAGCGGGTCAGGACGGCCACCCCGAGGGTCGTGCCACGGGCCCGGATCGGCACCGACATGGTGGTGTGGACGCCCAGCTCCTTGACCCGTGCGCCGCGTATCGGGTCCCAGGCGAGCCAGTCCGACAGCGTGTTCGCCGGGTCGGTCGCCACGATCGTGTGTCCGACCGACAGGGAGGCCGCCTGCGGGGAGGTGGCCGGGTAGACGTCCGTGCGGCCCACCTCGACCACCGCCTCGGGGCAGCCGGGGGTGACCGACTGATGGGCGGTGCGGCGCAGGGTGAACGGAGGGGAGAGCGGGCCCTCGTGCGGTTCGTCGCCGTGGTCGATCGACTGCATCAGGTCGACGCTGACGAAGTCGGCGAGGACCGGGACGCACACGTCGGCCAGCTCCTGGGCGGTGCGCTGGACGTCGAGCGTGGTCCCGATGCGGATGCTCGCCTCGTTCACCAGTTGCAGCCGCTGCCGGGCGAGGTACTGCTCGGTGATGTCGTGGCCGGTGACACACACCCCGATCGGCGCCCCGGAGTCGTCGGTCAGCGGGGCGATCGCCGCCGACCAGGCGTGGGCCCGGTTCTCGTCGGCGGCCCGCAGGAAGGTCTGCACGTCCTTGCGGCGGCCATGGGCGAGCACCTCGCGCAGATGCTGCTCCAGCTTCTCGCCCTGGCGGCCGCCCACGACCTCGGACATGTGGAGCCCCCGGAGGTTCTCCTCCGGCATCCCCACGGCTTCGGCCATCACGTCGTTGATACCGCGCAGTCTCAGCCGGTCGTCGAAGACCGCCATGGCGCACGGCGACTGGACCATGACCGCCGCCGCCAGCGGATCCTCCCGCCCCAGCGGACCGGGATCGTCCAACGGACACAGAACCAGCCAGCCGCCGCTGCCGTCGCCGTCCTTCGGGTTTCGGCGGTGGGCGAGCAGCCACGCGGTCACCGTCCGGCCGTCGTGGTGACGCAGCGCGAGCGTGCCGCTCCAGTTGAGGCTGCCCTGCGGGGGCGGCAGGAGAGAGCCCCCCGGGGCCAGCAGCTCCTCGGCGGGGCGTCCCACGACCTCGGCCGCGGGCCAGCCCAGCAGGCGTCTCGCGCCTTCGTTCCACTCGACGACCGTGCCGTCGCCGTCCATGGCCGCCCGCGCCGTGGCGGCACCGTCCAGGGCATACGCAGGTGTGTCACCGTGCGTTACCTTGCGGCTCCTCATCGTCGCGAGTTCCATTTCGCCGGACCGAACGGGCTTACGGGTGAAAACCAGCCTATGCGTTCCGCCGGGAAAGCGGACCGGAAACCGCACCCCCGCGGATTTTGTCGCACCGGTGTTCGCCGAGTGATGCGAGGGGCTCTTGACGTCCCTGGGGTGCGTCGTCAGATTCTGTTTGGTCGCGCTCACTTGTGATTGCTTGTGGGGCCTTGTGCTTCGCGGGCTCCCCGGAACGTCCACCCGCACGTTCGACGAAGGGAACACCCATGACCGTCACACGCAGATCCTTACTCGTCGCGGGCACCTCCGCCCCGGTGGTGGGAGCGCTGGCGGGCACCGCGGCCGCCGCGCCCCGGGCGAGACCCTCGTCCGCCGGCCGGGCCGTCCCGCTCCGGGACGGCTGGCGCTTCGCCCTCGTCGACCCGGGCGGCATCACCGACCCGACCGGCGAGTTCGCCGACGCCGCGGAACCCGGCTTCGACGACTCCGCCTGGCGTCAGGTCGCCGTCCCCCACGACTGGAGCATCGAGCTCGCCCCGACCACCCGGTACGGCACGACCAGCGGCACCGGCTTCTTCCCCGGCGGGCTCGGCTGGTACCGCAACACCTTCACGCTGCCACCCGCCCTCGCCGACAAGCGGATCTCCGTCGAGTTCGACGGTGTCTACATGGACTCCCAGGTCCATTGCAACGGCACCGAGGTCGGCCGTCACCCCTACGGCTACACCGGCTTCGCCTTCGACCTCACCGACCTGCTCCACACCGACGGCACCACCGAGAACGTCATCGCGGTCAAGGTCCAGAACCGGCTGCCCAGCAGCCGCTGGTACTCCGGCAGCGGTATCTACCGCGAGGCCCGCCTGATCGTCACCGACCCGGTGCACGTGGCCCGCTGGGGCACCTACGTCACCACACCGGACATCACCGAGGAGCGCGCCCTCGTCCGCGTACGCACCTCTGTCGTGAACGCCTCCGGCGCGGGCACGGACGTCGAGGTCGTCTCCCGCGTCGTCGACCCGCGTGGCCGCACGGTCGCCCGTACCTCCTCCACGGTAGCCGTCACCGGCACGGCGACCACGACCCACGAACTGACCGTCCGCGAGCCGAGGCTGTGGGACCTCGCGGACCCCCACCGCTACACCCTCAGGACCGAGCTGCGCGTCGGCGGCAGAGTCACCGACACCCACCGCACACCCTTCGGCATCCGCACCTTCCGCTTCGACCCGGACGACGGCTTCCACCTCAACGGCGCCCACCACAAGATCAAGGGCGTCGACCTCCACCACGACCTCGGCGCGCTGGGCGCCGCCGTCAGCGCCGACGCGATCCGCCGACAGATGACGATCATGAAGTCGATGGGCGTGAACGCCTTCCGGACCTCGCACAACCCGCCCTCGCCGGAGATGATCGAGGTCTGCGAGGAACTCGGCATCGTCATGATGGTCGAGGCCTTCGACTGCTGGAGGAGCCCCAAGACCCGCTACGACTACGGCCGTTTCTTCGACGAGTGGGCCGACCGCGACGTCACCGAGATGGTGCTCGCGGCCCGCAATTCACCCGCCGTCCTCATGTGGTCGATCGGCAACGAGGTCTCCGAGTTCACCTCCACCTCCGGCCTCGCCATGGCGGACCGGCTGATCGCCGCCGTCAAGGCCTCCGACGACACCCGCCCGATCGTCATCGGCTCCCACCGCCACCGCAGCGTCCCCGCTCCCGGTACCCCGGGCGACCTGATCCTGGCCAAGCTCGACGGCCTGGGCCTCAACTACAACACCGCCAAGTCGGTGGACGCCCTGCACGCCCGCTACCCGAACCTGTTCCTCTTCGAGTCGGAGTCGTCCTCGGAGACCTCGACGAGAGGCGTCTACCAGGAGCCGGAGCACCTCAACACCGGCGAGAACCACACCCCCGGCAAGCGGGGCGTCTCGTCCTACGACAACAACCTCGCCTCCTGGACCATGAGCGGCGAGTACGGCCACAAGAAGGACCGCGACCGGAAGTGGTTCGCCGGGCAGTTCCTCTGGTCGGGCATCGACTACATCGGCGAGCCCACGCCGTACGACGTCTTCCCGGTGAAGGCATCCTTCTTCGGCGCGGTCGACACGGCCGGCTTCCCGAAGGACATGTACTACCTGTTCCAGAGCCAGTGGACCAGCCGGCCCATGGTCCATCTGCTGCCGATGACCTGGAACCACGCGAAGGGCGACACCGTCGAGGTGTGGGCCTACTCCAACGTGGACACCGTCGAGCTGTTCCTGAACGGAAAGTCCCTGGGGACAAGGACGTTCGACGAGAAGAGGACCGTCGACGGCCGCTCCTACCTGGAGACCACCGAGGCGACCGGTGACGACAAGACCTTCACCGGCGGCCCGTACCCCGGCAGCTACACCAGCCCCAACGGCAGCGCGGGCAAGCTCCACCTCACCTGGCAGGTGCCGTACGCGGCCGGCGAGCTGAAGGCCGTGGCGCGCCGGAACGGCAGGACCGTCGCCACGGACGTCCTGCGCACGGCCGGTGCCCCGCACGGCGTGCGCCTGACCGCCGACCGCAAGTCCCTCGCGGCGGACGGGCGTTCACTGGCCTTCGTGACCGCCGAGATCGTCGACGCCCGGGGCGTGGTGGTCCCCGACGCCGAGCACCTGATCTCCTTCGACGTACGGGGAGGCTCCCTCGCCGGGCTCGACAACGGCCGCGAGGAGAGCGCCGAGCGCTACCAGGCCTCCACCCGGACCGCGTTCGGCGGCAAGGCGCTCGCGATCGTCCGGGCCGGGGTCGAGCCGGGCCCGGTCAGGGTGACGGCGCGGGCGGAGGGGCTGCGGACCGGGAAAGTGAGCGTCCGGGCCACCTGGGCGCGCGGCAGGGCGACGACCCCGGCAGCCGAGTTCGAGCCGGACCACCCGGACGTCCCGGACCACCCCCGTGCCGACGCCAGTTACTCCGGCCGCCCCGACACCCTGCCCGCCGCCATGCTCGACGGCGACCCCGCCACCGGCTGGTCCAACGAGTTCCTCAAGGCGGCCACCGCCCTGTTGCCCGCGTTCTCCGGGGCGCGGCCCGTGGACTGGGTGTCGGTGGACTGGGGGCGGCCCGGGACGGTCGACCGGGTCGAGGTCTCGTTCACCGTCGACGCGGGGCACACGTTGCCCGAGGCCGTCGCAGTCGAGGTGTGGGACGGCAGCCGGTACGTTCCCGCCGAGGGCGCGAAGGCCGACTGGGCCACCACCTCCGACGCCCCCACGGCGATCACGTTCGCCCCGCTGCGCGGCACCCGTGTCCGGCTCACGCTGACGAGCCGCCATCCGGGTGAGGCGCGCGGCGCGGTGCGGATCAGCCGGCTGGACGTTCTCGCGGTCTGACCGCGTCGGGAGAGCCGCTTCGGTCCGGACGGGAACGCAGGAGGGAAACGAGTCCCGTCCGGACCGTTGACGGGCTGTCATGTCTCTAACAGCATGGCCAACGACCACATTTGGGAGCGCTCCCACATCCGTCCCTCCGTCGCGCGTGCCGTTCCGTACATGCGCCATCCGCCACCATCCGTCACCGCTGTGCGCCCCCACCTCCCCCGAGGAGCACCAGACGTGAAACGACGCAGAACCACCCTGCTCGCCCTGACGGCCCTCCTTGCGGCGGCGCTCACCGCGCTGCCCACCGGCCCGGCCCAGGCCGAGGAGGTCGAACAGGTCAAGAACGGAGCCTTCGACTCCACCACCGCCCCCTGGTGGACGACCGGCAATGTCACCGCCGGCCTCACCGACGGCCGCCTCTGCGCCGACATCCCCGGCGGCACCGCCAACCGCTGGGACGCCGCCGTCGGCCAGAACGACATCACCCTCGTCAAGGGCGAGTCGTACCGGTTCGGTTTCTCCGCGTCCGGCACGCCCCAGGGCAACGTCCTGCGGGCGATCGTCGGCCTGTCGGTGGCACCGTACGACACGTACTTCGAGGTGAGCCCGCAGCTGAACGTCTCGGGCGACTCCTACTCGTACACCTTCACCTCGCCCGTCGACACCGCGCAGGGCCAGGTCGGCTTCCAAGTGGGCGGCAACGCCGCCCCGTTCACCTTCTGCATGGACGACGTGTCGTTGCTCGGCGGGGTGCCGCCGGAGGTGTACGAGCCCGACACCGGGCCCCGCGTGCGCGTCAACCAGGTCGCCTATCTGCCCGCCGGGCCCAAGAACGCCACCCTGGTCACCGACGCCACGGCCAAGCTGCCCTGGAAGCTGAAGAACGCGTCGGGTGCCGTGGTCGCCCACGGGCGGAGCGTCCCGCGCGGGCTCGACGCCTCCTCGGGGCAGCACGTCCACTCGATCGACTTCGGCGCCTACCGCAAGCGCGGCACCGGCTTCACGCTGGTCGTCGACGGCGAGACCAGCCGGCCCTTCGACATCGACCCGAGCGCCTACGAACGCCTCCGGCTCGACTCGCTGAAGTACTACTACACCCAGCGCAGCGGCACCCCGATCAGCGACGAACTGCGCCCCGGCTACGGCCGCGCCGCCGGTCACCTGGACGTGGCGCCCAACCGGGGCGACCGTGACGTGCCCTGCCAGCCCGGAGTGTGCGACTACACGCTCGACGTCACCGGCGGCTGGTACGACGCCGGCGACCACGGCAAGTACGTCGTCAACGGCGGCATCTCCACCTGGGAGGTGCTGAGCACGTACGAGCGCTCCCTGTACGCCCGCACCGGGGAGTCCGAGGAGCTCGGCGACGGGTCGCTGAACATCCCGGAGAGCGGCAACAAGGTCCCGGACCTGCTGGACGAAGCCCGCTGGCAGCTGGACTTCATGCTCAAGATGCAGGTGCCGAAGGGGCAGCCGCTCGCCGGCATGGCCCACCACAAGATCCACGACGAGCAGTGGACCGGCCTGCCCCTGATGCCCGCCGCCGACCCGCAGAAGCGCGAACTGCACCCGCCGAGCACCGCGGCCACCCTGAACCTGGCCGCCACCGCCGCACAGGCTGCCCGCCTCTACCGCCCCTACGACCGCGCCTTCGCCGCGAAGGCGCTCGCCGCGGCCCGCACGGCCTGGGCCGCTGCCCGGGAACACCCGACGGTCTATGCCTCCGAGAGCGACGGCATCGGCGGTGGCACCTATTCCGACAACAACGTCACCGACGAGTTCTACTGGGCGGCCGCCCAGCTGTACCTGACCACCGGTGAGAAGGCGTTCAAGGAGTACGTCCTTGCCTCGCCCGTGCACACCGCCGACATCTTCGGTCCCATCGGCTTCGACTGGGCCCGCACGGCCGCCGCGGGCCGCCTCGACCTGGCGACCGTGCCTAACAAGCTGCCCGGCCGTGACAAGGTCCGCCGCTCCGTGATCAAGGGCGCCGACCGGTACCTGGCCACGCTCAAGGCGCACCCGTACGGCATGCCGTACGCGCCCGACGGCAACCTCTACGACTGGGGGTCCAACCACCAGATCCTCAACAACGCGGTCGTCGTCGCCACGGCGTACGACATCAGCGGCGCGGCCGAGTACCGCGAGGGCGCGCTGCAGAGCATGGACTACCTCTTCGGCCGCAACGCCCTCAACATCTCCTACGTCACCGGCTACGGCGAGGTCGACGCCCGCAACCAGCACAGCCGCTGGTACGCCCACCAACTCGACCCGGACCAGCCCAACCCACCGGCCGGCACCCTCGCGGGCGGCCCGAACTCGGGTATCCAGGACCCCTACGCGCAGAGCAAACTGCAGGGCTGCGTCGGTCAGTTCTGCTACATCGACGACATCCAGTCCTGGTCGACCAACGAACACACGATCAACTGGAACGCGGCACTGGCCCGCATGGCGTCGTTCGTCGCGGACCAGATCTGAATCCTCCGCGTGACTGCGTGACTGCGTGACTGCGTGAGCGCGTGAGCGCGTGAGCGCGTGCGGCCGACGCCTCGACGGGCGTCGGCCGCACGGCTTCGGTACCGCAGGTCGTACGGTGTGACCTGCGACTATTTACGGGTAAGTACCCGCGAGGTACCGTTGGCGCATGCCAGCTCTGAATGTGGAGTTCAGCGACCGCGAGCTAGAGGACCTGCGGCAGATCGCCAAGGAGCGCGGTACGTCGATGAAGGCGCTCGTGCGCGAGGCGGCCGCGGCCGACATAGTGCGACACCGGGCGCTCAAGGAGGGCGCGGAGGCATTCCGTCAGTTCTTCACCGCGCACGCCGACGAGTTCGCCGCCGCCTTCCCGGACGACGAACCCGCCGACAGGATGAAGGGGCGGGCCGTCTGACCGATGACTTCCGTCATCCACATCGACGTGCCCTGGCTGCTCCAGCGGCACGAAGAGGTCATGCCCGAGCAGCCCAGCATCAACGACTTCTCCGCGCTCGTCGCGGCTGTGGCCCGGCACCGCGTCGACCCGCCGCGCCTCGGTGTCGACTCCGACCCGGCCTGGCGGGCCGCCGCGCTGCTGCACACCCTCGCGGTACTCAAGCCCCTGCCGGCCGGCAACGCCCGCTTCGCCTGCGCGACAGCCGTGGCGTACATGTTCGTCAGCGGTGTCGGCATCGCCCCGCCGTACGGGGCCCTCGTGGATCTCGCGCGCGATCTGATCTCCGGGACGACGGACATCTACGGGGCGGCGGACCGGCTGCGGTCCTGGCAGATCTGAGCGGAGCGGAACCGACACTTCCCCCGGGGCCGCCGACCGAGGGCGGGAGGATCAAGGTCGGCGGCCGTTTCGCGCGGGAGAGCCGCCGTTCCGCGCGGGGCCTTCCGAGTGGCCGTCCCGATTGAACAACGAACCATCAGTGTGCCGGGAGCGTGCGAGGGCCGCCGGGGTGTGCGTACCGTTCACACGGGGTGCTTGAAGCCTTGAGTATTTAGGAACCGGAAGGCTTCGTTCTGCGAAGCGGAAGCTTAGGTACCGGTCATCTGACCTGCTTTTAGTGATGCGGATGTTGCTCAGGTGCCTTGTTAGCCATGAGTAACTTGTGCAAGGGTGAACTTCCTGCGCAAGGGCAATGGCCCGGCCGGAAAGGCCATTTGGCTTTTCTGGTCACCGAAGGGCCCAAAAGGCTCAAGGGAGACGGTCATCGTGCGGCTCCGTCCCCGGCCGCTTCCCGGCGCCCGCCAAAAAGGTACGCACCAATCCAGGGCCCTTTTCGGCGGCCACAACTCCGTGTGCCATCTTGTGCCTTGGAAGGAACCGTCTCTGTGCACACCCCCCACCCTCCGCGCCCCACTTATCCGCCCGCTCCCGGCCCGGTTCCCGGAGAGTCCGACGAGACTCTCGCAGCCCGGCTGAGGGGCTGGCCGGAAGGTGGCACCGGCGACCCCGTCGCCCTGCTGATGGCACGGCACTGGCAGCCCACGTACGACTATGCGGTGATCTGTCTCGCCACTCAGTCCGGCGTCGCCTCGATGGTGACCGCGACCGCCTTCCACCGGGTGCTCGACGGGCTGATGCGGGGCGAGTCGGGCGTCGCCCTGCGGCCCCGGCTGCTGGTGGCCGCGCGCGACACCGTCAAGGAGTGGTCCGCGGAAGGCGGTGTCTCCCATGTCCTGTCGGACCTGAGGAAGCCCGCGGGCGGGCGCGGCATGCGGGCGGCGAAGTCCATGACGCCCGAGAATCGCAAGCTCATCGAGCGCTCTTTCCGAGCTCTACCGGCGGTCGCCCAGTGCCTGTTGTGGCACACCGAGGTAGAAGCAGAAATGATAACCATACCCACTGGTCTGCTGGGTCTGGACGCCGACAGCGCGGTGGCCACGCTGGAACAGGCGCGCGACAAATTCCGCGAGGGCTGCGTCCGCGCCCACCGGGAACTCGCGCCGTCCAAGGATTGCCGCTTCTACAACCGGCTGCTGGACGTGCCGATTCGCCGCGGCGGAGCCCTGCTGCCGGATGTCCAGCAGCATCTGCTGGAGTGCCGCTACTGCCGTTACGCCGCCGAGCAACTCAGCCATTTCGAGGGCGGGCTGGGCGGGGTCATCGCCGAGGCCGTGCTGGGCTGGGGCGCCCGGCGCTATCTCGACTCCCGGCCCGGCCGCATGCCGGACAAGGGGAACTCAAGACGTCCGGGGAGCGGCGGTCGGCATCGCCTGCTCTCCCAGATCCCCGCACAGCGCCGCCGGATCATCTCCGGGGCGCGCAACCCGAGGGCTCTGATCACCGTCGGTGTCTCCTCGGGCGCGCTGATCGCGGCCATCCTGGGCGCCGCGTTCCTCTCGGACGACGGCAGCGGGGCAGATCCCGCCGCATCCACCAGTGCCACCGGGGGCGTCGCCACGGCGCCGGACACCGGCAACGACACCACCACCGACACCGGCTCGGCGACCCCGCCCGCCATGTCCGGACGGTCCGCGGCACCCCAGCAGACCCGGCTGCGCAACCAGGCCGCCGACCTGTGCCTCGACATCCACGGCGGCAAGGCCGAGCAGGGCGCCTCGACGGAACTCGCGGTGTGCGACTCCGGCTGGACCCAGAAGTGGTCCTACGAGGCGGACGGCCTGCTGCGCAGTGTCGCCAACCCCGAGCTGTGCCTGGACTCCCAGGTCGACGCCGGAGTGGTCGTCCTCGGCAGGTGCGCCGACGAGGACTCCAAGCGCGGTGACGACGTGCGCTACGACTTCACCGTGCAGGGCGAGTTGCTGCCCCGCTGGGGCGAAGGTCTCGCCGTCGCCCCCGTAGCCAGGGACGCCGATGCCGACGTCGTCGTCAAGGTCCGGGACAACTCCGGCCAGCAGCGCTGGCTCACCGACGGTGTGACCGCCAGCCCGGAGTCCCTCTCCGTCTCCGGCTCCGAGGCGTCCACACCCGAGACCGAGCCGGTCTCCCGGAAGCCGGAGGCGGACGACGCCTCCCCGGCCCCGGGGCCGGAGAAGTCCGGCTCCCCGGAGCCGAGCGTCTCCCCGGAGGCCGAACAGGGCGGTTCGATCCTGTCCGTGGGCGACGACACGACGACGGACGCGGACGCCGGCTCCGGGACGGGCTCCGGCTCCGCTCCGGTGCTGCCCCTGACGTCCGTCGACCTCCCGAACCTCCTCACGGGCCTCGGCCTGTGAGGGGGTTCGGTCGTCGGGCGAGAGGGCTGCGAGGGGCGTGTGGTTGCTCGTGCGGTTCCCCACGCCCTTAGGAGACGAAGGGCACGGGGCGCGGCCAACCTGCTTTTCAGGAGTGCGAGCAGTCCCACTCGCCCGGCACACGGAGAACCCGGCCCCCGAGCCGGGTCGAAAGGGCGCAGCCCCTGGGAACGGGGCGTTCAGGGGCGGCGGGAGCGCTGACCGGATCTCACCCCTCCCCGCCGACGAGACTGTCACCGTCGACCGTGGCCGGTGTGCGATGCCCGGACAACGCGAGCGTGAGGTCGAACTCGGCGAGCAGACACCGGATCACGTGTTCCACACCGGGCTGCCCGTCGAGGGCGAGGCCGTAGACGTAGGGGCGCCCGAGAAGCACGGCTCGCGCCCCGAGCGCCAGCGCTTTGAAGACGTCGTCACCGGTGCGCACGCCGCTGTCGAAGAGCACGGTCGTCCGGTCGCCGACCGCCCGGGCCACACGCGGTAGCGCGTCGGCCGCCGCGACCCCGCCGGCCACCTGCCGGCCGCCGTGGTTGGACACGATCACCCCGTCCATTCCGGCGTCCGTGGCGAGCCGGGCGTCGTCCGGGTGCAGGACGCCCTTCAGTACGATCGGCCCCTGCCAGTGCTCGCGCAGGAACGCCAGGTCGGGCCACGTCTTGCCGGGATCTCCGAACATGCCCGCGAAGTGCAGCACGGCCGCGTTCGGGTCCTCGTGGACCGGCTTGGCCAAGCCCGCCCGGAACGCCGGGTCGGAGAAGTAGTTGGCGGTCCCGACGCCATGAAGGAACGGCAGGTACGCCCGCTCCAGATCGCGCGGTCGCCAGCCGAGCAACGGTGTGTCCAGGGTGACGACGAGCACGGAGTACCCCGAGGCCTTCGCCCGTTCCAGGAAGCTCCGGGTGACCTCACGGTCCTTCGCCCAGTACAGCTGGAACCAGCGCTCCGCGTCGCCCATCACCTCCGCGACCTGCTCCATGGGTGTGCTGGACGCCGAGGACAGGATGTACGGCACCCCCTGTGCGGCGGCGGCCCGTGCGGCCGCCGACTCCGCCTCAGGGTGCACGATCGACAGCACGCCCACCGGGGCGAGGGCCAACGGCGCGGGCAGCGCACGGCCCAGCACCTCGACGGAGAGATCGCGTTCGCTCACGTCCCGCAGCAGCCGCGGCACGATCCGGTGCCGCTGCAGCGCCGCCCGGTTGGCGCGCGCCGTGCTGCCGTCCCCCGCGCTGCCCGCGACATACCCGACCGGACCCGCACCGAGGCGGTGCTCGGCCAGCTCCTCCAGCCGGGTCGGATCGGTGGGCAGCCGTGGCACGGCCCCGCCCATCCCGCCCAGGTAGATCTCGTACTGGAAGTCCGCCCAGTGCTTGGCCATCCGTCTGTCCCGCCCCTCGCCGTCGAGAACGCCCCGCGTCGCCGACGATCCTGACGAGCCCGGAGGGCGCCGTCCAGAGCCGCGTACACGGACACGCACACGGTCGGCCGGAACAACCGGCGGGCGCGGGGGCCGTCGGCGGTGTGTCCGTCGGCGCCTTCGGCCCGGTGTGCGGCGGTACCGGGACGTCGTCCGTACGGGCCGGTCGGGCACCCTCGGGGCCGTACGCGGCGTGTGGTTCGGGGTAGCAGGTGAGGAACAGGACCGCCGACACGGCCGGACCGAGGAACGCTGCCGGCGACGCCGTCCGTGAGGCATCGAGCCGGCCCGGGATGGGTGTGACAGCACGCAGAGCACCGCCGCGACCCACCGTGCGGTCCCGCGGAGGCGGTTCGGGCCGTGCGAGAACCCGTGCCGCCCGCCGCGCTGACGAGGGCAGAGGTCCGAAATGCCGCGGGGGCGTACCGGCCGCGCCGGGGTGTGACGTCAAGGATGCGCGTCAAGCAGAGACAGAGGGTGCTTCATCCATTCTGCGGAATCGAAATGGATGAATCATCCACCATTCCGGGTCGCGTGGGGGCCGTTCGGGCGGTTGTCGCGAGCGGAAGCGGAATGTTTCAGGCCGATTGCTCAGCCGTGGAGATCCGGCCATTCATGATCATGGGGCGATCGGAAACCGCTCAGAATCGGGGTTCGCATGGTCGGACTCCGTGACTTCGAGCCACTGATTCAATACTCAAAGTTACTGAAACCGGTGGGGTCGATGTGTGTTCCGGGCCCGGACCCGGCAGACTCGCGCTCGCCGATCCGGCACCGTCCGGGCAGGCTTCGTACACGCGACAGATGTGGCGGGGTCGTCCGGGCACTCCTGCAGAGCGGAAGGATGCACACCATGCCGAAGACCGCGCGTTGGGCAGCGACTCTCACCCTGACGGCCACCGCCGTCTGCGGTCCCCTCACGGGCTCCGCGCTCGCTGCCCCCGAGCCCGCCGCGTCGGGGCTCTACGCCCCCTCGGCCCTGGTCCTGACCATGGGCCACGGCGAGACCGCGGCCGCCGTCACCCCCGAGCGCGCGGTCACCCTGACCTGTGCGCCGAACGCCTCCGGCACGCACCCGGCCCCCGCAGACGCCTGCGCCGAACTGCGCCGCAGCGGCGGCGACTTCGGCGCCCTGACCGGCCGGGCCGGGGTGAAGTGCAACAAGCAGTACGACCCGGTCGTCGTCACCGTGCACGGTGTCTGGCAGGGCAAGCGCGTCGCGCACGAGCGCGTCTTCGCCAACCAGTGCCTGAAGGACTCCGCCACGAGCGTCCTGTACGCCTTCTGAGCGCTTCCGCGGACGAGGCCGCTTCGGGCGGCCGACAGACCGGGGTTGCGTGACCCCGTGAGTGATGAGCGAGGGCCCGTGGCTGGGGAGCGCGAGCCCTGTCGCGGTGTGTCACGCGATCCCGTCCGGGGGCCGGCCGAAGCGGAGTGGGGCCGCGGCCGGCCCCCGGCATCATCTGCCGGGAACTCTCACCCGGTCACTCGGGGGTGACGGTCCACCGGCCGACCTCCTGGTGACCGGAGTCGTACAGAGGCTGGCCGTCCCCGGGTTCGATCTCGCAGTGCCGGAGGTTGCCGCCCCAGTAGCGCAGGATGCGCTCCAGTTCCTGGACGGTGGTGCCCTCGTCCCAGTCCGTGCTGTCCAGGTCGACTTCGAGAAGGAACTTCACTTCACGCGTCTCCACTTCTGTGTCGCTCGGATTCCGTGCCGGCGTCGGCCGGAACGGAGTGTGCCTGCCGCAGGTCCTTCAATCGTTTCATTGAACTGCTACTTGAGACTTGGCCGTTGCGGTGGCGGGGGCGACGGAGGGGGAACGGGAGGAAGGTCCGGGAGCGGAGGGAAGCGGCCCAGCAGTCGGGCCGCGCGCAGGAGCCGGTGCATCCGGGGCTGGTCGGAGACGAGACGGAGCCGGCCGCCGCTTGCCGCGGCCGCGGCCTCCGCCCGGCACAGCACCCGCAGGCCCGAGCAGTCGAAGAAGGAGACGTGGCGCAGGTCGACGAGCACGTCCGGCTCGGCGGACCCGGTGGTGGCGGCCGTCAGGTGCTCGGCCACGAGGCCCGCCGACGCCACGTCGATCTCGCCCGAGACCTCGATCACGACGAACGGCCCGATGCGGCGGGTGCGGGCGTACGGGTTCGCTGCTGCTGCTGCCGCCGCCTCCGGCCCGGGGCCGGGCCCGGTGGCCACGTCCTCGGGCCGCGGTGCGGCACGGTCATGGGCATCCGGAGTCATGGCGGCTCCACCTTGTCAGGGGTAGGGCGCATTCGATCCCGTTAGCTACCCCGGCGCGGAGCCGGCCATCCCTTTCGTGCCTGACGCAAGATCTATAGCACTCGAAAAGGTGAATTCCCCTTTCATGTCTTGACATTGCTTGAGGGTGTTGCCAGGGGGTGCTGTCCCGTCGGTGTCGGGCCCGTCAGTCGTGCCGGGACTCCTCCTCCGCCTCGTGCAGGACCTCGTCGAGGGCGGTGCCGGGCCTGCCGTGCGGGATTTCCCTGTCGTGGTGGGTCATGGGGCGCTCCATCCGTGGGGTGGGTCAGCGGGCGGGCGCGGCGATGCGCAGGGGCACGGCGCCCGCCGCGCTCGAAACGGCCGGCCCGTTGCCTTCGATGTCCCGCGTCACCTCCGACCACCACGCCGGGCCGTCCTCGATGCTCCGCAGCAGTACGCCTTCGCGGATCGCCCAGGGGCAGAGCGTCACGGACTTGAGGCCGGTGAGCTTCATCACGGTGTGCCCGACCAGTGCCCCGGCCAGGCTCTGCGTCGCCCGAGGCGCGGAGATGCCTGGGAGGGCGGACCGCTCGGCCGCGGGGAGGGCGGCGAGGCGGGAGACGGCGGTCCCCAGGTCCGCGCACCGCAACTCCCTTTCTACGAAGGGCCCGTGGCGGCCCGGCGCGGATCCGCACAGCCGGGAGAGCTGCTGGAAGGTGCGCGAGGTGGCCACGGCGGTACGCGGCCCCTCCCAGCGGATGCGTGCGGAGACGTCCCGGAGCTGATGGCGGACCCTGCGCCGCAGCGCCTTGATGCTCTCCGGCGACGGCGGGTCCTGCCCGTGGAAGAACTCATGGGTCAGCCGGTTCGCGCCCAGCGGCAGCGAGGCCACGAAGTCCGGCAGCCGGCCCCGCCCGAAGGCCACCTCCAGTGAACCGCCCCCGATGTCCAGCAGCGCGAGCGGCCCCGACCGCCAGCCCATCCACCGCCGCGCCCCGAGGAAGGTGAGCTCGGCCTCCACCTCGCCGGGCAGGGTGCAGATCGGTACCCCGGTCGCCGCGCGCACGGCCCGCAGCACGTCCCGGCAGTTCGGCGCGGAACGCACCACGGCGGTCGCGAAGGCCAGTGGTGTCGACGCCCCCCATCTCTCCGCCGTGCGTGCGGCGGAGGTGACCGCGTCGCACAACTGCCGTACGGCCTCGTCGGGTACGTCGCCCCCGGGCTCCACCTGCTCGGACAGCCGCAGGCGCCACTTGGCGGTGTGCACCGGCAGCGGCACACCGCCCTCGGCGTCCGCCACCACGAGTCTCACGGTTTTCGATCCCACATCCACCACGCTCATCCGCATGACCGACGAAGTACCCGGTAGCAGCCTCGACACGCGTGTCCCGTACGGCGGTTGGGGGCTAAGAGACGTATACAGGCCGACCGGGCGCCGTCGCTCACGCCCGGCGGAGAGCCGGCCGCTCGCACGTGGCGGGGTCGGCCGCTCGCCCCCGAGCGGAATGATCAGCCTTATTGCATATGATGTGCAGGTGCAGAACTATGACATCAGGGTGGCAGGGCCCGACGACCTCGACAGTGCCCGTGCGGTCATGCTCGACACCGTCTACCGCGACTTCGGCACGGGCTATGTGCCGCGCTGGCACGGGGACATCGTCGATCTGCGCGGCGCGTACGTCGCCCCCGACCGGCATGTGCTCATGGTGGCGGTCGACGAGCGGGACGGTGCGGTCGTCGCCACCGGCGCGCTGGACTCCCGGGGGCCCGCCCATCCGCCCAACCCCCGTCGGCTGGCCGAGCGTTACCCGTCCGGCGAGACCGCCCAGCTGCGCCGTGTGTACGTGCGCGCCGAGCATCGGCGGCGCGGGCTGGCCCGGCGGCTGGTCGCCGCGCTGCTGGACTTCGCGGCGGCCGACGGGGGTTACCGCTCCGTCTATCTGCACACCGACCCCGGGGTGCCCGGCGCCGAGGACTTCTGGCGCTCGCAGGGTGTGGCCGTGTGCGACGAGCGTGAGGTGACGGGGGAGCGGGTCGTGCACTTCGAGATCCCGGTGCCCGAGGTGGCCGCACCCTCGCCAGTTAAATGAAAATCATTCTCATGTAAGCTGCGTCGCGTTCCACCGCCACCTCCGTCCCCCGAAGAGAACCAAGGACCATGCGCTCTCCCCGCCGCCGTCGCGTCGTCGCCGGCCTGCTCCTCGCCCCCGTGCTGACCGGCTGCTTCGCCTCGGGCGGTGACACGTCCGACGACGACTCCGCCGACGGCTCCCGGCTGCGTGTGGCCCTGGCCTTCCCGCCTGCCGAGAACTTCTCCCCGTACGGCGCCGACGCCACCCTCCTCAGCCGACTGGGCGTGACCGAGGGCCTGACCAAGCTGGACGCCAACGGCGCCGCGGCCCCGGCGCTCGCCGAGTCCTGGACCCGTGAGAACGACCGGAACTGGCTTTTCACCTTGCGTGAGGCCACCTTCCAGGACGGCACCGAAGTCACCCCGGCCACCGTCGCCGCCGCCCTCACCCGCGCCACCGAGGCCGAGCCGGTCACCGCCGCGCTCTCCGGCATCGAGCTCACCGCGAAGGCGAGCGGCGACCGGCAGGTACGCGTCACCACCGGGGACCCGGACCCCGCCCTGCCGCTCCGGCTCACCAGCCCCGGCCTCGCGATCCTGTCCGCCGGGGCATACGGCGGCAAGCGGGTCGACCCGGTCGGCACGGCCACCGGCCCGTTCGAGGTCACCAAGGTCACCGGCACCACCGCGGCGACCCTGGACCGCTACGACGCGTACTGGGGTGGCCGCGCCCAGGCGAGCGGCATCGACGCCAGGTTCATAGCCGACGGCTCCGCCCGCACCAACGCCCTGCGCACCGGCCAGGTCGACATGGCCGAGGCCGTTCCCGTGTCGCAGGCGGCCACACTCGACCAGGGCACCCGCCGCGAGACGGCCACCACCCGCACCACCAGCCTCCTCCTCAACACCAGGACCGGTGCCTTCAAGGACCCGAAGCTCCGGGCCGCCGCCCGCGAGGCCGTCGACGGCTCCGTCCTCGCCAAGGACGTCTACGAGGGCTACGCCGACGCAGGCGCCGGCATCTTCGGACCCGCCGTGACCTGGGCCGCAGCCAAGCGTGTCGAACCGACCGGCCGCGCGAAGGCCGCGAGGCCGCGCGGCACCTCCGTGACCATCGCGACGTACGACAACCGGCCCGAACTGCCCGAGGTCGCCCAGGTGCTGCAACAACAGCTGCAGAAGGCCGGGTTCAAGGTGAAGCTGGAGGTCCGCGAGTACTCGCGGCTGGAGAGCGACGCCCTCGCCGGCAAGTTCGACGCCTTCGTCGGCGCCCGCAACTCCCTGCTCGACACCGGCGACCCCGTCTCCATCCTCGCCAGCGACTTCACCTGCGACGGCAGCTACAACCTCGCCCTGCTCTGCGACAAGAAGGTCGACCGGGCCGTCACCGCCGCCGAGAAGGAGTCCGACACCGCGAAGCGGCAGCAGGCGGCCATGAACGCCGAGGCGGCGATCCTCGGCACCGACGCCACCGTGCCGCTCGTCCACCAACAGATCATCACCGGCGTCGGCACCTCGGTACAGGGCGTGATCCTCGACCCGTACGAGCGCACGCTCATCGGAACGGGGACCCGGCGCTGATACGGGCACTCTGGCGGGCCCTGCTCGCCGCCGCACTGCTGTGCGGCATCGGCCTGCTGCCGTGGCTGTCGCGCACCGACCCGGCGCTCACCGTCCTCAAGGCGCGCTCGGTCGAACGTGACCCGACGCCGGAGGTGCTGGCGGCCGTACGGGACGAACTCGGCCTCGACCAGGGACCGTTGAAGCTGCTGGGGGAGTGGTTCGGCGGGCTGGCGCGCGGTGACGCGGGCCGCTCGTGGATCTCCGGCGCCGAGGTCACCCCCGCTGTCGTCCAGGCGCTCGGCGTCTCCCTGTTGCTGATGGCCGCCGCGCTCCTCGTCGCGGCGGCCACGGCCGCGGCGGTCTGCGCCCGCACCCTGTGGCTGGGCGCGCACCGCCGCCTCGACGACCGGCGCGGCGGCGGCAGCGTGGCCGCGATGCTCGCCGCGCTGCCCGAGTTCCTCACCGCCTCCATGCTCGCCGCCGTCGTCGGGGTGCACCTCGGCTGGCTGCCCGCGCTCGGCTGGTACGGGCCGCAATGGATGGTGCTGCCCGCCCTCGCCCTCGGCCTGCCCGCCGGCGCGCTGCTCGGCCGGATGCTCGACGACCTGCTGCCCGGCTCCTTCGCCGAGCCCTGGGCACTGGCCGCCGCCGCCCGCGGCATACCCGGGCGGGCCACCACCCGCCAGGCCGTACGCCGCTGCATACCCGGACTGCTGCCCAACATCGGCCTGTTCGTGGTCGGCCTCACCGGCGGCGCCGTCGCCGTCGAGCAGGTCTTCGACATACCCGGCCTCGGCCGCACCACGCTCCAGGCCGCCCTCGCCCAGGACCTGCCCGTCCTCCAGGCCGGCACCCTCGCCCTCGTCCTGCTGGCCGCCCTCGCCGGCGCCCTCGCCCGTCCGGCCGCCCGCCTCCTCGTCGGCCCGGCCCTGCGCGACGGCGCGCTCCACTCCCTGCACCGCCCGCGGCCGTCCGCGCCACGCCGGACCCCACTGCTCCACGGCACCCTGCTCCTCGTGGTCGTCGCGCTCGGCCTGACCCGTGACCCGCTCGCCCTCGACACCGGCGCCCGGCTCCAACCACCTTCCTGGGCCCACCCGTTGGGCACCGACGCGCTGGGCCGCGACCTGCTGGCCCGCATCGGGCACGGGGCGTTCACCACTCTCGCCCTGGCCGTCACGATCAGCGCGGCCGCGCTGCTGACGGGCGTCCTGCTCGGGCTGCTGCCCCGGCTCTCCGGGCCGCTCGTCGACACCGTCAACGCCGTACCGGCGGTCCTCGCGGGACTGATCGTCGCCGGAGTCGCCGGCAGCGGAGCGGCGACACCCGCGCTGGCCGTGGCCGCCGTCGCCTGGGTGCCGCTCGCCGCACACACCACGGCCCTGCTCGAACAGGAGCGGGCCACGACGCACATCACGGCCACCAAGGGGCTCGGCGCGAGTGACGGCCATCTGCTCCGCCGCGAACTGCTGCCCGCCGTCCTGCCCCCCGTCGCCCGCCACGCCCTCCTCCGGCTGCCCGGAGTGGCCCTCGCCCTGACCTCCCTCGGCTTCCTCGGCCTCGGCGCGCAGCCGCCGGACCCGGAATGGGGCCTCCTCCTCGCCGAGAACCAGCCCTACGCCGAACGTGCCCCCTGGGCCGTCCTCGCCCCCGCCACCGCCCTCGCCCTCCTGGGTGCGCTGGCGGTCACGTCGGCGGGCGGGGTGCGATGGCCACGCCGTCCGCTCGCCGGGGCCGTACGACAGCCGAAGCCCGCCGCCGCCACGACCGTCGGAGAGACCGGATGACCGAGCCGCCCGAGGAGCGACCGAGCTTGACGCCCCGGCGGCGACCCGCCGGAGAAACGGCCCAGAGGCGAGCGTCGAGAGAGGAACGGGAGAAGCAGACGGTGGGTGAAGGGTCCGAGAGGCAGGTGACGAGCAACGTGCCCGAGCAGCGGGCGACGCACGAGACGCCGGAGGCGCGGGCGACGAACGAGACGCCGCAGGTGCGCGCGGCGACTGGGGTGCCTGTGCAACGGACGGCTCGCGAGGCGTCCCGACGAGGGACGCCGGGTGGGGCGGCCGAACCGCGGGTCCTGAGCGGTGCGGCCGGGAAGAACGCGGCCGGGCCCTCCCGCCGGGGTACCTGGGCCAGGCTCAGTCCCCTCCTGCGGCTGCTGATCCTCACCCAGCTCGCCTTCAACGTCGGCTTCTTCGCCGTGCTGCCGTTCCTCGCCGAACACCTCGGCACGGCGATAGGCATGGCCGGCTGGATGGTCGGCTTCGTGCTCGGGCTGCGGACCTTCAGTCAGCAGGGGCTGTTCGTGGTGGGTGGCGCGCTGGCCGACCGGTACGGGGTGCGGCCCGTGGTGCTGGCCGGATGCGTCCTGAGGATCGCCGGGTTCGCGTGGCTCGGATACGCGGACGCGGACTGGTCGGTCATCGGCTCGGTCCTGCTCATCGGCTTCGCCGCCGCGCTGTTCTCCCCGGCCGTCGAGTCCGAGGTCGCCCGGCAGGCCGTGGTGTGGGAGGAGTCGGGCGGCGGTCCCCGGACGAGTGTGCTCGCGCTGTTCACGGTGGCGGGACAGGCCGGGGCGTTCGTCGGGCCGCTGATCGGCGCGTTGCTGCTGGCCGTGGACTACCGGACGGTGTGCCTCGCGGGCGCCGGGGTCTTCGTCCTCGTCCTCGCCGGGCACTTCTGGTTGCTTCCGCAGCGCATTCCGGGGCGGGAGCGGGTCGCGGTGAAGGGGGGTCTCGGCGGGCTGCTGCGCAACCGGCGGTTCCTCGCGTTGTGCTGCGCGTACGGGGCGTATCTGCTGGCCTACAACCAGCTGTACCTTCTGCTGCCCGGCGAGGTGGAGCGGGCCACGGGGTCGCAGTCGGCGCTGGCCTGGCTGTTCGGCCTGTCGTCGCTGCTTGTCGTGACGGCCCAGCTGCCGGTCACGCGGTGGGTGGGGGAGCGGCTGGATCTGCGGCGGTCCATGACGGGGGGGTTGGTGCTGATAGCGGCCGGGTTCGGGGTGGTGGCTGTGGCGTTGCCCGCCGGGTGGACGGGGGGTGTGGGGTTGTTGCCCGCCGCCGGGTTCGTGGTGTTGTTGACGGTGGGGCAGATGCTGGTGGCTCCGGCGGCGCGGGCGTGGGTGCCGGATCTTGCGGCGGAGGGGCGGCTCGGGCTCTATACCGGGGCGATGTCGTCCGTTTCGGGGTTGATCGTGTTGGTGGGGAGTGCGGGGGCGGGGGCCTTGACGGATGCGGGGGTGCCGGGAGCCGTGCCGTGGGTGGTGCTGACGGTGGTTCCGGTTGCGGCGGTCTTGCTGCTGCCGCGGCCGACCGTCCGGCCGTAGGGCGCTCCCAGAGTTCTCTCGCCCCCGCCGCCCCTACCCGTCCCATCCCCAGGGGCTGCGCCCCTTCGACCCCGTGGGGGTGCGTTGTCGGGTGCGGGTGGGTGGGGGCTTCTCGCGCAGTTCCCCGTGTCCCTTGAGGGCCTGCGGCCCTCGCGGGCCGAAAAAGCACGGGGAACTGCGCGAGAAGCCCCCACCGGACCCGCGGATGGGGGTCGAAGGGGCGCAGCCCCTTGGGATGGGAACGGGTAGGGGCGGCGGGGGCGATGAACACCCCTCAGGCCATCTGGCGTCGTACCAGCTCATGCAGTCGCCCCCCGCTGTCCGACAGCAACCGGGCCGGCGCTCCCACCTCCGCCACCTTGCCGTCCTCCATCACCACCACCCGGTCCGCGTCCATGACCGTGGACAGCCGGTGGGCGATCACGATGCGCGTGGCGTGCAACGCCTTCGTGCTCTCGATGACCGTGCGCTGTGTGTCGTTGTCCAGCGCGCTGGTGGCCTCGTCGAAGAAGAGGATGCGGGGGCGGCGGATCAACGCCTGGGCGATCATCAGGCGTTGGCGCTGGCCACCGGAGATCGCGCCGTTGCCCTGCACGATGGTGTGCAGGCCCATCGGCATACTCCGGATGTCCTCGGCGAGGCCCGCCATCTCGGCAGCCGCCATCGCCTCCTCGGGCGTGAACGGCTCGGTGCCGCAGATGACGTCCAGGATGGAGCCGGTGAACGGCTGCGCGTGCTGGAGGACGACACCGCACTGCCGACGTACGGCGGACTGGTCCAGCGCGCCCAGGTCCTGACCGTCGTACAGGACGCTCCCGGAGACAGGCTTGTCGAAGCCGATGAGCAGCCGCAGCAGCGTGGATTTCCCGCAGCCGCTCGGGCCGACGACCGCCACGAACTCCCCGGGTTCGACGGCGAAGGACACGTCGTCCAGTACCAGGGGGCCGTCGTCCGCGTAGCGGAAGGAGAGTCGGCGGGCCTCCAGCGCGCCGGACAGCGCACCCGGACGGGTGCTGGCCGTGCGGACCTCCGGGGTCGCCTCCAGCACCGGCCTGATCTCCTCGAACAACGGCAGCACGGCCACCGCCGACACGAACGCCCCCGTCAGCTGGGTGACCGAGGTGAGCAGCATCGTCACCGAGGTGTTGAAGGTGAGGAACTCCGCCGCCGACATCGAACCCCGGGCCGGGCCCGCCAGCAGCATGAACATCAGCAGGGTGCAGAGCGGGAGATACACCGCGCCCAGCACCGTGTTGAGGTTCTTGATCCCGCCGACCTTCTGCTGGAGCTCCCGGCTGCGCGCGAACTCGCCCGCCCAGGCCGCGTACGCGTAGTTCTCGGCGGCGGCCACCCGCAGCTTCGGCAGGCCGCGCAGGGTCTGGAACGCCTGGTTGTTCAGTTTGTTGCTCAGCACCACCAGGCGGCGCTGCCAGCGGACCTGCCACAGGCCGAGGCCGAGGAACACGGCGGCCACGACCACCAGCATGCCGATCGCCGCCAGGGCCATGGGCACGCTGTACCAGAGCAGCAGGCCGAGGTTCACGGCGCCGACGGTCACCGACTGGGCGACCACCGGGCCGACCCCGGCCAGGGTGCGGCGGATCGCGCTGATGCCCATGGCGGCGCTGGCCAGTTCGCCGGTCGAGCGCGACGCGAAGAACTTCGTGGGGAGCCTCAGCAAACGGTCCCAGACGGCTGGTTGGAGGGTCGCCTCGATACGGCCCTCCATCCGCAGGATCGTCAGGTTCTGCAGCAACAGGAACGCGGCCGACACCACACTCGCGAGCATGATCGCCAGGCAGACCCGCACGATCAGGTCCTCCTGCGCCTTCGGCACGTACTCGCCGAGGATCCTGCCCGTCGCGACGGGGACGAGAGAGCCGAGTACGACCGTCACCAGGCCGCTGAGCAGCAGGCCCGTCATGTCACCGCCGGTGCCGTGGAGGCTCCAGCGCATCAGACGCAGCGGGGTCGGTACCCGTTCGGGCAACGGCCGGTAGAACATCACGGCACGCGGCTCGAACTCCGCCGCGTTCGCCTTCTCGACCGGCGTCTCCCGGCCGGACGACGGCTGTACGGCCACGTATCCGCCGCGCCGCCACAGCAGCGCCACCGGCGCGCCGGACAGCGCCCGGTGCCCGACCAGCGGGCCGACGTTCTCCCGCCACCAGCTTCCGGCGAGGCGTACGGCGCGGACGCGGACGCGGGAGGCGAGCGCGATGCGCTCCACCGGGTCGAGCCGGTCGCTCTCGGTGCCGCTCTGCGCGGGCTCGCAGAGCGTGATGCCGGCCGTCCGGGCGACGAGCTTGCAGGCCGCGTACGTGGCGTCCGCGTCGGCCGCCGTCGTACGCCGGTTCGCGGAGGACTTGCCGATGGACGCGAGGAGCGTGCGGTCGGCCTGGGCGCGCACGGCTTCACCGGCCTTGATACCGGCGGCCGTACGGTCCTCGTGGGTGCGCTCCAGCTGCTCGATCCAGCGGTCCAGCGTGGCCAGCAGCCGGAACTGCTGGTCGACCATGCTCTGCCAGACCCCTGAGTCCATCAGCAGGTCGGCCGCCGCCTCCGCCCCGTACAGCGAGCCGTACTGGACGCTGCCGGGCGGCACCCGCATCCAGAACACGTCGTCGTCGGTGGGCGCGGCGGCCTGCTCGGTGGCCATCGGTGCCTGGAAGAGGATCGACAGGCCACGGCCGACGCCCAGGGCGAGGGCGTATTCGAGGGGGCTGGTCTGCGGGGGTACGAGCTGGGGGTTGCCCCATTCGTCGTACGACCAGGTCTCGGTGCCCGCCTGCTGATACAGCTCGCGCAGGCCGATGCGCCGGACCACGCAGTCGCGCAGCGGCCGGGCCACCAGGGTGTGCTGGGGCCCGGCGACCGGGCCGAGCAGCAGCGCGCCCGCTTCGAGGCGGCCCAGGTGGTGCCAGTGGCCCTGCTCGACGGCGTCGACCGCGAACAGGTCCAGGGCGCCGGAGGCCACCAGCCACAGGGTCTGCGGGCCTTCGAGGTCCAGGCGGGTGTGGCCGGCGCAGTCCAGGGGCGTGCCCATGGCGCCGAGCGCACCGAGGACGAGGTCGCCCTCCTCGGGTACGGACGTCATCTCATCGCTCCCTGACCAGCCGGGCGTACGCGCCACCGCGTGCCACCAGCTCCTCGTGCCGGCCGCGCTCCACGATCGCGCCGTGCTGCAGGACGACGATCTCGTCGCTGTCGCGGACCGTGCTGAGCCGGTGGGCGATCACCACACATGCGCAGCCGCGCTTGCGCAGGTTGTCCATCACGGTCAGCTCGGTCTCCGCGTCGAGCGCGCTGGTCACCTCGTCGAGGACGAGGATGCTGGGCCTGCGGACCAACGCCCGCGCGATCTCCAGGCGTTGACGCTGACCGCCGGAGAAGTTCCGGCCGTCCTGCTCGACCCTGCTGTGGATCCCGCCCGGGCGGCGGGTCACCACGTCGTACAGGGCCGCGTCCCGCAGCGCCTCCACCACGGCCTCGTCCGGGATCGACGGGTCCCACAGGGCCACGTTGTCGCGGACCGTGCCCTCGAAGAGGAAGACCTCCTGGTCGACGAAGGAGACGGAGGCGGCGAGCGCACCACGCGGGATGTCCTCCAGACGCCTGCCGTCGATACGGATCACGCCCTCCCAGGGGGCGTACAGGCCCGAGATCAGCCTCGACACCGTCGACTTGCCGCTGCCGGAGCCGCCGACCAGCGCCACCTGCCGACCCGGGCCGACGGTGAGGTCGAAGCCGGTGAGCAGGGGTTTGTCGAGGGGGCTGTAGCCGAAGGTGATGTTCTCCAGCTCCACATGGCCCTGCAGCCGACGGGTGGACTCGCCGGCGTCCGGGCGGCCGTACAGCGGGTCCGCCCGGAAGTTCTCCACGTCCTTGAGGCGGGCCACGTCGGCCGCGAAGTCCTGGATGCGGCCCGCCACACCGTTGAGCCGGGTGATCGGCGCGGTGAACCGGGTGACCAGTGCCTGGAAGGCGACCAGCAGGCCGACGGATATGTGGCCCTCGACCGCGCGCATGCCGCCGATCCAGAGGATGAGCGCGCTGTTGAGCGTGGCGAGGGTCGGGGCGACGACCCCCAGCCAGGCGCTCGGCACGCCGAGCCTTTGCTGCTCCTCCAGCGTGGTGGCGTGCTGCCCGGCCCACTTGCGGAAGTAGCCCTCCTCGCCGCCGGTCGCCTTCATCGTCTCGATCAGCTGCAGGCCGGTGTACGCCGTGTTGGTCAGCCGTGCGTTGTCGGCGCGCAGCTTCGCCGTACGGGTCGCGCGCAGCCGGATCACCACCCGCATCGCCACCACGTTCAGCAGCGCCACCCCGATACCGACGAAGGTGAGCTGCGGGTCGTACGTGTAGAGGAGCACGGCGTAGAGGACGACCACGACCGCGTCCACCCCGGCGGCAGCGAGGTCGCGGGCCAGGGTCTCGGCGACCGCGTCGTTGGACTGCAGGCGCTGGACGAGGTCGGCGGGGCTGCGCTGCGAGAAGAAGGTGACGGGCAGCCGGAGCAGGTGCCGCAGGAAGCGGGCGCTGGACAGGGTCGAGGAGATCAGGCGGCCGCGCAGCAGGTTGGCCTGTTGCAGCCAGGTCAGCAGGACCGTCAGCAGCACGCACGCACCCATCGACGCGAACAGCACGCCCAGCAGGGAGGTCTGGCCGCCGATGAGGAACATGTCGATGTAGGTGCGGCTCAGCGCGGGTACGGCCGCGCCGACCGCCACCAGGAGCAGGCTCGCGAGGACGGCGGCGGGCAGGGTTCCGGAGGTGCCGCGCATCCGGGCGGGCATGGCGCCGAGGACACCGGGCCTGCGGCCGCCCTTCTCGAAGTCGTCGCCGGGCTCCATGACGAGGACGACCCCGGTGAAGCTCGCGTCGAAGTCCTCCATCGGCACGAACCGGCGGCCCTTGCCGGGGTCGTTGATGTGGACGCCGCGCCGGCCGAGGCGGCGCCCCATGCCGTCGTAGACGACGTAGTGGTTGAACTCCCAGAAGAGGACGGCCGGCGCCTTCACCTCGGCGAGCGCGGCCACGTCCATCTGCATGCCCTTGGCGGTCAGTCCGTAACTGCGGGCCGCCTTCAGGACGTTGCTGGCGCGGGAGCCGTCCCGGGAGACACCGCAGGCGATGCGCAGTTCCTCCAGGGGGATGTGCCGTCCGTAGTGGCCGAGGACCATGGCGAGGGAGGCGGCGCCGCACTCCACGGCCTCCATCTGCAGGACGGTCGGCGTGCGGACGGTCTTCTGTCCGCTCTTGGGCACCGGGCGCTTCTGCGGGACGGCCTTGCGTCTGCCGCGCGTCGGCGGCTGCGCGGTGTCCTGGGAGGCGGTCACGGGAGCAGCCAATCGATCGGACGCTCGTCGGCCATGCGGATCGAACCCGTGGCCATGGTCATGGAGGTCAGCTCGAACGGCGGCCCGTCCTGCGAGGACCACCTGTAGCCCGACTTCGTCGACGCCCTACGGTCCAGCCGTACGGTCACGGCCACCGGCCGGCCCTTCCTGGTGAACTGTTCGCCCAGCTGGCTGTCACCGAGGAACACGCCGATCGACTGCGGGGTCTGCGCGGTGCGGTCCACCTTCTTCACATGGCCGCGCAGCACGCCGTACCGCTGGGTGGGCGCCGACTGCACGGTCAGGTCGACGGCGGCGCCCTCGGGGATCGAGGCCGCGTTCTCGGCGGGGACGTACACCGTCGCGCAGAGCGGGTCGTCGGCGTCGGCGACCTTCTCGATCGCCGCGACATCGGCGCCCGTCCGGATGATCTGGCCGATCGTGGCGGCGAGCGTGGAGACCCGGCCGGCCGCGACGGACCGTACGACGCTCTCGCCGTCGGTGGTGGCGACCTTGAGGACGGGGGCCCTGGCGGGCAGGCGCTCGCCCTGCCTCGCGAGCACGGCGGTGACCTGGCCGGCCACCGGGCTCTGCAGTACGTAACTGCCCTGCCCGTGAGTGAGGACGGCGGGGGCGCTGACCGTGGATGCCACGGAACCCGTGACGGCCCACACGGACGCGGCGGCCATGGCGACCACCGTCACGGACAGCACCAGCCAGCCCTGCGGGCGGGCGAAGCGCACCGGGAGGTCGAGTTCCTCCGGTGACTGGAGCTTGGCGAGGGCCTGCTGGCGGAACTGCACGGGACTTCCCTCACCTGTACGACTCGGGACAGCGGACTTTCGGGCACCCGAGAGTCCCGGAACCTGTCAGGTGGTTCCGGGACTCAACGGCGCGAGGGCTCGATCAGAGACCGGCGACCAGGCTCGTGACCGGGGCGGTGTTCAGACCGGTGGCACCCTCGACGGTGCCGACGGCCGTGCCGACCAGGCCGGAGACCGGGGCGATACCGTCCACCAGGCCAGTGACGGTGCCGACGGCGTTGACGGACAGGCCACCGGAGACGGCGTCGAGGGCGGCGTCCGAGATCTCGGCGGTCTCAACCTGGGGGGTGGAGTTCATGGGGGAACTTCCCTTCGTATAGCTCTTCATAGGGGGGAGCGGCCCCCTTCTGGGGACAGAACGACGGCCGCGCACGTGGGTGCCCACTTCTCGTCTCCGAGAGCTTGGCGGCCCCCGCGGTGCGATGGATCAAAGCAGATCGCTGCTGCGCACTTCCAATCAACATGGCCTCCCACCAGCGCACTTGGTGACCATGACGGTTTATCCGTGCAGACCTGCGCACGCCTTGGGGGCTGCTTCTTCACACGGATCACGGCATCGTCCTACGCGGTTCGTCGCCGGCCGGAAAGCGAATGGGACAGTCCGCCCGAAAGGGGCTTGTGCGCGAGCCGCCCCTGTGCAGAACTCCCGTGGACCGTGACCCCGCTGAGCATTCGGTGTGGAGATTCCCCGAAGCCGGTTTCCGGGCTGTCAGGGGGAACGGAACGCTACCGACCCGTCGCTGAAAGTGCCGTTCCGGGTGGGGGGTGTCGGCGCCACGGAACCTGTGCGGGAGGGTGTGGCCGGGAAGTCGTGACATGACGTGCGAACTGGGGGCGTAGCGCGCTTTGCGAAATGGAAGCTTGGAATCTTTTTGCTGAGCGTTGAACACCCCACCGGAACCATCCGTACCAACTGGCAACCAGGCGCCCCCAGTTCACCCGCCGGACGGCGGCACGGACCCCGTCCCCAGGAGGTCAAGAGTTGAGTCACAAACGAGCCACCAAGCGTAAGGCGTTCATAGCCGCAGGCGGCGTGGCGGCGCTCGGCGCGGCAGCCCTCATCCTGCCGAACGCGATGGCGTCGCAGACGGAGGCGAAGGACGCGGCCCCCAAGACGCTCGCCGCGAGTGACGCCTCGGACCTCGCCTCCCAGCTCCAGGAGTTGCTCGGTGACGCGTTCGCAGGCGCGTACTACGATTCGAGCGAGAAGCAGCTCATCATCAACGTCATCGACGGCCTTCAGATCGACGGCGACGACAACAACGTGATCATTCAGGCCCAGTCGGCCGGCGCGGAGGTCCGCGAGGTCGAGAACAGCTGGTCCGAGCTGCAGAAGGGCGCGGCGACGCTGAAGGCGAAGGCCAGCGTTCCGGGCACCGCGTGGGCCATCGACCCCCGCACGAACAAGATCCAGGTCACCGCCGACTCCACGGTCACGGGCGAGAACTGGGACACGATCGAGTCGGCCACCAAGTCGCTCGGCTCGGGCATGGCGACCATCAAGAAGTCCGCCGGCACGTTCAAGACCTTCCTGGAGGGCGGCGACGCCATCTTCGGCGGCGGCGCGCGCTGTTCGGCCGGCTTCAACGTCGTCAACGCCGAAGGTGCCCCGGCCTTCCTGACCGCCGGTCACTGCGGTGTCGCCGAGGCCGAGTGGTCCGAGGAGGAGGGCGGCGCCCCGATCGCCACGGTAGACGCCGCGACCGCCACGTTCCCCGGCGCCGGTGACTTCGCCCTGGTCAACTACAACGACCCGGCGACCCAGGCGGCCAGCACGGTCGACCTCGGCAACGGCCAGACGGTCGACATCAACGCGGCGGGCGAGGCCGCGGTCGGCCTCCAGGTCTTCCGCATGGGCAGCACCACCGGTCTCGCCGACGGCCAGGTCACCGGCCTCGAAGCCACGGTGAACTACCCCGAGGGCACGGTCACCGGTCTCATCCAGACCAACGTCTGCGCCGAGCCCGGCGACAGCGGTGGCTCGCTGTTCACCGAGGACGGCCAGGCCATCGGCCTGACCTCCGGCGGCAGCGGCGACTGCACCGTCGGCGGCGAGACCTTCTTCCAGCCCGTCACCACCGCCCTCGCGGCGGTCGGCGCGACCCTCGGGGACGCCGGTGCGGGCGCCGGTGAGGAAGCCGCCGGCGGTGCCGGTGACGCCGCGGGTGTCGGCGAGGAGGCCGCCGGCGGTGCCGCCGCCGGTGCCGGTGAGGAAGAGGGCGCCGCGGCAGCGGGCGCGGGCGAGGAAGAAGGCGCCGCCGCGGCCGGTGCGGGCGAGGAAGAAGGCGCCGTGGCCGGTGCCGGTGACGCCGGTGCGGGCGACGCGGCCGGTGCCGGTGACGCCGCGGGCCAGCAGCACGACCAGGGCGTCGAAGACCAGGGCGTCGAAGAGCAGGGTGTCGAAGAGCAGGGCGTCCAGCAGTAGGCGGACACCACCCCGCACGTGGACGACGGCCCGGGGGATCAGCGGCCACTGACCCCCCGGGCCGTCGCCCCACGACCCAGCTGTCGGCCCCGCCTCAGGGCTCCGGCCGACAGGTGGAACGGTCCGGCCCTCCGGCGGGAGGGCCGGACCTGTTCGTTCTTCCTCGCGTCAGGGTGCCCCCACGGGCGCAGCCCCCGGCGCGCCGTCACCCGCCGGCGCCCGTGGCCCGCAGCAGCAGCAAGGCCACGTCGTCCGCCCGCTCCTGAGCCGCCTCTGTCTCCCGTACGAGACTGTCGGCGAGCGATTCCAACGGCCCTTCCCCGGCCCTTGCCAGCCGCTCCCCGAGATCCGCCAGCGCGTCCTCGATGTCGACCCCCGGCGACTCGATCAGCCCGTCCGTGTACAGAGCCAGCACGGACCCCTCGGCCAGCGCCACCTCGGTCGTCGGATACGTCGCCGCCGCGTCGATGCCGAGCAGCGGACCACCCGCGAGGTCGAGCACCCGCACCTTCCCGTCCGGCCGGCGCAGCAACGGCGGCGGATGCCCCGCCCGCGCCATGACGGCCGTCCCGTGCTCCGGGTCGAGCCGCAGATACAGACAGCTGGCGAACAGCTCCGAACCCAGGTCGATCAGCAGCCGGTTGGTGCTGCTCATCACTTCCTGCGGCGCCTGTCCGACGGTCGTGTACGCGCGGACCGCCGTACGGATCTGCCCCATCAGGCCCGCAGCCGTCACGTTGTGCCCCTGCACGTCGCCGATCACGGCGGAGGCCCGCCCGTGCGAGAGGACCAGGTCGAAGAAGTCGCCGCCGATGTCCATGCCCCGGGTGGCGGGCAGGTAGCGGGAGGCCGCCTCGATCCCGGGGATCGACGGCAGCGAGTGCGGCAGCAGCGCCTGCTGCAGCCCGTGCGCGAGCTGGTGCTTGGCGTCGTACAGCAGCGCCCGTTCCAGCGCCTGCGCGATGAAACCGCTGAGGCTGGTCAGCACCGCGCGCTCGTCGGCGGGGAACGGATGCGGGTCCGCGTACCCGAGCACCCAGGTGCCCACCGGCCGTCCGGAGGCGATCAGCGGGAGGTACGCCCAGGCGCCCAGTCCGTCGGGGATGCCCTGCCGCATCGGATAGAGGTGCTCCAGCTGCTGCCGGGTCTCGAAGAAGGCGGGCACTCCGGTGGTCAGGGTCATCGCGCCGGGCGTCGGCGCGGTGAGCGGCATGCCGTCGAAGCGCTCCACGAGGTGCGGGTCCGCGTAGCCGCGGTGCCCGAGCACATGCAGGCGCCCGGCGCGTGAGCCGAGCATCACGAGGGCCTGGCTGCCGATGGCCGGGACGATCTCGTCGGCGACCAGTTCCAGCACGTCCTGCACGCCCACCGCCTCGGTGAGCGCGCTGGCCAGCGCCAGTACGTGATTGATGGTCACCAGGCGGCCGGGTCCGTCGCCCTCCACCCGCGCCGCGTGCTCGGCCTCGGCGACCGCACGGGCCCGGGAGATCCGTACACTCAGCCCGTTCGTCCCCGGATAGAGCCGGAACGACAGCCAGGCGCTCGGCGGTCTGAGCGCCACGAACGACGTCACGTGCTGGCTCATCAGCGCCGCCCGGTACCGGTCCTCGTACGCGGGATCGTTGAGCCATGGCACGGACGCCCACAGCTGGGTGCCCAGCAGACCGCTGACCGGGATGCCGAGCAGCTCGGCCGTGGCCGCGTTGGCGAAGGTGATCCGCCCGTGCAGATCGAGCGCGCACATCCCGTACGGCAGCCGCGCCACCATCCGCGCCGCCTCCACCGTGCCGAGCGTCCCGGCGACCGTGGTCGTCGACGGCGCCGACAGATCCGGCTCGGGCCGCACCGGCCGGCCCTCCTCCTCCGCGCGCCGCAGCCGCAACGCGAGCCGGTCGCAGGCCGAGGTGAGATGGTCCCGCTCGCGGTCGCTGAGCTCCGGCGGGTGCGAGCCGGGCCAGGTCAGGAAGACGGCGCCGTAGGTGGTGTCGTGGGTCGCCACCGGGAGCGCGGCCATGGCGAACGGGTAGGGCAGGACCATGGCGAGCCGGGGATAGCGGCGGGCCATCTGCTCCTCGCCGTTGACCCACACCAGCCGCCGCCCCCGTACCGCCTCGGAGACCGGGATCGGCGCGCTGAGCGCCACCCGCTCCCACGGCGCGGCGAAGGACCTCGGCAGCCCCGCGATGACCGCCATCTCCAGGACCGGCTCGTCGGGCGTCAGCAGGTACATGGCGCCCGAGTGGGCCCCGACGTCGTCCATCATCGCGGCCAGCGCCAGCGACAGCAGCGGATGACCGCCGTGGGCGGTGTCGACCGTCGACCGCTCCCGGGACGCGTGGACGTCCGACATCCCGACCACCTCCTCGCACGGCCGCGCGACGGCCCCAGGGTCAAGGCTCCTCCTTGGGGGCCGCACCCGCACGGCGAGCGCCCAGCCGCGGAAGATTGCCGGCCGCCCTTCATCGGCTCCTTCCGTCCGCAGCGCCGTGCGCCCAGCTCGCGCAGGACGAGGTGGAGCGGGTCCTCGTCGGCCGGGTAGACCGTGACGAACTTGTCATTGGTGTCGCGGGCCGCCTACTTGGCTTGCTCAGATGCAGCAGATGCAGCAGATGCAGGCCCGGGACGAACTTGAACGGGATCCGCCGGGGCACGCAGTAGTCCCACACGATCGCCGCGATCCGGTCCGCGTTCGCCCGGGTGGCGGAGGCGTGCACCTTCCATCCCCGGGTGGGCCCGGCACGGGGCCGCCCACCGTCGTCGACCGGGGTCAGCGTCAGCCAGTCCCCGATCCGGGCGGCCCGCCAGCCCTCGGGAACCGCACGCCCGGCCGTCTCGTAGCCGGGCGCCGCCGTGCCGGCACGGTCACCGGCCGAGAGCCGGTCCGGTGTCTCGTGGAAGTGCCTGTCGGCGAGCGCGTACCCCTCGTACCGCTTGTCCATACGGGTTCCCCCGGGTCCTGTGCCGTCGCCCCCTGGGCCAAGTGATGACGAGCCTTCCGGCCCGCCGGAGCGCCCGGCAGTCACGACTGTCACCAGTGACCCGTCACGCCTGTCACGCGCTCACCGTGCGGAACGCATACGTAAAGATCTGTTCGGTGCCTTTCGAACCAGGGCGGTGCGGAGCGGGCCCCGGCCTCGCGTAACGGTCCCAGGGGCTGCGCGACCGGGCCGGAAGCGCTGTAATTGCGGACGTGGTCAGTGCAGGCGCTGCGGAACGCGGAACGAGGACGCTGCGTGCCGAACTCGCGCTCAAGTCGCTCGGCGGCGACCTCGATCCCCACGGGCGGCTGCACGCCATCCTCGAACAGGTGCTCGTGTTCACAAGTGCGACCGTCGCCGCCGTGTACCTCCCGAACCGCGAGGGCGACGCCATGTCGCTGGCCGGCTCGGCCGGCGTACCGAGGAGCCTGTACGGGCTGCGCGACAGTTACCCGGCCACGGGGACCGCTCCGGTCGCCGAGGCATGCCGTTCGGGCCGGTCGCGCTGGCTCGTCTCCGGCGACCTTCAGCAGGACGCCGACGTCCGCCGCGCACACGCCGAGGACTTCTCGCTGGGTGTGCTGCCGCTGCGCGAGCGCGGCTGCCTCGTCGCCGTCGGCGACGGCACGGACGCCTTCGACGCCGAGGACCGGCACTGCCTGGACCTGCTCGCCGAGGCGGTCACCAGCGCCGCCCCCGCCCCGCCCACCGGGCCCGGTGCCTCGTTCGACCTGGCCATGGACACCGGGCGGGTCGAGGTCGACGACAAGCTGCTGGAGCTGTTCGGCATGGGCCCGGACGACTTCGACGGCCGGGTCGAGACCCTGATCGCGCTGACCGTGCCCGAGGACCTGCCCGCCCTGATGTCCGTCGTGGAGGCGGACCACATGTCCATCGGCGACCGGGAGCTGGAGTTCCGCATCCTGCAGCCCTCCGGCGAGCAGAAGTGGCTCAGGCTGCGGGGCCGGATCCTGCCCGGCGGTGAGGACCGGCCCGCCCGTCTCGTCGGCACCGTCGCCGACGCCTCCACCCTGCGCACCGGCCGCGGTGACGTGGCCCGCATCCAGCGCCTCGCCGCCGCCCTGGCCACCGCCGGTACCGTCCGTGACGTCAGCCAGGCCGTGGTGACCGCGCTGCGCAAGCCGCTGCGGGCCGACCGGATCGCCCTCGCCGAGCTGGAGGGCGACCGCCTCGTCGTCACCGTCCTCGATCCGCCGCAGCCGGAGGTCTGGCCCGAGGTGTGGCGCTCCGAGTGGCGCTCCGAGTGGCCGGACGCGCCGGTGCGCACCATGCCGACCCTCGCCACCGCGCTCCGTGAGGGACGCGCCGGGATCTGGCCCGCCGGGGCGGATCTGGAGCCGGCCCTCGCCGACGTCGGCCCCGGCGGCCTGGCCGTCCTCCCGCTGCCCGCCGGGGGCCGCATGGCCGGAGCCTGTCTGATCGGCTGGGACAACCCCCACGACTTCGGCCCCGAGGAGCGCGCCCTGCTCACCGCCGCCTCGGGCCTCGCCGGGCAGGCCCTGATGCGCGCCCACGCCTTCGACGCCGAACACGAACTCATCGGCATGCTCCAGCGCACCCTCCTCCCACGCCGCCTGCCCCAGCTGCCCGGCGCGGTCGCCGTCGCCCGCTATCTGCCCACCACCGCCGGTCTGGAGGTCGGCGGCGACTGGTACGACGTCATCCCCCTGCCGGACAACCACGTGGCCCTCGTCATCGGCGACGTCCAGGGCCACAACGCGGGCGCCGCCACCCTCATGGGCCAGATGCGCACCGCCCTGCGCGCCTACGCCGTCGAGGGGCACCCCCCGGACGTCGTCGTCTCGCACGCCAACCGGCTCCTCGTGGACATGGAGACCGACCTCTTCGCCACCTGCTGCTATGTCGACATCGACATGGAGGAGGGTTCCGCCTGGTACGTGCGCGCCGGACACATCCCCCCGGTGCTGCGTCACCCGGACGGCACCACCGAGATCAGCGAGTCCGAGGGCGGACCGCCGCTCGGCGTCGTCATGCGGGCCGACTTCCCGATGAGCCCCCTGCGCCTGGCCCCCGGCACCCTGCTGGCCCTCACCACGGACGGCCTCGTCGAGTCCGCCGACGTCGACGTGGAGGACGGCCTCGACCACCTCGCCGCCGAACTGTCCGCCGCCGACCCCGCTCACCTCGGCGTGGTCGCCGACACCCTGCTGAGCGGTGCCAACCGCGACGACGACGTGGCCCTGCTCCTCGTGCGCTACGACGGTATGGCCCTGCGCCCCCAGCGCGAGAACTGGAGCGTGTGGCGCGTCCCCCAGGCGGTCGGGCAGGCCCGCCGCTACACCCGGCGCGTCCTGCGCCGGTGGGACGTCGAGTCCACGGCCGACACCGTGCTCCTCGTCGTCTCCGAGCTCGTCACCAACGCCCTCGTCCACACCGACGGCCGGGTCCGCCTCGACCTCACCCTCCTGGGCGACCGTCTGCGCGTCGCCGTGGCGGACTCCTCACCCCGCACGCCGATGAAGCCCACCATCATCGGCTGGGAGGCCACCGGAGGCCGCGGCATCCTCCTCGTCGAGGCCATGTCCTCGGCCTGGGGAACCGTCCCGGTCAGCGGCGGCAAGCAGGTGTGGGCGGAGATCCCCATCGAGTGAGCGGACGGCCGCGCGGCCGGGAGGCCGGTGTGCTCTCGGGTACGGGTGGTGTGTGGTTGCTCGCGCGGTTCCCAGCGCCCCTGGAAGTGCGGGGGCTGCGCCCCGAACTTCCACCGGCCCGCAAGAACCTTCGCCGGATGCGACCCTTGGCCAGTGCGTCTGCTGCTCATGTCCGACACCCACCTGCCCAAGCGCGCGAAGGCGCTGCCCGAGCGGCTTCTCGCCGAGCTCGCGGAGGCCGACGTGGTCGTCCACGCCGGTGACTGGGTCGACGAGGCCACCCTCGACCTCGTCGAAGCCCGCTCCCGCCGACTGATCGCCGTGTACGGCAACAACGACGGCCCCGCCCTGCGCGCCCGCCTCCCCGAGGTGGCCCACGTCGAACTGGCAGGCCTGCGCCTCGCCGTCGTCCACGAGACCGGCCCCGCCCAGGGCCGCGAGCCCCGCTGCGCCGCCCGTTTCCCCGGCACCGACGTCCTCGTGTTCGGCCACAGCCACATCCCCTGGGACACGACCACGGCCACCGGCCTGCGTCTCCTCAACCCCGGCTCCCCGACCGACCGGCGCCGCCTGCCCCACTGCACCTACATGACGGCGACGGTGGCGGACGGTGAGCTGACGGACGTACGCCTGCACCGACTGCCGCCCCGCACCTGACCCGGACCGGTCCGCCCACGGTCCCGCCGTCGTACTGCTCGACCGTCGCTCTCGGCTCAACCGCTCGGGTCCGGCGGATGGATCACCCCGGTCGTCGCCGTCAGCGGTGCCCCGCTGCCGCCCCACCGGAGCGCGACGACCTCCGCCGCGACGGACACGGCCACCTCCTCCGGCGTACGGGCGCCGAGGTCCAGGCCGACCGGGGAGCGCAGCCGGGACAGTGCGTCGGCGTCGAGTCCGGCCTCCCGCAGCCGCCGGGTCCGGTCGTCGTGCGTACGGCGGCTGCCCATCGCCCCGATGTAGGCGGCCGGGCGGCGCAACGCCTCCTCGAGGAGCGGCACGTCGAACCTGGGATCGTGGGTGAGCACGCAGATCACCGTGCGGTCGTCGGTGAGGGTGCGGCGCAGGTAGCGGTGCGGCCAGTCGACGATCACCTCGACGGCGGCGGGAAAGCGTTTCGGGGTGGCGAAGACCGCGCGGGCGTCACACACCGTGACGCGGTACCCGAGGAAGTCCCCGATACGGGCGACCGCCGCCGCGTAGTCGATCGCACCGAAGACCAGCATGCGGGGCGGGGGCGCGAAGGAGTGCAGGAAGACGGTGACCGAGTCCTCGCGCCGCTCGCCGTGCGGCCCGTAGTGCCGCTGCCCGGTGACCCCCTGAGCCAGCTCGCCCCGCGCGTCGGCGGCGACGGCCGCGTCCAGCCCCGCCGAGCCCAGCGTGCCGAGTGCGAGGGGTGTGCCGGGCATGACGGGTGTGCCGGACGTCCCGCCCGGCCACACGGCGAGCGTGGCGCCACGCGGGGCCGGGCCGTCGAGCACGGTCGCCACGGTCACCGGGTGCCCGGCGCCCACGGATTCCACGACCCGCCCGAACGCGGGGTACTCGGGCGCCGTCACCCGCCGCACCAACAGAGTGATCTCCCCACCGCACGTCAGCCCCACCGCGAACGCGTCCTCGTCGCTGTAACCGAAGGTCTCCAGCCGAGCCTCCCCGGACGCCACGACCTCCCGGGCCAGCTCGAACACCGCGCCCTCCACACAGCCGCCGGAGACGCTGCCCACGACCTCGTCACCGGGCCCGACCGCCATGGCGGCCCCCGGCCCGCGCGGGGCGCTGCGGCTGACCGCGACGACGGTGGCGAGGCCGAAGGGGGAGCCCGCCGCGTACCACGCGCCGAGTGCCGGAAGGATCTCACGCACGGGTCCTCTCCTCTCGCCGCCACCACCCGTGCCTCCAGCGTCCAACAGTCCGCTCTCCACCGCCTGGGGACGGGACGGGGGTCGAAGGGGCGCGGCCCCTGGGGAGCGGCCCCTGGGGATGGGGCGGGTAGGGGCGGCGGGGGCGGAGAAACTCGTTGCGAGTGCGCGAACCGCTCTGCTTCACTGCGTGCGAAGCCCCCCGACCGTTCAAGGAGCCCCGATGCGCGCTGCGTCCATGTCCAACCAGGAAGGAATGCCCCCCATTTCGAAGGACATGACGCTTGTCACGCACGCTCAACCTCGGCATCCTCGCGCACGTCGACGCAGGTAAGACCAGCCTCACCGAACGCCTGCTGCACACCGTCGGAGTCATCGACGAGATCGGCAGCGTCGACGACGGCAGCACCCGTACGGACTCCCTCGCGCTGGAACGACAGCGCGGCATCACCATCAAGTCCGCCGTCGTCTCGTTCGAGATCGACGACCTGACCGTCAACCTCATCGACACTCCCGGCCACCCCGACTTCATCGCCGAGGTGGAGCGCGTCCTGAACGTGCTCGACGGCGCCGTCCTGGTCGTCTCGGCCGTCGAAGGCGTCCAGGCACAGACCCGCGTCCTGATGCGCACCCTGCGACGCCTGCGCATCCCCACACTGATCTTCGTCAACAAGCTCGACCGCCGGGGCGCGCGCCACCAGGACCTGCTGGAGACCATCGCGGCACGTCTCACCCCGGCGATCGTCCCCATGGGCGACGTGGGCGAACTCGGCACACCCGGTGCCCGCTTCACCCCGTACGCCCCCCTTCCGCCCCGTCTCCTCGAAGTCCTCGCCGAACACGACGACGGCCTGCTCGCCGCCTACGTCGACGACGAGAGGGCCGTCCCCGAATCCCGACTGCGCGCGGCCCTCGCCGCCCAGACCGGCGAAGCCCTGGTTCACCCGGTGTTCCACGGCTCGGCGATCACAGGTTCGGGGATCAGTGAACTCATCGACGGAATCCGGGAGCTGCTGCCCGCGACCGACGGAGAGGACGGAGAGGACGGAGAGGACGGAGAGCACGGAGCATCGCACGGCCCGGCCTCCGGCACCGTCTTCAGGGTCGAGCGGGGCCCGGCGGGCGAGAAGATCGCCTATGTGCGGATGTTCGCCGGGACGGTGCGCACCCGCGAACAGCTGGCCTTCCGTGACGGCGAGCTCCACGGCAAGGTCACCGCGATCAGCGTCTTCGAAGGAGGAGCGGCGGTTCGCAGGGCAGCCGTCCCGGCCGGCCGGATCGCACAGCTGTGGGGCCTCTCCGACATCCGCATCGGCGACACCGTCGGCGTACCGCGCGAGCGGGCGGT
Organism: Streptomyces europaeiscabiei; assembly: GCF_036346855.1. Taxonomy (NCBI): domain Bacteria; kingdom Bacillati; phylum Actinomycetota; class Actinomycetes; order Kitasatosporales; family Streptomycetaceae; genus Streptomyces; species Streptomyces europaeiscabiei. The sequence goes on from NZ_CP107841.1 coordinate 9,770,639, forward strand.
CGAGGGGCATCACTTCTCTCCGCCCACCCTCGAAACTGTCGTCCTCCCCGCCCGCGCCGAGGACGGGGGCGCCCTCCACCTCGCCCTCACCCAACTCGCCGAGCAGGACCCGCTGATCGGTCTCCGCCACGACGGTCTCCGCCAGGAGACCTCCGTGTCGCTGTACGGGGAGGTTCAGAAGGAGGTCGTGCAGGCGACGCTCGCCGACGAGTACGGCATCGACGTCACCTTCCGCGAGACGACGACCATCTGCGTCGAGCGCCTCGTCGGCGTCGGCGCGGCGGTCGAGTTCAACAAGAAGGACGGCAATCCGTTCCTCGCGACGGTCGGGCTGCGGGTGGAGCCCGCGCCGGTCGGCTCCGGGGTCGGCTTCCGCCTGGAGGTGGAGCTGGGGTCCATGCCGTACGCGTTCTTCAAGGCGGTGGAGGACACCGTGCGGGAGGCGCTGGAGCAGGGCGTGCACGGCTGGAGGGTCCCCGACTGCACGGTGACGATGACGCACTCCGGCTACTCGCCCCGGCAGAGCCACGCCCACCAGGGCTTCGACAAGAGCATGTCGAGCACGGGCGCGGACTTCCGCGGACTGACCCCGCTGGTGCTGATGGACGCGCTGCGGCGGGCCGCCACCCGCGTCCACGAGCCGATGCACCGTTTCCGGATCGATGCCCCGGCGGACACCCTGGGCGCGGTTCTGCCGGTGCTGGCCGCGCTGCGCGCCGTACCGCAGGACACCCGGATGAGCGGGACGGCCGTACGGCTGGAGGGGCTGGTGCCGGCCGCGCGGGTGCATGGACTGGAGCAGCGGCTGCCCGGACCGACCAACGGCGAGGGAGAGCTGGAGACGGCCTTCGACCACTACGCGCCCGTCGGCGGCGGCACGGTCCCCGAACGGCCGCGCACCGACCTCAATCCCCTAGACCGCAAGGAGTACCTGCTGAACCTGACCCGGCGGGTGGGTGGCTGAACGGCGCCGGAGGACCGCGCGGGGGGTGTGGGCCTCTATCGGGTCCCCACGCGGGCGCACAAGGGCTTACCGGGCCTCGCCGGGTCGTGCAGGGCAAAGAATCGGCCGTGAAAGGTGAACTGTCTTGCGAAAATGGGTACTTACTCGTGCGTCAGTTGCTATTGACGGCCCGCCTGACCATTGGGACGGTAGTGCACATGTCGAATGTGGCGGACATGTCAAGATTGCGCACTCGTCTGCTCGGTGTCCTGGTACTCGTCACCGGCTTCCTGACCACGGCGGTCCCCATCCAGCCCGCCTCCGCTCTCACTGACGAACTCTGGTTCGACTCGCAGGCCGCGGCCACCCTCACTGTCGAGGGCGGCCGCTTCAAGGACGGACTCGGCCGCGAGGTCGTCCTGCGTGGCTACAACGTCTCGGGTGAGACGAAGCTCAAGGAGAACAACGGTCTGCCCTTCGCCTCGGTCTCCGACGCGAAGAAGTCGGCGACCGCGCTCAGGGCACTCGGCGGCGGCAACTCCGTCCGCTTCCTGCTGTCCTGGGCGTACGCGGAACCCGTGCGCGGGCAGGTGAACACCACCTACCTCGCGGCGGCCACCGCACAGATGGGAGCCTTCCTGGACGCGGGGATCCGCGTCTACCCCGACTTCCACCAGGACCTCTACTCCCGCTGGCTGTTCGACCCGGACAGCTGGTACACCGGCGACGGCGCGCCCAAATGGGCCGTCGACCTGGGCAACTATCCCGACGAGTACTGCGGGATCTGCCCGTTCTGGGGCCAGAACATCACGTCCAACGCGGCCGTGACGAAGTCGACGTACGACTTCTGGCACAACACCTACGGTGTCCAGGACTCCTTCCTCGACACCGCCCAGAAGACGATGGCGTACGTGAAGTCGAACCTCACGTCCGCCCAGTTCCAGGGCGTCGTCGGCTTCGACCCGTGGAACGAGCCGCATCCCGGCACCCTCGACTCCGGACAGACCAGCAGGACGTGGGAGAAGGACGTCCTGTGGCCGTTCTACGTCAAGTTCCGTGCCCGGATGGACGCGGCGGGCTGGCAGTCCAAGCCGGCCTTCGTCGAGCCGAACCTCTTCTGGAACGCCAACATCGACTTCCAGAAGCAGGAGGGCGGACTCCTCGACGCGGGCACGATCGGACCGCGCTACGTCTTCAACACCCACTTCTACGACCAGAAGGCGATCTCCGGCGTCTTCATGTGGGGCAAGGCGGAGGACGGCCAGTACGTGAACGACTTCGGGGCCGTGCGTGACCGGGCCACCGCCGGCGGCACCACGGCGATCGTCAGCGAGTTCGGACACCCGCTGGCCGGCTCGGTCTCCGACAAGGCGCCCACGGTCTACAAGGCCATGTACCAGGCGCTCGACTCCCGCGTGAAGGGTGCGAGCTGGTGGGCGAACCCGGCCTCCTCCGGCCCGGTCCTCTCCGGCTCCCAGTGGCAGTGGGACATCTACTGGGGCCGCCACCACGAGCTGATGAACGACAACCCCGACAAGGTGCAGGTCGAGGGCGACGCCTGGAACGGTGAGGACCTCTCCGCGGTGCGCCTCGACGACTCCGGTACGGCCGTGCTCCGCCAGGACGCCCGGATGCTGGACCGGATCTACCCGAGCGCCACGGCGGGCAGCACGGTCGCCTTCACCTACGAGGACCGGTCGCGCGACGGTTCCACGACACTGACGTGGAACCCGGTGCCCAGCTCGCTGCCGAACGTCTCCTCGCTCGTCGGCTCCGGCCAGTACTCCCTGCTGGTCTGGCGCTCGGACGGCAGCACCGAACCGACCGAGCTGCACCTCCCGGCGTCCTTCCCCACCGCGTCCACCACGGTGGTGTCCGACCTCGGGGTGACGGCCGCGCCGCCGGCGTACACCACGTCGACACCCATCGCCGCCGCCAAGGAACCGGGCGGCACCGGCAGCCGCCGCCTGCTCCTCACCGCCGCCGACACGGGCAAGCTCCACTACGCCCTGGTCACCAACGGCGCGACAGCTCCGTCCGCCACGCAACTGAGCGCGGCACGGACGGAGCTGTCGAACTGGCTGACCGCTGAATTCAGTTAGCCGAAGGTCCGGTCCAGTTGGCGGGCACCCGCGCGAGACGCACTCGCTGCGGGTGGTCGCCGACTGCGACGGACACGGTCTTCTTCCCGGTGGCGAAGTCGATCGCCGTGACCTGGTCGGCGCCGCTCTCGGAGACCACACAGGACTTGCCGTCACCGCTGACGGTCGACCAGTACGGCTTGGAGACGGGGACGAGCGGCCCCTCCTGGAGAGTCGCGCGGTCCACGACGGTCGCGTAGTCGTCCATCGTGCCCGCGATGCACAGCTTGGTGCCGTCCGGCTTCATCGTGAGGCCGTGGTGGCGCGAGTCGTTGACGAAGGTCGTACGGTCGTCGCTGACCCCCGCGGACTTCGGCAGGGTCTTGGTGCGGGTGATCTTGTCGGTGGCGATGTCGTACTCGAAGAAGCCGTTGAAGAACGACACCTGGAAGTACAGCTTCGTCTCGTCGGGCGAGAACGCGGCGGGGCGGACCGCGTCCGAGTAGTCGGACAGCCCGATGGCGTTGAGCCGCTCCCGCATGTCGATCACCTTGACCTGCTGGAACGTGCTCGTGTCGACGACTGTGATCTTCCGGTCGCCCTTCGTCCAGTCCAGCCAGGGCGCGTCGGTCTGGGTGTTCACGTCGCCGATCGCCATGTTCCAGACGTACTTGCCGTCGCTGGTGAAGATGTTCTCGTGCGGCTTGTCGCCGGTCTTGAACGAGCCGAGCTGCTTGCCGGTGACGATGTCCAGCACATGCACGGTGTTCGACGTCGAGGCCGAGACCGCGACGCGCTTGCCGTCGGGGGAGACGGCCATGTGGTCGGAGCGGTAACCCGACACCGGGAAACGCCAGTTGATGGCGCCGGTCGTCAGGTTGATGGAGACCACGTCGGCGAAGCTCGGGCGGGAGACGACCATCGACGAACCGTCCGGTGTGGAGTACATGTCGTCGACGTACTGGTCGTGGCCCTCGCCCACACTGTTGCGGATCGTCATGTAGGCGATCCACCTGATCGGATCGGCGTTGATCTCGGCGATCCGGGCGTCCTTGTCGGGAATGACGTTGACGCGGCCGACCTTGGCGAAGTCGCCGGAGGACTTGATGACGTCCGCGGTGCCCTCCCAGTTGTTGCCCACGAACATCACCTCACGCAGATCGGCCGCGGCACTCGCCGGGGCGGCACTTGCCGGGGTGGCACTCGCCGCGGCGGAGGCGGTCAGCGCGAGGGCGGACACGACGGCACCGAGGTGCCGGGGCCGGAATCGACGGGGGGTGCGGGCGACGGTCATGATCGGTTCCTCCTGCTTGCTCAGGGCATGCCAAAACGGCTGGTGGGACGTGAGGTGAGAACTGAAGGCGGCAAGTCTGAATACGTCAACGTTCAAATGGACTTACTGGAAAGTAAGGAACGCCCCCGCTTCACCACAAGACCGGGGACACGACAAAATCGACCGACGGCCGAACCAGGCCGCCGCATCGGGAGACGTTCCGTGGGGAGGAACAGCGTGGCGGGCAGGCCCAGACAGCCCACCGGCCGGTACGGGGGCAGGTCCGCGGCGGAGCGCCGGGCCGAGCGCCGAGGCCGTTTCCTCGACGCGGGCCTCCAGCTCTTCGGCGACAGCCCCGGCTTTCGGGGAACCACGATCGCGGGACTGAGCGAGGCCGCCGGACTGTCGACCCGTCAGTTCTACGAGGAGTTCCGCACCCTGGAGGACGTGCTGGCCGCCCTCCACCTCCAGGTCAACGACTGGGCGGAAGAGGCCGCGCTCACCGGTCTCGCCGCGGCGGACGGGCAGTCGATCGCCGAGCGCGCCACCGCCGCGTTCCGTGCCTACGCCGCGAACGTCACGGGTGACCCGCGCCGACTGCGCATCACCTTCACCGAGATCGTCGGCGTCAGCCCCCGCATGGAGCGCCGGCGCCTCGAACGCCGCTCCCGCTGGATCGACTTCATCTGCGCCGAGGCCGCCGCGGCCGCCGAACGCGGCGAGGCCGTCCCTCGCGACTACCGCATCGCCGCCACGGCCTTCATCGGCAGCGTCAACGGCCTCCTCCACGACTGGCAGGCCGGCTGGGTCGACGCGACCCTCGACGAGGTGGTCGACGAACTGGTCGGGCTGCTCCTGGGGATACTGCGGCCGGCGGGATGGCGACCGGAGGGGAACGAAGGGGCGGTTCGGTAAGGGCGACGAGGTGCGATGCGGTCCGACACGGGGCCGTAGCCGTCGCGGGCGATGGCTTGGGTGCGCCGGTGGTCGAAGGACGCGCGCCGTGCCCCGTCGTCGAGCCACCGGATCATCTCGCGCCGTGCGCTTCCGCGCCGTGCGCTTCCGCGCCGTGCGCTTCCGCGCCGTGCGCTTCCGCGCCGTGCGCTTCCGCGCCGTGCGCTTCCGCGCCGTGCGCTTCCGCGCCGTGCGCTTCCGCGCCGTGCGCTTCCGCGCCGTGCGCTTCCGCGCCGGCTCAGACGCCCTGCCCGCGCCGGACTCCGCCGCCAGGGCCGGCCACCGGACCTGCCCCTGGCATCGGCTCCATGCCTCGGCCGTGTTCTTCTCAGCCCGCCAGCCGGTCCACCGCGGTCAGGACCGGCCGCACCCCGTCCTCCGCGCGCAGTTCCTCGGCCAGAGCCGCGGCGCGGCGGCGGTACGACGGGTCGGTGGTCGCCCGTCGCAGTGCGGACTGCAACGCCGCGGCCGTGAAGCCGCGCAGCGGTACGGTTCCGGGGGACACCCCGAGGGCGACGAGGCGGGCGGCCCAGAAGCCCTCGTCGAACTGGACGGGCACCGGCACGGCCGGGACCCCGGCGCGCAGGCCCGCCGCCGTGGTGCCCGCGCCCGCGTGGTGGACGACGGCCGCCATCCTCGGGAAGAGCAGGGAGTGCGGCACCTCGCCCACGGTGAACATGTCCTCGCCCTCGCCCCGCAGTTCGCCCCAGCCCCGCTGGATCACCCCGCGCAGCCCGGCCGCCCGCAGGGCCCGTACGATCTCGCCGCTCATCCGCCCGGGATCGGGCACGGTCGCGCTGCCCAGGCCCACGAAGACCGGGGGCGGCCCGGCGTCGAGGAAGTCCAGCAGCGGGGCGGGCAGCCGGTCCTCACGGTCGTACGGCCACCAGTAGCCGGTGACGTCCAGCCCGGTCCGCCAGTCGCCGGGGCGGGGCACCACCCGGGGGCTGAAGCCGTGGAACACCGGCCGGCCCAGCCGCTCCCGGGCGCGGCGCGCGGCCACCCGGCCGGTGTGCGGGAGCCCGTACTCGGCACGCAGCCTGCGCACCTCCTCCGCGAAGATCCACTCGACGGCCGTGTTCACCGCGTGCCCGGCCACCCGGTTGCCGACCGGGCCCCAGGAGCGGACCCCGGTCATCGGCGGGGCGAACTCCCGTGTGGGCGCGAGGGGCTGGAGGTTCACACCCATGCTCGGGATCGACAGCCCCAGGCCGATGGTGTGGCCGAGCGGCGCGAGGGTGCCGGCCAGCAGCAGGACGTCACTGGCTCGGGCGGCGGCCACCAGGTCACCGGCCATCCGCCCCACCAGACCCCGGGCCATCTCCGCAGCCCGGTACAGCTTCCCGGCGCCGGTGGAACTGCGGTGCAGTCCCTGCCCGCGCGCCGACTCCAGCTCCTCCCGCGGATCCACGGGCATGGCGTGGAAGGCGACCCCCGAGCCGGCCACCAGCGGCTCGAACCGGGCGTGCGTCACCAGCGTGACCTCGTGCCCGGCCCGCACCAGCCCGTGTCCCAGCCCGGTGTACGGGGCCACGTCACCCCGGGAACCCGCCGTCATGATCGCTACGCGCACGCCCGACAGTATGGCGTCGCCCTTCGCGTCGGTGCAGGGGGACCACACCGCGATGACGCGAAAAGGCCCCTGTCCGAAACCACCCGTGCCGAGGAATGCCTCAGCCGTGACGAGTCCTCCTGGGTGCAGCAACAGGCGGCGGCGGATCCGCGGCTCCCAGCCGCCCGGATCGACGCGCTGCTGCGGTAGTGGAACCCGGCCGGGCAGACGGCGCCCAACCCCGGCCGGGCGGACGGCGCCCAACTCCGGCCGGGCGGACGGCGCCTAACCCCGGCCGGGCGGACGGTGCCCAAACCCCGATCGGGCAGACGGCGCCCAACCCCGCGCTCACCGAGGCGGAGATGCATCGGCGATCGACGCGCTGCTGCGGCAGTGGAACCCGGCCGGGCGGACGGCGCCCAACCCCGGCCGGGCAGACGGCGCCCAACTCCGACCGGGCAGACGGCGCCCAACCCCGCGCTCACCGAGGCGGAGATGCATCGGCTCCTGGACGAACCGGGCATCCCCGCCCGACCGGTCGCTCCTCCTACTCGTCCCAGGCCTGGATCATGGTGTGATCGATGATCTTGCCGTCGCGCAGGGAGATCATCGAGCTGGCCAGGACCCGTACCCCGTCGGGGTACTCGCAGGACTCGGTGAAGGCGACCTGGTCGCCCTGGACGACGCACTGCTCGACCTTGTGGGTCATCTCCCGGCTGCAGACGTCGTCGTACATCGCGCCGATCTGGGCCCGGCCGTGCATGACCTTGGGGTGACTGGGCTGGGTGTTGCGGTCGACGACGCGCAGCTCGGCGTCGTCCGCGTAGAGCGACGTCAGTGTCGCCGCGTTCGCTTCCTCTGTGCCCCGGCGCAGCGCTTCGGTGTCGAAGGCGGGGCTCGTCGAGGTGCCCATGGGTGACCTCCTTCGAAGGCCGTGGCCCGGCATGGAGGAGCGGGCCGCTCAAGGCCTCCCCTGCAAGGCTCCTCCGCCGAGCGGGGCCCGGCAAGTGCGGCGGCGGGCGTGCGCCTCACGGGTGAGCGGCCGTGACCCACCGGGGCCGAGGACCGTTGCTGAGGGCATGATCTCAACTCGACGTATCGTCGCCGCCGTGGGTCTCGCCGTCGGCGTCACGGGCCTGGCCGCGCCGATGGCCAACGCGGACGCCACGGCGGACGCGACCAGGTTCAACCCGATGACCGCGCTGGACTCGGTCGCCGCCGGCGACCTCCCCGAGGAGCAGAAGGAGACCGTCCCGCGTCCCTCGCAGCAGCTCAAGAGCCTCAACCAGGTCCACGAGCTGAACCGGCTGAGCGAGCTGCACCAGGTCACCGACATGGCCGCGCCCGCCCTCGGCCTGCTGGGCGCCGTCCAGTAGCGAAGCCGGTCGAACGCGAACGAGAGCCCTGCGGCGCGGACAGCGCGGCGGGGCTCTTGACATTCCCGGGGGCCGGGCAGAGCATCACGGAACAGTAACGTAATTGAATTTCGCACTACGATCGCTCAAGAGCGATCATGCTCGATCACGTACCGTCGTCGATACGTACCCCGAGGAAGCCGCGCCATGGCCATGACCCGTGACCTTCTGATCGGCGGCAAGGACGTGCCCGCCACGTCCGGCCGCACCGCCGAGGATCTCGACCCGTACACGGGGGAGGTGTACGCGACGGTCGCGGCGGCCGGGCCGGAGGACGTCCGGCGGGCCGTGGACGCCGCCGACGCCGCGTTCGAGGAGTGGGCCGCGCTCACCCCCTTCGCCCGGCGCGCGATCTTCTACAAGGCCGCCGAACTGCTGGAGGGCCGGGGCGACCAGGTCGCCGACATCATGGCCCGGGAGGCGGGCGGCACCCGGCCGTGGGCGTACTTCAACGTGGCGCTCGCGGCGAACATCCTGCGCGAGGCGGCGGCCGCGATCACCGCTCCGCGCGGTGAGGTCCTCAGCAGCCAGAAGGAGGGCGTCCTGAGTCTCGCGGTGCGCGAACCGCTGGGCGTGGTGGCCGCGTTCGCGCCGTGGAACGCCCCGGTCATCCTCGGCGTACGGGCCGTGGCGGCACCGCTGGCCGCCGGCAACACCGTCGTCGTCAAGCCCAGTGAGGACGCGCCCATCGCGTGCGGGCTGCTGGTCGCGGACGTGTTCCGGGAGGCGGGGCTGCCCGACGGCGTGCTCAACGTGGTCACCAACGCGCCCGAGGACGCGGCTCAGATCGCCGAGGCGCTGATCTCGGACGAGCGGGTGCGCGCGGTGAACTTCACCGGCTCCACCGGTGTCGGCCGCATCATCGGCGAGCACGCGGCCCGTCATCTCAAGCCCGCAGTACTGGAGTTGGGCGGCAAGAACGCCGTCATCGTGCTCGCCGACGCCGACGTGGACTACGCGGTCGACGCCGTCACCTTCAGCGTCTTCATGAACGCCGGGCAGATCTGCATGTCCGGCGACCGGATCCTCGTCCATGAGTCGCTGGCCGAGGAGTTCGCGCAGAAGTTCGCCGCCAAGGTCGCCACGCTCCAGGCCGGCGACCCGAACCACCCGCACACGGTGGTCGGCCCGCTGGTCGACGCCGACGCCGCCCAGCGGATCGCGGCGCTGGTGAAGGACGCCGTCGCCAAGGGCGCCACGGTGCTCACCGGGGGCGGGCAGCCGGAGGGCGCGGTGCACCCGGCAACCGTGCTCACCGACGTCCCCAAGGACGCCGACCTCTACTACCAGGAGTCCTTCGGACCGCTCTGCGTCCTTCAGGCGTTCACCGCCGACGACGAGGCCGTGGCCCTCGCCAACGACACCGACAACGGCCTGAGCTGCGGCATCATCACCGAGAACGCCACTCACGGACTGGCCGTCGCGCGCCGGATCCGCACCGGCATCGTGCACGTCAACGACCAGTCGGTGGCCGACGAGCCGATGGTCCCCTTCGGCGGCGTGAAGGCCTCCGGCTACGGACGCTTCGGCGGTCGCTGGGGCATCGAAGCGTTCTCCAACACCCGCTGGGTGACCATCGCCACCCAGCAGGCGCACTTCCCCTTCTGATCCACCCCTTCTGATCCACTTCTGGCGACCGGGTCAGCCGGCCGTCGCGAGGAACTGAGTGGCCGCCAACTCCGCGTAGAGCGGGTCGGCGGCCACGAGTTCGCGATGGGTGCCGACCGCGCGGACGCGGCCCGCGTCCATGACCACGATGCGGTCGGCCATCGTCACCGTGGACAGCCGGTGGGCCACCACCAGCACCGTGGTCGTACGGGCCACGTCGGCGACCGTGTCGCGCAGCGCCGCCTCGTTCACCGCGTCCAGCTGGCTGGTCGCCTCGTCGAGCAGCAGCAGCCGCGGGCGGCGCAGCAGGGCACGGGCGATGGCGACCCGCTGACGCTCACCGCCGGACAGCTTGGTGCCCCGGTGGCCGACCAGCGTCTCCAGGCCCTGCGGGAGCCTGGCGACCATACCGTCCAGCCTGGTCGTCTTCAGTACCCGCGTGAGGTCGCCCTCGTCGGCATGGGGGTTGCCCAGGAGCAGGTTGTCGCGCAGGGTCCCGGACAGCACGGGCGCGTCCTGCTCGACGTAACCGATCGCGGACCGCAGCCGCGGCAGCTCCCACTCGGCGACATCGCGGCCGTCGACCGTGACGATGCCCGCCTCGGGGTCGTAGAACCGCTCGATGAGCGAGAACACCGTCGTCTTGCCCGCGCCCGACGGGCCCACGAACGCCGTCATGCCCCGGGCCGGGACATCGAAGGTCACTCCGTGGTGGACGTACGGCAGATCGTCGGCGTACCGGAAGCGGACCTCGTCGAAGGCGAGCGCGGCGGGTGCCGCGTCCGGGGACGGCAGCGGTGCCGGACCGGTGGCCGGTTCGGCGGGCAGCCGCAGGGCCTCCTGGATGCGGGAGAGCGCGGCGGCGCCGGTCTGGTACTGGGTGATCGCGCCCACGACCTGCTGTATCGGCGACATCAGATAGAAGACGTACAGCAGGAACGCCACGAGCGTGCCCACGTCGATCGCGCCGGTCGCGACCCGGGCGCCGCCCACCGCCAGCACGGTGATGAAGGCGATCTGCATGGCGAGTCCGGCCGTGTTCCCCGCAGCGGCCGTCCACTTGGCGGCCCGGACGCTCTGCCGCCACGACTCCTCGGCCGCCGCGTGGATCGCCTCCTCCTCACGGTGCTCGGCACCGGACGCCTTGACCGTGCGCAGCGCGCCGAGGATCCGTTCCAGGGAGGCGCCCATCGCGCCGACCGCGTCCTGTGCCGCGCGGCTGGCCTTGTTGATCCGCGGCACGATCACCCCGAACACCAGGCCCGCGCCCACGATCACGCCCAGCGTCACAGCCAGCAGCACCGGGTCCACCAGCCCCATCAGCACCACCGTCGCGACCAGCGTCAGCCCGCCGGTGCCGAGGCCCACCAGGGTGTCGGTGGTGACCTCGCGCAGCAGGGTGGTGTCGGAGGTGATCCGCGCCATCAGGTCGCCCGGCTCGCTGCGGTCCACCGCGGTGATCCGCAGCCGCAGCAGATACGAGGACAGGGCGCGCCGCGCGCCGAGCACCACCGACTCGGCGGTGCGCCGCAGCACGTACGAACCCACCGCGCCCACCGCCGCGTTGGTGACGACCAGCGCGGACATGAGGACCAGCGCCCAGGTGATGGTTCGGTCGTGCGAGAGGTCGTCGATCAACTCCCGGGCCACCAGCGGCAGGGCGAGACCGGTGGCGCCGGTGACGAGGGACAGCAACGCGCCCGACAGCAGTGCCCAGCGATGGGGTCGTACATAACCGAGCAGCAGCCGCCAGGTGGGCGGCTGCCGCTCGGCGGTGGTCTCAGGGGTGCTCACGAGGCTCCTCGGCAGGTCGGTCGGGGAGTGGGGACCGGGCGCGGACCTTCAGCCTACGTCGGGGGCGCGGGGCACCGGGAACGACTTTCAACCGCCCAGCAGCACCCTCCAGTCCCGGGCGACGGAGAGCACGGCCGGTGTCCGGTCCGTGCCGTCGTCGGTGGGCGGCGGATACTCGTCGATCATGTGCGCCAGGACCTTGCCCGGGCCGAGTTCGAGGTACGTCTCCACGCCGTCCCGGCGGAGGAGATCGACCGCGTCCGAGAAACGCACGGGATCGCGCAACTCCCTTACCCAGAAGTCCGGTTCGGTCGCCTCGGCCTCGACCGGCCTGGCTGTGATGTCGGAGATCAGAGGGATGCGCGGGGGGCGGAGGTCCATGGTGCGCAGTGTGTCGCGGTACTCGTTCAGGATCGGATCCAGGTGCGACGAGTGTGCGGCCAACGCCACGCGGAGCAGCCGGGCCCGACGGCCCCGGGCCACCCATCGGCCGTGCACGGTCGTCACCGTGTCCCGGTCGCCCGAGACGACCAGGGACCGGGGGCCGTTGATCGCCGCGACCACCACACCGGGCTCCGGCTCCCACTCCTCCGGCGAGATCTCGATCGCCGCCATGGCCCCCGGGGTTGACACCTCGCCTATGAGCCGCGAAAGCGTACCCACGGCCCGGCACGCCTCGGGCAGGGAGTACACCCCGGCGACATGGGCGGCGGCCATCCAGCCGACCGAGTACCCGAACAGCACGTCCGGCTTCAGGCCCCGGCTCTCCAGGAGGCGGTACTGCGCGACCTGGAGGGCGAAGATCGCCGGAGTGGCGAACACGATCCGATCCAGAAGCGCGGCCGTGGACGTACCGGCCTCGGCGAACATCACGTCCCGCAGCGGTACGTCGAGATACGGGTCAAGTGCCGCGCACACCTCGTCGAGGGCCGCCGCGAACACCGGGAAGGACCCGTGCAGCTCACGGCCCATGCCCGGCTGCTGCGATCCGGCACCCGAGAACAGCAAGGCGGTCCGGCCCAGCTTCGGTGTGGCGGGACCGGCCAGGACCTCCGCCGGCCCGGCGGTCAGCCGTTCGACCACCTCCCGTGCCGACCCGCACACCACGATCCGTTCCAGGTCCCCGGGATGCAGGAACCCCTCGTCCCGGACATGCCGGAGGAAGGCGAGCAGCGGTCGGTAGAAGCCCGTCGGGTCGAGGAGCAGACAGGGTTTGCGATGGATGCGCATCTGCGCCCACGCCAGTACCTCGAACAACTCCTCCGCCGTGCCCAGCCCGCCGGGCAACGCCACGAACGCGTCGCCCGACTGCGCCATCCGCGCCTTGCGTTCATGGATGTCGCGCACCACCTCGAGTTCGGTGAGCCCGGTATGGGCGATCTCGTACGGCAGCATCTGGCGCGGAATCACCCCGGTCACCTGACCTCCAGCCGCCAGGGCGGCGTCCGCCACCGCACCCATCAGCCCGATACGGGCGCCGCCGTAGACCAGCCGGAGTCCGGCCCCGGCGAGCGCGTCACCCAGTTCGGCGGCGGTCCGCAGATGCTCCGGGCGGTGCCCGGGTGAGGCGCCGCAGAACACGGTCACGCCGGTCACCGCCACAGCCCGCACCCCCGCGTGAGGATCCGGTACGGGTCGTACTGGCCCTTGGCCCGTGCGAGACCGTCGTAGGCGCGCCCGAAGTGCGCCCGCCAGTCCTCGGGCCCCATCGGCACGGCACTGGCCGGGTACAGCACGCCGCCGAACTCCCGTGCCCGCTCGTACACCGACCGGTTGGCGGCGACCAGCCGCCGTACGCCGTCCGGGTCCTGCGGCGGTGCCGTGCGCATCAGGGAGAACAGGCAGAGACGTTCGCCCGGTGGCCTGCGCAGCAGCGGGGCGCGCAGGGTGGCGCCGCCGAGGGGGCGGAGCTGCACCGCTCCGCAGGTGCGCAGACCGTGCTGGGCCGCGTCGGCGAGCACGGCCGGTACGAAGGACGCGGCGGTCTCCTCCGGCAGCAGCAGCGTCAGCCAGGGATGCGGACGGGTCCACTCACCCGTGACCCGCAGGATCCGTTCGTCGCGGTCCAGCCGACGCAGGTACTCCTCGTACGAGAGGTCCTCGATCTCCTCGATGTCGCGGTCGTGGTCCAGCTCCCCGATCAACCGGGCGTCGTCGGGCGGTAGTCGGCCGATGTGCGGGGCCACCGCCTCGACCACGTAGTCCCAGCTGCCGCCGACCGCCGGGCGGGCCTGCCCGCCGACATGGCTGAAGCGGTCGTCACGGGAGAGTCGGCGCTGATCGGCGAAGTACGTCGCCGGGTCCTCGTGGTAGAGACGGTAACGGCGTACGAGCGTGGGAGCGGGCATCAGGTGGAGAGTGGCCCGGACGATCAGCGCGCACTGGCCGAGGCCCGCGAGGACGGCGTGGAACAGGTCCCGGTTGCGGTCACGGGAGCAGGTGACCGCCGCACCGGTACCGGTGACGACGTCCAGTTCACGCACCTGGTCGGCCACGAGTCCGTACCGGTGGCTGGAACCGCCGAAACCGCCGGTGGTCAGCACCCCGCCGACACTGCCGCCGAGATGGTCGGGGAGCACGGGCGGGGTCAGCCCCTCGGCGAGGGCCACGCGTACGACATCGCTCCACAGCGCGCCCGCCCCGGCGACCAGGGTCCGTTCCTCCGGCAGACAGCGCACGTCGTTCAGCCCGCCCATGTCGATGACACAGCCGCCGTCGACCTGTCCCTGCCCGTACAGCGCGTAGCCGCCACCGCGCGCGGAGACCGGCAGACGGCGCGGCCCGGCGTGCGCCAGGACGTCCTGGATCTCGGCGGTCGAGCGGGGAGTGCGGACACTCAGCGGCCGGGAGGTGACGATATGGCCGAAATCGTCCGCGGCCCGCGCGAGACGCGTGGCGACGTCCGGCCGGGACACAGGGTCGGTACGTTCGGATATGCCGGTCACGCCGCACGCTCCAGCGTGCCGAAGTCGAAACTGTTCCCGGAAATGCGCGTTTCGAAAATTTCGGCGAAGACTCGATGCTGCAGAAAACCGTGCTCGGCGTGGCGCTCGGCAATCAGATCTGCCATACGCGCCAGGATGTGCTCGGGCAGGTTCCGTTTGTGGAGGGTCTTCACATTCAGTGAATACTTCGCACAGCATTCCAGGACGGCCTCGAAGCCGTTGACGGAGGCCGCGAACCACCGATGATGTGGATCTTGCCAGAGAGTGGCCAGTTCGTCGAGCAGACCCCGGTCGGGGGCCGGAGGGGCGAGCATCACCCGGGCCCGGCGGGTGAGCGCGGCGACGTACTCGGCGTGCTCGGGGACCGGCAGCAGCCGCACGGTCAGCCGCCAGTCCAGGTCGGCCCGGCGGGCGGACAGCTCCCGCAGCAGGGAGATCGAACCACCTTCGACGATCACGAAGCCGTGCCGACTGCCAAGCTCCTCCACCATGTTGACCAGCGCGTCCGTCGCCTGTGCCGCGGACAGGTCGCCGTCGGCCACCGTACGGTCGCCCAGCCAGTGCCGGTGGACGCCCGGCACCGCCGCGCCCGCGCGGGCGCTCGTGGTGGCCAGGTCCGTGAAGCACTGCAGCCGGTCCGCGACGACGACAGGGGCGCCGGTCACCCGGGCCAGATCGGTGGCCGCCGCGCTTTTCCCGACGCCGGTCGGCCCGGCGATGAGGTGGACGAAGGGTGGTGCCTCGAAGGGTGTTCCGCTGTCGGCCATGGCTGGGTGCCGCCTCCTGGTTCTGGAGCTTGCACGAGAAAGTTGATCAACATCAAGTTACGCAGGGCCGGTCCGTGCAAACACCACTGGTACGCCTCGACAAGGCAAAGAGATGGCCACATTCCTCTCGCTTGCATAAAGCTTGAATCGAAGCGGGCGGAGGGTTGGATTCAGGGGCGCCGAGCGCGATATGAGAGACCGTCGGAAGATTTATTGGCCGCCATTTCACACTTGTTTCTCATGTTTCTGTCTTGCAAAGCAATCCGTTGACGGAAGGGCCTCCCCATGCAGACCGACATGCTCCTCGCGCTCACCGAAGCCGTCCCCGAGCGGCGCGCGGAGGGCGTCCTGCTCATCGGCTACGGGGCCGTGGACGAGCTGAACCGGTACGCCGCCACGCCCGGCTGGACCGTGCACGTGCCCGGACATCCCGACGAGGTGCGCCACGCGGTCACGGCCGCCGTCGCCCACGGGGACCTCGCGTACGTCCATGTCTCCGCCCGCTCCAACGCCTCCCCGCGGGATGCCACCGGCGGCTTCCAGCTCATACGACCGGGCCTCGACGGCGTCGTCCTCGCCGTGGGCGCCGCCCTCGACCCCGTGCTGCGCGCCACCGCCGGACTCGACCTCGCCGTCCTCTACGCCGCCACCATCCGGCCCTTCGACGAGATCGGCCTGCGCACGGCCGTCCTCGCCGCCGACCGCGCCGATGTCGTCCTCGTCGAGCCCTGCCTGCCCGGCACCTCGGCCGGCCGGGTCGCCGAGACGCTCGTCCACGTACCGCACCGCCTGCTGGCCCTGGGTGACGCGGACGGCCTGGACGAGAACGGGATCGCCCGGGTGGTACGGGAGTTCATGCGCTGACGGGTGGTGCGGTGGGAGGCGCGGGTTCGTCGTGGCCCGCGCCCCCACCCGCACCCCCACCGGCGTCGGCTACCGCGCCCGGAGCGCGGCCAGGGTGGCGAGAGTGGCGTCGAGATCCGTGGCGCGCGGGCGGTTGTGCGGCAGTCTGCCCAGGATCGCCGCCATGCCGCAGGTGTCGGTGAGCGCCGAGAGGACAAGGCCGCCCGCGACCGCCGCCGACAGCAACTGCCAGGCAGGGTAAGGCAGTCCGAGGCCCAGCCCGACGAGGACGAGCGCACCGGCGGTGAACCGCACCTGACGCTCCATGGCCCAGGTGGCCGTCGCCCCGCCGGACGGGCGGTGCAGCTCGTGACCACCGGCCGCCCAGGCGTTCGTACCGCCCGCGAGGTCGGCCGCCGCGACGCCGTGCTCGGCGAGGAGCGCGCAGGCCTTCCCGGACCGGGCGCCCGACCTGCAGACCACCAGCAGCTCGGCGCCGGACTCCCTGAGGGCGGGCAGCGCGCGCTCGATCTGGTCCAGAGGGAGGTTCAGTGCGCCGGGTACATGCCCGGAGGCGTACTCGCCGGGGGTACGGACATCGATGACGGTCAGCTCGGACAGTCGCTCGCGGGACTCGTCGATGCCGAGGGAACGGGGAGCGGGGGGAGTGGACATGATGGCCTGCGATCCTTTCCTGCGGGGGAGGTAAAATACCCCCAAGGGTATATAGAGGAGTTGAGTGGTCGTGGAGCTGCAGTTCGAGGGCGATGAGCTCAAGTCGGTGCTGAACCGGCTGCGGAGAGCCCAGGGGCAGATCTCCGGGGTGATCAGGATGATCGAGGAGGGGCGTGACTGCGAGGACGTCGTCACGCAGCTCGCCGCGGCCTCCCGCGCCCTGGACCGGGCGGGTTTCGCGATCATCGCCACCGGGTTGCAGCAGTGCCTCACCGACGCCGGGAAGAACGAGGGGAACGGGGAGACGAACGAGCAGATGAGGGCGCGGCTGGAGAAGCTGTTCCTGTCGCTGGCCTGAAAGGGGCGGACTCTTGTCTCGGGGCGTGACTCGGGTGTGGGTCGGTCCTCCTGGGGCGCGGGGTGGTTCGGTCGTGGGCCGGATCGGATCGGGTCGGGACGTGGCTCGGCCGGGCTATGTGATCGCGTCGACCAGCATGCACGCGGCCACGGCCAGCAGCACCCAGGCGAAGATCCGCCGGAGGGTGTCCCCGGAGACCTTGTCGGCCAGCCGTCGGCCGTCCCACGCGCCGAGGATCGCGGCCCCGGCGAACGGTGCCACGACCGCCCAGTCGAGCCCCTCGGCGGCACCCGTACGGGCCGCGAGCGCGGCGAACGAGTTCACGGTGATGACGAGCAGGCTGGTGCCGACGGCGTCGCGCATGCGCAGACCCACCACGTTCACCAGGGCCGGCACGGCGAGGAAGCCGCCGCCCACCCCGAGGACGCCGGTGACCCCGCCGAGCCCCGCCCCGGAGAGGGCGACGCGGCTCGGCCGGACGGTCGACCCCACGCGCCGAGTGCCCGAGGGGCGCAGCATCCGGTAGGCGGCCAGGCCCGCGACCAGGGCGAAGGCCCCGGTCAGCAGAGTGGGCGGAAGATTCGCCGACAGCACCCCGCCGAGCGCCGCCGGCACCAGGCCCGCCGCCGCGAACAGGGCTCCGCCGCGCAGCCGGACCGTGCCCGCCCGGAGGTGCGCGGCCAGCGCCGTCGCCGAGGTGACCGTCACGATCACCAGACTCGCGGCGCCCGCCGCGGCCGGGCTGAACCCGAGCAGATAGACCAGCGCGGGCACCGCGAGCAGACTCCCGCCCCCGCCCAGCGCCCCCAGCGAGACCCCGATCACGCCCCCGGCGAGCAGGGCGAGAACGAGGGCGGTCATGCCGCGGGGGCACCGGTCGACGCGGAGGCGGCGCGGGGCGCGTCCGGCACCGGGTGGGCGCCGGACGGGTGGGACGCCGCCGGGGTGGTGCGGGTCGCGGGCGCCTGTGTCGCCGGGGTGGCGGGGGAGGAGGGCGCTTCGGCGGCCGGGAGGGAATCCGCCGTGGGCGGCTCCGTGGGTGGGGCGGCGGGAAGGGCGGGCGACTCGGTGGCCCGGGTGCCGTGGGCCGTGGGCGGGCCAGGGTCCCCAGCGGTGTGGGCCGCGCGTGGACCGGTCGCGGGAGTCGCCTTGATCAGAGGCAGCCCGGCCTCGGCCGCCGCGGCGAAGCCGTCGTCCACGGCCACCACCCGCCGGCCGGCCGCGTCCAGCAGTGAGGCGGCGATGGCGGCCCGCATGCCTCCGGCGCAGTGGACCCAGACCGTGCCGTCGGGTATCTCGGAGAGCCGGTCGCGCAGTTGGTGGACGGGGATGTGCACCGAGCCCACGACATGGCCGTCGGCCGCGCGCTCGGAGACGCGGCGGACGTCCAGGACGACGGCCCCGCCGCCCACGTGGGCCTCGGCCAGGCCGGCGAAGGTGCCGCGGGGGAAGGCGCGTGGCGGCTCGCCCTCGCGCAGCCAGTCGGCGGGTGACCCGGTGGCCGCGGCGGCCGGACGGTCGATGCCGACGCGCACCAACTCCCTTTGTGCATGGGCGAGTTGGGTCGGCGAGTCGGCGAGCAGTGTCACCGGCCTGCCCCAGGGCAGCAGCCAGGCGAGATAGGTGGCGAGCTGCCCCTGTGCCTCGAAGTTCACGGCCCCGGCGACATGCCCCTCGGCGAACGCGACCCGGTGGCGCAGATCCACCACCCACTCGCCCGCCGCCAGTCGCGCGGCGATCTCCTCGGGACCGGCCGGGGCGGGCGGCGTCAGATCCACCGGCGCGGGCCCCCGTGCGTTGGCGGGGCCCATGTGCGCGTAGTACGCCGGTACGTCGTCGAGGCCGGCCAGTAGCTCGGCGACGAAGGCGTCCGCGTCCTTGACCAGGGCATCGTTGCCGGCCCGCTCCCGCCCGACGGTCGTCGCGCCGCCGGCCGGCCGTCCGGCGGAACAGAAGCTGCCGAAGCCGTGCGTGGGCAGGACGGCCGTATCGTCCGGCAGCGCATCGGCCAGCCGGTGCGCCGAGGTGTGCTGCGCGCGGGCCAGCTCGGCCGTGAGCCGGGGCTCGACGAGGTCCGGGCGCCCGACCGTGCCGATGAGCAGGGAGCCGCCGGTGAACGCGGCCACCGCCACGCCGCCCTCCTCCAGGACGTACGCGGTGTGGTGCGGGGTGTGCCCGGGTGTGGCGACCGCGCGCAGCGCCAGGTCCGCGTCGATCTCCACCGTGTCGCCGTCGTGCACCGGCACCCGCTCCTGGGCGACCCGCGCCCCGGCGGGCACCAGGTAGGCGGCGCCGGTCAGTCGGGCGAGTTCCGGTCCGCCGGTTACGTAGTCGTTGTGGACGTGCGTCTCGACGACGTACGCGATCCGTACGGCCCGCCGGGCGGCGGCCGCGATCAACCGGTCGATGTCGCGCGGCGGATCGACCGCCACAGCCCCGCGCGGACCGCCCGCCAGATAGCTGCGGTTGCCCAGACCAGGCACCTCGATGGTGTCGACGAAGTACACGGCGGCGCTCCTCTCCTCGTTCGATGTCCACCCTCGCGAGAATTACCCCCGGGGGTATATGGGTCACCGTAGCAGAGATACCCAGGGGGGTATCCCTGTCGCGGCTGGACGCGCGACGGACGAGCCGCTCCGCAGGCCCTACCGGCTGGTCAGTCCGTAGGGTGACCTCGGGGCGGGAGACCGCCCGATCACGGATCGACGGAAGGGTTCACCATGGCGCAGGAAGTACGCGGCGTGATCGCACCGGGCAAGAACGAGCCGGTGCGGATCGAGACGATCGTCGTGCCCGACCCGGGGCCGGGCGAGGCCGTGGTGAAGGTGCAGGCGTGCGGGGTGTGCCACACCGACCTGCACTACAAGCAGGGCGGCATCAGCGACGACTTCCCCTTCCTGCTCGGCCATGAGGCCGCCGGTGTGGTGGAGTCGGTCGGCGCCGGCGTCACGGACGTCGCCCCCGGTGACTTCGTGATCCTCAACTGGCGTGCGGTGTGCGGCAATTGCCGGGCCTGTCGGCGTGGGCGCCCCTGGTACTGCTTCAACACCCACAACGCGAAGCAGAGGATGACCCTCGCCTCGACCGGCCAGGAGCTGTCGCCGGCTCTCGGTATCGGGGCCTTCGCGGACAAGACGCTCGTCGCCGCCGGACAGTGCACCAAGGTCGACCCGGCCGCAGCTCCGGCGGTCGCCGGTCTGCTGGGGTGCGGGGTGATGGCCGGCATCGGCGCCGCGATCAACACAGGCAACGTCGGCCGGGGCGACACGGTCGCCGTCATCGGCTGCGGCGGCGTCGGGGACGCGGCCATCGCCGGGTCCCGGCTGGCCGGCGCCGAGAAGATCATCGCCGTCGACATCGACGACCGGAAGCTGACCACCGCCAAGAGCATCGGTGCCACCCACACGGTCAACTCCAAGGACACCGACCCCATCGAGGCGATCCGCGAGCTGACCGGCGGCTTCGGCGCCGACGTCGTCATCGAGGCGGTGGGCCGCCCGGAGACGTACAAGCAGGCCTTCTACGCCCGCGACCTGGCCGGCACGGTCGTCCTGGTCGGCGTCCCCACCCCGGAGATGAAGCTCGAACTCCCCCTCCTCGACGTCTTCGGCCGCGGCGGCGCCCTGAAGTCCTCCTGGTACGGCGACTGCCTGCCCTCCCGCGACTTCCCCATGCTGATCAACCTGTATCTGCAGGGCCGCCTGGACCTGGAGGCGTTCGTCACCGAGACCATCGCGCTCGACGACGTGGAGAAGGCCTTCGAGCGGATGCACGGCGGCGACGTCCTGCGCTCGGTGGTGACGCTCTGATGGCCGCCCGCATCGAACACCTCGTCACCTCCGGGCAGTTCAGCCTCGACGGCGGCACCTGGGACGTCGACAACAACGTCTGGCTCGTCGGCGACGACCACGAGGTCGTCGTCATCGACGCCGCCCACGACGCCGACGCCATCGCCGAGGCCGTGGGCGACCGCAGGCTGGTGGCCATCGTCTGCACCCACGCCCACAACGACCACATCGACGCCGCCCCCGCCCTCGCCGAGCGCACCGGCGCGCCGATCTGGCTCCACCCGGACGACCTGCCGCTGTGGAAGCAGACCCACCCCGACCGGCTGCCCGACCACTGGCTGGCCGACGGCCAGGTCGTCGAGGCCGCCGGTGCCGACCTGACCGTCCTGCACACCCCCGGCCACGCGCCGGGAGCCGTCTGCCTGTACGACCCGGGCCTCGGCACGGTCTTCACCGGCGACACCCTCTTCGCCGGCGGCCCCGGTGCCACCGGCCGCTCGTACTCCCACTTCCCGACGATCATCGACTCGATCCGCGACCGTCTCCTCGCCCTCCCGCCCGACACGGTCGTCCGCACCGGCCACGGCGACACCACGACGATCGGAGCGGAGGCTCCGCACCTGCAGGAGTGGATCGCCCGCGGACACTGAGAACCAGGCTCCCCGCGCCTCGCCCCGAAGGGGCGCGGGGAACTGCGCGGCAAGCCACGACGAACCCGCAGCCTCCCTGTCACGCGACCGATCGAGCTCTCGGGAGCCGACCGGGAAATCCCGACAGAAGATGTCCGGCTTCCACGACACCCTCGTGTCGAGGACGCCGCAACACCCCCGGCGTCCGCCAAAGTGACATCCGTACGCACAGGAGGTCGGACATGTCGAAGCCGTTGGACGGCAAGGTCGCACTCGTCGCCGGAGCCACACGCGGGGCCGGGCGCGGGATCGCCGTGGAGCTGGGAGCGGCCGGGGCGACGGTCTACGTGACCGGGCGCTCCACACGCGAGCGACGCTCGGAGTACGACCGCCCGGAGACCCTGGAGGACACCGCCGACCTGGTCACCGAAGCGGGCGGCCACGGCATCGCCGTACCCACCGACCACCTCGAACCGGCGCAGGTCCGGACCCTGGTGGACCGGATCGCGGAAGAACAGGGTCGGCTCGACGTCCTCGTCAACGACATCTGGGGCGGCGAGAAGCTCTTCGAGTGGGACAGCCCGGTCTGGGAGCACGACCTCGACAACGGCCTACGACTGCTGCGCCTCGCCGTCGAGACCCACGCCATCACCAACCACTTCGCTCTGCCCCTGCTGCTGCGCCACCCCGGCGGCCTGGTCGTGGAGATGACGGACGGCACGGCCGAGTACAACGCGGCCAACTACCGGGCCACCTTCTTCTACGACCTCGCCAAGACCTCCGTTCTGCGCATGGCGTTCGCCCTCGGCCACGAACTGGGCCCGCGCGGCGCCACCGCCGTCGCGCTCACCCCCGGCTGGCTCCGCTCGGAGATGATGCTCGACGGGTTCGGCGTCACCGAGGACAACTGGCGCGACGCCCTCGACCGCGTCCCCCACTTCGCCATCTCGGAGACGCCCCGCTACGTCGGCCGGGCCGTCGCCGCCCTCGCCGCCGACCCCGAGGTCGCCCGCTTCAACGGCGACTCCCTCTCCAGCGGTTCCCTCGCCCGGACCTACGGCTTCACCGACCTCGACGGCAGCAGGCCGGACGCCTGGCGCTACCTCGTCGAGGTCCAGGACGCGGGCAAGCCGGCGGACACGACCGGCTACCGCTGAACCGCGCTCACACCCGATCCGGCGGCACCGAAGACGGTGCCGGCGTCGGTGCTGACGGCGGCGTGGACCTCGCGGTGGGTGTTGCCGTCAGTTGCCAGCGCGCCGAATGGCCGGGCGGCAGCGCCAGATCCTCGCGTACGGCGGTGTAGTAACCCTCCCGCCCGGCGCGCTGCCGTTCCAGCAGAGCCTGCCAGGCCTGAGGGTCCCGGGTCCCGGCGCGCAGGAACTCCTCCATCCCCATCACCGTGACGACCCAGGCCCGGGCCTTCTCCACCACCTCGGGGCTGCCGAGGAGCAGCATCGCCTCGCCGGAGGGGTCCCGGGCGACCGTGGCCTGAGCCATGAGGGGCGCGGCCTCCTCCGGCGACAGGGGATGGGGATGCGGGTCGTTGCCGAGGTGGGAGGCGACCCGGTAGGTCAGGGTGACGGACTGCTTCACGCGCCCTAGGGATACGGGGTTCTCATCACGGGCGCGGCGCGCGGGATCGGTGCGGCGACGGCTCGGCGGCCGGCCGAGGAAGGGGCCCGCGTGCTCGTCACCGACGTGGACCTGCCCGCGGCCGAGGGGACCGTGACGGAGCTGCGGGGGAAGGGGCTGGCCGCCGAGGCGTACTGGTGCGACGTCGGGTCCGGGAGTCCGTCGAGGCGGCGATCACGCATGCGGTGGCGGCCCTCGGCTCCCTCGACGTCCTGGTCAACAACGCCTTCGGCTGCACCCCGGACGTGCCGCTCTTCGAGAACACCCCGGACGACACCTGGGCCCGCGCCCTCGACCTCACCCTGACCAGCGCGTTCCGCTGCTCCCGCGCGTCCCTGCCGCACCTGGTGGCGTCCGGGCGCGGGGCCATCGTCAACATCGGCTCCGGCAACGGCCTCCAGGACTTCGGCAACCACGCCTACAGCGCCGCCAAGGCCGGCCTCATCTCCCTCACCCGCACCCTCGCCGGCGACGCCGCACCCCGAGGCGTCCGCGTCAACCTGGTGGCCCCCGGCACGGTCCGCACCCCCGGCCGGGCGGGCCGCGGGTCCTGCCTGGACGACCTCGCCGAGATCTACCCCCTGGGCCGCGTGGGCCAACCGACCGACATCGCGGCGGCCGTGGCCTTCCTGGCCTCCAGGGACGCGGCCTGGATCACCGGCACGACCCTGCGCGTGGACGGCGGACTGCTGGCCGTCAACACCGCTTTCGCCGGGGCGGCACGACGGTGGAGGGAGGAGGGAGAGGCATGGTCACGAGGTCCACCGCAGCGCCCTGAAGGGGCGCGGAGCTGTGTGGGACATGCGGCTGCCGCCGTGTGGGCGCGACCAGTCACGGACCACCCGAAGTCGACCGGCGAACGAACCTCCGACGGCGCTCGACTCACCCCATCGCCGCGACAATCCCGTCCCAGAACCGAGCCCGCGCCTCCAACGCCAGCACCGCCGTCTCCACAGCCTCCTCCCATCGCCCGTCCACCCCGCCGCACAGATCCGCCACCATGGCCATCGCCATCGGTGTGTGCTCCTCCCCGTCCACCTCGATGTGCCGAGCGAGGTAGTCGCAGAACAACGGGAACCGCTCCGTGCCCTCCTTCTTGATCACCTGGTCGAACATGTCCGGGATCAGGTCCTCCCGGGAGAACGCGAAGGCGGCGGCCCGGCAGTGCAGCGGCCGTTCCTCGATGATCTCGAACGTCGTGCGGACGAACTCGGCCGCGGGGCCGGGAACTTGGGCGACCCGCAGGGCCGCGGGCACGTCGTGGCCCTCGCCGATGAGCCCGAGGAACGTGTCGAGGCGGGAGGTGTCCGCGTCGGCCTCGGCCATGCCCGAGCGGTACAGCTCGAAGTGACTGGTGAACCCGCCGTTCAGCTCGTCGCTCTCCTCGACCAGAACGATGTCGTTGATGAGCCGCCGGCTGACCTCGGACCCGCGCGGCACCCAGGGGACGTCCACACAGGTCAGGTCCCGCTGGAGGGACTTGAGGAGGGACATGAAGTCCCACACCGCGAAGACGTGGTGCTCCATGAAAACCGCCATGTCGGAGCGGCTTTCGATGCGCTGATAGATCGGATGAGCGGTTACTTCTTTCCGTACGGGCTCGATCGCGGAGCGCGCCCGGTCGATTCCCTCGTGGTTCATATCCCAG
The DNA here is from genome assembly GCF_036346855.1 of Streptomyces europaeiscabiei. Classification (NCBI taxonomy): domain Bacteria; kingdom Bacillati; phylum Actinomycetota; class Actinomycetes; order Kitasatosporales; family Streptomycetaceae; genus Streptomyces; species Streptomyces europaeiscabiei. The sequence goes on from NZ_CP107841.1 coordinate 9,795,547, forward strand.
TCGTACCTGGACATGACTCTCCTTAATTTTCGTGCAATTCCCCCCGATCCTCCTGGCGATGGTGCGCCTGTTCCACTTGCCCGGGCAACCGCTTCCGGGAATTGCCGGAAGTTACCCGTACGTAATACTCGACGAAAGGCGTCAAGGCACCTGAAAGGCCGTCATAGACGCACGATCCGGACACCTTGAAAAAGTTCGTTGAAGATTTGAACGGGGTCCCGGTTCTTCTCGTATTCGACGCCGTGAGCAGGAATCCCGTTACCGTCACCGTCGCGTACCAGGTGGTGCCGGGGCGCGAGGCCGACTTCCACTCGTGGGGGTGGGCCGTGCTGCGCAGGAGTGCGCAGCAGCCGGGCTTTCTGGGGGGTGGCGTACTCGTCGACGGAGAGGCGGAATGGCATGTGGTCTACCGCTTCGACGACGAGGATTCGGCCCGGACCTGGGAGAACTCCGTGGTCTGGGCGCAGTGGTCGGCCCGTGCCGATGGACTGGCCCGGGAGACCGGCCGCCGGAGCATCGCGGGGTCCAGGGCCTGGTTCGACTCCCAGACCTCCCGGGCCCCGACACCGGCCGGCCCCCCGGGGCCACCCCCGAAATGGAAACTGTGGTTAGTGAATCTGAGCGCAGTCTTCCCGCCTGTGCTCTTATTCAACCTGGTGATACTTCCCTATCTCAACGACCTGAATCCGCTTTTCCGTACACTTCTGCTGTGTCTGGCCGTGACAGCCACCGTCACCTGGATTCTCATGCCGAGACTCCAGCGATTCCTGAAGAAATGGCTGTACCCGCCGCTGCAGGCACTGCGTGGCCGGCACAAACGACGGACCGCCTAGGTCCGAGAACGATCAGAGGGGGGTGGGCGGGTGAAGACCCTGCTCATCGACAATTATGACTCGTACACGTACAACCTGTTCCAGCTGATCGCCGAGGTCAACGGCGAGGAGCCGGTGGTGGTGCTGAACGACGCTCCGGTCGGCGACATTCCGGAGCTGCGGGAATTCGACAACGTGGTGGTGTCGCCGGGACCCGGCCACCCCCTGGAACCGCGTGACTTCGGCATCGCCGCCAGAGTGATCGCCGAGGCCGGGATCCCCGTCCTGGGCGTCTGCCTCGGCCACCAGGGCATCGCGGTGGGGGAGAGGGCCGATGTCGAGCCCGCCCCGTGGCCCCGCCACGGGCACCTGTCCACGGTCCGGCACGACGGCCGAGACCTGTTCCGGGGCCTGCCGCAGAACTTCACGGTCGTCCGCTACCACTCGTTGTCCGTGCGCGAGCCGTTGCCACCGACCCTGGAGGCCACCGCCTGGTCCGAGGACGGCGTCCTGATGGGTCTGCGCCACCGTGAACGGCCGCTGTGGGGCGTCCAGTTCCACCCCGAGTCGATCCTCACCGACCACGGCCACCGCCTGCTGGTCAACTTCCGTGACCTCACCGAGGAACGGGCCGGCAGCCCGCGTACGCAGAACACCGCGGTCATCCCCCTCAACGGCGCGATCCCCCGCCCCCGGCGGCCCTCGGCGCCCGCCTACCGGCTGCACACGCGCCGTATCGCCGGTGCCGTCGACGCCGAGGCAGCCTTCACGCGCATGTACGCCGACTCGCGCCACGCGTTCTGGCTGGACAGCTCCCGTGTCGAACCGGGCCTGTCGCGGTTCTCGTTCTTCGGCGACGGCAGCGGTCCGCTCGCCGAGGTCGTCCGCTACGACGTCGACAGCGGCCTGTGCGAGATCGAGCGGGAGGGACGGCCCACCCGACGGGTGCAGGCGAGCGTCTTCGACTACCTGAAGCGGCAGCTGGCGAGCCGCAAGGTCGACGCGACGGGTCTGCCCTTCGACTTCACCGGCGGCTACGTCGGCTACTTCGGCTACGAACTCAAGGCCGACACGGGCTCCCCGAACCGGCACAAGGCCGAAACCCCGGATGCGACCTGGCTGTTCGCGGACCGGCTGATCGCCGTGGACCACGAGGAGGGCCACACCTACGCGGTCTGCCTGTCCGAGGACACCCCGGCGGCGTCCCGCGAGGCCGGCGACTGGCTCGACACCGCGCTGGCCCAGCTGACCTTCGTCGGCTCGGACGCCACGGTCCCCCTGAGGCCGGCCACACCGCCCTACCCGCGCGCGGCCGAACCCTGGCTCGTCCGCGACCGAGCCACCTACCTCGCAGACATCGAGGCCTGCAAGGCGGAGCTGAACGCGGGCACGAGCTACGAGGTCTGTCTCACCGACGCGGTCCGGTTACCCGCCCCCTACGACCCGTACGACTTCTACCGGGTGCTGCGCCGCATCAACCCGGCCCCGTACGCCGCCTTCCTCAGGTTCGGCGACCTCGACATCGCGGGCTCGTCCCCCGAGCGCTTCCTGCGGATCACCCGGGACGGCATCGCCGAGGCCAAGCCCATCAAGGGCACCGCGCCCCGGGGCGGGACCCCGCAGGAGGACGCCCGGCTGCGGGACGAGCTGGCGGCGGACGCCAAGACCCGTGCCGAGAACCTGATGATCGTGGACCTGCTCCGCAACGACCTGGGCCGGGTCTCCCGGACCGGCTCCGTGAAGGTCACCCGTCTCATGGCCACCGAGACGTACGCCACCGTGCACCAGCTGGTCTCCACCGTCGAGGGCAGGCTGCGCGAGGGCACCGACGCCGTCGACTGCATCCGGGCCTGCTTCCCCGGCGGATCGATGACCGGGGCGCCCAAGCTCCGCACGATGGAGATCATCGACTCGCTGGAGACCGAGGCACGGGGCGTGTACTCGGGAGCCCTCGGGTACCTCGGGTGCAGCGGCGGCGCGGACCTGGACATCGTCATCCGTACCGCCGTGTTCCAGGGAGGCCGTATGCATCTGGGGGCGGGCGGCGCGATCGTCCTCGACTCCGATCCGGCCGCCGAGTACGACGAGATGCTGCTGAAGACCGCGGCACTGATGCGGGCCCACCGGGAGCACGCCTCCGCCCCGGCCGTCACCGAGGAGCCGACGCGATGACGATCACGACGACATCCCAGCCCTTCCGGCTCCAGGCCGACGCCGGCGCCCCGGGCAATCTCGCGGCCCATCTGGCCGCCCTCGCCGAACGCCGCGGCTGGGCCGGCCGCCCCGCCTTCCACCAGGGCCACCGGGCCTACTCCCACGGCGAGGTGCACAACCTCGCGGCCCGTGCCGCCACCGTCCTCACCGACCACGGAGTCCGCCCGGGCGACCGCGTCCTCCTCGCCCTCCCGGACTCCGTCACCTGGGTCACCACGTTTCTCGCCCTGGCCCGGCTGGGCGCGGTCGCGGTCCTGGTCAACCCCGAACTCACCCCGCCCGAACTCCAGTTCATGGCAGAGGACACGGAGGCGGTCCTGTGGGTGACGGGACCGGGGCTCGAAAGCCACTCCCCGGCCCGCGCCACCGTGCCCCGCCAGGGGCGAGGGGCTGTGACACATGCGGATCCGCCGAGTGGGCGCGACCAGCCACGAACGACCCGCACCGGGCGGACGGCCAAGCCCGCGCCGCGCCTGGGCGCCGATCAGCTGAGCGCTCTGTGCGCCACGACCGTCCCCATGGAAACGGCTCACCCGGTCGACGCCCACACCCCGCTGTACATCCAGTACACCTCCGGCACCACGGGCCGCCCGAAGGGCGTCGTACACGTCCACGGCGACCCCAGGACGTACCACGACCTCATCGGCCGCCGACTCCTGCGCATCACCCCGGACGACGTCACCCTGTCCGTCTCCCGGCTGTACTTCGCCTACGGCTTCGGCAACGCCCTCGTCTTCCCGCTCTTCTCCGGCTCCTCCGCCGTCCTCGCCGACCGCCGTCCCACCCCCGCGGCGGTCGACGAGCTCGTCGCCCGGCACCGCGTGACCCTCCTCTACTCGGTGCCGTCGGCGTACGCCGCCCTGGTCGCCGACCGGGCCAATGGTCACGAGGACTGCTTCGCCTCGGTGCGCGCCGTGGTGTCGGCCGGCGAGGGCATGCCCGCGGGACTCGGCAAGCAGGTCACCGAGCTGCTCGGCGCGCCCGTCCTCGAACAGATCGGCTCCACCGAGGCCGGACACGCCTTCTGCGCCAACAGCTTCGACCACAACCACCCCGGCACGGTCGGCCGCCCCGTCCCCGGCTTCGAGGTCGAACTCCGAGACCGCGCGGGCGCGCAGGTCACGGACGGCGAGGCGGGCGAACTCTGGGTGCGCGGCCCGACGGTGACGCCCGGATACCTCAACCGGCCCGATGAGACCGAGCGCACCCTCGTCGGCGGCTGGCTCAACACCCGGGACCGGGCCGTCCGCGAGGCCGACGGCACCTACCGGCATCTGGGCCGGGCCGACGACATGGAGATGGTCGGCGGCATCACCGTCTCCCCGCTGGAGGTGGAGGCCCTGCTGCGCACCCACCCCGGGGTCCGGGACGTCGCCGTGGCGGCCGTCACCGACGAGCGCGGCGCCAGCAGACTGCGGGCCTTCGTCATCCCCGTCCCGCCCATCGGGGTGGGCCTGGAGGCCGAACTGATCTGCATGGCCCGCGCCCGGCTCGCCGCCTTCAAGGTCCCCCGCAGCGTCAGCTTCGTGCCCACGCTGCCCCGCACCGCGACCGGCAAGCTCCGCCGGCACCTCGTCCGCCAAGGGGCGTGGTGAGCATGGCCGACACTCTCACCCCCGCAGAAAGGTCCGGTCCCATGCGAGACCAGTTCCAGGCCGATCGGCAGCCCGCCCTCGTCGGCGGCCGTGGCTTCTACCTGGGCTCGATGCTCAGAGAGGCCGCCGACCGTCACGGCCATGTCTTCGTCACCCTGGACCGGCCTCTCGACGTCAACCCCGGCCTCGGGACCGACCTCGCCTACACGACCCTCGCCGACGTGGTCGACGAGCTCTCCGGCCGCCTCTGGGAAGCGGGCGTGCGCCCCTCCGAGGAGGTGGTCGTCCACAAGACGGACAACGTCGACATCGTGCTGCTGACCTGCGCGGTCTCCCGTATCGGCGCCGTGCCCGTCCTGCTCTCGCCCGGCCTCGCGGGCCCGGTGGTCGGTCAGCTCCTCGAACGCCTCCACCAGCCTTGGCTGATCACCGACCGGGCCAAGCTCGAAGGCCCCCTGAAGGACGTCGAACTCACCGGCCTCGTACGGCGCACACTCTCCGTCGACGACGCCCCGGGCGCCGACCCCCTCCAGAAGTACGAGGGCGCACCGACCCCGGCCGCCGTCCGCCTCCACCCCCGCGACCCTTCCCTCATCACCCACAGCTCCGGCACCACCGGCCTCCCCAAACTGGCCGTGCACTGCCCGAACACCATGTGGAACCGGCTCGTCCCGCAGAAGGCCATGGGCTGGCCCACGCGCGGCGAGACCGCAGCCCTGCACATGTCGTTCGTGCACTCGCGCTTCTACCACCTGCTCGGCGTCCTGCTGCACTTCGGCAGCCCCCTGCTCCTGATCGTCGACCCGGAACCGTCCAACGTGGGCCCGCTGCTCGCCCGCCACCGCCCCGGCATCGTCGAGACCCACCCCAACACCTTCGTCCTGTGGGAGGAGCTGGCCGACGCGCCCGGAGCACCGCTGTCCCGCGTCCGCTCGTACGGCTCCACCTTCGACGCGATCCACCCGCGCACCGTGCAGCGACTGCTCGGCGCGTCCAAGCGGCGCTCACCGTGGCTCATCCAGCTCTACGGGCAGAGCGAGACGGGCCCGGTCGCCTTCCAGTGGTTCACCCGCCGCAGCGCCGCCCGCGCCGACGGCCGCCGCGTCGGCATCGGCATCCCCGGCTTCACCCGCGTCCGGGTCGCCGACGACGCCGGGCGGCGGGTCGCCCCCGGAACCGCGGGCCGCATCGAGGCCCGCACCCGGGGCCGCATCCTCACCTACCTCGGCGCCCGGGAGCGCTATCTGCGCCAACTCGACGGCGGCTGGTGGCAGATGGGTGACATGGGCTACCAGGGCCGCTGGGGCGCCCTCTACCTCATCGACCGCGAGATCGACCAGATCGACTCCATGCACAGCAACCTGGAGGTCGAGGACACCCTGATGTCCCGCCTGGAGGAGCTGCGCGAGGTCGTCATCGTCCCCGGCGTCGACCGCGAACCCGTACCCGTGGTGTGCGTACGCGGCGAACGGCCCCTGGACCTGCGGCGCTGGCACGAGGCCACGGCCGACCTGCCCACCATGTCGGAGCCCCGGCAGTGGCGGTTCGAGGAACTGCCGATGACCTCCACGTGGAAGGTCAAGCGGGTCGAGATCACCCGCATGCTCACCGAGAGCATCCGCGCATGACGCCCCCCGCCCCCGTTCTCGTCGTGGGCGCCGGTCCCGTGGGCCTCTCCGCCGCCCTCGCCCTGCGCGCCCACGACCTCCCCGTCACTCTGCTCGAAGCCGACCCCGAGGGCCGCGAACGCCCCGGCAGCCGCGCCCTGTTCGTGCACCGCGAGACCCTGGAACTGCTGGAGGAGACGCACCCGGGACTCGCCGTCGAGATCGCCGCGTACGGCCGGACCTGGCACACCAAGCGCACCCTGTACCGGGGCCGCGAGGTGTACGCCCGCACCTTCCCGCCGCCCGCCGGCACCCCGCCCTTCACCAGCCTCCGCCAGGTCGACACCGAGCGCTTCCTGCTCGCCGCCTGCAGGGACGCCGGCGTGGAGTTCGTGTGGGACGCGCGGATCACTGGTGTACGGACCGACCCGGACGGGGTGACCCTCACCGGCGAGGACGGCCGCACGTGGACGGGCACCCATGCGGTGGCCGCCGACGGCGCACGCTCGGCCGTGCGGCGCGAACTGGGCATCCCCCTGGAGGGCACCCACGGCGAGGGCTTCCACGTCGTCGCGGACATCGCCGACATCCCCGGTGCCGAACTGCCCCTGGAACGGGTCTTCCACTACGAACACCCGGCGCTCGGCGGTCGCAGCGTCATGCGGGTGCCGTTCACCGGAGGCTTCCAGCTCGACCTGCAGTGCCGCGACGACGACGCGACGGAGGAGTACGGCACCGAGGAGGCCGTACGGCGCTGGCTGCCGGACGTCGTCGGCGACGGGTACGGCGAGCGCGTCCTGTGGGTGTCCACCTACCGCTTCCTGCGCAAGGTCGCGGCCGCCTTCACCGACCCGCACCGCCGGGTGCTGCTGGCCGGCGAGGCGGCGCATCTCTTCCCGCCGTTCGGGGCGCGCGGGATGAACAGCGGTATCGCGGACGCGGTCGCCGCGGCCCGCGCGATCGCCGACGGCACGCCCGAGGCGGTCGACGCCTTCGCCGAGGTCCGGCGTTCGGCGGGCCTCTTCAACAGCGCCGCCGCCGGCACGGCCCTGGACCATCTGCGGCCCCGGCGCCGTATCGTCCGCGTCAAGCAGCGGGCGGCGGCGGCCCTCGCCCCCGTGCTGCCCCGCTGCGGCGCCTGGCTGGAGCACGCCCCCTACGGACCCCGGCACGGCTCCCCGGCCGTCGCGGGCCGCAAGTACTGAACCGAAGAACGACAGGAGCACCGAGTGACACCACCCGCCATCGCGGAAGGTCTGTCGACCTGGTCACCCGAACACGGCCTCGTCCCCGTCCAGGCACAGGGCGGACGCCTCCTCGTCGCGGACTCGTGGCTGCTGCGCGACGGACGGGTACGCGGCTTCGACCGGCACCGCGAACGGTTCCTGCGGTCCTGCGGCGAGTGCGGTGCACCGCCCCTGGGACAGGTCGTCGACTTCTGGCAGGACATGACCCGTGCCCTGCCGCGCACGGGGGAGTGGTTCCCCCGGGTCGAACTCGCCTCAGGATCACTGGAGTTGCGGCTTCTGCTGCGCCCCGCGCCACCCCTCGCGGCCGACGTGCGGGTGTGGGCTGCCGGTCAGCCCGACCCGCGCACCGTGCCCCGCCGCAAGGGCCCGGACCTGGACGCCCTGGCCCGCGTACGCAGGCGGGCGTCCGGCGCCGATGCCGAGGAGGCCGTGCTCATCGCGCCCTCCGGCCTGGTCCTGGAGGCCGCCAACTCCAGCCTCTTCTGGTGGGAGGACGACACCCTCTGCCTGCCGCCGCCCCGCCTGCCGCTCCTCGCCGGCGTGACCATGGCCCTCGTCCAGGAGCGGGCCGCCCGCACCGGCGTCCGGATAGCCCACCGCGAACGCTCCCTGGCCGAGCTGGCCGGCGTCGAGGTGTGGCTCGTCAACGCCCTCCACGGCATCCGCCCGGTCGCCGCCTGGACCGGGCGCCCGATGGCCCCGGGCCCGGCCGTCCACGCCCCGGAGTGGCGCAAGTGGCTGGACGGTCTCATGGAGCCGCTGCCGGACCACTGAATCCGCAGCGATATCCGGGCGCGAAGAAGCGCCGGGCCGAAGTGAATACGGCCCGGCGCTGAAAGGCGTTCGTAAATTTCCGGAGAAGGCGTTCCCGGCCGTTCCGAGAGTTCCGGGAGTTTCGGTATTTCCGGGAGCGTCCGGATTACTTCTGGACGGGCTGGTAGGCCCCCGGAACCATCCGCGTGGCGATCGCGATCCGGTTGTACGCGTTGATCACGGTGGCCGCCCAGATCAGCGCAGCGACCTGCTCCTCGTCGAACACCTCGGCGGCCGCCGCGTAGACGTCGTCGGGCACCTGACCGTCGGCGACCAGGGTCACCGCCTCGGTCAACGCCAGGGCGGCGCGCTCGCGGGCGGTGTAGAAGGGGGTCTCGCGCCAGGCACTGAGCGCGTAGATCCGCTGCTCGGTCTCGCCCTGCGCGCGGGCGTCCTTGGTGTGCATGTCCAGGCAGAACGCGCAGCCGTTGATCTGCGAGGCGCGAATTCTGATCAGTTCGAGAATCTCGGGTTCGACCTTCGCGTCCCGGGCCGCGGAAACGGCGGCACCGTGCAGGGAGCCCATCGCTCCGGACACATCGGGGGTGATTTTCTTGAGGGCCACACGAGATATGGAATCGCTGTTGCTCATGGAGAGAACTCTATATCCGAATTCCCGGCTGTGTAACTGTTTCGTCTCGACGTGGCCCTGCCCACAACCGTAGCCCCCGGCCATCTGTCTAGGCAGGCAGAGGCAGAAAACGCGCGAAGGGGAAAGGCCCGCCATGGGGGACATAGGCAGAAGAGGCGCAGTCGCACTCACCATCACCGGACTGCTGACACCGCTCACGCTCGCGTTGGGCACCGCGCCCGCGCAGGCGGCGAGTTGTACGACGTCGACCGGGCCGTACCAGAAGCAGGTGGAGAAGTTCCTCGGCCGGACGGCCGACGGGAGGCAGTCCACCGCCGACTGCAAGGCGATCCAGGCATTCCAGACCAAGCACGGCATCACGCCGAACATCGGGTACGCGGGTTCCGTCACCTGGGGTGTGATGGACCTGATGAACAAGCAGAAGGCCGTGGGCAAGAACCCCAACGCGGCGGGCAAGTGCCCGACGAACAAAGGCCGTATCGCCTGCGTGAACCTGACCCTCCAGCTGAGCTGGATCCAGGACGGCAACAAGCTCGTCTACGGGCCCGTGCCGGTGCGCACCGGCCGCGACGGGTACGAGACCCGCACCGGCCTGAAGAAGATCTACTGGCGGAACATCGACCACGTCTCGTCGATCTACCACGTGCCCATGCCCTACGCCCAGTTCTTCGACGGCGGCCAGGCCTTCCACTCCGTCGGCGTCAGCATGTGGAACCCGCCCGGGTCCCACGGCTGCACCAACATGACCAAGACCGATGCCAAGAAGTACTGGTCGCTGCTGAAGAACGGCGACGACGTCTACGTGTACGGCCGCAAGCCGGGCACCTGACAGGCAACCAGGAGCCCGGCCCGGCGACGACGGTGAAACGTCACGCCTCGGGGGCGTCCCCGAAGTCCGGGATCTCCAGCCTGACCCCGCCCTGCCGCGCGGACTCGTGCGCGACGATGCCCGGCAGGGTGTAGCGGGCCGCCACCCAGGCGTTCACCGACGGCAGTGTCCGGGTGTTGACGGCGGTCACGAAGTCGTCCACCAGGAAGTGGTGGCTGCCCTCGTGCCCGTTGTGCAGCTCGTCGAACTCCCGCGGCAGCCGCGCCCGGTCGTGCACCGGCGCCGACCCGGAGGTGAAGGCGGCCCGCAGATCCGGCGCGATGTGCTGGAGGGAGGGGTCGTCGGAGGACAGGGTGGGCTTGGGCTCAAGCAGCTCGCTGATGTCCGTCACCCCTTTCTTGTCCTGCCAGAACGCCACCGTGGCGAGCTGTTCCATGCTGGCGTCCGTGCCGAAGAACCGGAATCGCGACTCCCGGATCTGCGAGGGGTAGCCGACCCGCCGGAACTCGTTCGTACGGAACGAACCACCGCCCGCCACCTCGAACAGCGCGGTCGCGTTGGAGAAGTCGTTGCCGAACTGGCTCACCTCCTTGTCGAACACCCCGTCCCCGCGCCCGTCCACGACGCCGATCGCCGACACGCTCACCGCGTGCGTCTGCCAGGCACCCAGCACCCCGCCCACCGAGTGCGTCGGGTACAGCAGCGGGGGATAGCTGGCGGTCCGCCTCCAGTCCTCGCCGCCGCTGTACCGGTAGGCCTCGTAGAACCCCAGGTCCATGTCGTGGACGTAGTCGCCCTCGGCGTAGAAGATCCGCCCGAAGGCGCCTTCCGCGATCTGGTTGCGGGCGTGCACGGTCGCCGGGTTGTACTGACTCGTCTCACCCATCATGTACGTCAGCCCGGTCGCCCTGACCGCGTCGATGATCGCCGCGATCTCGTCGGCGGTGACGGCCATGGGGACCGCCGAGTAGACGTGCTTGCCGGCGTTCAGTCCCTGGAGCACCAGTGGTCCGTGCGTCCAGCGCTGGGTGAAGATCGCGACGGCGTCGACCGCCTTGGACTCCAGCATGGCCTCGTACGAGGGGAAGGTGCCGGCCAGCCCCTGGGCGGCCACGAGTTCTTCGGCCCGCGCGGGCAGCAGATCCGTGACGTAGACGTCGCCGACGCCGGGGTGGGCCTGGAACAACGTGGCGAACTGACCGGAGAACTGGCCGGCGCCGACGATGCCGAGGGAGAACGTCATGTAACACATGTCCTTCACTGGTCGAGAATCAGGTTGATCTGGTCGTTGGTCTCGTCGAGGCCGCTCACCGGCGCGCCGTTGCCGTAGATGTCCTCCATCGCGGGCTGCATGAGCGCGGTGACATCGGCCGCGTAGGTGGTGATCGGGTAGGAGAAGGTCCTGAAGTCCTTCTTGTCGGCCACCGGTTCGGTGAAGGCCGACACGTCGAGGCCCTTCTTCTCGTACGCGGCGACCGCGGCCTCGGTGCCGGCCGGGGTGGCGGGGAAGACGACGCCGTACTCGCCCACGACCCTCTGGCAGGCGTCGGAGGCCAGATACGCCACCCACTTGCGGGCGCCCGCCTTGTTCGCCGAGGCCTTGGTGATGGAGTCGGCGAGACCGTTCATCATGGTGGCGCGCTTGCGGCTCGGGCCGGCCGGGGTGACGGCCGCGCCGATGTCCAGGCCCTTGAAGCCGTCGTAGGTGGAGATCATCCAGGCGCCGTCGAAGGTGACGGCGGCCCTGCCCGCGGCGATCTGGGTGTTGGCCTGGTTGGACTGGACGTTGTAGTCGGCGAAGGGAACCATGTAGCCCTTCTCCGCCAGGCCGAAGTACCACTTGATCACGGACTGGAAGGTCTCGCTGTCGTACTGGTACTCGGTGCCCCAGCGTGCCTTGTCCGTGTAGCTCCACCCCGCCGACCCGGTGAAGGGGCTCCACTGGGTCTGCCCGTCGGCATAGCCCCCGCCGTTGCTCGCCAGGCCGTACACCTTGACGTCGTCCTTGTCGAAGCCGGGCTCGTCGCCCCGCCTGCCCGCGCCGTCGACGGTGAGGTGCGCGACGGCCTTCTCGAAGGTGCCGCCGTCCTGCGGGTTCCAGGAGAGACCGTTCAGCTCGTCGGCGGTGAGGCCCGCGTCCTTCACCATCTCCTTGTTGTAGAAGAGCGCGACGGTGTCCCAGTCCTTCGGGGTCCCGTAGCGGTGGCCGTCCTGGCCGATCCAGTTGGCGGCGAGACCCGGCTGGTAGTCGGAATCCTCGATGCCCAGGTCGTCGAGCGGTTCGAGGACCTGGAGATCGGCGAACTGGCCGAACTTCTGGATGTGGTCGGTGAACACGTCCGGCTGGGTGCCCGCGATGAACCCGGCGGTGAGCTTGGTCCAGTAGTCGCTCCACCCCAACTGGGTGATCCTCACGTCCAGTCCGGGGTTCTCCTGCTCGAACCCCTTCGCGCAGGCCTGGTAGGCGGGCAACTGGTTGGCGTCCCACAGCCAGTACGTCACCGTGTCCGAGGAGGCCCCGGTGCCGTCGCCCTGCGCGCAGCCGGTCACCAGGGACAGCGTCAGCGCTCCGGCCCATGCGGTCAGCGTACGAAGTCGCATCTTCAGTTCCCTCACTTGATCCCGGTGAAGCCGATGGAGCTGACGATGCGGCGGGCGGACGCGGCGAAGAGCACCAGCATCGGCAGCGCGGCGATCAGCGTCGCCGCCATGAGCCCCGACCAGTCCACGCCGGTCGCCGGGGTCTGTGCCCGGAAGATCGCCAGCGCCACCGTCAGTACCCGGGAGCCGTCGCTGTAACTGACCATGAGCGGCCAGAAGTAGTCGTTCCAGGAGGTGATGTACGTCAGCACGGCCAGGGTGAGGATCGGGGTGGACGCCATCGGCAGGACCACCCGGAAGAAGATCCTGACCTTCCCGGCCCCGTCCAGCAGTGCCGCCTCCTCGACCTCGTGGGGGATGTTCATGAAGAACTGCCGCAGGAAGAAGACCGCGAACGGTGTCATGAAGAGGCTGGGCAGCGCGATGCCGAGCAGAGAGTCCACCAGGTGGAGCTGCTTGATGAGCACGAAGTTCGGCAGCAGGGTGAAGAGGGTCGGCACCATCAGCCCGGCCAGGAACAGCCCGAACACCTGGTCCCGCCCGCGCCAGCGCAGCCGCGCGAAGGCGTACGCGGCCATCGCGGAGAAGAAGATCTGGCAGCCGGTGATCAGCGTCGACACGATCACCGAGTTGAGCAGATACCGCCAGAAGTCGAGCCCGCCGCCCGCCCCGCCCTGCGCGATCGCCTCCTCGGCCGACTGCAGACCGAGCGCCCGCTCGAAGCCGCTGCCGGTGAGATCGACGGGCAGCGGGTTGGCGGGGTCCGCGTTGAGCCCGGCGTTGGTGGAGAGCGCGGTGCGCAGGATCCAGTAGAACGGCAGCAGGGTGACGAGCACGATCAGGCCCATCGCGGTCCAGGCGGCGGCCCGCCCGAAGGAGAACCCGCGCCTCGCCGGCCGAACAGCCGGAGCAGGGGTCGGTGTCGAAGCCGGTGGTGTCGAGGTCGTCGTCACGGCAGCCATGTCGGTGTCTCCTTCCGTCAGCCGAGGTCGCTTCGGCCGGCCCTGGTGAGCCGGTACTGCAGGACGGTGATCGCGCTGAGGACGACCAGCAGGGCGACCGACATCGCCGAGGCGTAGCCGAACTGGAAGCGGCCGAAGGCGGAGCCGTAGATGTAGAACTGGAGCACGTTCGTCGCGTTCGCGGGTCCGCCCGCCGTGGTCACCGCGACGGTGTCGAACACCTGGAACGAACCGATCACCGTCATGATCATCACCACCGCCAGCACCGGACGCAGCAGCGGCATGGTGACCCGCCAGAACATCCGCCACTCGCTCGCGCCGTCCACCCTGGCCGCCTCGTACACGTCGTTCGGGATCGCCTGGAGCCCGGCGAAGAGGAGCAGCGCGGTGTAGCCGACGTGCCGCCACACGTTGATCAGGGCGATGGTGGGGATGGCCCAGGTCTCGTCGGCGAGGAACGGGACGCGGTCCGCGCCGAGAGCGCCGATGATCTCGTTGCCGATGCCGAGCTGGGTGTCGAGGATCCACAGCCAGACCAGGCCGGCGACCACGTTCGACATCAGATACGGCGTGAGCACGATGCCGCGCAGCAGGGCCGACTGGGTCAGCCGCTGGAGGAGTACGGCGACGGCGAGCGCGGCGACCGTCTGCACACCGATGTTGAGGACCACGTACTCGACCGTGACCGCCAACGATTTCCAGAAGATGGGGTCGTTGACCATCCGGACGTAGTTGTCGAGGCCCACCCACTCTGCCGGGGTGAGCAGGTTGAAGCGGGTGAAACTCAGATAGATGCCCCGCAGCGTCGGCCAGAGCAGGAACACCAGGAAACCGAGCATCGCCGGGGTGATGAAGACGGCGGCCAGGACGCCGTCGCCTCGCCGACGGATCGGTGGACTGGTGGAGGCGATGGTCATCGGGTGCTCCCTCATCGGCGGCGCTGCCTCAGACTCGGACCACTTACTTTTGTCGCGAAAGAATTGTGACGTCAAGAGGCTGCGCGAACATCTTTTGGGAGGGGGTTCACGGGCGTAGGGTGGGCTTGTTGTTTCCATGACGGAAGAAACATGGTGTGGGAGTCTGACCCTCATGACCGCACTCGCTGCCAGCTGGCTGCCGCTCAGTCCCGGGGAACGCGCGGTGGCGATCGAGGTGCTCGTGCACGGCCCGCTCTCCCGCACGGAACTCGCCGGCCGGCTAGGCCTGTCCGCGGGCAGCCTCACCCGGCTGACCAAACCGCTGATCGAATCGGGCCTGCTGGTCGAGACGTCCGAGGGCGCCGCGCTTCCCGAGGTCCGTCAGGGGCGCCCCTCGCAGCCGCTGGACATCGTCGCCGAGTCCCGTTCCTTCGTCGGCTTCAAGGTCACCGACGACATGGTGTACGGCGTGGTCACCACGCTCCGGAGCGAGATCGTCACCCGCTACGACCGCCCGCTCACCACCCATGAGCCGGAGCGGGTCGCGGATCTGCTCGCCGGGATGACCGCCGAACTCGCCCGCGCCCACCCCTCGCTCGCCGGTATCGGCATCGGGGTCGGCGGGTACGTCCGGCGCCGGGCGGTGGTCGGGGAGTCGCCCTTCCTGTCGTGGCGCGATGTGCCGCTGGCCGAACTCGTCGAGGAGCGCACCGGGTTGCCGGTGGTCGTCGAGAACGACGTCGCCGCGCTCGTGGAGGCCGAGACCTGGTTCGGCGCGGGGCGCGGCCTCGACCGGTTCGTCGTCCTCACCATCGGCGCGGGTATCGGCTACGGGCTCGTGCTGGGCGGCAAGCGGGTGGCGTACGCCGAGGAGGACCGCGGGTTCGGCCGCCACTGGATCGTGGACCCCGCCGGCCCGCTCACCCCCGACGGGGAGCGCGGCAGCGCCGTCTCACTGCTGAGCATCCCCGGCATCCGGTACCAGGTGCAGGCGGCGACCGGGCGCGAGGTGACGTACGAGGAGGTCCTGGCCGGTGCGGCCGACGGTGAGCCGATGTGTGTGCGGGTCGTCGGGGAGGCGGGGCGGGCCCTGGGGACGCTGGTGGCCCAGATCGCCAACTTCGTCATGCCGCAGAAGGTCCTGCTCGCGGGGGAGGGGGTGGGTCTGATGGAGGTGGCGGGGGAGGCCGTGGACAAGGCCGTCCGGGCTCATCGGCATCCGCTGGCCGCGCCCGTCCCGCTGGAGACGAAGGTGTCCGACTTCCATGACTGGGCGCGGGGGGCGGCCGTGCTGGCCATTCAGGTGCTCGTGCTCGGGACCGTGGAGCCGTAAACGCAGAGTGATCAGCTTCACGGTCCGTAATGTCGGAAGTGGCACCTTTACTCACATCGGCTTCACGTTCGAGGACATATGGTTTACACCATGTCCACTCCCCCTGATGTCGTCCTGGAAAGATCGGAAGTACCGGCGCGAACGGCCGCCGAGGTCAACGAGGAGATCCGGGCGCTCTGGTTCCGGAGCGGTGGGACGTTGAACAGGGAGCAGCGGAGCGAGTACGAGCGGCTTGTCCTGGAATGGGCGGCGCGCTCCGCCAACTGAACCCGTACGGGTTTGTTCTGCTTTCGTCCGCCGGGTCGGTGGACGGCCCGCCGCGACGTCGTCGTGGCTTGTCGCGCCGTTCCCCCTCGCGCCCTTGGGGGCGCGCCCGCCGGGCGCGCCCCGTCGTGGCTTCTCAGCCCCAACTCCGTGAGTACTGGCGGCGGTATGCCTGCCTGTCCTGTTCCGTGCGGATGAAGCGGGTGGCTGCCAGGGCGACCATGCTGCCGGCGACGACCAGAAGACCCGGCCCGACGTTGCGGGGGTCGGCGAGGCGGTCGAGGAGGTCGGAGGCGGCGCCGATGGACTCGACGGGCTCCACCGAGCCCGGTTCGGCTCCTCCGGGAGCCGCGGCGCCCTGGGAGTCGTCGTCCGAGGAGCCGTCGGCCGCGGCGGTCGGCTGGGCGGCGGACTGGGGCAGGCCGGTCAGCTGGACGCCGAGGTCGTCGAGGGCGTCGGACAGCGGCTGGAAGAACGTCGTACCGCCTTCCTCGCAGTCGCCGTTGCCGCCCGAGGTCACCCCCAGGGCCACCCCCTCCGAGAACATCGGGCCGCCGCTGTCGCCCGGCTCGGCGCAGACCGTGGTCTCGATGAGACCGCTGACCGTGCCCTCGGGGTAGTTGACCGTGGCGTCCAGGCCGGTCACCTCGCCGTTGCGGAAGCCGCTGGTGCTGCCGCTGCGGAACACCCGCTGGCCGACCGCCGCCTCGCCGACCGAGGTGATGCGCACGCCGCGGCCGTCGCCGACCGAGACGACGTTGGTCTTGTTGCTCGGCGCGTCCTGGAGGTACTGCACGAGCGAGAAGTCACCGCCGGGGAAGTTCGACTCGGTCGTCCGGCCGATCTCCTGTTGCCCCTGGTTGTCCGCGAACCAGACGGAACCGGCGGGACCGCAGTGCCCGGCGGTGAGCATGAAGTCGTTCTCGCCGTCGGTCACGTTGAAGCCGATCGAACAGCGGCCCCCCGTGCCGAAGATGGGCTGGGCGCCGTTGAGTCGCATCGTGTACGTGCCCTCGGTGCGCTCCATCCGCACGGACCCGCCGATCTCCTCGGCGAGGTCGGTCAGGCTCGCCCAGTCCTTCTTGGAGACCGTGCTGTCGGCCCGCACGACGACCTCGTTGGAAGCGGGGTCGACGGCCCAGGAGGTGCCCGACACCCGGGGCGCCGTACGCAGGGCCTCCGTGGCCGACTTCAGGTCGTCGCCGCTGTACTCGACCATTTTGGGGCGCGCACCCGCCTGCTCGACCTCGGCGGCCGCCTTCTCGTCGGTGACCGCGACGACCGGCTCGCCGTCCTCGGCGATCCAGGTGCCCGCCGTACGCTCGGCACCCAGCTCGTTCACCAGACCGTTCCCGGTGCCGGACGCGGCGAACACCGCACTGCGGGTCGCGGGCGGGGAGGTGGTGGGTTCGGTCGCCATCGCCGCCTGCGTGACCATCAGGGTTCCGCAGATCAGTCCCCCGGCGGCCGTCAGCCGCGCCACCCGCTTCACGACTCGTCGTCGTGCGTGCCTCATTGCCTGGCTCCCGAACCCCGTCCGACACGGTGTCAACACCGCCAGGGCGTCCGGTCCTTGAGCGCCCTCCTTTCATACGTGCGGCGGTCGGCACATGTTCACCAGTCCGCGTCGACGTATCCCAACGTCCGGTTCATGGCGATCGCGCGCGCGTTGGCCGGATGATGCATCGTTCGGACGATGCTCACCCCGCACATTCCGGCGAACCCGATGCCGAAGGTCTTCATGGCCACCGAGATGCCCCGGCCCCGGTGTCGGACCCGAACCCCGGTCATCTCGTTGAACACGAACCCGGACCCCCGCCGGTCGGAGGTGGCCGCCATGCCGACCCACCGGTCGCCGTCGAGGGCCAGCACGACACCGCGCGGATCGTAGGCGGGCACCTCGAAGCGGAGCCGGTGGTACTCGTCGTACTCGAAGAAGGCACCGCGCCCCGGGATGTCCGCCGAGCACTCCTTGTTGAGTTCGTACAACGCCCGGCGATGCTCCGGGGTGTCGCCGAGTTCGGAGAGCGTCGTCAGCCGGATACCGGAGGTGCGGCACTTGTCGACGTACGGCTGGAAACGTGCCAGGTCGAAGTCGGTGACGTCCAGCTGGAGCCGGACCCACTCGGTCGCCGTCAACGCTTGCCTCCCACTCCGCAGTACATGGCCACTTCCGCCGGTTCCCCGGAGGCGGGATCGCCGCTGATCTCCGGCCGCCAGCGTGTGCACGAGACCACGCCCGGTTCGAGGAGGTCGAGCCCGTCGAAGAAGCCGGCGATCACCTCCGGTGTGCGCTGGGTCAGCCGTGGGATGCCGTGCTCGTTCCACCAGGCGGCCGCGATGTCCACGTCGGGCCACTCCGGGCTGGTGATGGTGTGCGACAGCACCAGATGGCTGCCGCTGGGCAGGGCGTCCATCAGATGGCGCACGATGCCGTACGGGTTCTCGTCATCGTGGATGAAAGCCAGCACGTCGAGCAGCATCAGCGCGACCGGCCGGGTCAGGTCCAGGGTTCTCGCCGCGTGTTCGAGGATCGAGTCGACGTTGCGCAGGTCCTCGTCGACGTGGTCCGTACGGCCCTCGGGTGAACTCGTCAGCAGGGCGCGGGCGTGCACCAGGACCAGCGGGTCGTTGTCGACGTAGACGATCCGGGCGTCCGGGGCGATGTGCTGGGCGACCTCGTGGGTGTTCTCCGCGGTCGGCAGTCCGGCGCCGATGTCCAGGAACTGCCGGATGCCCACGTCGGCGGCCAGATGACGCACGGCCCGCCCCAGGAACTGCCGGTCCGCGCGGGCGTAGTCCTCGATGCTCGGATGCAGCCGGCGTATCTCGTCCCCGGCCTTCCGGTCGACCTCGTAGTAGTCCCCGCCGCCGAGCCAGTAGTTCCAGATCCGTGCCGCGACCGGTCGCGTGGTGACGATGCGGCGGTTCAGCGACGAGGAGGGGAAGTCCGAGGGGGCCGGGTTGTCCGTCACGGCGTCAACTCCTGGATCTTCTGTTGAAGGTGCGTGCTTCATCCAACCGGCAATGTAGACCCGTCGGTTGGCCTTTGCCGATACTTCGGCGATCTTCACCGCGGTACCTGCTGCCGCGCCCCGGTCGGCGCCCGGCTGAACAGCGATCGTCGAGACCCCTCTACTAATCAGTAACTCTTAGGTAGTCTCCCGGCCACCAGTGGGCATGACCATGACGAGTGCGGCGAAGGTTCCATCGACCTCGCCGCTTTGACATGAGAAAAAGGGGACGAACATGACAGCAAGCGGTGTGGGACGCCGCATGACGACGGTCGCCGCGGTGGCCGTACTGGGTCTGGGTGCTTCGGTGACCGCGGCCGTTCCGGCCGCCGCGGCGCCTGTCGAGGCCGCGGTCGGCGCGGCGGCAGCCGCCGAGGTGGACTACGCGACCTGGCAGAAGGATGTGAAGGCCGTCGTCGACACGGCCACTCCCTACATACAGCAGCGCACCGCGAACTCCTCGGGGCAGAAGCTCGCGGTCGTCTTCGACATCGACAACACCACGCTGGAGACGCACTACACGCCCTGGTACCAGCTGCCGACCCCGGCGCTGAAGCCCTCCCTGGAGCTGGCCAAGTACGCCAAGTCCCGGGGGGTCGCCGTCTTCTTCGTCACCGCCCGGCCGGGCATCATCGAGAGCGTCACCAAGTGGAACCTGAAGACCGTCGGTTACCCCGTCGACGGCCTCTACGTACGTGACCTGCCCGACCTGTTCGCCGAGGTCTCCGCCTACAAGACCGCCTCGCGCGCGGACATCGAGTCCGACGGCTACAAGATCATCGCCAACGTCGGCAACAACACCACGGACCTCGTCGGCGGCCACGCCGAGCGGACGTACAAGCTGCCCGACTACGACGGGCTGCTCGACTGACGCCGCTCCACCGTTCGTTCCTGGGTGTACGGCCGCCGGTTCCCGCGGGCGGCCGTACACCTAGACTCCCGCCATGGCCGACGACATCTCGCTCGACGCGCTCGGCGCGGGCAGCTACCTCCTGATCACCACCTACCGCAAGAACGGCACGGCCGTGCCGACGCCGGTGTGGGTGGTGCGGGACGGGGACGCGCTCGGCATCTGGACGGTCGCGGACTCCTGGAAGGTCAAGCGCATCCGGAACCGCGCCGACGTCCTCGTCGGCCCCTGCGATGTGCGCGGCAACCCCACCGGCGACTCCGTCCCCGCCCGCGCCGAGATCCTCGACGCGGCCGACTCCGCCGCCTACCGCAGGCTCATCGCCCGAAAGTACGGCGTCCTCGGACGCCTCACCCTCCTCGGCAGCCGACTCCGCCGGGGCGCCGACGGCACGATCGGTATCCGTGTCACGCTGACGAAGTAGGCTTCCGCGAGGCTTCCTTGAGCCTCGCCGAGGCTCCTCGGGCGGCTCGTCACGAACGGTCGCCCGCGTGCCCCGTCCGCCACGCCCATGCCGCGATCTCCACCCGGTTCCGGGCGGCGAGCTTGAGCTGGACGCTGCCGAGGTGGGTCTTGACCGTGGAGAGCGAGACGAACATCGAGGCGGCGATCTCGGCGTTGGTGTGGCCCAGCGCGACCAGACGTACGACGTCGAGTTCCCGGTCGGTCAACGGCTCCTGAGGACGCGGGGCTTCGGATCCGGGGGCGGCCTCCTTCTGGGCCGTGAGGTGCTTGAGGAGCCGGACCGTCACCGACGGCGACACCAGCGAGTCGCCCACCGCCGCAGCCCGTACGGCCTCCGCCAGCAGGGCCGGCCCGGAGTCCTTGAGCAGGAAGCCGCAGGCGCCGCCGCGCAACGCCCCGTAGACGTACTCGTCGAGGTCGAACGTGGTCACCACGACCACCCGCAGCGGATCGGCCACACCCGGACCGGCCAGCAGCCGGGTCGCCTCCAGGCCGTCCAGCCTCGGCATACGGATGTCCAGCAGACACACATCGGGCCGCACCTCGCGGGCCAGCCGCACGGCCGTCTCGCCGTCGGCGGCCTCGGCGACCACGGTGATGTCTGGCTGCGCGTCGAGGAAGAAACGGAAGCCGGTGCGGACCATGTCCTGGTCGTCGGCGATCAGAACCCGGATCGGGCTGCGGTCGTTCATGGGCGCATCATGCCTGAGGGGGGAGGGGAGAAGGGGAACCCGGGAGGGGCGGTGGAGTGAGGCGAGGGGCGGGGAGAGCTGGGAGAGGGAGGGGGCCAACCTCTCCCGGCGGCGGGGGCGCCCGCCTCGGCCGAACGGCCGGCTTCACCGCCCGTCGGACGCGCTCCCTCAGCCGTACGGCCGATACGGGGGCCACCGGGGGTGCCTACTGTGATCCGGGTGAACCTCGTGCTCGACACCAAGGAACCCGTGGGCGGACGCACCGGCCGTCCGGTGCGCCCCGCCGGGCCGGGCTGCGTACGCGTAGGCGGCATCGTGGTCCTGTTCCTGGCCTGCGTGTCCGACTTCCTCATCCTGGGGACGGAGGAGGACACCGCCTATCTCTGGCTGCATCTGCTCGCCCTGGTGATCGGCCTCACGGCGCTGCTGTGGCCCGAGCGCCGCCGGCCCGCCCGGCTCACCCCGCAGGTACGGACCGGCGTCCCGGCCCTCGCCGCCGCCGCGAACGTGGTGACCCTGCTCGTGGCCCAGGAGAAGGGCGGCTTCGGCCCGGGCCAGGCGATCGTGCTGCTGTGCCTGCTGGTCGTCGCCGTCCGCACCTGCCCGCCCGGCTGGGCGCTGGCCTGCGGACTCCTGGACGGTCTCGTGCTGCTCGCGCTGCCGCTGCCGTACTACGTCGTCGAACCGGACGACGGCATCCTCGGTGTGACCGCGCTGCTGTTGCTGTGCGGCGGGGTCACAGCCGCCATCGCCGCCTATCTCCGCACCCTGGACCACCGCCGGATCCAGGTCGTCACCGAGACCCGCCGGGCGGAACGCCTCGCCATGGCCGCCGACCTGCACGACTTCGTCGCCCACCACGTCACCGGGATCCTGGTGCAGACACAGGTCGCACGGATGATGGCCGACACCGAACCCGAGCGTCTCGATCCCGTCCTCGCGGGCATCCAGCGGGCCGCGACCGAGGCACTGGCCTCGATGCGCCGCACGGTCGGTGTCCTGCGTGACCACGAGGACGAGAGCGGCACCGCCGACCGGCGCCCGGTCGGGGACCTGGCCGGCATCGACGAACTGGTGCGCGGCTTCGACGGCGTCGGCGGTGTCGACGGACGCGCGGCCCTGCTGGACCGCGACCCCGCCGTCCCCGACGACCTGCCGCACGAGGTGCAGGCCGCCGCCTTCCGCGTGGTGCAGGAGGCCCTGACGAACGTCCGACGGCACGCCGCCGACGCCACCGAGGTCACCGTCACCCTCCGTCACGCCCTCGGTGACCTGGAGGTCTCGGTGCGCGACGACGGACGCGGCGGCGCCCGGCTGCCGGAGGCGGCCCGGGGCGGCGGCTTCGGCCTCGTCGGTCTCACCGAACGGGTCACCGCGCTCGGCGGCCGGATCGAGGCCCGGCCGCGCGAGGACGGACCCGGCTGGGAGGTCGTCGCCGTGCTCCCGGCCGGGTCCGTGAGCGCCGGGTGAGCTGAACCTCCCGGCCCGGCTTCCCGTATCTCCTCTCGGGGATGGCGGGAGACCGCGTGCACGGAAGGAGAACAGCGTGTCGAAACCGCCCGAACCGGGCCGGACGGCGAAGCGACCCACGATCGAGCCGACCTATGTCATGCGCCGACGCAGGACCGAGGCCCTGGCCGAGCTGCTGCGTGAGTTCGAGCAGTTCAAGGGGACGACCGCCCCGGACGACGAGTACGAGACCGTCGCCGTACCACCGACACCGGTACCGCCTCCGACACCGGTACCGACACCGCCTCCGACACCGGTACCGACACCGCCTCCGGCACCGGCGCCCGCACCGGCGCCCGCACCGGAGGCGAAGCCCGCTCCCGAGCGGATCCTGCCCCGGACGGAGTACGAGACCGAGGAACTGCCCCCGGTCATGGTCGGCGAGGACTTCGGCTCGGACACGGTCACGCGCGGTGAGCGGCGGCAGCGGCGGAGGCGGCAGGCGCCCGGCGGCGGATCCGGCCTGAAGCGCGCCGCGGTGGTCGTCGGCATCGGCGCCGCGGCCCTGCTCGGCTTCGGTGCGGCGCTCCTGCTGCCCGGCGGCGACACGGAGAAGGAGGCGCGCACCGTCACGCCCACACCGACCCCGTCGGCACCCGTGACCTCTGCCCCGGCCGGGAACGCCGGCGTCGACCCCGACGGCCCCGGCACCCTCCGCGAGGGCGACAGCGGCCCCCAGGTCGCCGAACTCCAGCAGCGGCTGCTCCGTATCCCGAACGTGTACGACAACGGCTCCACCTCGGGCCAGTACGACGGCGTACTGAAGGAGGCGGTGGCGCGCTTCCAGCTCTGGTACGGCATCCGGGGCGACGAAACGGGCGTCTACGGCAACGACACCCGCCAGGACCTCGAATCCCGCACCCCGCTCTAGTCGCACGGCGGGGCCCCGTCCCGATACGTCACGGGCGTACCCGGGTTGTTGCCCCGCCTCGGACGGACCATCCTGGCCATATGGTGACGAAGGCGTCCGGCGCGCCGCGGGCTGCCACGGCCGGTGAGGCGATGGCGGTCGTCGACGCGCGCGGCCTCGTCGCGGGGTGGAGTCCGGGAGCCCGGCGGCTCACCGGGTACACCGCCGGGGACGTGACCGGGCGGCCGGCGGCGGACCTCGTCGACGGGGACGCTGCGGCGGTGTGGCGGATGCTGCTGACGCACGGCGACACGGTCGTGGACCTGCGCTACCGGGACGGGCGGCGGCAGAAGGTGGCGCTGCGGATCTGCCCGCTGCGGGGCGGGGCGGGCGAGGGGCGGCGGTTCGTCGTCCAGGCGACCCCCGACCAGAGCGAGCGGGGCCTCGGCGAGCTGGCCTTCAAGCAGGCGTCGATGTCCATGTCGATCTTCGACACCGAACAGCGCTACCTGCGGATGAACGACTGGGCGTGCCAGGTCATGGGCCAGCCCGAGGAGGAGTTCCGGCACCAGTACTTCCCCGACACCGTGGAGGACGCCGAGCACAGCCGGGGCTTCCTGCGCCATCTGGAGATCGTGGCGGAGACCGGACAGCCGGTGCACTACGAGAGCTGGACCCGCTCGCCGTCCGGTCGGCGCATGCATGCCTGGAGCTTCGAGATGTGGCCCGTGCGGGACCGCTCCGGCGAGCTGATCGGTACCGCGCTCGCCGGGTTCGACAGCAGCGAGCAGTTCTGGGCCCGCCAGCGCCTGGCCCTGCTGAACGAGGCCGCCGGGTCCATCGGCACCAGGCTCGACGTCGTCCAGACCGCCCGCGAACTCGCCGAACTGGTCGTGCCCCGGCTCGCCGACTTCGCCAGCGTCGACCTCCTGGAGTCCGTGCTGCAGGGCGAGGAACCCGAGTCGGTCCCCGTGGAGGGCGGTGTGCAGCTGCGCCGGGCCGCCCACCACTCCGGTACACCGGGTGTCCCGGAGGCGGCGATCGGCCTGGGCTCCGCCGATGTCTACCCGTCCACCTCGCCGCCCGCCCTCGCCCTGCTCACCGGCGAGCCCGTGCTCACCCGCACCGGCGACGCCTCCCTCGACTCCTGGTTCGCGCGGCACGGGGCACGCTCCGCCAAGCTCCAGGAGGCCGAGGACCACGACCTGTCCCTGATGGCCGTACCCCTGGTCGCGCGTGGCACGACCCTCGGTGTGGCCGTCCTCGTCCGCATCCTGACGCCCGAGCACCCCGACGCCTTCGACCAGGACGACATGTCCCTCGCCGAGGAACTCTCCAGCCGGGCGGCCGTCTGCGTCGACAACGCCCGCCGCTACACGAAGGAACGCACGACCGCGCTGGCGCTCCAGCGCAGCCTGCTGCCGAAGACGGTCGCCGGACAGGCGGCCGTCGAGTTCGCCTCCCGCTATCTGCCCGCGCTGTCGCAGGCCGGGGTGGGCGGCGACTGGTTCGACGTGATTCCGCTGTCCGGCACCCGGGTGGCGCTGGTCGTCGGGGACGTCGTCGGCCACGGCATCCACGCCTCCGTCACGATGGGCCGGCTGCGCACCGCCGTGTGGGCGCTCGCCGACGTCGACCTGCCGCCCGACGAACTGCTCACCCACCTGGACGACCTCGTCGAGCATCTCGCGGCCGGTGACGGCACGGGCGACGGGGAGATCGGCGCGACCTGCCTGTACGCGGTGTACGACCCGGTCGACGGCAGCTGCTCGATCGCCTCGGCCGGGCATGTGCCGCCCGTGGTGGTGTTGCCCGACGGCCGTGTGGAGGTCGTCGAGGTGGTGGCGGGACCGATGCTCGGCGTCGGCGGACTCCCGTTCGAGGCGAGGGAGCTGGTGCTGCCCGAGGGATCGGTCCTCGCCCTCTACACCGACGGTCTGGTCGAGGCCCGCGACCGTGACGTCGACACGGGCACCGCCGCCCTGTGCGCGGCGCTGCGGGGGTCGGTGGCCAGTCTGGAGAGCGCCTGCGACGCCGCGCTGAAGGCGCTGCTGCCCGAGACCCCGGCCGACGACGTGGCCCTGCTGCTCGCCCGCACCCGCGCCCTCGACGCGGAACAGGTGGCCGTCTGGAACCTCTCCGACGACCCGGCGTTGGTCGCCAACGCGCGCAAACTCGCCACCGACCAGCTCACCCGCTGGGGCCTGGAGGAGGCCGCCTTCGTCACCGAACTCGTGGTCAGCGAACTCGTCACCAACGCCATCCGCTACGGCGGCGCCCCCATCCAGCTGCGTCTGATCCGCGACCGCACCCTCATCTGCGAGGTCTCCGACGCCAGCAGCACCTCACCCCATCTGCGCCGGGCCCGCAGCTTCGACGAAGGGGGCCGCGGCCTGCTCCTCGTCGCCCAGCTCACCGACCGGTGGGGCAGCCGCCCGAGCGGCGCGGGCAAGACCATCTGGGCCGAGCAGGCCCTGCCGCCGAGCCTGTGAACGGCTGTTGGGGGCGGCTCGCGCCACCCCCAACAGCCTTACCGGCGAGGGAAGTTAATTCTTCCGCAGGCGGACCGACACACCGTGCGCCGTGAAGACCTGCTCGGCCGTCCAGCCCTCGACGGCCACGGAGACCTCGGCGAACCGGCCCTGCAGGGACCGCGCCTCGACGACCGCCACCGTGTCGCCGGAACGCGGGGTCTGCTCGGCGTCGAAGCGGACCACCAGCTTGCTGCCCCGCTCCAGGACCGCGCGCCTGTCCACCGCGAGGGCCGGGTCGGTGCCCCGGTCCAGGGTCACGTCGAGGACACCGGCCTGCGTGTAGTCGCCGCGTATACGGACGGTGTGGTCGCCCGTGGCCAGCGTGCCGCCCTTCACCCGCAGGTCACCGCGGCCGAAGGCCTCCGGCGAGCCCGCCGCGAGGACGCCGGCCTCCACCACGGTGTCGCCCTTGTACCGGTTGGCGCCGGTCAGGGTGAGTGAACCGCTGCCCCGCTTGACGAGACCCCCCGAGCCGTCGATGTCGTTGCGCCAGGTGTCGGCCGCGTCGAAGCCGCCGAGCGCGGCGTCCAGCGTGACGGTGACATCCGAGTCGAAGACGCCATAGCCGTCGGCCGCCGCGAACAGGTTGAGCCGGCCCCACTGCTCCCAGCCGTCCAGCAGGACGTACCCGGACGGCAGCGCCGTCGTGCGCAGCACCTCGCGTCGCTGCGCCGCGTCGAGGTACGGCAGGCGCGTCTCCAGCAGGACCTCGGCGCCCTTCGGCACGGTGAGCCCCTCGGCACCGCCGCGCCGGCGCAGCACGTACGTCAGCTTGGGCTCGACCACACGGGCGTTGGCCAGGCGGTCGGCGTACCGGTCGTCGGCGTCCGAGTGCGCGTAGGCGAACAGTGTGTCGGCGTTGGTGCCGGTCTCAGCCTGGAAGTACTCGGCGGCCTGCTTGCGCGCGGCGGCCTTGAGCGCGGCGTTCTTCGGGTCGGCGAGCGCGGCGGCGGCCAGCGCGGTGGCCATGACCCGGCCACCGAGGACGTCGACCGTGGAGTGCATGCCGGACATGATCCGGGTGTGGCTCAGCTCGAAGGCGCGGGTCACGATCTCCTGGAAGCGCTCCGGGACCGCGTACGCGAACGCCAGCGCCGCCAGGTGGAAGGCGTTGGTGTGGCCGCTGGGGAAACCGCCGTCCTCGGCCGGGTTCTCGCCGCGCTGCCGCAGCAGCTGCTTCACGACGACGACGTCGGAGTCGTAGACGGGGAACCCGAGCTCGTCCGTCCTGCCGGTGTCGACGACCTCGCTGTCCTCGTTCATCCGCCACGGACGCGGGTACTGGAACGTGAACTTGGCGGGGTTGCCCGAGGCGAACGGGCCGCGCACGGTGTCGACGAGCCGGGCCACCTGGCCGAGGTCCGAGTCGTACGAGCCGGCGCCCAGCGCGGAGCCGGCGGGTGCGCCGGCGGGCACGGCGTCGTTGATCTTGCCGGCCGGGATGCCGTCGGGGGCTTCGGTGATCGAGGTGACCGCCTTGGCGCCCGAGCGGTACAGCCCGGCCAGCGGGCCGAGTGCGCCGATCATGGCGTAGCTCTGGTGCTGCCGGTCGTGGACGAACGCCTCGCGGGCCTGCGCCTCCGTACGGCGGCCGGTGAGGCGCGCGCAGTAGCGCATGTTGTCGCGCAGGATCTCCGGCAGCAGCGGGGTGCCGGTGTTCCAGGCGCCACCCGTCTTCCAGATCTCGGCGAAGCCGCCGAGCGCGCGGACCACGGCGTTGGTCTCGGCGGTCTGGTTCGCAGTGATGTTGGTCGTGTAGTCGTCGACGAACGCGGCGAACGCGGTGGCGGCCTTGGCCTCGGGGGCCTGCCACAGGTTCGCGAGGGTCGGAGCGGCGATCAGGCCGGCCGAGACGCCGAGGGAGTTCCTGAGGAAGACGCGGCGGTTGAGAGCGTGGTGCCCGGCAGATGACGGCATGGAGCGCCGCTCCTTTCGCGAGGTGATGATCGGGTGCGGGCTGAGCGTGAGGTTGACGAATGACCGGTCGATGTCCGGTCGGTGACCGGACGGTGATCAGCGGGTGACCGGTCGGAGGAGAGTACGTGAGAGTGCCAACGCCCCTTCGACCGGAGGCACTTGGAGCACATGCGGTCGCGCGGACGGTACAGCGTCCAGGAGTGCTTCGGCGAATGCGGAGTACAGGGCGGGTCTGGAGAGGATCGTCCCGCCGGCCACCACCACGTCGTCCACGGCGACCCCGCGGGCGGCGAGCCGTGCCACGAGCGAGGCGAGCGCGCGGGCTCCTTCGGCGATCACCCGGTGGGCGAGGAGAGATCCCTCCTCGGCGGCCTCGAACACCACGGGCGCGTGCCGGCCCCAGTCGGCGGACACGTCCGTGGCCGCCTCCAGAGCCCCGCCGAGAGCCGGGACCTCGCTCACCGCGAAGGCGGCGACGAGCCGGTCGGCGAGCGCGTCGGGCGCCTCGCCCCGGTCGTGCGCCGCCCAGACGGCACGGGCCGCCTCGCGGACGAGACCGGCGGCGCCGCCCTCGTCGCCGAGAACCGCCCCCCAGCCGCCGACCTGCACCGAGGTGCCGTCGACGGACCGGCCGACGGCCACCGAACCGGTGCCCGCGACCAGGCCCACCCCCCTGTCGAAACCGGCGGCGGGTGCGAGCAGCTCGGCGTCCCCCACCACCAGGCACGGCACCTGAAGCCGTTCCTGGAGTGCGAGACGTATCCCCTCGCACTGCCGGGGTGTCTCGCAGGCATGGGCGCCGACGGCCACGGCGGACGGGCGGGTGTGCGCGGGCAGCACCTCCCCGACCAGCGTGGCCAGCCATGTGGTCGCGGCCGCCGGGTCGTGCGGCCGCCAGCCGCGGCTCGTACGGATGTGATCGGCGACGGAGTCCGTCCCCGCGACAGCACGGAGATGGGTCTTGGTGCCGCCCACGTCGATACCGACCGCGACGGGCCGTGAGTCCTGCACGTAAGGCTTCTTTCGTCGTTGCGTTGCGAGGGCGCAGCGACGGCTGGGCGAAACCGTGCCTGGACACACAGGGTCTGTGGGGGGTGCTAGGGAAGCCCCGGGACGGGCCTCTGCTGGTGCGGCAGGCGAGTACCGCTTGACTTCGTTAGGAAATTAACTAACGAATTAGAGTGCGTCAAGGGTTCGGACCCGGATACCGCACGACCGTGCGGCCGGATGATCGCGGTACGACTGGGGAGAGCATGCAACTGAGCGAGAGCGCCCGCGCTGTCTTCGCCGTACTGGCCGCGTCGAGCACCGCCACTCGCCCCCAACTGGCCACCGGGGCACGGCTTTCCAAGCCGACCGTCTCCACCGCCGTGGCGGAGCTGGAGGCCGCCGGTCTCGCCGCCCGCTCCGGCACCCTCAACGGCGGAACCGGCAGGTCGGCGGCCGTGTACGACCTCGGACTCGCCGCCGGCGCCGTACTCGCCGTCGACCTCGGACCCAGCGTCACCCGGGTCCGGGTCTGCGCCCTGGACGGCACCCTGCTCGCCGAGGGCACCGGCCTGCGGGCGGACACCGTCGACGTGGTCGCGGACGCCCTCGCGGGGCTGTCGGCCGGCGCGCCGCTGCGCGCCATCGTCGTCGCCGTGGGCGATGTCACCACCCAGGGCCGGGAGGGCGCGGCCGTGCGCCCCGCCACCGCCAAGGCGGGCCCCATCTTCGACGCCCTGACCGTGGCGCTCCCGCCCGGAGTGCCCGTCCACGTCGAGAACAACGTGAACTGCGCCGCGCTGGCCGAGCTGCACGAGGGCGCCGCCCGGGGCCGGGACACCTTCGGCTATCTGCGGATCGGCGTCGGCATCGGTCTCGGTGTCGTCATCGGCGGCCAGGTGCTGCGCGGCGCGAACGGCGCCGCCGGTGAGGTGGCCCGGCTGCCCTACCCGTGGGACGCCGACCGGGAACCGCGCCACGAGGGCCTGGAGGCGCACATAGGGGCGGGTTCGCTGCTGCGCCGGGCGGTGGGCGCCTGGCAGGGCCTGGACGACCCGTGCCCCGACACCGTCGACGGGCTGTTCGCGCTGGCCGACGCCGGACACGCCACGGCCTGCGCCGTCGTCGGCCGACACGCCGCCGACGTGGGCAGACTGGCCGCCGCGGCGACCGCGGTCCTGGACCCCGGCCTGATCGTGCTGGGCGGCGCCGTCGGCTCCAAGCCCCGGCTGCTGCCCGGCGTACGGGCCGAACTGGCCCGGCTGAGCTGGCCCACCGAGGTCGTGAGCAGCGCGCTCGGCGACAGCGGCACCGTCGTGGGGGCCAGTCGGCTGGCCGTGGCCCGGGGAATCCAAACCGTGACCGGAGGCGCGGCGGTGAAGCATTGACGGACTCCACCGGCATCTGCCAATGTCCGGACAAGCGCTTTCTAAGTCGGCCGGGACGCCGGCTTGGGGCGAGCCTCCCGCCCGTACTCGACGTACGGCAACCGCACGAGGGCGTGCCCGTGACGGTGACGGCCAGACGGCCGGGGATCCCGCCCCGCGTGGACGACGCGGCCGGGCGAGGCCGTGCCCCCCGGAAAGCAGCCTTCCTGCAAAATGCACCCGTGCCGCCTCGGTCGGCGCCGTGCTCCGTCCCCTACCGAAAAAAAGGGATCGAAGATGACCACTGTGGGTGTGCGGCGCTCAAGCCGACTCGGCCGCGGCGGTATGCGCCGCATGGTTCCCCTCGCTGCCGGTGTCTCGGCGGCCGCCCTGCTGCTCTCCGCCTGCGGAGGAGGGGAATCCGACTCGGGCGGTACCTCCAAGTCGCTGACGTTCTGGATCTCCACGGTTCCGGGGCAGGACGCGGGCTGGAAGAAGATGGTGGCGCAGTACGAGAAGGAGACCGGCGTCAAGGTCAAGCTGGTCAACATCCCCTACGACGGCTACGCGACGAAGCTGCGCAACTCCGCGCAGGCGAACTCGCTGCCCGACGTGGCGGCCGTGCCGGCGCTCGACCCGATCTGGTCGAACAAGCTGATCGACCTCAGCGACATCGCCAACAACAAGACGAACAAGATCAACGCCAACTTCGTCGCCAAGGACTCGTCCGGGAAGGTGCTGTCCATCCCCTCGGACGTCACCGCGTCCGGCATGTTCATCAACAAGTCGCTCTTCGAGAAGGCCGGCGTCGACTACCCGACCTCGCCCGACAAGACCTGGACCTGGACCGAGTTCATCAAGGCGGCCGACAAGGTCCGGGAGAAGACCAAGGCCAAGTACTCCCTGACCTTCGACCAGTCGCCGTCCCGGCTGCGCGCCATGGTGTACGAGATGGGCGGGAAGTACGTCCACGCCGACGACTCCGGCAAGTTCTCGGTGGACGCCGCGACCAAGAAGGCCGTGAACACCTTCGTCGGATGGAACGACGACAAGACCATGCCGAAGTCGGTGTGGACCAGCGGCGCCGACCCGTCGGCCATGTTCCAGAGCGGTGACGTCGTCGCCTACTGGTCCGGCGTGTGGCAGGTCGCCGCCTACGCGGAGAGCATCACGAAGTTCGAGTGGGCGAGCGTCCCGACCCCCGCCCAGCCTGTGCAGGCCAGCGACGTCAACAGTGGCGGCATGACGGTCGGCTTCAACAACAACGCCGACGCGGCAGCCGCCGCGCAGAAGTTCCTGTCCTGGCTGTACGAGCCCGACCACTACCAGGCGCTGTGCGAGGCCTCCGGCTTCCTGCCGGTCGAGAGCGGTCTGAGCCCGAAGTACCCCTTCAAGTCCGAGGCGGCGCAGGCGGCGTTCAAGCTCTACAACGAGTCCATCCCGCTCTACGACCCGATCTCCGGCTACTTCAGCGGCGCGCAGACGAACTGGGTGCTGAAGGGCAAGAGCCTCGCCGACGACCCGACCAAGGCGGAGCTCGGCAAGGCGATCAACGGCGAGCAGTCGGCCGACAAGGCCCTGCAGAACATCGTGGACGGCTACAACCAGCAGGTCGGCGGCTGATCACAGGCCGGTAGTCCCGGGCGGCGGGGTCGAGACACCGCCGCCCGGGACCGCGGACCCCACCCACGTGATGCCGGGCTCATGGCCTGAGCCCCAGGATCCAATCCACCAGCACGGAGTCAGGAAGATGACAAAACGCGCCCCGGACGCTTCGGACGTGTCCGTGAGCCCGCCCAGGAGACGAAGCAAGTACACCCTCGCCCCGCTCGTCCTCATCTCGGGCAACGTCGTGCTCTTCGCGCTGTTCTTCGTCTGGCCGGCGGTGATCGGGCTCGTCTACTCCTTCACGAACTACACGGGCGTGGGGGCGTTCCAGTTCGTCGGACTGGACAACTACCAGAAGCTGCTCGGGGACTCGACCTTCTACTCCGCGACGACCCGCACGCTGCTGTACACCGTGCTCTTCGTCCCGCTGAACTTCGTGTTGTCGCTGCTCATCGCCAACGTGCTGGTGAGCAAGCACGCCAAGGGCACGTCGGTCGCCCGCATCTTCTTCTTCATCCCGTGGCTGCTGTCGCCCATCATCGTGGGTGTCCTGTGGCGGTGGCTGTTCGGTGAGAACTTCGGACTGGTCAACTACTTCATAGAGAAGGTCGGCGGAAGCGCCGTTCCCTGGCAGTCGAACGCGGACCTGTCACTGCTCGTGGTCGTGGTGGCGGCGGCCTGGGCCTGGACGGGCTTCTCCATGCTGCTGTTCATCGCGGCGATCAAGAACGTACCGACGTCGTACTACGAGGCGGCGGCGCTCGACGGCGCCGGTCCGTGGCGCCAGTTCATCAGCATCACCCTGCCGAGCATCGCTCCCACGTCCTTCATCGTCATCCTGCTCAACACGATCCACGCGATGAAGGAGTACGCGGTGTTCGCCTCCCTCAACAACGGTGGACCCGGAACGTCGAACAACCTGCTTGTCCAGTACATCTACCAGACGGGGTTCAAGTCGGGCCAGATCGGCTACGCGAGCGCCGCGTCGTTCGTGCTCATGCTCA
This sequence comes from Streptomyces europaeiscabiei, assembly GCF_036346855.1. Taxonomy (NCBI): domain Bacteria; kingdom Bacillati; phylum Actinomycetota; class Actinomycetes; order Kitasatosporales; family Streptomycetaceae; genus Streptomyces; species Streptomyces europaeiscabiei. Next base: position 9,828,193 of record NZ_CP107841.1, read on the forward strand.
TCCTGATGGCCGTCGCGATCATTCAGATGATGGTCAACCGGCGGGTGGAGAACCGATGACAACCACAGACATGCCGCGCAAGGTCGACGCCGACTCCGTACGCGCCGTCTCCAAGAAGAGGCCCCGTGGCTCGGCAACCGGAGGGCTTCGGCGCGCGATCGCCCCGACCACTCTGCTGTGGGTCCTGGCGGCCCTCTACGGGATTCCGGTGCTGTGGTTCGTCCTCAGCTCCTTCAAGCCGGCGGGAGACCTGTTCTCCCTTCCGCTGACGGTGTTCCCGGACGACCCCACCGTGTCGGGTTACAAGGAAGCGTGGGCGAGCGCCAACTTCTCCGGGTACTTCATCAACACGATCATCGTGTGTCTGATCGCGACGATCCTCACGGTGGGTGTCAGCTGCTGCACCGGGTACGCGCTGGCCAAGTACGACAACAAGTGGCTCAAGGCCTTCTTCCTCTGCATCCTGGCCACCACGATGCTGCCGGCCGAGGTCATGCTCGCCCCGCTGTTCCTGGTGGTCCGCGACCTAGGCTTCTACAACTCGCTCTCCGGCATCATCCTCCCGGCCCTGCTCACCGCGACCGGCTGCTTCATGTTCCGCCAGTTCTTCCTGACGGTCCCCGACGAACTCATCGAGGCCGCCCGCATCGACGGCGCGAAAGAGCTCTCGATCTTCCTGCGGATCATGGTGCCGCTCTCTCGGCCCATCATGCTGACGCTCGCCATCCTGTCGTTCCAGTGGCGCTGGAACGACTACATCTGGCCGCTGCTGATGCTGAACGACCCCGAGAAGTTCACCGTGCAGATCGGCATCCAGAGCCTCGTCGGCGCGCAGAACATCAACTGGTCGGTGCTGCTCGGCGGATCGGTCATCTCCATGGTCCCGCTGATCGTCGTCTTCCTGGTGTTCCAGAAGTACGTCATGAACGCCGACATCAACGCCGGACTGAAGGACTGACCTTGCCCACCCCGCTCGACCACGAGTTCGTCCGGTCGGCGGCCCGCGCCGCCGACCGGCAGGCCGCCCCGCTCGCGGCCCGCCCCGACGAGGAACCCGCCGGTGTGCCACACCGTGGTCTGGCGCGGCGGGTGAAGACCCTGGTCGCGGCCTACCGTTCCCCGGACTCGGCACTGCACGGCAGCGGGCAGGCCGTCGCCGCCGCGATGACCCATCTCCGCGCCCTGCGGGCCGCGCAGACCACCACCGGCCTCTTCGCCGGCGGCGACAACGTGCAGTCACCGCCGGACTCCGGCTTCACCGTCAACGACGTGTGCGACGCGCACGTCCTCGCCGCCGACGCGGGCCCGGAACTGCGCGACGTCACGGCCGCGCTCGCCGAGATCGCCGGCGCCGCCTCCGGCAGCCTCCTGACGGGTGGGGTGCACACCCCGAACCACCGCTGGGAGCTGTGCGCGGCGCTGGCCCGGCTGCACCGGTCGTTCCCGGACGACCGGCTGCTCGACCGCGTCGAGCAGTGGCTCGCCGAGGGCGTCGACATCGACGCGGAGGGCCTGTACTCGGAACGGAGCGCCAACTACGCGGCCCATGTGTCCAACCCGTCGCTGCTGCTGCTGGCCGAAGTGCTCGGCCGCGCCGACCTGCTGTACGCCGTCGAACGCAATCTCGCCACGACCCTGGACCTGATCAGGCCGGACGGCACGGTGGAGACCGTCCACTCGCGACGCCAGGACCAGTACCACCCGTTCCCGCTGGCGCCCTACCTGCCGCACTACCGGCTGCTCGCGATCCGCACCGGCCGGGGCGACTTCGCACGGGTGGCACGGCTGGCGGCCGCCGGCGGTATCGACGACCCCGACCTGCTCGCCGAGACCCTCCTCACCCCGGACCTGTGCCGCGCCCTGCCGGCCCCGACCGCGCAGACCCTTCCGCGTGACCGGTACCTCACCACCGCAAGCCTCGCCGCCCGCGCCTCGGCCACCGCGCACACGGTGGTGTACGGCGGCTCCGACGTGCCCGAGCACCGGCGCATCCGCTCGGGCCTCGCCTGCAACCCCACCTTCCTGCGCCTGTTCGCCGGCGACGCCGTCCTCGACGCGGTCCGTCTGACGCGGGGGTTTTTCGACCTGGGCCCGTTCCGCGCCGCCGACATGCAACGGTCCGCCGACAACCGGTACCGGCTCACCCAGACCCTCACGGCCGCCTACTACCAGCCGCTCCCGAAGGACGAGAGGCGGGACGACGGCGTCTACCGACTGGTGGACGACGGACGCTTCTCCGCCTCGATGGCCTTCCCGGACCGGCCTCGGGACGAGGTCTCGCACACGACCCGCGTCGAGGTGGACCTGCGGGAGGACGGTGCCGACCTGCGGATCGACATCAGCGGACCACGGGTGCCCTGGGCCCTCGAACTGACCTTCCGGCCGGGCGGCGTGCCGACGGGCGCCGTACCGATCGGCGACGGACGCTGGTGCCTGACGACCGGCCCGATGACCTACCGGGTCGGCGACGACGAGATCCGGGTCGAGGCCGACATCGAGGCAGGCGAACCGCTTGCCGGGCCGGACCGGAGCGACGTACTGCGGTACGACCCGGGTCAGGACTACACGGTGGTGGGCGGCACCGATGCAACGACCGGGAACCATGTCTACATCGGTGGACTCGGCCCGCACACCCTGACCGTCGCACTGCGCGCCCGCCGGCCCGCACCCGTCGTGTGACTCGCTCGACGAACCACGTCATGGCCACCCCAGGCATGAAGGATTGATCCCGTGCACCTCCCACGCCAGCTCGGTTCGCTGCACGACCTGCCGGACACTCCGGAGGCGTACGACGCGGTCCTCGCCGACGTCGTCGAGCAGGCCCTCGCGCGCATCACGCCCGAGGACAACCTCGAACACCCCGACTGTGTCGACGACATCGGCGACACGTCCCTCGGCATCACCTCACTGCTGGCCCTCGCCTGGCACCGCACCAAGGACCCGCGCCTGCCGGAGGCCGTCCGCCGCAGCACGGACTTCCACCTCCGGGAGCGCGTCTACACGGACGACAACCCCGGCTACCCGAACCTGCGCGTGCGCAACTCAGGTTTCCCGTACGCCCGTTACACCCTGGCGCCCGGCGCCCACCCCATCGGCGACTGGCCGAGCACGGTGTGGGCGCTGCTCCAGGCGGTCAACCTGCTCGACCTCGCGGACGGCCTCCTCGACGAGGAACGGACCACCGCCCTGCGGGGGGTGAGCCGCGGCTACTGGCGCTGGCTCACCGAGGCGACCTTCTTCAACCCGCAGGAGGCCGGCAACCAGGCCATCGGCTGTGTCGTCGGCGGCCTGATGCTGGCCCGCCACCTCCCGCCGGAGGAGGGGGAGAAGCTCCGCGCCGACGCGATCGCCCTGTACGCCGAGGAGATCCGCGCCCACCGGGTACACGACCGGGGCGCGCTGCTCCCGCCGGAGCACGGCGGCGCCTGGGACAACAACTACGGCCCGATCTCCCTGTCCTTCCTCGCCCAGGCCCACCGGGTCGGCGGCGAGGAGATCTTCGCCGAGGACGGGGAGGAGGTCGCCCGCTACCTCGACGCCCGCCTCACCAACGGAGGCTTCGACTTCGGCGGCCCCCGCTACAGCGAGCAGCACTCCGGCTTCGAGTCGGTCCTCGGTCTGCGCTACTTCGGTCACCGTATCGGCGCCGACCTGGGCCGCTACCGGGGCGACACCGGCTGGGGCCGGCACGCGGTCAAGCCGGACGGCGGTGTCGACGGCCACTTCGCGTGGATGCTGGTCTGGCAGATGCAGGACACCACCCCTTGGCACCGCACGCCCTCCACCAAGTCGGCGCGGCACCAACTGCGGGCGGGCGGGGTCTCGGTCGCCTTCGACTCGAAGATGACCGCCTCCCTGATCGAGGCGGACGGGACGTACTTCCTCCCGGCCGCCGTCAACCGCCAGCACGGCTTCGGCCCGGTCGTCGACGGCTTCCTGCTCTGCCGCCCCATGGGCGAGACCCGTGTCCGGGACGTCCGGGCCGACGGTCTCGCGGCCAAGCTGGTCACCAAGCCGGTCGTCACCCGCGACCACGTCCTGCGCCACGTCCAGTCCCTGTACGTCACCGACGGCACCCGCCTGTGGACCACGGTCGCCGTCGAACGCCTCCCGGGCGAGCCCTACCTCCTGGCCGGACTGCCGTACCTGTCGGACGACGGCGACGGCCTGCGCCGGATCGCGGACGCCGAGGTCGCCTCCGCCGGTGACCTGTGGCTGACCCACCCGTCCGCCGAGGGCCCGGAGTTCTTCGACGCCCGCGCCGACACCACCCAGGAACTCACCGCCTTCGCCCTCGCCGCCGACCCCCGCGGCTACGGCAACCCCGACGAGGGCTGGTCCCACCTGGTGGCCTCCACGGCCATCGAAGCGACACCGGCACCGGGCGCACCGGACGACCTGAACGTCTTCGCCGTGCGCTACGGCGGCTCCGGAGAGGTCTTCGACCCCGGCTTCACCCGCACCCCGGAGGGCCTGAGGGTGCGCACGGAGGCGTTCACGGCCGTGATCGGTGACCCGGCGGGCGACGAGCGGGGCGAGCCGACCCTGACGCTCCGCGCCTGAGGACCGGCCTCAGACCAGCAGCCCGACGTTCCTGACGACGTCGGGCTGCTTCATGTCCACGCCTGAACCGTCGGCATCGCCGACGCCGGCACCACCAGGTCCGCGCGACGTCTGCTCGCCGCCACCAGGCCGGCGTTGCGCTGGTCCGTGCCGAGGACCCAGGCGACCGCCTCTTCGTGCCCCTTGCCGAACTCCTCGTGGCGGGCGACGAGGCGGCGTACCCGCTCGGCCTCGTCGAGGTCGCAGAACCAGACCTCGTCGAGGTGGGAGCGGACGCGGGTCCAGGGCTCGTGGTCCAGGAGGAGGTAGTTCCCCTCCGTGACGACCAGACGGGCGGTGGCCGGGACCGGGATCGAGCCGGCGATGGGCTGTTCCAGAGTGCGTTCGAATCCCGGTGCGTACACGACGTCGTCCTCGTCGCCGCGCAGCCTCTCCAGCAGGGCCGCGTAGCCCGCGCCGTCGAACGTGTCCGGCGCGCCCTTCCTGTCCCGGCGGCCGAGGCGGTCGAGTTCCACGTCGGCGAGGTGGAAGCCGTCCATGGGGACATGGGCCACCCAGGGCTCGCCGTCGCCGTTGAGGCCCCGGGTCAACCGCTCGGCCAGGGTGGTCTTCCCCGCACCGGGGCTCCCGGCGACACCGAGAAGGGCCCGGCGGCCGGGGCGGGCGAGGGAGGCGGCCCGATGCAGCAGGTCGTCGAAGGTCACAGGCATACGGACGACGGTAGACCCGATCCGGCGTATCCGGCGTACTCGGGCCGAGACCGGGCAGACGAGCCGTGCTGTCGGTCGGAGCGAGCAGGGCGGAAGGTGCCGGATGAGAGAGAGGTCCTGGTCGGAGCCCCACGGCGAGGGCGAGGCGGTGCGGGAGGAACTGACACGGCTGCGCGCGGAGGTACGGCAGTTGCGCAACCGGACGGAGGGCCGGCCGCTGGTCGCCCAGGCCCAGGGCATGCTGCGGGAGCGCTATGCCCTGCCGGACGCCGAGACCGCGTTCGCGCTGCTCCAGCGGGCCTCGCAGCAGTACAACGTCAAGCTGCGCACCCTGGCCGAGGCGGCGGTGAGCGTGCCGCGTCCGGACGGCCCGAGCGCCCTGTGGTTTCCCGGCCGGGCGCGGCACGCGATGCCGACGCTCAGCTTCGAGGAGGCACGCAACCTCCGTGTCGGACGCGGCAACCGGAGCGAGGTCCTGACCGCCGTGCTCAGCCAGGCCCTCTCCGTCGTCGGCACCGACATGGGCAACGTACAGATCGTCGACCGGGCCGAAGGCGGACTGCGCATCGAGCGACACACGGGACACACGGAGGACTTCGTCGACTTCTTCGCGTACGTCGGCGAGGAGGGTACGTCCTGCGCCAAGGCCGCGCGGGACGTCGCCCAGGTGACCGTCCAGGACGTGGCGACGGACCCGGTGTTCAGCGAGGACGCCCGGGCGGCGATCCTGCACGCGGGCAGCCGCGCCTGCCACAGCGTGCCGCTGACCAGCTCCTCCGGGCGGTGCGTCGGCATGGTGTCGGCCCATCTCGAACGCCCGCTGCGGGGTCTGACACGCGCCCAGCTCAAGGCGTTGACCGTCGTGGGCGCCGAAGCCGGCGAGTGGCTGTCCTGGTACGACCGGACCGTCGTGCTCGACGCCCTGGAACACCTCCACACCCTCGGCCGGGCCCACGGCGGCGGCAGCATCAGCCGCCGATGACCGATCTCCCACCTGTCCGGCCCGCTGACTCCCCGCGCCGGAACAGCTCCCGCACCGGCGTCCGGACGGGCTGAGACGCGAGTGCGGGGTGCGGACCGGCGTCGGCCGTCAGCCGCAGAACGTGGACTCCAGCGTGCGGTTCACGGTCGCGTACACCGTGCCGTTGTTGGACGTGTTGGCGAACGACGTCACACTGCGCTTGCCGCTCTTCGAGGTGAACGCCCAGGTGTAGTAGCCCTGCACCGTTCCCGTGTGCCCGTACACCGAGACCCCGCACGACAGATCACGCCGGCGCAGCCCCAGCCCGTACGCCTGGGTGCTGTTCACCGGCGTCCACTTCAGCATCTGCTTCAGCTGGGCGGCCGAGGTGAGCTTCCCCTGCACCAGCGCGGACATGAACTTGTTCAGGTCCTTGGCACTGGACACCAGGGCACCCGCGCTCTGCGCCCACGACGTCGTCTGCTGCGTCGAGTCGATCTTCCGTCCGGCGGAGTCGGCGGTCATGTAGCCACGGGAGTACTTGCCGGGGATCGTGTTCTTCGGGTGGACGTAGAACGTGTCGTCGAGCTTCAGCGGCTTGATGACGCGGTTCTGGTACGCGGTGGCCACCGGCTTCTTGGTGACCTTCTCGATGAGCATGCCCGCGACCACGAAGTTGGCGTTCGAGTACGAGTAGACCGCGCCCGGCTTGTTGGTGAGCGGCTCGGCCAGCGACAGGTCCATCAACTGACGGTAGGTGTAGACCTTGTTCCGCACCTTCTCGAAGCCCGACACGCTGGGGGAGAAGAGGGTGTTGGCGTAGTCGTACAGCCCGCTGCGGTGGCTGAGCACATGGCGCACGGTGATCCGCTTGTCGGGCAGCAGCCCCGGCAGATAGGTGTCGACAGAGGTGTCGAGCTTGATCTTTCCCTCGTCGACCAGCTGCAGCAGGACCACCGCCGTGAACGTCTTGGTGACGCTGCCGACGCGGATACGGTCCCCGGTGCCGAGGGCCCGCTTGGTGGACCGGTCCGCGACACCTTCCGCCAGATGATGCACCGTGCCGCTGTCGTCGATCCTCGCGAACGCGCCCGGAGCTCCCTGCGACAGCGCCGTGCGCAGCAGTTTTCGCAGTCCGGTCGTGTCGGGCCCCGCCTGCGGGGCCGCGTGGGCGGGCACCGTCATGAGGGACAACACGACCGCGCCCAGCGTGGCCACGCCCGTGCCCACCGTTCTCGAAACCATCTGATTCGTCTCCCGTCGCTTTCCGTCATCGACAGGTGCATTGGAGTCGAGTGATCACGGAGAATCAAGTAGCCCGGTGCGGGGGCGAGTTGAGCGACTCGAAAGAGGGACAGTCGCGGCGGATCGGTTTCAGCCGCCGAAGAGCTGGGTCCAGTACGTGCCGGCCGCGCCCCCGCCGGCGAAGCCGACACCTATATGGGTGAAGTCCGGTTTGAGGATGTTCGCCCGGTGCCCGGGGCTGTCCATCCAGCCGCGCACGACCTCGGCGGCTGAACGCTGGCCGCACGCGATGTTCTCCCCGATGGACCGCCGGGTGGAGCCGGCCGCCGCCGCGCGGTGCCAGGGTTCGCCGCCGTCGGGGGAGGTGTGCGCGTAGAAGGCCCGCGCCACCATGTCGGTGCTGTGCGCCTGGGCGGCGTTCGTGAGGAGGGGGTCGCAGGAGAGCGGGGGGAGGCCGGCGGCGGCTCGTTCGGCGTTGGTGAGGGTGACGACTTCGGCGGCGGTCTGCCGGAGGCCGGCGGGGGAGAGGGGGCCGGCCCAGAGCGCCGTCCAGAACTCGGTTCCCGAGCGGGGATCGGTGATGTGTGCCAGGCCCGTCTCGCTGTACGCCCGTTCGTTGAGAGTCCGCCTGGCCTGTTCGGTGGAGAGGCAGTAGTCCACGAACTCGGCGGGGGTGCGGGGGCCGGAGACCAGGTGTTCGCCGATGGTCAGGTAGGTGTAGCCGGTGGCGGTGACGCGTTGGTAGACGGAGACGCCGTCCTCGCCCTCCGAGGCGAGTCGGCCCTGGGCGGCCATCGCGGTGGCGTGGGCCCGGGCCGCGGCGGACAGTCGGGCATTGAGAGAGACCGGTGGGGAACCCGCGGCGGCGCGGGTGGAGTTGACCAGGCCGAGGAAGCCGTCGGGGGTGGGTGTCGACGGGGTTGTGCGTACCGTGCGGACCGGTGCGGGCTGGTCGTACCCACGCGGCGGAGCCGCACAGGTCACGGCCCCGCGCCCCGTTCGGGGCGCTGATGCCGACCGGGATCCCGGTGCGGGCGCATGCGTGGGCGCGTCCTCCAGCACATCCACACCGAAGTCCCTCGCGACCCCGGCCAACCCGTCCGCGTAGCCCTGCCCCAGTGCTCGTAGCTTCCAGCCGGGCCCCTTGCGGTACAGCTCCGCCAACAGCAGTACGGTCTCGCGCTCGGGCCTCGGTGGGGTGAAGCGGGCGATCGTGCGGCCGTCGGGGCCTGTGACGAGCAACGTCGGGGCGGGCAGGTGGCCCAACGGCGTGTCCGGGACGGCCGGGCTGATGGCGACGGTGAGGCGGGTCGCGCCGGGGCGCAGGGCGGACGGGTCCACCGTCAGTGTCTCGCCCCTCAGGCGGGCGCCCGGTGCCGTCGGCTGGTTGTAGAAGACGAAGTCGGCGTCGCCCCGGACCCTGCCCGTGTCGTCGGTGACGAGGGCCGACACGTCGAAGGGGCCCGGCACCCTGATCGTCAGGGTGCCGCCCGGCAGGGGGAGATTGCCCCCGGATACCAGCTCGCTCATCTATGCCGTCCGTCGCAGTGACCGTCGGTCCGACAACGTCTCACCCCCGCAGGGCGGTTCCCGTGCCTTCCTGCCGCTCGGTGGCCAGGGCGTCCTGACGGCCGGAGCGCATCGTCCTCAGGGCCAGGAGGAGGACACCGATGTCGTCCAGGTAGACCGGGTCCGGCACGAGGTCGGTAGGGAGGACGAGATAGAGGACGGCGCCCCAGAAGACCCACTTGGGGCCGGTGGGGAGCCCGGCCCGGTGCAGTTCGCGTCGGGTGCGTACCAGCCGCAGGAGCAGCCAGACGGCCACTGCTAGGACGGCGGCCGCGATCAGCGCGATCGCGGCGATCACAGCCCATGTCCAGGAATCCATCGGTCCCGCCCCTCAGTCGGGCCGGGCGGTGTGCCCGGCCTGTGCCCTGCCCATCGTCTTCCCTTCCGGGGCGCCGTGTACCGCGGCGCGCGGGGAGCGCGGGAGGGTCAGTGCGAGGCGCGGGCGAGCTGGTGGTCCACGAGGGCCCGGCTGACGGCCCGGATGGAGCGGGCCATGTGGTTCAGCTGCATGACCTCGGCGGCGTACATCTTGATGGTGTGCTCGATGACCGACTCGGACATGCCGAGGCTGGGCAGCTCGGAGCGGGCGGTCTGCAGGGCGGTGCGGGCGACCCGGATCTCGTGCTGGACCTGGATCTGGGCGTGGCGGGCGAGCAGTACGGGATGGCGCATCATCGCCGGGTAGCTGCCATATCGGGCCGGCACCAGCTCACGCAGCCACTTGGCCGCGGACCTCTCCCAGTCGTAACTGCCGGGTGTCTTGACCTGACACGGCCAGTCCGTGCGGATGGGCGAGGAGGTGAGGGCCATGTTCAACGCTCCGGTCTTGCATCGACGCCATTGGGTACAGCGGGTGTGGAGTCTGGGCGGCCCCGGCATAGGGGATGGCCGGGGCCGCCTCACCCGGGGCGCCGTGGCGGGTAGGAGCGGACGGACCCGGGTGGACGACGTGACCCGGAGTTCCCCGGGGCACGATCCGCGAGCAGTATTTATATATACCGATGAGTTTGCAAGGGCATGGAAAAATTCATGCCGGGAAAGAGAGGAAGAATCCGCCGCTGTCCTGGCATGTGGGGAGAACGGGATCAGTCCCTGAGGAAGAACTGATGCTGCTCGGAGACCTGCTCGTACGCCTCCAGCCGGGCCTGGGTGCGCTCGGGGTCGGCATCGGTCATGGCCTGGAGCAGGGCGGAGGACATCATCACGGGGGCGGCGTAGGAGTCGAAGACCAGGCGTGAGCCGGTGCCGGTGGTGAAGACGGCGTCGGCCTCGTCCGCGAGCGGCCCGAGCGCCAGGTCGGTGACCAGGGCCACTTTCAGCCCGGCACCCTGCGCGACGCGCAGCGCGGTCAGCGTCTCGTGCGCGTGTCGGGGCATGGAGAACACCAGCACCCAGGTGCCGCCCGCCTCCCGGGACTGCAGCAGGGCGTCGTAGGCGACCGTGCCGCCCTTCGTCACCAGCCGGACATCGGGGTGGATACGGCGGGCGGCGTACGCGAAGTACTCGGCGAGCGCACCGGAGATCCGCAGGCCCAGCACGGTCAGCGGCGCCGAGTGGGACAGGGCGCGACCGATCTCGATCACCTGGTCGGGGTCGGCGAAGTCGCGCCGCAGGTTCTCCAGGTTCTCGATCTCGGCGTCCACGGCGGCCTGCAGTTCGTTGCTGCGGTCCGCCGCGGAGATGCCCGGGGCGCTGCCGAGGGTGGCGAGCGCGATGGACTGAAGCCGCTCGCGCAGTGCCGGGTAGCCGCTGAAGCCGACAGCCGCGGCGAACCGGGTCACCGAGGGCTGGCTCACGCCGACCCGCTCCGCGAGATCCGTGATCGACAGGAACGCGGCCTCGGTGATGTGCTCGATCAGGTACTGGGCGATCCGCCGCTGCCCGGGGGAGAGCCGGGGGCCGTCGAACAGTTCCCTGAGCCGGGACGTGGGCGACTGCTCGGTCTCCGGGGCCGTCCGCCCGGACGTGATCGCTGATGCCTGCGCACGTGCCTGCTGCGGCGATGGCACCCGCGCGCCTCCTTCGTCTCCCACGAGCACAAAACATAGCCCACGGCCCGTGCGCCCCCGGGCGGACCGACTCACGCCCCCGGGCCGTGGGGCGGGGCGGGGCGGGCGGTGCCGTGGGCGGGGCGCCCTCTCACGCGACCTGCGAGAACCCCGTTTCGGGCACACCATGGGGGTACCCGGGGTACCCGCACCGTGTCGCTCACACGAGGGAGAAGGCCCGTGACCCTGCCCAGTCTGCCCGTGTCCCAGGTCGAGGTCGTGCTCTGCGACTGCTCGGCCCAGGACGCCGAACGTGTCTTCGCCTGTCTGCGCGCCCACTTCGAGACGGACCGGCGTTCCGACGATCCGCCGCACGAGACCGGCACCGATCGGCCGACGATGTGGACCGGCATGTACGACACGGCCGCCGCCGTGCCCTCCGGCGCGGGGGTACACCCCGAGCCGCCCTCCGCGCCCGTCACCGTCGAGGTGCAGGGCAGCCCGCCCGCCGTGCGACTGCTGCGGGAGGCCCTGGAGGAGGCGTACAGCGTCCGCCAGGTGGGCGTGGACGCCGGTGACCAGGAAGTTCAGCTCCAGCTGCGGGTCGAGGGGCGGGAGGGGCGCGGCTGATGACGACTCTGGGGGTGGGGCGCGGGCGTGCCGCGCGGGGTTCGGTGACGGAGGGTGCGGCGCGAGCCGGGCTGACCGCGCGTGGCGTCATCTATCTGCTGGTCGGGGCACTGGCCCTGCAGATCGCCTTCGGCGGAAGCTCGGAGCAGGCGGACCGCCAGGGCGCGCTGGCGGAGATCGCCGAGAAGCCGCTGGGCTCCGTGATGCTGTGGGCCCTGGGCACCGGCCTGGTGGGCATGGCGCTGTGGCGGCTGTCGGAGGCCGTGTTCGGCGCGGCGGGTCCGGACGGCCGCAAGTGGACCAAGAGGCTCGCGTCCGCCGCGCGCTTCGTCTTCTACGCCTTCGTCGCCTACTCGGTGCTGACCTTCGCGGCCGGCGAGGGCAGCGGCGGCGGTTCCAGCGACGCGCAGTCCAGGGACGTGACGGCACGGGTCCTCGAACTCCCCGGCGGCCAGTGGCTCGTGGGCGCGGCGGGCGTCGGCGTGATCGGCGCCGGCGTGTGGATCGGCGTACGGGCCGTGATGCGCTCGTACCACAAGCACCTGCGGCTCGGTGAGATGTCCCGGCGCACCCGTCGACTCGTCGACGTCACCGGCGTGGGCGGCGGGGCCGCGCGCGGCCTGGTGTTCGCCATGGCGGGTGTCTTCGCGGTGCGCGCCGCGATCGCGTACGAACCGGACCGGGCCAAGGGCCTCGACGACACCCTTCGCTCCTTCGCCCAGACCCCCGCCGGTCCGGCGCTCCTCGCCTGCGTGGCGGCCGGGCTGATGCTGTTCGGGCTGTTCTCCTTCGCCATGGCTCGCTGGCGCAAGGTGTGAGGCCCATGTGAGGCCCCGGCCGGAGGACGAGGTGTGCGCGGCCGGGAGCGGGATCCGCCGACGGGAGCCGGGAGCGGGATCCGCCGACGGGAGCCGGGCGCCGGATTCGCTTACGGGAACAGCCGGTCGAGGAAGGTGTTCCCGTACACCCGGTGCGGATCGAGCCGGTCCAAAATCTCCACCGCGTCGTCCCAGCCCGGCCCTTCACCGTCCTCGAAGGACTCCGGTACGACGGTGCCGAGCACCTCCTCGTCGCTCCAGGCGGCCTCGTCCGTGTAACCCCAGCCCTTGGACCACTCGACCCGGGTGAGGGCGTGGCCGCCGTCGTACGTCGTGAGCAGGAACCGCTCCAGCTCCCGGAAGAACGCCTCGGCATCCGGTGTCCCCGGCAGCGTCAGCACGTCCAGCCACACGGCCGTGTCCCACTCGGGCCGGTCGGCGCGCGGCCGCAGCGCCGACAGCAGCGGGGCACGCGCCCCCGCCACCCCGACGTCCGCCGGGTCGTCGAGACCGGTCACCCGGATCTCCACCGAGCCGTTCACCGGGAAGCGCCCCCGCGCCGCGTACGCGGTGAGCCGCTCCCGGTAGAACGCGGTGAACTCGCAGACCACACGCTGTACCTGGTCCCGTGAGGTGAGGACCGCGTACCCGTTCGCCGTCACCCGCAGAGTCGTCGGCTTCACATACAGCAGCGTGTTCTTCGACGGGCCCCAGATGTCCGCCGACAGCGTGGTCGTCAGTCCCAGCGAGGCCGTGGTCAGCTGGGCGTCGCCCAGCACCGGAGCCAGATACCAGGCGGCGTCGGACACCATCCGCCCGACGAGGTCGGCGACGACGGTCGGCACGTTGTCCGAGAAGGGATAGTTGTACGGCGAGGTCACACGCCGGGAGGTGAGTGGGCGGGTCGGCTCGACACTCCACACCTTGAACCAGGGGAACTCGGTGAACGCGAACCAGATCGCCTCCAGCCGTCCCGCCTCGTCCAGGAAGCTCGCGAACGTACGCCCGTCGCCGCCCGGCGGGGCGAACAGCTCCCCGGCGGGAATGTCGGTCCGGCTGAGGCAGCGCAGACTGCTGTTCGCCCCCGCCCGCAGCACGAACTCCGTGACCAGCGCCCGCCCGGCATGGGTGAGCAGCGCGGCACCGTCAGCGTCGTCCCGTGTGAACGTCCGCAGTACGTACGCGTCGCTGTCGGCGTCCCACACCACCGCCGTCAGCGACAGCACGAGATTGCTGAGCGAGCCGTACGTGTGACCGGGCAGCCGTGTCTCCCCGGCCGCCGGTACGGCCGTGCCGTGGGCGTCGACGGCCAGGGCGCCGCCGATCGAGAGGTCCCCGGGCGCCGGGCAGGCCGTCACCCCGAGGCCGTGGCCCTCCAGAAAGGTCAGCAGCCCTTCCAGCGTGGCGCCGGAGCCCACGCGGACGGCGGCCGGGCCGGTGGACTCAAGTGTCATACCGGTGAGGTGGGCGGTCGTGTCGACGAGCATCACAGGTGCGCCGGAGTCGGTGCCGGGGGTGATGGTGAGCGGGGACCAGCCGTGGGAGAGGCCGCGCGCCCGGACCGTCCAGCCCTGCCGTCGGGCCCAGTTGACGACCGCCACCACCTGGTCCGCGTCGGCGGGCGCGCACGCCCACAGTCCGGACGCGGTGATCTCCCCGCCCCAGTTGCGGTACGCCGACCGGTACAGCTCGACGTCCGCCGGGAAGCCGGGCAGCTCGGCCGCGGCGGCGGCCGGGTCCTGGCGGACGAACTGGGGGGTGAGGGCGAGCGCGGCGGCACCGAGGAGGAAACCACGGCGGGACGCTTCTGAGGAGTCGGTCACCGCAGCCACGCTAGGCCGAAATTAACACAAGTGACCGATACGCCGACTGGTTTCACTCGTGAGAGTGAAACGAGGGGGTGTGTGCTTGGCGATCGGGGGCACAGCGCCATTGAGGGAAGGGAACATCGACCCAGCCGGGAGGACGCGTGACCGAGGTGCAGGGCGAGGACCGAGGCCGGGACGAGACCGAGGACGAGCGCGCCGACCGCCGCTGGAGCGAACTCATCCAGGAGGTGCGGGTCGCCCAGACCGGTGTGCAGATCCTGTTCGGCTTCCTGCTCACCGTCGTGTTCACCCCGCGCTACGAGGACCTGCCGCAGACCGAGAAGACCATCTACATCGTCACCGTCGTCCTCGGCGCCGCCGCCACCGGCGCCCTCATCGGGCCCGTCTCCTTCCACCGGATCGTCGCCGGACGCCGCATCAAGCCCGCCGCCGTGCAGTGGGCCGCACGGCTGACCGTCGTCGGCCTGGTCCTGCTCCTCGCCACGATGACGGCGGCGCTGCTGCTGGTCCTGCGCGTGGCCACGCACGACGAGTTCGTGCCCTGGCTGGTGGGCTGCGTGCTCCTCTGGTACCTGCTGTGCTGGTTCGTGCTGCCCACGTGGATCCGCCGCCGGCACGCCGACGACTGACACCGGGTGCGGTCACGGCGGGGACTGAGGCACCGGGCGCCTTCGGGCCGGGGAGTGGCACCGGGCGCCTTCGGGCCGGGGAGTGGCGCCGGGCGCCTTCGCGCCGGGGAGTGGCACCGGACTCCGTCACGCCGACGAGCGCTACCGACCGTCGTCACACCGGCGGGTGACATCCCCGATGGCGTGAATGGCGGTGTTGCCCGTGAGCCGCGGGGTGCGCAAGCGTGCGGTGTCATGGACCGTGACCAGAGTCACCGCACCCCACCCCTGACCCGCCGTCAACTTCTCGCCGCCACCGGGGCCACCGGGGCCGCCGCGGTCCTCGGCACCGCCGGAGCGGCCGCCCCCGCCGTCGCCCGGCCCGCCGCCCCCGGCCTCTCCCTCACCTTCACCCGGGCCACCAACGGCTCGGCGACCCTCGCGACCGGCGGCGACACGCTGATCGCCGAGATCCAGAGCGGCCTGTGGTCCCTGCCGCGCGGCGGCGGCAAGGCGGTCCCCCTCACCCCGGCCGGCCTCGAACCCAACCGGCCCACGTACTCCCCGGCCGGCGACCTCATCGCCTTCTGCGCCTACCGGGGCGGCGGCTTCCACCTCTGGACCATGCGCCCCGACGGCACGGAGCTGAAGCAGCGCACCGACGGCCCCTGGGACGACCGTGCCCCGGCCTGGTCGCCCGACGGCACCCGGCTCGCCTTCGGCTCCGAACGCGGCGGCGACCCCGGCAGCCCCGTCAACGGATGCCCCTACCGCGTACACGTCCTGGACCTCGGCTCCGGCGACGTCACCCGCGTCACCGGCCTCCCCGGCCAGGACGGCCCCCTCCAGGACGGCACGTGGGAGGACTTCGACCCCACCTGGTCGCCGGACGGCACCCGGCTGCTGTTCGTGCGCGCCAAGGTCGTCACCACGGGCACCACCCCGTCCGCCGAGTCCCGCACCATCGCCGCCGTGGCCGCCGACGGCACCGGACCGGTGACCGTCGAGCACACCGAGACCGCCGCCGCCCAGGTCATGACCCCGGCCCTCGCCCCCGACGGGCGCCTCGCGTACCTGCGCACCACCGCCGCCCCGAACGGCTCCTGCACCCTCGTCGTAGCCGGAGAGCCCGTCCCGGTCGACGGCGACGTCGCACCCGTGCCGCCCCGCTGGACGGCGGAAGGAGAGCTGCTGCTCACGCTGGACGGCCGGTTCACCCTCGTACGCCCCGAGGATCCCGCGCGGCCGGAAGTGATCCCCTTCATGGGAGTGCTCCCGGTGGACCGCCCGCGCTACCGGATCAAGGAGTACGACCTCGGGGAGGCACGTGTGCGGCCCGCGCGGGGCATCCATCTGCCCGCGCTGTCGCCCGACGGCCGGAGCATCGCGTTCGCCGCCCTCAACTCACTCTGGCTGGCCGGTACTTCGGGTGGACGCCCGCCGAGGATGCTACGGAAGTCGCCGCCCACCCGCTGGCTCCTCGCGCCCTCCTGGGCGCGCGACGGAAAGTCCCTCGTCTACGCCGACGACCGCGACGGCCTCCTCGGTGTGTACCGGCACGATCCGGCCACCGGCGAGGAGACCGCCCTCGCCGGCGGCGGCCGGGTCATGCCCGCGCTCTCGCCCGACGGGCAGCGGCTCGCGTGCCTCGACATGGCCGGACGGCTCGTCGTACGGAACCTGGCGAGCGGCGAGGAACGCGTCCTCGTGGCGCCGCTCGGCGGGGGCGGGATCCCCGGCAGGCCGAGCTGGTCGCCCGACGGCCGGTACCTCGCGCTGTGCGATCGCAACCGTCTCGGCGCCCGATTCCGCGAGGGCTACAACCTGATCCGGATCGTCGACGCCAGGACCGGCGCCGACCGGCTGCACGCGGTCGCGCCCCACACCTCGATCGCCGACCGGTACGACTCCGGGCCCGTCTGGTCGCCCGACGGCCGCCTGCTGGCCGTGATCGTCGAGTCCGCGCTCTGCCTGCTGCCGGTGACCCCGGACGGCACCCCCCGCGGGAAGCTGCGCACCCTCACCACCGAACCCGCCGACCACCCCACCTGGTCCGGTGACTCCAGGACCCTTCTCTACCAGTCGGGCACCCGCCTGCGCCTCATCGACGTCTCCGGCGACCACGCCCGGACCGTCCGGGTGCCGCTAGACCGCACCCGGCCCACACCCGCCGACACCGTCGTCCACGCCGGACGCCTGTGGGACGGCACCGGCGAGACGGTCCGCGACGACGTCGACATCGTCGTACGCGGCGGCCGCATCACCGCTGTCGAACCCCACCGGAACAACCGTCGGGCCGCCCTCCGCCGCGTCGACGCCTCCGCACACACCGTGCTCCCCGGCCTGTGGGACACCCACACCCACCCCTGGCAGAGCACCTACGGCGGCCGCCAGGCCGCCGGGCAGCTCACCTACGGCATCACCACCGCCGTCTCCCTCGGCGGTTTCGCCCACGAACAGGCCCGTATCCGCGAGGAGGTGAACGCCGGGCGGCTCGCCGGACCCCGGCTGCTCACCACCGGCGAACTCCTCGACGGCGCGCGGGTCGCCTACAGCATGGGGCGCGCCCACCGGACGAAGGCGGGCCTGCGCCGCACACTGGAGCGCGCCGAGGCGCTCGACTGGGACTTCGTCAAGACCTATGTACGGGCCCCCGGTTGGGTGATGAGCGAGGCCGCCAGCTTCGCCCACGAACGTCTCGGCGTCCGCACGGGAGGTCACCTGCTCTCGCCGGGGGTCCAGCTCGGACAGGACCTGACGACCCATCTGCAGGCCACCCAGCGAGCCGAGTTCGGCCACGCCATCACCGCGAGCGGGCGGGCGTACGAGGACGTGGTGGAGACCTACACCCGCGAGGGCGTGGACTTCTCCCTCATCGCCACCCCCTTCACGGCCGCGCCCCTCATGGGCGCCGACCCGTCCCTGGCCGACGACCCCCGGGTCACGGTCGTGATGCCGCCGTGGGACGCCGCCCTCGTACAGCAGGGTGCGGGAATTTTGCCGACGCCCGCCCAGCTCGCCGCGCTGCGCACCGAGATCGACATCTACCGGCGGATCCTCGCGGCCGGCGGCGTCATCGCCCTCGGCACCGACCAGCCGCTCGGCCCCGTGGGCCTCTTCCTCCACCTCGCCCTGCGCGCCCTGCACGACGGCGGGCTCACGCCGGCCGAGACCCTGCGCACCGCGACCGCCCTCCCGGCCCGGCTCTTCGGCCTCGACGACGACCTCGGCACGGTCGAGACGGGCAAGCTCGCGGACCTGACCGTCGTCGACGGCGACCCCTTCACGGACTTCGCCGACCTCGTCCGCACGGTGTCGGTCCTGCGGGGCGGAACCCCTTGGACCACCGAGGAACTGGTGGCCGCGTACCGGCCCACGGCGCCGCGCACGAAGGCGGCCGGTACCGAGGAGGACTGGCTGGAGGTGGGCCGGCTGATGCGGCAGGACGGCTGCTGCCACCACGATCACTGAGGAACACCGGCCCGGATCCGGGGCCCTCGCGTCGACGACTGCCGGCCGAGGGCCCCGAGGCGGCCGGGGCTCCGTGCCTGGTGTCGCGCCCCTGGGCCGTTTCTGACGGCTCTTGAAGCCGTTCGCGAGCGGTTACGGACGAGTCAGGTGAGGCGGCCAGTGCCTCACGAGTCACCTCGCGCGGCGCCGATCGGCCGGATGCTCTCCGACCAGGAGCCATCGGAAGCGCCCTAGTGGTCGGTGTCCTTGCCGATGAACAGCTCCGCGAAGGTGGACGCGGCAGCGGGGGAGTCGAGGACGCGGCGGAGCCGGGCGGTCGCGGCGCCCGCCCGGAACGCGTCGCCGGACGACGGCCCGTGCAGCAGCTCCGCCAGCCACTGCGAGAACTCCTGGTAGTGCCAGACCCTGCGCAGACAGGCCTGCGAGTAGCCGCGCAGCCCACTGTCGTCGCCCTTGCCCAGGTGGGCGATCAGGGCGTCCGCGAGGAGCAGGGAGTCGTGCAGCGCGAGGTTCATGCCCTTCGCGGCGATCGGCGCGACGAGGTGAGCCGCGTCGCCCGCGAGGTACAGCCGGCCGTACGCCATCGGCTCGGTGACGTAGTTGTGCATGTCGAGCACCCGCTTCTCGACCAGCGGGCCCTCGGCGAGCGGCCTGGTGCCGGGTACGGCCAGCCGGGCGTGCAGCTCGGACCAGACCCGCTCGTCCGGCCAGTTCGCCGGGTCGTCGCCGGCCGGAACCTCCAGGTAGTAGCGGGTGACCTCGGGGCTGCGCGCCATGTGCCCGGCGAAGCCCCGGGGATGCACACCGAGGATCACGCAGTCGGACGACGGCGGTGCCTCGGCGAGCAGCGCCAGCCAGTCGACCCCGTGATCGTGCCGGGCGACCGTGGCCCGCCCGGCGGGCAGCGCGGACCGCGTGACGCCGCGCGCGCCGTCGCAGCCGGCGATGAACTCGCAGCGCAGAAGCCGGCGTTCGCCCGTCGCCGGATCCACGTACGACACGGACGGCTGCTCGCCGTCGATGTCGTGCAGCTCGACATCGCGCACGCCGAAGCGGATGTCGCCGCCCCGGACGTCCGCGTACTCCCTGACCAGGTCCGTCACCAGCAGCGGCTGCGGATACACGTAGTGGTGGTGCCCGGTGATCTCCGTGTACGGGAACCGCCGTCGCTCACCGGCGAAGCGGAACTCGAACTCGGTGTGCACCGGCGCCCGTTCCACGAGCCGGTCGGCCAGCCCGCGCCGCTCCAGCGCACGCACCGCCCACTCCTCCAGGAACCCGGCCCGGGGCCGCCGCTCGATGAACTCCCGGCTCTCGGTCTCCAGCACCACGCAGTCCACGGAGGCGGCCCGCAGGATGTTGCCGACGGTCAGCCCGGCGGGTCCCGCACCGACGATGACGACCGGGGTGCGCTCGGCCGCGGAAGGGCCCGAGGGGGAGGCCGGGGAGGTGGGGGTGGTCATTCGAGCATTATGCCGGGCACCGTGCGAGCGGCTTCAAATGACGTGCGGGGCAGGGGTGTTGGAGTCTGCGGGCGGCTGGGGCGGCTGGGGCGGCAGTGGCGGCCGGGGTCACCGCAGCCCGAACTGCCTGGCCCAGCCCGTGATGTCGGCCGTGGTCGCGTTGCCGCCGCAGACCACGAGGCCCAGCCGGGCGCCGTCGCCGACCCGCTCCAGCACCTGCCGGGCCGCCGGCAGCAGGCATCCGGCGGCGGGTTCCGTCCACACCTTGGCGTGCTCGGCGAAGTCGAGGACGCCCTGCACCGCCTCGGCGTCGGAGACCACCAGGACGTCCTCGACGAGGGCGGCCACATGGTCGTAGGTGAGCTGGGAGGCGGAGGGCGCGCTGAGCGTGGTGACGATGGAGGAGAGGGGGACGGTCACGGGTCCGCCCGCCGCCACCGCCCCGGTCATGGCCGTGGCGCCGACGGTCTCCACACCCCAGACGCGGACGCCGGGACGCAGGGCCGCGAAGGCCGCCGCGACACCGGCGACGAGCCCGGCCACCACCGATGCTCACGAGCACGTCGGTGAGCGCGCCGGACCGCTGCGTCTCCTCGACGTCCTCGGTGAACTCCAGACCGACGGTGCCCTGACCGGCGATCACCAACGGGTCGTCGAACGGGTGGACGAGGGTGAGACCCTCCGACCGCAGCCGCTCGGTCAGCGCGAACGCCTCCGCCATCCCGTCGGTGAGCCGCAGCGAGGCCCCGGCCGCCTCGACGAGGTCGATGGCGCGCTGTGAGGCGGTCCTCGACATCACCACGGTCGCCTTGATGTGCAGCGTGGCGGCCATGTGCGCCAACGCGATCCCGTGATTACCGCCGCTGACCGCCACGACCCCGGCCGCGCGCTCGGCGTCCGTCAGCGTCAGGAGCTTCGCCGTCGCGCCGCGTGCCTTGAAGGAGCCGGTTCGCTGCAGCAGCTCCAGCTTCGTGGTGACCGGTACGCCGAGGAGGGCGGACAGCCCCGGGCTCGGGATCGTCGGCGTCCGCACGACATGCCCGGCGATCCTCGCGGCCGCGTCCTGGATCTCGGAGATCCCGATCAACACATCCACCTCGTTCCATGCTGCCTGGTGACGACCGGTGCCGGTCCCCGCCGAGACTATCCTCGCCCCCGCAGCCCCTACCCGTCCCTCCCCAGGGGCTGCGCCCCTTCGACCCCCGCCCGCCGGCCGGTCCGTCGTGGTTGCTCGCGGAGTTCCCCACGCCCCTTGAAGGGCCACAGGCCCTTCAAGGGGCGTGGGGAGTCACCGCAGGGCCTCGGTCCAGTTCGGAGGGACGCGGCCCGCGGGCCCCGGCGTCGCCTGGTCGGCCGGATGGCTGAGCGGCGGGACGAGGTCGGGACCGGACTCGTACATCTCGGAGGTCTCGTAGTTCCAGAACCAGGACTCGCCGGGCTCGTAGCTCTGTACGAAGGGATGCCCCGTGGCCCCCGCGTGGGCCGTGGCGTGCTGGGCCGGCGAGGAGTCGCAGCAGCCGATGTGCCCGCACTGGGCGCAGCGTCGCAGATGGAACCACCAGCCGCCGGCCGCGTCGCACTCCACGCATCCGTCACCGCTCGGCGGGACGGTGGGGTCGATTCCGGCGGGCAGGGTCATGAGGCCTCCTCGGGGGCAGGGTCCGGGTCGTCGGCGAGCGTGAGGTCCAGGTCGGCCGACGGTGCCGTGAGCGGCAGGAAGACCTGGAAGCGGGTGTCGCCGGGGCGGGAGTGGACCTCGATATGCCCGTGGTGCTTGTTGACGACGATGCGCCAGGAGATGTCGAGGCCGAGCCCGGTCCCCTGCCCGACCGGCTTGGTGGTGAAGAAGGGGTCGAAGATACGCCCCCGGATATCCGCCGGGATACCGGGACCCGTGTCGCGGAACTCCACGAGCACCTGGTCACGGTGGTCCGGCGCCGTCCGTACCGTCAGCGTGCCCGCGCCGCCGGTGTCGTTGATCGCGGAGACCGCGTTGTCGATCAGGTTCGTCCACACCTGGTTCAGCTCACCCGGATATGCGGGGATGCGCGGCAGAGTGCGGTCGTACTCCTTCACCACCTCGATCCGCTCGCCGATCTTCCCGGACAGCATCAGCAGCGTGCTGTCGAGGAGTTCGTGGACGTCCGCGTTCTGGTACGGGGCACGATCGAGTTGTGAGTACTGCTTGGCCGCGTCGACGAGCCGGCTGACACGGGTGGTGGAGTCCTCGATCTCGTTCATCAACAGCTCGGTCTCGACGGTGTAGTTGAGCCAGCGGACCGCGCCTTCGAGGGTGTGCTCGTCCACGGCGGCCGCGACCTGGTCCAGCCAGTCGGTGTCGAGCCCGGCCTGCACGAAGTTCGGCGCGAGCTGCCAGCCGCCCGCGATGCCGTGGTCGTCGAACCAGTCCGACAGTTCGTCCTCCCGGTCGGAGGCCTCCAGCGGACTGAGCGGGGTCGCCTTGGCGACCTGCTCGGCCGTCCGCTCCTGCAGATCTACCAGCGACTCCAGCGTGGCCCGCTTGTACGGCCCGGCGGCGATGACCCCGAGCTTGTGCCGCATCCCGGCCACCCGCTCCCGCAGCGCGGAGGTGGCCCGTACGGCCGCCGCGGCGGGGTTGTTGAGTTCATGGGTGAGCCCGGCGGACAGCGAACCGAGGGCCAGGAGACGTTCACGCTGGCCGATCGTGCGCTGGGTGTTCTGACTGCCGAAGAACAGGCCCTCCAGCAGATGGACGGCCATGGGGAACCAGTCGCGCATGATCCGGGCGAAGGAGGTCGCGGGGAGAACGAAGAACCGCGAGGGGACCGTGACCCGCATGGAACCCTTGTAACGGGCCTGGTCCGCCTGGTCGCCGAGATACGCCTGGAAGGCGCCCCCGTACACGCCGACCTGGGAGCTGCGGCTGATCTCCACGTCGTCGTCGCCGACCTGCCGGGACATCACCAGCGTGCCCTCCAGGAGCACGAAGAAGCAGGTGGCCGGCTCGCCCTCCCGGTAGACATGACCGGGCTCGAACCGCTCCACCCGGCCCTCACGACAGAGCCGGTCCAACTGCCCGTCGTCCAGCTTCTCGAACAGGAACAGCCTGCTCAGCTCGGCCCGGTCGCACGGCGACGGCTGCCCGCTCACGACGACACCCGTACGGTTGTCATGACTGCTCCAGATACCTGTGCACCAGCATCACGGCCATCGCTCCCTCTCCCACTGCGGACGCGACCCGCTTCGCGGACTGCGACCGCGCGTCCCCGGCGACGAACACACCGGGCACATTCGTCTCCAGGTGGTACGGCGGGCGGTCCAGCTCCCAGCCCGCCGGCGGACCCCCGTCACTGGTCATGTCGGGCCCGGCCACGATGAACCCGCGCTCGTCGCGGAGCACGGTCCCCTCCAGCCAGTCGGTGTGCGGCTCGGCGCCGATGAAGACGAACAGCCACTGCGCGTCGACGAGTTCCTCGCGCCCGCTCGCCAGGTCCTTCAGCGTCAGCTGCTCCAACTGGTTCGTGCCGTGCGCGGCCTCGACGACCGTGCCGGGGCGTACGAAGACGTTCGGCGCCTCGGCGAGCTGCTGGATCAGATAGTGCGACATGGACGCGGTGAGCGACTCGCCGCGGACGAGGAGGGTGACCGACTTGGCGCCACGGGACAGGTACATCGCGGCCTGTCCGGCCGAGTTGGCGCCGCCCACGATGTACACGTCGTGCCCCTGGCAACCGGCGGCCTCGGTGAGCGCGGAGCCGTAGAACACACCGCAGCCGGTGAGGTCCGCGCAGCCCGGCGCGGCGAGCTGCCGGTACGACACGCCGGTCGCCAGGATCACGCTGTGCGCGGCGACCGCCGAACCGTCGGAGAACCGGATGGTACGCGCCGCCCCGTTCACCTCCAGACCGCTCACCTCGCGGGCGGTGAGGATCTCCGCCCCGAACTTGGTGGCCTGGCGCCGCGCCCTGCCCGTGAGCTGGCCGCCGGACACCCCGTCGGGGAACCCGAGGTAGTTCTCGATACGTGAACTCTGCCCGGCCTGCCCGCCTGTGGCCGACCTTTCGACGAGCAGCGTCCGCAGCCCCTCCGACGCCCCGTACACGGCCGCGCCGAGCCCGGCGGGTCCGCCGCCGATGACGACCAGGTCGTAGAAGTCCTGGGCCGGCGTGGTCGCCAGCCCCACCCGCTCCGCCAGCTCCGGGTCCTCCGGCGCGACGAGCGGCGTACCGTCCGGGGTGACGACCAGCGGCAGCCGCTCGCCGTCCGTACCGGCGGCCGCGAGCAGCCGCCGCCCCTCCGGCTCGTCCGACGAGAACCAGCGGTACGGCACCTGGTTGCGCGCCAGGAACTCCCGTACGCCCGACGACCGGGCCGACCACCGGTGCCCGACCACCTTCGTGGTGCCCACACACGTTCGGTCGGCGGCCCGCCAGGCCTGCAGCAGGTCGTCCAGGACCGGATAGAGCTTCTCCTCCGGCGGGTCCCACGGCTTCAGCAGATAGTGGTCGAGGTCGATGACGTTGATCGCGTCGATCGCCGCGCCGGTGTCGGCGTACGCGGTGAGCAGGACGCGCCGCGCCCCCGGATAGACGTCCAGCGCCTGTTCCAGGAACTCGATGCCGTTCATCTCCGGCATCCGGTAGTCGGCCAGGATCACCGCCACCTGGTCCCCGCGCAGCTTCAGCTCCCGCAGGGCATCCAGCGCCGACTGCCCCGACTCCGCCCGCACGATCCGGTACGACTCGCCGTATCTGCGCCGCAGGTCCCGTGCGACGGCGCGGGACACCCCCGGATCGTCATCCACGGTGAGGATCACGTTCCGCGCCGCAC
The DNA here is from genome assembly GCF_036346855.1 of Streptomyces europaeiscabiei. Taxonomy (NCBI): domain Bacteria; kingdom Bacillati; phylum Actinomycetota; class Actinomycetes; order Kitasatosporales; family Streptomycetaceae; genus Streptomyces; species Streptomyces europaeiscabiei. The sequence goes on from NZ_CP107841.1 coordinate 9,852,860, forward strand.
CGACAGCCTGAGTCATACGCCTCCACCCCTAGCCAATGGGCCCATCGTATGTTCGGCCGTGAGGGTTCGCCCGGTTTCCCGGCAGCCGGGGCCGTGGCAGCGGCGTCAGCTCCTGCGCGCGGCCAGTACGCAGAACTCGTTGCCCTCCGGGTCCGCGAGCACCACCCATGGCTCGTCACCGTTCTGTCCGACGTCCGCGTGCCGGGCGCCGAGAGCGAGGAGGCGGGTGACCTCCGCCGCCTGGTCGACGGGACGGAAGTCGAGGTGCAGGCGGTTCTTGACGGTCTTGGCCTCCGGATCGCGCCCGAACAGAAGCCCGGGAAGGCGGTCCGGGGCCGGACGGATCTCGTACTCCTCGGGGGAGTCGTCGACCACCACCCACCCGAGCGCCTCCGCCCACCAGCGTCCCAGCGCGACCGGGTCCGCCGAGTCCACCACGATCTGCTCCCACTGCAAGGTCATGCGGCGAGGGTAGTGAAGACTGGGCCTGTCAGCGATGTGACTACAGAGAGGTGGCCGATGACGACGCGCCCGATCACCGCCGCGGTGGACGGCACGCCCGAGAGCCTCGCCGCGCTGGCGTGGGCCGGCCGGGAGGCCGTACGCCGGGGCCTGGCGCTGCGGGTGATGCACGCGTGGCGGTGGGAGCCGCACGAGGCGATCAGTGTGGACCGGGACGGACAGGTGCGGTGGGCCCGGGAGGCACTCGCGGAGGCGGCGCGGGGCGTTTCCGAGCGGCACCCGGGGCTGGCGGTGACGACGGAGCTGGTGGAGGGTCCGCCGGTCGAGACACTGGTCGGCGCCGCCGAGGACGCGGAGACGCTGGTGCTCGGCTCGCGCGGGCACGGCGCGGTGGTCGGCTTCCTGCTGGGCTCCGTCGGGCAGCAGGTGATCGTCGAGTCGCCGCGTCCCGTCGTGCTCGTCCGGGCCGAGGACAGCCCGGCGGGCGAGGCCGCCGGCCGTGAGGTCGTCGTGGGGCAGCAGGGCGCACCGGAGGACAGTGCCGACGTCCTGCGGTTCGCCTTCGAGACGGCGGCGGCCCGTGGGGCGTCCCTGCGCGCGGTGCGGGCGTGGGCGCTGCCGCCGCTGTACGCGTACAGCCCCGGCTCGCTGAAGCTCCTCGACGAGGCCGGCGGCCTGGAACCGTACGAGAGGAAGGCCCTCTCCGCCGCACTGGAGCCGCTGCGGGAGCGCTTTCCCGAGGTGCCCGTCACCCAGCACGTCGAGATGGGCAGCGCCGGGCAGGTGCTGCTGTCCGTGGCGCAGCGGGCCCAGCTGATGGTGGTCGGGCGCCGCGCCCGCCGTACGGCCGTCGGCGCCCGCATCGGCTCGGTGGCCCACGGTGTCCTGCACCACGCGCGCTGCCCGGTGGCCGTGGTCCCGCACGAGTGAGGGCGGCCGGTGCCCCCGGCCGCCCGGCGGCTCACCTGGGCGCGGCGTCCTCCGCAGGCGCCGGCAGCAGCGCCAGTGTCCTCGGAAGGACGTTGTCGATGTAGTCCTTCACCGCCGTGTCGAGGCCGATGTCGTGCTGGGCCCGCTCGGACAGGTACCAGCGGTGTTCGAGGAGCTGGTGGTAGATCTCGGCCCCGTCCATCGAACCGCGCAGTTCGAGCGGGACGGCCCGCACGGTCGGGCGGAACACCTCCCGCACCCAGCGGTGGGCCAGCACCTCGGGACGGGCGCCCAGGGGGTCGCCCGGGGCGTAGTCGTCCTGGGTGACCATCCAGCTCTCCAGGTCGCTCAGGAGCCGCCGGGCCTGGTTCTCCTCGGTGTCCAGACCGGTCAGCCGCAGCAACTGCCGCTGGTGGTGGCCCGCGTCGACGACCTTGGGCACGAAGGTCACCGTGTCACCGTTGCCGGAATGCTCGATCTGCATCTCGGCGACGTCGAAACCGAGTTCGTTGAGCCGACGGATCCGGCGCTCGATGTAGTGGTACTTCCCGGCCGGGTACACCGACCTGCGCGTCAGCTCCTTCCACAGCTTGTGGTAGCGGGAGCAGATCTCGTTGCCGAACTCGATCGGGTCCACCGAGGGGTGCAGCGCCCCGGACGCCTCCAGGTCCAGCAGCTCGCCGCTGATGTTCACGCGGGCGAGATCGAGGTCGTACTCCCGCTGCCCGGAGCTGAGTTGCGTGTGCAGGTCGCCCGTCTCGGCGTCCACCAGATACGCGGCGTAGGCGCCCGCGTCCCGCCGGAACAGTGTGTTGGACAGCGAGCAGTCGCCCCAGGCGAACCCGGCGAGGTGCAGCCGCACCAGCAGGACGGCGAGGGCGTCCATCAGACGGTGCATGGTGGCCGGACGCATGGTCGTCTCGAACATCGAGCGGTACGGCATCGAGCCGCCCAGGTGTCGGGTGATCAGCACGGACTCCAGCGGCTCACCGGCGTCGTCGGTGCGGCCGGTGACCACGCCGAGGGCGTCCACGGCGGGGATGCCGAGCCGGTCCAGGTCACGCAGCAGCTCGTACTCGCGCAGGGCGGGCCGCTCGGCGAGTTCCTTGACGGCGACGACCTCGTCACCGGCGCGGGCGTAGCGCACCACGTGGCGGGAGATACCGCGGGGGAGCGGCACGAGATGGTGCTCGGGCCACTCCTCCAGCGGCACGTGCCACGGCAGTTCGAGCAGCAGCGCGGGGTGTTCCGGGTTGGTGGCGCTGATCTGCAGTGCCATGGGTCCTGGTCCTCTGCCTTCGTCTCACGGTGGTGCGGAGTGCTGACGGGCGGTGGTCTCCCACTTCCGCCCGGAGCATCTCCGCATCCGGAGGACCCTTTCGTCAACCGCCGCCCGACCCGTGGTCAGGTCCGTCGGACAGCGGGCCGGTCCGTGGTCAGGCGGCAACCGGCGCGGTCGGCTTCTCCTTCGGCCGCCGGAGCGCGGACCGCACGTTCCACGCGCCCACGCCCAGGCACACCAGCCCGGTCGCGCCCGGGTACAGCCAGACGCCGTTGTCCCGCTCGACGGCCGTGGTCGACGACTTGTCGTCCACGTAGACGGGCACCAGCCCGGTGGGCTTCGTCGCGAACGTGGTGTCCACCTCGACCGCGGGGATGAGGAAGGAGTCGTCGTCGGCCCGGAAGGACCCGCTGCACTTCCACTCGTCGTCGCCGCGCGACTCGGACACCTCGCACCGTGAGACCACGAACTGCCCAGCCACACCGTTCAGTCGGGTCTCCAGTCGGAGTGCCGCCGCGCCGAACAGAAACAGCCCGCCGCCCAGCGCCACCACCGTGGTGAGCAGCTTTCTCGGCCCCATACCTGCCACTGACGGTTCCCCCGGTTTCTGTTCGATCGGTCGAAGTCCGGGGCAGCGTAGTGGACCGGCGGGGCGGGGAGCGACGGGTTTCGTCGTCAGCGCCGGGCGCGGCGGAACACGTTGTCGGAGTCCTGGTCGTCCCAGCCGGCGACCTCCTCCGACGCGGTGCGGCGGGCGGCTCGCGCCGACGTCGCGTACATCGCCTCGATCTCGGCCTCGTACCGTTGCACGATGGTGTCCCGGCGCAGCTTCATCGACGGGGTCAGCATGCCGTTGGCGAGGTCGAACGGCTCGGGAAGAATGCGGTAGACGCGGATCGACTCCGAGCGCGACACCGTGCTGTTCGCCGCGGCGATCGCCCGCACCACCTCCTGCCGCAGCGCGTTCTCCTCCCGCGCCTCCCTGCCCAGCAGCTCACCCGGCGCGGACAGCGACCCCCGCCAGTGCGCGAGGAACTCCGGGTCCAGCGTGATCAGGGCACCCACGCACGGCCGGTTGTCGCCCACGACCACCGCCTGGTGGATCAGCGGATGCATCCGCAGCTGCTCCTCCAGCGGCGCCGGGGCCACGCCCCTGCCCCCGCTGGTGATGATGATCTCCTTCTTGCGGCCGGTGATGGAGAGATACCCCTCGTTGTCCAGCCGCCCGATGTCCCCCGTGGCCAGCCAGCCGCCCTGGAGCACGGCCCGGGTGCCCGCCTCGTCGTTGACGTAGCCCTGGAACACCGACGGCCCGTTCACCAGGATCTCCCCGTCCCGGGCCACCCGGATCTCGGTCCCCGGCAGCGGACGGCCCACCGTGCCGAACTTCTCCCGGCCCGGCGGCTGGGCGGTGATGCCCCCGGCGGTCTCGGTGAGGCCGTACCCGTCGTGGACGAGGATGCCGATACCGGCGTAGAAGAGCGTGAGGTCGCGGTTGAGGGGGGAGCCGCCGGAACAGCCGGCGCGCACCCGGCCGCCGAGGGCCGCGCGCAGCTTGCGGTACACCGTCTTCTCGTAGAAAGCGTGTTGGAGCTTCAGGTCCATGGCCGGGCCGGGGCCCGTGTCCAGACGCTGCCTTTCGACGGCGAGGGCGTAGTCCTGGGCGGTGCGCACCGCGCGCTCGAACAGTGGGCCCCGGCCCGCCTGTTGGGCCTTGCGCAGGAAGTTCTTGTAGATCTTCTCGAAGAGATAGGGAACACCGAAGAGGAAGGTCGGCCGGAACGACCGCAGAGCCGCGGACAGCGCCTCCTCGGTCGACACCGGCTCATGCGCGAGGAGCAGCCCGCCACGCAGACACATCGCCTGGATCATCAGGCCGTAGACGTGCGAGAACGGCAGGAACGCGAGGATCGCGGGCTGTTCACCCGGCGCGGCGGCGGTCTGCCGCCACCCGGCGAGCAGGACGTCGCAGGGGCTCGCCAGGCTGCGGTGGGAGAGCGCGCAGCCCCGGGGCCGGCCGGTCGTGCCGGACGTGTACGCGATCACCGCGGTGGAGTCCGGCATGACGATGCGGCGCAGCGAGTCCACCGTCGCGTCCGGCACCTCCCGGCCCGCCTCGACGAGCTGCGGCAGGGACTCGGCGTCCAACTGCCAGACGTGCCGCAGCAGCGGGAGCTTGGCGCACACCGAGCCGACCGTCATCACGCCCATCTCGTCCTCGACGACCACGCCCACACAGGCAGCGTCCCGCAGGATCCACTCGATCTGGTCGCGCGACGACGTCGGACAGACCGGCACGATCTCGGCGCCCACGGCCCACAGTGCGACGGCGAGGACCGTCCACTCGTAGCGGGTCCGTGCCATCACCGCGACCCGATTGCCCGGCCGGATCCCGGACGCGATCAACCCCTTGGCCAGCTCGACCACTTCGTCCCGTGTCTCGGCCGCGCTCACCTGTGTCCAGGTGCCCGGGGAGGTGGGGTCGTGGCGCGCGATCTGCGGCAGAGCGGGATGACGGTGCGCCGTCTCGAACAGTGGATCGGCCAGCCCTCCGGCCATGACCGGGCCCGTCGGTGGAGCAATGCCGAAGTTGCCCATGCGACGCTCAGAACCTTCCCTGGACGCGACCTCGCCGAGCGGTGCGCCAACCGGCGGTGATCGAACGTAGCGTACGGCGCCGACGTCCGCTCACGGAATCGGCAAGTCGGCCGCCGCGCATCCGCACCGTGGGCTGTGAACGTGATGTGCGGCACGTGCCGGACCTCCCTTGCGGGGCCCTCCCGTGAATCGTCGCTGCACACGGCTTGATCACGTCTGACCGGCGGTAATACCCCGAACCCGGACGTCATACGGGTGTGGCACTGTGGTGCGCGCGAACGCGGGAGGTGTCCCGCCGATGTGGAGAGGTGGACGGTGCGCGAGCCCAACGTGATCGGGGACTGGCAGGAGTACGACGGCGATCTGGCCGGCCTGCGCGTGCGCGTCCACGGAGTGGAGTGCGCGGAACCCCCGCGTGGACGTGACGACGCCGCCGAGGGCCTGACGTACTTCCGGTTCCGGGTGACGGTGGAGAACCGCGGCGCCGAACACGTCGGCCTCCATCTGGAGGACGGCCAGCTCGACATCCGCACCGGGCCCGACGGCGAGAGCGCCTTCCTCGACTGGCGCAACTCCCGGTTCATCGAGGGCTTCGACCTCTACCCCCTGCGCCGCGCCACCTCCGTGCTGTACGCGGCCGCCGCCGAGGCCCACCTCACGCAGTTCGACATCCAGGTCCAGCTGCGTGTCGACGAGGAGTGGGCCGAGCGGTATCTGTGGTCCGGCGGCATCGGCGTCGACGAGGACCTCCTCGACCCGGCGGGCGGCACGGGCCGGGAGGGTATCGCCGGGCAGATCAGCGCCTTCCTGCACGAGGAGGCCGAGCGGGGCGCGGCGGGCTGAGCGGCACGCCCCGGCTCACCGGGGCTCGACTCGCCACGGCTGCGGTCGTCACCCGGGCCGGGATCGTCACCCGGGCCCGGCGGGCGGGCGGACGCGGGTGACCAGCCGCTTGAGCAGCGGCCACGCCAGCAGCACGGCGATGATCGCGTACACCGTCACCGAGAACGGCGTGTTCACCAGGCCGCTGACGCTGCCGTCGCTGATCTGCAGGGCGCGCCGCAGCTGCTGCTCGGCGTTGGGGCCGAGGATGACGCCGATGACGGCGGGCAGCACCGGCAGGCCGTAGCGGCGCATACCGAACCCGATCAGGCCGATGACCAGCAGGATCACCAGGTCGATCACCTCGCCGCCGACCGCGTACGCGCCGACCGCCGCGAAGAACAGGATCCCCGCGTAGAGGTACGGCCGCGGGATCCGCAACAGCTTCGCCCACAGCGGGGCCAGCGGCAGGTTGAGCGCGAGCAGCAGGACCATGCCGACGAAGAGCGAGGCGATCAGGCCCCACACCAGGTCCGGCTCGCGTTCGAAGAGCAGAGGGCCCGGCTGGATGCCGTACTGCTGGAAGGCGGCCAGCATGACCGCCGCGACCGCCGTGGTGGGCAGGCCGAGGGTCAGCATGGAGACGAGGGTGCCCGCCGCCGAGGCCGACGCCGCCGACTCCGGGCCCGCCACCCCCTCGATCGCCCCCTTGCCCCACTCGTCCTGGTGCTTCGACAGCCGTTTCTCGGTGACGTACGACAGGAAGGTGGGGATCTCGGCGCCGCCCGCCGGGATCGCGCCGAACGGGAAGCCGATGAACGGCCCACGCACCCATGACTTCCAGCTCCGCCTCACATCGGAGCGGCCGAGCCACGGCAGGCCCACCGGGATCGGCTCGGGCGGGCTGCGCCGCAGATGGGCGGCGACCCACAGGGCCTCTCCGATGGCGAAGAGGCCGACCGCGACGATCACGACGTCGACGCCGTCGGCGAGCTGGAGGGAACCGAAGGTCAGGCGCTGCTGGCCGGTCATCTGGTCCAGGCCCACCAGGCCGATCGTGAGTCCGATCAGCAGGGAGGCGAGCCCCCGGATCCGGGACGAGCCCAGTACGGACGTCACGGCGATGAACGCCAGCACCATGATCGCGAAGTAGTCCGGGGCGCCGATGTCCACGGCCAGTTCGGCGACCGCCGGCGCCAGCGCCACCAGCAGGATCGTGCCGATCATGCCGCCCGCGAAGTGTCCGATGGCGGCGGCGGCCAGCGCCTGCGCGCCGCGCCCCGACCTGGCCATCGGGTTGCCCTCCATGGCCGCCACCACGGCCGCGCTCTCCCCGGGGGTGTTGAGGAGGATCGAGGTGGTGGAACCGCCGAACATCGCGCCGTAGTAGATGCCCGCGAACATGATGAACGCGCCGACCGGGTTCAGCCCGTACGTCACCGGCAGCAGCAGCGCCACCGCCATGGCGGGACCGATGCCTGGCAGCACACCGATCGCCGTGCCCAGCAGGACACCGATCGCGGCCCACAGGATGTTGATCGGTGTCAGGGCCGTGCCGAAACCGTCGAGGAGGGAGTTGAGGGCGTCCATGTCAGAGCACTCCCATCAGCGGGCCACCCGGCAGCGGCACCCCGAGCAGGTTGTTGAACACCGCGTACGTGACCAGGGAGATGACCGCCGCGATCAGCGGATCGCGGTCGAGGCGCCGGCTGCCGAGGGCGTAGGCCGCGCCCCAGAACAGCAGCGCGCCCGCTATGGGGAAGCCGAGCGGTTCGATCAGCACGGCCGCGCCGAGGAACACGCCGGCGAGCAGCGCCACCGTGCGCCAGTCGGCGGGCTCGGACAGGTCGATGTCCTCGCCGCTCTCGGCCTGGCCCCGGCCACCGCGCAGCACGTCGACGGCGAGCAGGGCGGCTATCAGCAGCAGCCCGGCGCCGACCGCGATCGGCACGGTCCTCGGGCCGACGGGGCCCCGCTGCGCGATGTCGACGTCCATGGTGAGCGCGTCGGTCAGGACCAGGACGCCGAGTGCCAGCAGCAGGACGCAGACGCCGAGCTCGGAGTGGTCGCGCAGCCAGGAGTGGCGCCCGGCCGCGGGCGCCGGGGGAGTGCCGGTGGTCTCCGTCGTCACAGTCCCAGCTCCTTCAGAACCGACACCACGCGCTTGTCCTGGGCGTCCAGGAAGTCGCCGAACTCGTCGCCGGTGAGGAACGCGTCGTCCCAGCCGTTCTGTTTCATCGACTGCCGCCACTGCGGTGAGTCGTGCAGCTCCTCGATCAGCCGGGTGAGCTTGTCGCGCTGGGCCTCGGTGAGGCCGGGCGGGGCGACGATGCCGCGCCAGTTGGTGAAGTTCACGTCGTAGCCCGCCTCCTGGAGGGTCGGCGCGTCCAGCCCGGCCACCCGCTCCGGGCCGGTCACCGCGAGCAGCCGCAGCTCGCCCGCCTTGATCTGGTCCAGGTACTCGCCCACTCCGGACACCCCGAAGGCGACCTTGTTGCCGAGGATCGACGCGAGCAGCTCACCGCCGCCGTCGAAGGGGATGTAGTTGACGTCCTTCGGCGCGATCCCGGCGGCCTGCGCCATCAGCATCGGCGCCAGATGGTCGGGCCCGCCCGGCGCCGACCCACCGCCCACAGGCAGCTTCCCGGGGTCCTCCTTCCACGCCCCGATGAGCTCGTCGATCGTCTTGTACGGCGAGTCCTTGGCGACCACCACGACGTCCTGCTCCTCGGTGAGGCGGGCGATCGGCGTGGTGTCGGCGAGGGTCTTGGGCGCGTCGTTGGAGCGGACGGCGCCCACGACGCCGAGGCCCATCGACATCGCGAGCTTGCCGTTGCCGTGTTCGCTGACCAGCCTGCTCAGACCGACCGTGCCGCCGGCGCCGGGCAGGTTGAACACCTCGATGTTGTGGGTGAGCCCGGCGTCCTCGGCGTTCTTCGCGGCCGTCCGGGCCGTGATGTCGTAGCCGCCGCCGGGCGTGTTCGGCACCATGAAGCGCAGGCCCGGGATCTGGGTGCCGGTCTCGCTGCCGCTGCCGGTCGTCAGCAGCGGCGGCCCCACGAGCACGAGCACAGCAGCCCCGAGCAGGGCGAGGGGGGTGCGCAGCCGCACGAATGCCACCACCTGTCGGTTGGGTCGAGGGCAACAGTGACCTGGGCCACATCGTGCCCGCGGGGGGCGGGCCTGACGCACTTGCGGAAGCAACGGAGGTTGTGGTCGTAGTGGTCGCGGCCCCTGTCACCTTATGAGCACGTCCCGCACACCTCTCTTTCCCGGACCGCACGCGGGCGCCATGATTGTGCGACCCACCGCACAAGGCGGCGCCCAAGCCGCGGGACCCCGGGTGCGGCGTCGGCAGGAGAGTAGAGCGAGACGCCCGACGTGGCGTCGGCAGGAGAGTAGAGCGAGACGCCCGACATGGCGTCGGCAGGAGAGTAGAGCGAGACGCCCGACATGGCGTCGGCAGGAGAGTAGAGCGAGACGCCCGACGTGGCGTCGGCAGGAGAGTAGAGCGAGACGCCCGACATGGCGTCGGCACGAGAGAAGAGTCCGTCGTGGTGTTCCGTCGCCATACCCTCGCAGGCGAGATGCTGGTCCTCCAGCTCGCCATCGTCGTGGTGGTGCTGGTGGCGGTCGCCGCGGTCTCGCTCACGCAGTCGGCGGCGACCTTCAACCGGGTCGAGGGCCGCCGGGTCACCGCGCTCGCCGAGCAGCTCGCCGCGAACCCCCTGGTCCGCGACCGGCTCGCCCAGTCCGTCGCGCACGAGGCGCTGGCACCCCTGGTGAACTCCACCCAGACCCAGTCGGGGGTCACCTCCGTCACCGTGGCCGATGCCGACGGCCGGATCGTCAGCTCCACCGACCCCACCGTGATCGGTGACCCGATGCCCACCGGCCGGGGTGCCGTCGCGGGCCGCGGCTGGTCCGGCCCGCTGACCTTCGACGGCAGCCGCGAACTCGTCGCCCAGGTGCCCGTGCTCGGCGCGACGACGAAGGACAACCTCGGCCTGCTCCTGGGCACGGTGATGATCGGCGAGGCCTCCCCGACCGCGTGGCAACGCCTCAGCGGCGCCTCCTCCTACCTCCTCGCCTACCTCGGCATCGCCAGTGGCCTCGGCCTCGCCGGCTCCTGGCTGCTCGCCCGGCGCGTCAAACGGCAGACCCTCGGCCTGGAGCCCCAGGAGATCGCCGGCCTCGCCGAACACCGCGAGGCCATGCTCTACGGCATCGCCGAGGGCGTGGTGGCCCTGGACCCCCAGCACCGGCTCACCCTCGTCAACGAGATGGGGCGGCGCCTGCTCGACCTGCCCGAGGACTGCGTCGGCAAGAGCCTGGCCGACCTCGGCGTGGAGGGACGACTGCGGGACGTCCTGGCCGGAGCGCAGGAAGAGGGGCCGCACACACGCGACGAGGTCGTCGTACGCCGGGGCCGGGTTCTGGTGATGAACCGGATGACCGTCACCAAGGACGGCCGCCACCTCGGCTCCGTCACCACCCTGAGGGACCGTACCGAGCTGGCCCGCCTCGAACGGGAGATCGGCTCCTTCCGCAGCTCCTCCGAACTGCTGCGCGCCCAGGCCCACGAGTTCGCCAACCAGCTGCACACCATCTCCGGGCTCATCCAGATCGGAGAGCAGGACGAGGTCGTCCACTACATCCGCGCGCTGAGCCGGCACCGCCACTCCCTCGACGTCACCCTCAGCCGCCGCGTCCGTGACACCACCGTCGCCGCCCTGCTCATGGCGAAGACGTCCCTCGCCGCCGAACGCCGGGTCACCCTGCGGATCTCGGACGCCACCGCACTCGACCGGCTCGCCCCCGAGGACGCCGCCGACGTGGCCACGGTGGTCGGCAACCTCGTCGACAACGCCGTGGACGCGGCCGCCACCACCACGACCGTGCCCGACGATCCCGAGTCCTGGGGCGGCGCCGACAGACGCGAGGCCTGGGTCGAGGTGGAACTGTGTCAGGACGCCTCCAGCGTGGAGATAGTCGTCCGTGACTCGGGCCCCGGCGTGGCCCCGGAACTCGCCCGCGAGGTCTTCTCCCACGGCTTCACCACCAAGGCCGCGCGGGAAGGCGAACGCGGCATCGGACTCGCCCTCACCCGCCTGGTCTGCGAACGGCACGGCGGTGAGATCTCGGTGACCAACACCACCGACGGTGCCATGTTCACCGCCCGCATGACCGTCAGCCACCTCGCCGACGCGGTGGCGGAAGGAGCGACACCATGAACGGCACGAGCAGCCCGCCCGGCACGGTCGACGTGCTCGTGGTCGACGACGACTTCATGGTGGCCCGGGTCCACCGCACCTTCGTAGAACGCGTCGAGCCGTTCCGCGTCGTCGGCGTCGCCAGCACCGGGGAACAGGCGGTCGCGGCCGTCGACGAGCTGCGCCCCGACCTGGTCCTGCTCGACCTCTACCTCCCCGACGGCTTCGGCCTCGACGTCATACCCCGGCTGCGGACCGCGGGACACGACTGCGATGTCATGGTCATCAGTGCAGCCCGGGAGGCCGACAGCGTGCGCGGCGCGGTCCGCCACGGTGTCGTCGACTACCTCCTCAAACCGTTCGAGTTCGAGGAGCTGCGCTCCCGGCTCCAGCGGTACGCCGCCCAGCGCGGCCGTCTGCTCACCACCGTCGTACGCGGCCAGGCCGACGTCGACCGCGTTCTCGCCGGAGCCACCGCGCCCGCCTCGGCGGCCGGCGCCCTGCCCAAGGGCATGAGCGTCGAGACCGCCGAGCTGATCGAGGGCACCCTCCGCGGCACCGACGGAACCCTCTCCGCCACCGAGTGCGCCTCCCTCACCGGCATCTCCCGGGTCAGCGCCCGCCGCTACCTGGAGTACTTCCACGGCACCGGCAGCGCGGACGTCTCCCTGCGCTACGGGGTGGCCGGGCGGCCGGAGCGGCGGTACAGCTGGCGGGCGTGAGGGCGCACGGGACCCGGTCGGCTGCCGCCGCAGCCCCAGGTGCCGTCGTGCGACGTCGAGGACCTCCTCCGGCCGGTCGTCGAGGTGGACGTGGCCGCGGGAAACACGCACATCAGTTCCACACGTCCACACGCCGCTGTCGACCGCTGAGGTCATGGACGAACTCGCTTCCTGTTCCTGGTCGAGGCCGAGGTCGAGGCCGAGGTCGAGGTCGCGCAGGCGTCGATGCTCATGGTCTGCGCCCGAGGGTCACCCGCTGAGGAGGAAGCCCGTGTCGTGCCTCCACCGTCGGTACGCGTTCCAGGACGCCGCCCGCGAAGACGTCGTACAGCGGGAGCGTTTCGAGGTGGACGTACCCGATGTGGCAGTCGCAGACGGACAGGGGACACGGGCGGGGTGCGAGTGCCGTGCGGAAGGAACCGTCGTAGAGGTTGCCCAGTTCGGCCTTGACGAAGTGGCAGCGGCGCACGGTTCCTTCGCCGTCCACCGATATGACCGTCGAGCCGGTACGGCAGGCGCGGCCCGCCGAGCGGTGCGGGTGGCGGCTGAAGGGGAAGAGGGGGTCCAGCTCGCTCCACACCGCGGCCTCTTCGTCGGTGTAGGTGCGCCCCTCGGCGGCGTTCACCCACAGATACACCTGCTCCGGCAGGTCCCCGCGCAGCCGGCGGGCGTGCTCCAGGTGCTCGGGAAGGCCGACGATCCCCACGCTGAAGCGGATCCCCGTCCCGGCCAGCCGACGGGTCTTGTCGAGGAACCGCTCGTACGGGGTCTGCCCGGGGTGGTACGTGCACCACAGGGCCACGGTGTCCGGGTCGGCCTGCGCCAGCCACTCCGTGCGGCAGCTGAGGTTCGTCTGGATCGCCACCCGGTCGATGTGCGGTTCATGGGAGAGGTCGACCAGGGCCTTGCGGTACCAGGAGCGCACCAGCCCCTCGCCCCACGGCGTGAACAGCACCGACAGCCGGTCGCCGGTCTGTTCCCGAGCCCAGGTGGTGAAACGGTCCAGGGCCGCGCGGTCGGCCCGCAGCTGAGCCGTCGAGTCGCGGCGCTTGGCGAACGGGCAGTACGGGCAGTCGTAGTCGCAGGAGGCGAGGGGGCCGCGGTAGAGGATCGTCAGGTCCATGGTTCCGGTCCCGTCACTTCAGCTCGTACTCGGCCATCGCGGCCCGTACGGCGGGGGAGAAGAAGCCGGGCCCGATGGCGTCCGAGTGGGCCAGCCCCTCGGCGGAGAGCTTCAGCAACCCGGTGTCCGTGTCCGCCAGCCAGCCCCGCCCGGCCAGCAGGTCCAGCTCCAGCGGGAAGTCCGCGTACGGGTCCGACCCGAACCGCCGCCCGTATTCCGCCACCGGCAGCCCCCGCGCCTGGAGCAGCGACTGCAGCAGATGGCGGCGCCGCGCCTCGTCCTCGTCGACCTCGCGGCCGTGCACGGCCCGGCCGAAGTCCTCGGTGGCCGTGTAGTCGTCGATGATCGTGCGGATCTGTCCCATGCCGACCGCGTAGTCGAAGGAGTAGTGCAGCTTCGACGTGTAGGAACGCGCGCCGCAGCCCAGGCCGATCATGCCGTCGGTCTGGCAGACGTAGTCGTCCGGCCCCTGCGGCGGCGCGTCCGTACGGCGGAACATCCGCATGGAGACCTGCTCGTAGCCGTGCGCGAGCAGATGGTCGCGGCCCTCGCGGTAGCGCCGCAGCCGGGCCTCGTCCCAGTCGCGGCCCGCCACCTCCGGGTCCGCGTGGCGGCCGAGCCCCGTCAACGGCCGGACGTACAGCGGATAGAGGTAGATCTCCTCCGGCAGCCAGGCGAGGGCGGCGTCCAGCGACACCCGCCAACTGGCCGCCGTCTGCCCGTCGATGCCGTAGATCAGGTCGATGTTGAGGACCGGGATACCCGTGTCGCGGATCCGTGACAGCGCCGCCTCCACATCGGACCGCCGCTGCGGGCGTACGGCCGCACGCGCCTCCTGAGCCACGAAGCTCTGCACACCGAGGCTCAGCCGCGTGGTGCCCCGGTCCGCCAGCACGGCCAGCCGGTCGGCCGTCGCCGTGGCGGGGGAGGCCTCGACCGACAGCGGGACCGCCCGCAGGTCCGCGCCCATGTGCCGCTCGGCGATGTCGCACAGCCGCTCCAGCTCGGCCGCCTCCAGATAGGTCGGCGTGCCGCCGCCGAACGCGGCGTTCGCGAACCGCGTCGGCTCCGCGTCCCCGAGCGCCTCCCGCACCGCGATCGCCTGCCGTTCGAGGGCGTCGAGATAGCGGCCGGTCAGTCCGTCGGGCGCGCCGATCCGCGTGAAGAGATTGCAGAAACCGCAGCGCACCTCGCAGAACGGTATGTGCGCGTACAGCGACAGCGCCTGCCGGGACTCCCCGGCCCACAGGTCCGCGAGCCGTGGGCTGCCGGGCAGCTTCCGGTACGCCGTCTTGTGCGGGTAGGCGTACACGTAGTGCTGATAGGGGCGGACCACGGTGTCGGTCACGGTCATGCGGACGGCTCCAGGAAGAAGTGGCTGTAGGGGACGGTCCACACGGCCTCGTGGCCGAGACGGTGCCCGGTGTAGCCGTCCTCGCCGTACGTGGTCCCGTGGTCGGAGCAGACGACGGCGAAGCAGCGGCGCCGTGAACTCATCGCGGCGAAGAGCCGCCCGATGTGCCGGTCGATGTAGACGAGGGCCGCCGCGTGCGTGACCAGGCTGTCGCCCGCCTCGCGGGTGGCGCCCGGCAGATGGAACCAGTTGGGCTGGTGCAGTGCCGAGGCGTTGAGGAACAGGAACAGCCGATCCTCCGCCGGCAGTTCGGCCACGATCCGCTCGGCGCGGGCCACCTGGGACTCGAAGGACGTCGGTGACGCCACGGAGAACTCCGGCTCCCAGTGGCTCTCCTGGAACAGGCCCGGCAGGACGCTGCCGAGTGCGCCCTGCTTGTTGAAGAAGCCGACACCGCCTACGCACACCGTGCGATAGCCGTGCCCGGCGAGCGCCGACACCAGGTCGGGGCTGTCGAAGACGAAGGTGCGCCCCGCGGTCGTCTCGCTGTCGGCGAACCGGCCGGCGAAGAGACGCGGGTGCGGTCCCGGCGCCGCCGGGGTCGGCAGGAAACCGGCGAACATCGCCTGGTGCGAGGCGTAGGTGAAGCTGCCGGGCGCGTGCCGCTTCTCCCAGGTGCCTCCCGGCAGGTGGGCGGTCAGGTTCGGCAGCCGGCCCTCCGCCGCCAGCTCCACGGCCACGTCGTACCGCAGGGTGTCGAGGGTGAGCAGCAGCAGGTCGTCGCGGCCCACCACTTCGTTCATGTCGGGGGCGCAGGCCGCGCCGGCCGTGTCAGAAGGGTGCATGGTCTTTCCTTGCCCGAGGGTGGTGCGAGGGGGCGGGGGACAGTGCGTCGCGCACCGCCGCGAGCTGTGCCGCGTAGGTGTCCAGGCCCTCCGCCGGGCCGCCCGGCAGGCCGGTCAGCCGGGGCAGCAGATCGCCGAAGGCGTTGACCTCGCCCACGGCGAACCGCCGCCAGCCGATCGCCGGCAACAGGTCCACGCCGACGCACAGCGTGCCCGGGAAGCAGGCGGCGGCCCGTTCACAGATGTCGA
Organism: Streptomyces europaeiscabiei; assembly: GCF_036346855.1. NCBI lineage: Bacteria > Bacillati > Actinomycetota > Actinomycetes > Kitasatosporales > Streptomycetaceae > Streptomyces > Streptomyces europaeiscabiei. The sequence goes on from NZ_CP107841.1 coordinate 9,868,460, forward strand.
GCGCCTGCCTCCAGCGGTCGCCCGCCGCGTCCACGACCGACGTCAGATCGCCCCGGGCCCCGCCGAGATGGAGATTGGTCATCGGGAAACGGCTGGTGCGGACGACCGCGTGCGTGGCCCGGCCCGCCACGACCAGGACCCGCAGATCGGCGGACCTGCCCTGCGCGGACGCCTTCGGCAGCCAGCGCTCGACGTGCAGCCCGTCGGCCGCGAGGACGTCGACGATGCCGGCGATCTCCCGCTCGTCCGAGTAGCGCCGCACCCGCAGCGAGTTGTGCAGCCGAAGCGGGGCGTGCAGCCGGCCGTCGGCGGTCACCTCCACCGAGGTGGTGGCCCTGATCCGTCCGCTCGCCGTCGACTCGACGGCCAGCACACCGGACGCGGAGGACCCGTGGGCCGGTTTCACGAACACACGCGGCATGCCGTGCTCCCGCATCGCCGCCCGCACGTCGTCCCAGCCGCGTACCGGCCGCGCGTCGCCCGAGGTGGGCGACGGGGGCACCGGGACCCCGGCCGCGTCGAGCCGGGCGTGGCACAGCCGCTTGTCGAACAGCACCGGCAGATCCGCCGGATCGTCCAGCCGCAGCCCGCCCCGCAACGACCCCACCGCCGCCAGGAAACGGGTGTACCAGGTGGCCGAGCCCTCCACCCGGGTCGGATCGTCGACGCCCCGCAGCAGCCGGTCCACCTCGGCGTTCTCTCCCGGCGAGTCCAGCCGTACGATCTCGTCGTCGGCGAACATGTGCCCGCCGTCGCGCAGCACGTCCCGCCACTCGACCACACGCGGCGTGCCGACACCGGCGGCCTCCGCCGCCGCGACGAACAGCCCGACCCGCCGGTTCTCCCCGTTACCGACGACCACCCACCTGTACGGGCCGGGCCCCGCCCCCGCCGCACCGCTCCAACCGGACACACCATCCCCCTTTTTCGCTCGCGAGCTTCTACGCGCTCACTCGCCCACCGCGACGAACCGCCAGACCGTGCCGTCCTCCTCCTCGTCCGACTCGGCGTCGTCGGCGTCGACGTCGACCTGGACCCCGGCGGCCTCCAGGGAGTCCCGGAGGCGGTCGCGTATCGCCGCGCTGAGGTAGTTGTGGTGCAGGTCCAGCGTGGTGAGGTGGGTGAGCGGCTGGCCCGTGAGCAGCGCGGTCGCGCCGTCGTCGGTGAGGACGCCCATCGACAGGTCGAGGACGTCGAGGCGGGCCACCACGGGCGCCGAGGCCACGGCCGCGCAGATCTCGTCCTGCATCTCGCTGTTGCGCAGCGCCAGGTGCTTGAGGGCCGGCAGCCGGGTGCCCGCGAGGATCGGCGCCAGGTCGGCCACCTCGGAGTCGCCGCCGTACTCGGACGTGCCCAGCCACAGGTCCAGCTCGACGAGGGCCGGCAGATCGCTGCCCGCGATCCCCCGGACGGCGTCGACGGGCATGCCGCCGGTCTCGACCGTCAGGGACCGCAGCCGCTCGTGCCGCAGCGTCGGGAAGCCGAGTCCCTGGCCGCCCCGCACACCGAACTCCTCCAGCTCGGTGAAGGCGTTCAGCAGCGGGCCCACATCGCCCTGGTTGATCCAGGAGATCTCGCACTCCTCCACCACCATGTCGCCCAGGAACAGCGCGCGCAGCGCGGGCAGCCGGTCCTTCGCCGCGACGAGGGCCTCGACGATCTTCTCGGGGCCGTTGTCGTACGCCTCGCTCCAGGACCCCACGACCAGCGCCCGCACCTGCGTGGTGTCGACCGAGGCCAGGAACCGTGCGAACGCGTCCTCCCACTCCTCCTCGCTGTCGTACGAGTCCACGGCGATGCTCCAGGCCACCGACTCGGGAGCGGGCAGGTGCCCCACGCCCTCCGAGTCCTTCACCGACGTGGGGAAGCGGTGGACCGGCAGGCCGTGGAAATCCTCCAGATGGCTCCCGATGGTCATGTGCGCCCGCCCCTTCGTTCCATGTCCATGGGCGGCAGCCGAGTCCGTACCCGGTGCGCCCGCTGTGCACCCGGAGCACACAGTGCCGCCGGGTAGGGGAGTTGTACCAAGTCCGACTGACATCGTGTGCGGCGGACCCCTGTCCTGTGGACAAACAGTCGTGCCCGACCCGGCGAACCGCCGTGCGCGGGCCGGATGTCAGTCGGTGGCAGAGCCACGAACACCGGAACCCGCTACGAGTATCGATGTCAGTGGCTGCCTCTACGGTTTTTTCGTGGCACACCGAGTGCCCGACGGGAGGGAGACCCATGTACCGGCAAGGAGACGTCCTCATCGCGCCGCTGGCGGAGAGCGCCGTGCCCGGCAGTGCGCTCGACGCAGCCTCGGAACCCCGCGACGGGCGCGGCCGGCTCGTCCTCGCCCTCGGCGAGGTCACCGGTCACGCCCACGCCGTGGTCGGCCCCGGCCGTCTCATCCGCGAGGCGAGCGCGTTCGGGCCGATGCTGCTGCACGTGCCGGAGGGCGCCCGCGTCGTCCACGAGGAGCACGCGGTCATCTCCCTGCCCAAGGGCTGGTACCGGGTCGTACGCCAGCGCGAGTACGTGCCGGGGTCGGTGCGGATCGTGGCCGACTGAAGCCGTGAGGCAGACGGTGGCCGTGGTGTGCGGCGGCCCGCAGGTGACAGGCATCGGGACACAGGAGGAACGGCGTGACGGAACGGACGAGTTGGCGGGCGGTGGCGGCGGCCACCGGGACGGGCGACCGCGCCCGGACCGAGGCGGGCGTACGGCTCGCCTACCGGCGGGCGGGGCTGCGGGAGCCCGAGCGGATCGTGTGGGCCCGCTCGCCCCTGGAGGCGGTACGCCTGCTGTCGGGAGCACCGGCGGAGGGCGGCGAGGCGCTGCCGGCGACCGGGGCGAGCGTCCGCGACGCGGTCCGCAACAGACCCGTCGCCGCCGAACGTGCCCGGCTGCACACCCGGCTGGGCCCCACCGGCTGGAGCGACCACTGGCATGCGACGGGCGCCGACCTCTGGGAGACGACCCGGCCGCTCGTCGACCGCGTCCGCACGGGCGTCATGGAGGCCCTGGCCCCCGCCGACCGCAAGGAGGAGACCGGTATCCGGCTGCTTCTCCTGGATGCCGTCCTGGGCCAGCACGACGCGGCCTGGCTCTCGGCCTTCGACGCGGCCCCCGCTCTCGACGGACTCGCCGAGGTGGCCCGCACGGCCGGCTGGTGGTGGCCGTACGAGAACGTCGCGGTCGTCGCCGAGCGGCCCGTGGAGCTTCACCGGGACGAGGCGGGCCGACTGGACCGCGGCGACGGACCCGCCCTCGCCCACACCGACGGATTCGCCCTGCACGCCTGGCGCGGACTGCCCGTCCCCGGCGAGTTCCTCGACCGGCTGGGCGCGCTGACCCCGGCGGAGATCCAGGCGGAGGAGAACGCGGAGCTGCGCCGCGTGATGCTCGAGTACTACGGCTACGACCGCTATCTGGAGGAGTCCGGGGCGAAGCCGGTGCACCGCGACGAGACGGGTGTGTTGTGGCGCATAGCCCTGCCCGGCGACGAGGACGTGGTGATGGTGGAGGTCGTCAACTCCACGCCGGAGCCGGACGGCACGAGCCGTACCTACTGGCTGCGGGTGCCGCCCACGACGACCACGGCCCGCCAAGGGGTGGCCTGGACGTTCGGGCTGAGCGCCGAGGCCTACGAGCCCTTGCGGCAGACCTGAGCCCCGCCGCGGCTCTCGGGGTCACTCGAACCGTGAGGTGTCGCCGGCGCCCTTGCGGATGATCTCCGCCTCGCCGCTGGAGAAGTCGATGACGGTCGTCGGCTCCGTGCCGCAGTCGCCGGAGTCCACCACCGCGTCGACCAGGTAGTCGAGGCGTTCCTTGATCTCCCAGCCCTGCGTCAGCGGCTCCTCCTCGTCGGGCAGCAGCAGGGTGCTGGAGACGAGCGGCTCGCCCAGCTCCGCGAGCAGGGCCTGGGCCACGCGGTGGTCGGGGATGCGCACACCGACGGTCTTCTTCTTGGGGTGCAGGAGCTTGCGGGGCACCTCCCTGGTCGCGGGGAGGATGAAGGTGTAACTGCCGGGCGTCGACGCCTTCACGGCGCGGAACACGTCGTTGTCGACGTGCACGAACTGACCCAGCTGAGCGAAGTTCTCGCACACCAGGGTGAAGTGGTGCCGGTCGTCGAGCTGCCGGATCGTACGGATCCGCTCGATGCCGTCACGACTGCCGAGCTGGCACCCCAGCGCGAAGCAGGAGTCCGTCGGATACGCGATGAGCCCACCCTGACGGATACTGTCGGCCACCTGCCCGATGGCGCGCGGCTGGGGGTTGTCGGGATGAACGTCGAAGTACTTGGCCATTGACCGAGCTTATGCCTCGGAGGGCCGCCCGCCCGTCGGTGGGGCCGCAGGCCCCTCGAAGAGGCGCGGGGAACTGCGCGACCAGCCACGAACCACCGCAGCCGAACCACGGTCCGCAGTCCCCCCAGCCCTTGAGTGGAGCGCTACGCGCCACTCTCCCGCAGCATGTCCTCACGCTCGACGATCTTCACGCGCGCGCGGCCCTGCGGCTCGCCCAGCGCCTTCTCGGCGGCGTCGAGCTTGTACCAGCCCTCCCACGTCGTGAAGCGGACGTCGCGCTCCGCGAGGAAGGCGTCGACGGCCTCCGGGTCGGGCGCGGTGGGCTCGTGCAGCCGCCCGTTGGCGAAGTCGTCCAGGAGGTTGGAGACGGTCTCGTTGGCGTCGCCCTTGGTGTGCCCGATGAGACCCACCGGACCACGCCGGATCCAGCCGGTGACGTACGTCGACTGCAGGTGCGCGCCGGTCTCCTCGATGACCCGGCCGCCCTCGTCCGGGACGGTGCCCGACTCGACGTCCCAGGGCAGCTTGGGCAGCTTGTCCGAGAGGTAGCCGACCGCGCGGTACACGCCGGTGACGTCCCAGTCCTTGAACTCGCCGGTGCCCTTGACGTTGCCGGTGCCGTCGAGGGCGGTGCGCTCGGTGCGCAGACCGACGACCTTGCCGTCCTCGCCGAGGATCTCGGTGGGCGACTCGAAGAAGTGCAGGAACAGCTTGTGCGGGCGGTCGCCGATGTCGCGGATCGCCCAGTTCTCCAGGGTCTTGGCGACCATGTCGGCCTGCTTGTTGCCGCGCCGGGTCGCGATGGAACCCTCGTCGTAGTCGATGTCCTCGGGATCGACGATGACCTCGATGTTGGGGGAGTGGTCCAGCTCCCGCAGCTCCATCGGGGAGAACTTCGCCTGCGCCGGGCCGCGGCGGCCGAAGACGTGGACCTCCAGCGCCTTGTTGGCCTTCAGACCCTCGTGGACGTTGGCCGGGATCTCGGTCGGCAGCAGTTCGTCGGCCGTCTTGGCGAGGACGCGGGCCACGTCGAGCGCGACGTTGCCGACCCCGAGGACGGCGACCTTCTCGGCCTCCAGGGGCCAGGTGCGCGGGACGTCCGGGTGGCCGTCGTACCAGGAGACGAAGTCGGCCGCGCCGTAGGAGCCGTCGAGGTCGATGCCGGGGATGTCGAGCGCGCGGTCGGCCGTCGCGCCCGTGGAGAAGATCACGGCGTCGTAGAACGCGCGCAGATCGTCCAGGTTGATGTCCCCCGGGTAGTCGACGTTGCCGAAGAGACGGATCTGCGGCTTGTCGAGCACCTGGTGCAGGGCGGTGATGATGCCCTTGATGCGGGGGTGGTCGGGGGCCACGCCGTAACGGATGAGTCCGAACGGGGCGGGCATCCGCTCGTAGAGGTCGATGGACACACCGGGCTCGGTGGCCACGTCGGACTTCAGCAGCGCGTCGGCGGCGTAGATCCCGGCGGGTCCGGCTCCGACTATGGCTACCCGCAGAGGGCGGGGCATGTTCAGGTTCCCTTCGAGCGGAGGAAAGCAACTCGACGGCAACCCTAAACTAAGGTGACCCTTACCAGGTACGCGGGTCGGGTCTATGACCTCATAAAGCGATCTTATGCCATGCGGAGGAATGGACAGACGGCGGGGGAGGGCCGGGACCGGCGGCGGACACCGGCGTCCAGCCATGTGTTTGCCGAGGCGATGAACGGCAACGCGGTCTCCATGAATCGACCGAACAAGGACCCGAACGAGAACTCCGCGTCCGCCGAGACGGCCGCGGCCAAGGCCCGCCGGACCACCGGCAGGGCAACGGCACCGGCCACCCAGGGGGCGAAGACGGCCTCGATCAAGCTGGACGACGCGGCTTCGTCGGCCAAGGCCGGCGCCGGGCGCGCGGCCGACACGACCAAGCGCGCGGTCGACAGCACCAACAGTGCCGTGCACAGCGCGGTCAAGGGCGTCGAGGCGGGCCGCCAGGCGGTCGTCCAGGCCTCCGGCCAGGTGGCCGCCACCGCCAGGACGGCCATGACCGTCATCGCCCACCGCAAGCTCGTCGCCGCCGGTGTGGGCGCGGGCCTGACGGCCCTGACCGCCGCTTCCTACGCGGTCGGCCGCCGCTCCGGACGCCATGTCCAGGGCCCGCTCACCCGGCTCACGGGCGGCCGCATCTGACGGCCGGCCGCCGCCAGGGCCACGCGCGGGAAGCGGCTCACCCGGCCGTTTCCCGCGCGACGGCTCGCCGTACCCGACGGTCCTACCAGCGGCTCTCCACCTGCTCCTTGATGCGCCGGTCGTACAGGTCCCGGATCGCCGTGAGCGTCCCGTCGGACAGCTCCGGCAGCGCGGCGGCCGCCGCGTTGGCGCGAGCCTGGTCCGGCGTGCGGGCACCCGGGATGACCGTGGTGACGCCCGGCAGCTGGATGATCCAGCGCAGTGCCAACTGGGCCGGGGTGTAGCCGTTGGGAGCCAGCGCGGCGAACTCGACCGCCGCCTCGACGCCCGTGCCGTAGTCGACGCCGGAGAAGGTCTCGCCCTGATCGAAGGACTCGCCGTGGCGGTTGTACGTACGGTGGTCGTTCTCCGCGAAGACCGTGTCCTTCGTGTACTTGCCGGACAGCAGCCCCGAGGCCAGCGGAACCCGCGCGATGATCGCGACCCCCGCCTTCTCGGCCGCCGGGAGGACGTCGAGCAGCGGTTTCATGCGGAACGGGTTGAGGATGATCTGCACGCTCGCCACGTTCGGCCGGGCGATCGCCGTCAGCGCCTCGGCGCAGGTCTCCACGCTGACGCCGTACGCGGCGATGCGCTCCTCCTCGACCAGTGTGTCGAGGGCGTCGAACACCTCGTCGGAGGAGTAGACGGGCGTGGGCGGGCAGTGCAGCTGGACCAGGTCGAGACGGTCCACGCCGAGGTTGCGGCGGGACCGGTCGTTCCAGGCCCGGAAGTTGTCCAGGACGTAGTTCTCGGGGATCTGGTCCACGCGACGGCCCATCTTCGTCGCGATGAACACATGGAGGTCGGGCCGGCTCCGCAGGAACGTGGCGATGGTCTGCTCGCTGCGCCCGTCGCCGTAGACGTCTGCGGTGTCGAAGAAGGTCACCCCCGACTCGGCCGCCGCCTCCAGCACCGCCAGGGCCTCCGTGTCGTCGACGTCACCCCAGTCGGCGCCGAGCTGCCATGTACCGAGACCGACGACGGATGCGTGCTGATCCGACCTACCGAATGCGCGTTCTTCCATGGCGCCAGTCTGTCACCTGCCCTGTCGTCCGCTCCGCAGGGCCAGTGGCATGGCCGCCGACACGGTCAGTGCGGGAAGGCGCGCGGCTGGCGCTGCCGGGGCAGCTCGTCCCGGAACTCCTCGACGACCGAGCTGATCTGCCGGGTGAGTTCGGTCTTCTCCAGCCGGTCCAGGTAGAGGTTGCGGTGGGCGAGTCCCACCGCGTCCACGCAGAAGTACATCGCCATCAGCGGGTTGATGAACAGTTCGCTGTTCCGGGTCCGGTCGGTGAAGCGGACGTCGCCGAACTCGCCGCGCACGGCGGCCGCGACCGAGCCGTTGACGATGCTGGGGTGGGTCGGCGTGCACTGCTGTGCGTGCGCCACCGCGTCCACGTACAGGGCGCCCTCACGGCTGTCGCGGGGCAGCGAGAAAGCGCCGAGGTAGGCGCCGTCACGCTCCAGCGCGGCCAGGTTCTCCAGGACCAGCGAGTGGTTGACCCCGTGGTAGGCGTCCACGCCGAAGCCCAGACAGGCCACCAGCCGCTCAGGGACCTCGTCGAGACCGGCGACGGCGCCCAGACTCGCCATGTCCTCCTCCGGCGTCCCGAGCCCGTGCTCGTCGCCACGCATCAGGATGTCGGTGCCGCCGTCCACCAGGACGACGGCGTCCACCCCGCCCAGATGTGCGATGAGCGCGCGGTAGGCAGCCCGCAGGGGTGCCACACCCGTACGGGACAGCGCGTACACCGTGCTGGGCAGCCGGTGCAGGGCCAGCCACTGGGCGAGGGCGCGCTCGGGGAAGTAGTCGCCGCGGAACGTGGTGTCCGGGCCGATGGCCGCGACGTCCTGCTCCAGCCACACGTCCATGCTCAGGCCGTACAGATCGGCGAAGGACAGGTTCGCGAGGTGGACCTCCTTGCCGGCCGACCGCAGGGAGAGGGCCAGCGGCAGGCCGGCGTAGACGTCGAAGCCGCCGCCGGCACCGGCTATGAGCACGCGCCGCGCGTCGCGCAGGCGCGTGAAGAAAGGGGGTTGCTGGAGGGAGAACACCGGGGGAAGTTAACAGGGTGGTGCGCGGGGTGCCCGCGAATTGCGGGAGCGATGCCCGGGACCCACGGGAACCGATCCGAGAACATCCCGGATTTCCTCGGCGAACGACGGTGACGCGGGGCCGGGCCGCCGGTTACCGTACCGGTCGGTAACCGGATCGCAAGCACCGCAGGAGGCCCTCATGCCGCAGCTCGAAGTCGACGGCGCCGCGCTGACGTACGACGACGAGGGCCCCCGCGACGGCGACGGCGTGCCCCTCGTGTTCGTCCACGGCTGGACCGCGAACCGGCACCGCTGGGACCACCAGGTGGCGCACTTCGCCGCGAAGCGGCGCGTGATCCGGCTCGACCTGCGCGGGCACGGCGAGAGCGGCGGCGCGGGGGTGCGCACGATAGAAGAGCTGTCGAGAGACGTGCTCGCCCTCCTGGATCACCTGGAGGTCGAGCGGTTCGTCCTCGTCGGCCACTCCATGGGCGGCATGATCTCCCAGACCATCACCCTCGCCCACCCCGAGCGGGTCGAGCGCCTGGTGCTGGTCAACTCCATCGGCCGCATGACCTACAGCCGTGGCCGTGGCCTGCTGATGGCGGCCTCCGCCCGTGTCCCCTTCAAGCTGTTCGTCGCCGCCAACATCCAGCGGGCCTTCGCTCCCGGCTACCCCCGCGAGGAGATCCGCGCGTACATCCGCGCCTCCGCGGCCACCCCGCGCGAGGTCGTCATGACCCTGTACGGCGCCATGCGTGCCTTCGACGTCCTCGACCGCCTCGGCGAGATCGGTACGCCCACCCTCCTCGTCCACGGCTACCACGACATCCAGCTGCCCGTCTCCCAGATGCTCCGCATGGCCAAGGCCTGCCAGGACGCCGAGGTGCGCATCCTGGACGCCGGCCATGAACTGCCCGTGGAGAAGCCGGCGGAACTCACCGCCACCCTCGACCGCTTCCTCACCGGCACCCGCTCCTGAGCCCCGCCCGCCGATCGCCGACCGGGCCGGGCGTGGTCAGCGCGAGTGTGTCCTCCCCCGGCCCAGCAGGCCGCCAAGAGTCCGCAGCCACCCGAGGGCGGCGCCGACGACCGCGCGGGTCCGGGGCAGGCGGTCGATGTCCGCGGCGAGGGACAGGGCCGCGCCCGTCCAGGCGAAGCCGAAGGACCACACGGAGAGCCACTCGCACAGGTACAGGGGCGTGATCAGCCAGTCGTCGCCCACCTTGGTGGCCGCCGCCGCGGCGGCGAGCGCCATGAAGACGAGGATCAGCACACCGGCCACGAGGTAGGGGCGCCGTACGTAGGACCGTTCCTTGATGCCCGGAGCCCCGTACATGAAGAGGCAGAAGGCCGCCATCGCCGTCAACAGGCCGATGGCGAAGACCTGGTGGAACACGGAGACCGTCTGCTGGCCCGTGTCGCCCCCGGAGCCCGGCGCCGTGGGGAAGAGGGCGACACCCAGGGCGAAGACCCCGGCGACCGTGCCCAGGATGTCGTGGAACTTGTTGAAGCGGTACACGACCAGGAAGATCCCGAGGGCGCACAGCCCGCCGACGAAGATGTCGCGGGTGCTGGTGTAGTACGAGCCGCTCATGGAACCGGGCCAGGCGTCCTCCCCGGCCCGGCCGTCGAGCCGCGCCGCGATCCAGTTGCCGGCCGGCAGCGCCAGGGGCAGCAGGACACCGATGACCCCGACCCCCAGGCGCAGCCGCATGACCGTCCGCGCGTCCTGGTCCTTCTTCCCGGCCGCCACCCTGTGCCGCAGGGGCTCGGCGGCGCTCCCGTCCGTCGCGCTCACGGGCACCTCCTCACGCTCACGAAGCGCGCGAGGCGAAGGCGTGCCCGCCACCTGACGATGTCCGGTGGCGATCGAACACAAACTCGAACGCAGGTTCAGGGGCCGTGCGTATCAGCCGGTCAACTGCCCTTCCGCGGCGACCAGCAGCTCCGTCACCCGCAGACCGAAGGCGGCGTCGCACGGATGCGGGCGGCCACTACGGGCGGCCGCCAGCAGCGCGTCCCCCGCCCGCACCAGAGCCGGTACGGCACCTTCGTCGGACGTGGGCAGTACGGTCGTCCCGGTCCGGCCGCGCAGCTCCACCGTGGCGCCGCAGGCCGCGGGCGGGGCGGTGAGGCTGAGGGTGACCGTGCTGGACGCCCCGCCGGTGTGCAGGAGGACCAGATGGACCGTGTCCCCGGGCCCGCGCACGGCGGCGGCCACCTTCTCCACGTCCCCGAGGACCGGCAGCAGCACGGACAGGGCATGCGGGCCCACATCCCACAGGCCACCCTTCTCGCGCCGCCACGGCGAGGCCGTGAAGGGGCTGTCGCTCTCTTCGTCGAACAGCGACCCGAACCACTCCGCACGGGCGGTGAACCAGCCCCCACCGGCGGCCTGTTCGGTGATCCACGCGTCGATCGCCGTCTGGAAACGGGCGGTGAAGAAGACGACGGACGCGACCTGGGCCTCCTCGACCGCCTCGACGACCGCCCGCCCCTCCTCGACGTCCGTCGCGAGGGGCTTGTCGAGCAGCAGATGGCAGCCGGCACGGGCGGCACGTGCGGCGAGCGGCGCCTGGACGGAGGGCGGCAGCGCCACGGCCACCGCGTCCACGTCGGCGAACAGGGCGTCGACGTCCTCGTACACGGGCACTCCGCCGTGCCGGGCGGCGAGTTCCTTGGCCGCCTCCGGCCGCCTGCCCCACACCCCCGCGAAGTCCAGCTCCTGGTGCGCGCTCAGCGCGGGGGCGTAGGCCATCTCGGCCCACGGTCCTGTTCCGAGCAGTCCGATACGCATGTTCCGGTCTCTCCTTGCGCGTTGGGGGCCGTGTCCACGGGGACACGGACCGCCGACGACCGTCAGGGCAGTGCCTGCTCGGTCCAGATGGTCTTGCCCGTGGGGGAGTAGCGGGTGCCCCAGCGCTGGGTGAGCTGGGCGATCAGGTACAGGCCGCGGCCGCCCTCGTCGGTCGTGGCCGCGTACCGCAGATGGGGCGAGGTGTGACTGCTGTCGGTGACCTCGCAGATCAGCTGGCGGTCGTGGATGAGCCGGACCCGGATGGGGCCGCCGCCGTACCGGATGGCGTTGGTGACCAACTCGCTGAGGATCAGCTCGGTGGTGAACTCCAGCTCCTCCAGGCCCCATTCGGCCAGCTGCCTGGTGGCGTCCGAGCGCGCCCGGCCGACGGCCGCCGGGTCGCCGGGCACCTCCCACTCGACGACACGGCCCCCGTCCAGCGCACGCGTACGGGCGACGATCAGCGCGATGTCGTCGCTCGCCCGGCTCGGCGGCAGCGCGTCGAGCACCGCCTCACAGGTGCCCTGCGGTGAGGTGTCGGCCCCGGCCAGCGCGGTCCGCAGCAGTTCGAGCCCGTCGTCGATGTCCCGATCCCGGTGCTCGACGAGCCCGTCGGTGTACAGCACCAGCCGGCTGCCCTCGTCGAGCTCCAGCTGGGCCGTCTCGAAGGGCAACCCGCCCAGGCCGAGCGGCGGACCGGCCGGCACCTCGGGGAAGTCGACCGTGCCGTCGGGCCGGGCCACCGCGAGCGGCGGATGGCCGGCGCGCGCCACGTCGCAGCGCCGCGAGACCGGGTCGTAGATCGCGTACAGGCAGGTCGCCCCGGTGATCGGGGCGGTGCCGTCCAGGACCGCCTCGTCCTGGTCGATGCGGCTGACCATCTCGTCGAGCAGCCCGAGGATCTCGTCCGGAGGCAGGTCCAGCGCGGTGAAGTTGTGGACGGCGGTACGCAGCCGCCCCATCGTGGCCGCGGCGTGCAGCCCGTGGCCCACGACATCGCCCACGACGACCGCTACCCGGGTGCCGGACAGGGGCAGTACGTCGAACCAGTCCCCGCCCACCCCGGCCTGCGCGGGCAGATAGCGGTAGGCGACGTCCAGGGCGCTCTGCTCGGGAAGGTTGCGGGGCAGCAGGCTGCGCTGCAGGGTCTCGGCCATCGTGTGTTCGCGTGTGTACCGGCGCGCGTTGTCGATGGAGACCGCCGCGCGGGCGACGAGTTCCTCGGCGAGGGCCAGCTCCTCCTGGTCGAACGGCTCGGGCTTCTCCGAGCGCCAGAAGTTCGCGACACCCATCACCAGCTGGCCCACGCGCAACGGCACGGTGATCAGCGAGTGGATGCCGTACTCGACGACCTGCGCGGACCGCTCGAAGTCCTGCGCCCGCCAGCCGGGTGCCCGGCTGAGGTCGGCCACGAGGGTCGAACTGCCGCTGTCGATGCTGCGGGCCTGCGGCGAGGAGGGGACGAGGTCGATACGTTCGCCCACCTTGTACAGGGGCGCGTCCTTGCGGATCCCGCTGCACGCCGTGCGGCGCAGTGTGGTGACCGTGTCGGGTTCTTCGCCGCTGAGCGCCGCGGGGGCGAGGTCCACGGTGACGAAGTCCGCGAACCGGGGGACGGCCACCTCCGCCAGTTCCTCGGCGGTGCGGGTCACGTCCAGGCCGGTGCCGACGCCCACTCCGGCGTCGTAGAGCAGCCTCAGGCGCTCCCGCGCGGCCTCGGCGCGGCCGGACAGGGCGCGCAGCTCGGTGGAGTCACGGAGGGTGGCGACGCTGCCGGAGGGCTCGCCCTGCAGATCGGTGGCCCGCTGGTTGACCGCGAGCAGCCGGTCGCCGACCAGGTGCACCTCGTCGTTGGCGACGCGTCCCGAGGTCAGCAGGTCGGCCATGTGCGATTCGAGGCCCAGGGCGAGGACGTTCTGCCCCTCGGCGTCCGCGGGCAGGTCGAGCAGTCGGTGTGCCTCGTCGTTGGCGAGCAGCAGCCGGCCCCCGCCCCCGATGATGATCACGCCCTCCCGCACGGCATGCAGCACCGCGTCGTGGTGCTCGTACATGCGGGTCATCTCGGACGGACCGAGGCCGTGGGTCTGGCGCAGGAGCCGCTTGCTGACGAGTGCCGTGCCCGCCGTGGCCAGGGCGAGGGCCGCCGCGGCGGCGGCCAGTACGAGGGGCAGCTGCTGGTCCGCGACCCCGCCCACGTTCTCGGTGGTGATCCCGGCCGACACCAGGCCCACGACCTTGCCGTCCGGATCCTTGATCGGTACCACGGCCTGGACGAGCGGGCCGAGGGTGCCGTTGACCTCCTCGGTGAAGGACTCGCCCTCCAGCGCGGGTCCGAGGGTGCCGACGAACTTCTTGCCGATGCGGTCCGTCTTCGGATGGGTGTAGCGGATCCCGTCGGTGTTCATCACGACGATGAAGTCGACCTTGGACTGGATCCGGGCGGCCTCGGCCCTCGGCTGGAGCACCGCCGTCGGATCGTCGCTGGTCAACGCCTCCCGGGTGCCCGGCGCGTTGGCGAACGTCTCCGCCACGGCGAGCGAACGGTTGTGCGCTTCCTCGGTGCTGTCGTGCCGTACCTGGAGGACCAGCGCCACCACGGCCGACACGACCAGCACCAGCACGATCACCACCTGCAGCAGGAACACCTGCCCGGCGACACTGCGCCCGCTCAACGCCGATCGCAGGCCCGCCAGCGGACCCTGCCCGTGTCCCGGCTCCCGACTTGCGGCGTCCCCGGATCCGTGCGGTACCCGCCGGGCGCGGTCGTCCCGGCCCTGCGCGGGCCGACCCTGAGGGCGGCGGGTCGATTGAGAGCGAGATCGACCCAGGAGACGGACCATGTGCCCATGTCTACACTGCCCCGCGCCCGGAGGCGAGAGGGGGTCACGCACGGTCACGGCCGATGGCGTCGGTCGTACGGCCCACGAAGCGTGCGCCACCGCTGCGACCTCGCTGTGACCACCTGTGACGTGCCGCTTCCTATCAGGTTCCTGTGAATTTACGAGACGTTTGAACGCATGGGGCTCCGGCTCCGTATTGGGCTGGGGTTTTTCATGCCCGGACCCGACCACGACGTTGTAGGAGTTATCCGTGGGACGCACCACCAGGCGCAGACGCCCATCAGGAGCCCGGCGCGCGACCTCTGCCGCGATCGCGCTGATCTTGGGCGGAGGCGGGCTCGTCGCCGTCAACGTCTACGCGTCGGCCACCGAGGACGACTCGACCGACGACTCCGTCCAGCAGGTCAACTCCGCCGCCGGCACGATCGACTGCCCGGACGTCGGCGATGAACTGACGGAGGTCCCCGACGGGGCACGGGGCGAGGTCGACAAGGAACTCGCCGCCCTGGACCAGCAGGTAGCCGAGGCCTACCAGCGGCTGCAGAACTCCGCGCAGGCCCAGCAGCAGGACGGCGGCTTCGCCGACAACGCGATCATGAACCCGCTGAAGGAGAAGCGGGCCGCGACGATCGAGCGGATCGCGATCGCCATCGACCGTGTCGGCGACCGCCCCGACGGACTCGACTCCCTGGCCGCCTGCGAACTGCGCCCCGCCGAGAACTGGAACGCCGACCAGAACGGTGGCGAGCAGAACGGTGGTGACCAGAACGGCGGCGGTCAGAGCGGCGGCGGTCAGAACGGCGGCGACGACGGTCAGGGCCAGGGCGACCAGCAGGGCGGGCAGGGCAACGGTGGCCAGGCCGGCAACGGGCCGGTGGCCGCGGACTACGCCGACATCAAGTCCGTCCAGCCGAACGCCGGGAACCGGGGCGGGCAGCAGAACGGCTCCACCGGCTCCTTCACCACCGCCTGCGGTGTGAACGCGAACGGTCTGTTCAACTCCGACAACGTCATCGTCGCCCCCGGTGTCTCCAACGGCGCCCACCACTTCCACGACTATGTCGGCAACCAGGGCAACAGCGCGTTCTCCAGCGACGAGGACCTCGCGGCGGCCGACACCAGCTGTGAGAACCAGGGCGACAAGTCCTCGTACTTCTGGCCGGTGATCCGGCTGCAGAACGGCACCGCCGAGCAGGACGCCAACTCTCCCGGCGGCGGCATCGAGGGCAACGCCGGTGAGATCGTGACGCCCAGGGAAGTCACGATGTCGTTCGAGGGCAGCCCGCGCGGTGACGTCACGGAGATGCCGCGACTGCTGCGCATCATCACCGGCGACGCCAAGGCCTTCGTCAACGGAACGGCCAACGCCAACGCGTCCTGGAGCTGCACCGGATTCGAGGACCGTCAGCTGAAGGACAAGTACCCGCTCTGCCCCGCCGGCAGCGACGTCGTGCGCACGTTCAAGTTCCAGAGCTGCTGGGACGGCCGCAACATCGACAGCGCCAACCACCGCACCCACGTGGCTTTCGCCGCCGCGGACGGCAGCTGCGCAGCCGGCTTCAAGGCCATCCCGCAGTTGGTCCAGCGCATCGTCTACGACGTCGACGCGCCGAGCCTCCAGGACGGCGGCCGTACGACCCCGCTGTTCGCCGTCGACGCCTTCCCCGAGCAGCTCCACAAGCCCGTCACCGACCACGGCGACTTCATCAACGTCTTCGACGAGGACCTGATGCGGGAGATGGTGGACTGCATCAACGACGGTCGCGAGTGCGACGCGGCCGACGTCGGCGGCGACCAGGGCGATGACGGTGGCCAGGACAACGGTGGCGACCAGGACAACGGTGGCGACCAGGGCGGCGACGCCGGTCAGGGCGACGACCAGGGCCAGGACCAGGAGCAGCCGGGTGGCGACCAGGGCCAGGACCAGAATCAGGGCCAGGACCAGGACCAGAACGACGGTCAGGACCAGGAGCAACCGGGCAACGACCAGGACCAGGACCAGGGTCAGGACCAGGACGACAACACGGCCGAACCCACCGAGACCGCGCCGGCTCCCGGCGGTACCGACGACGAGGCGAACCAGGGCGGCGACAAGGAGCCCCAGGTCTTCGGCTCGGTGAAGGCGACCCAGCGCGGCAACGCCGCCGGGAACGAGGGCGGCGAGGACGCCGACAACGGCGCGGACGACGGCGGTGACGCCGGAGGCGCGGTCGTGGCCCCCGAGCAGACGGCGCCCGCCGCCAACATCCCGTCGGCCGCCGGTCAGCCCGGATCGCAGGGATCCCAGTCGGCGACGGGCGACCTCGCCGAGACCGGGGCGCAGCTGTGGCCGGCGATGATCGGCGGCGTGGCCGTGCTCGCCGGATTCGTCCTGCTCCGCCGGGTCAGGCGCGGGAGCTACTGACCCCGCAGAACCGTCCGGATGCGGTCCCCATGCTCCGCCAACCTTGTTGATTTGAGCAGGAATCGATCCTGTATCGAACGACTCGGGGCGGAGCATGGCGGAGGTCCGGGCCCGGCGGCTGCCGCTGCTCGGTGATGTCGCCTCGGCCGCCGTGGTCCTCGTGGCCATGGTGGCCGTACGGCTGGGCTCGGGAAGCGGCACCGATGCCTCCCTGCCCGTGACGATCGTGCTCGGCGTGGTGATCGCCGGAAGCCTGGCGGCCGGGCGCCGCGCCCCGCAGGCCGGGTACGTGGTGGGCACGGCCGGGCTGGCCGTGGAGGCACTATGGGTGGGCCCGGTCCGCTGACACCGGTCGCGAACCTCATCGGCGTCCCCTCGCGGGATGAACGCGATGAACGCGATGAACGCGATGAGCGCGGGGGGCGGTTCTGGCGTCGGACGTGTGGCGGGCCGTACGTCCGCAGGGCCGCCGCCGGCAGCGGCTGCTGTGGTGGTGCGGGGCCGCGCCCTGACGGCCTCCGGGGTGTTGCACGGGGTGGTGGCGGTCGTGGACGCGGAGCCGTGGTGGGGGCCGGTGTCCTGGCGTAACCGGTGGTGTTCGGGGTGCCCTTCGGGCTGTTGATGTGGTCGGTGGTCCGGATCGTGCGGCAGATGCCCGCGCGATGGTGGGTGCGGGTCCCGGCAGGCGACCGGACGCGGGAAAAACCCCGCTCGTCGAGCGAACCGGACGGTGACCCCCGTGCGTCCACAGGCTGTGGGGCCTGTACCTTTCACGCGTCGGCGGGCGGTGCGAACGACCCGTTCGGGCCATGTCCCAGGCGGTGGTCACGAATGGAAGTCGATCTATGTCGGCGCCCGAGAATCACCTGTCGCGGCATCGAGTTTCGGCCGTACACTGACAATTCGTAAGCATGCGGGTGGAGTTGACGGGGGGATCCGAGATGTCCGGGGATCAGTACGGCGTAAGAGACCAGGACGGCTGGAGCCACAGCTTCGTCGTGCCGCCTGTGCCGCCCATGCCGCCGGGGCCGCCGCCCGGCCCGGCGGACGCCTGGCGGGCCGTCGGGGTGGGCCTGCTGAACCTCAGCGGTCTCGGGCTCGGCTACGCCCTGATCCGCCGCCCGCTCCTCACCCTGGTGTGCTGGGCGGCCACGGGTCTCCTCCTCTTCACCGTGCTGCCGGCCGACCCTGACGGCGTCTCGGGCACGACCCTCACCGTCTACGGCCTGTTCCTCCTCCTCGTGGCCGTCCACGGTGCCTTCCTCGGCCTGCGCAACCGCCTGGTGTGGCCCGCGAAGTCTCCACTCGCCATCGCGCTCGGCGTGCTCCTCCTCGGCGTACCGGTCGCGGGCGGTCTGCTCTACGAGACCGCGCGGAAGGAGGCCGTCGAGGCGATGCTCCTGGATCGGCTGGAGAAGGCCGACGACCTCGTGGACAAGGCCTCCGGCGAGTCCTTCTCCACGACCCAGTCCGAGTTCCGCAGGGCGCTGACCGCGTACGACGACCTGCGTACCGACCACCCCGACTCCCGGGCGGCCGAGAAGGTCCCGGACCGGCTGAAGACCTTCTACACGACCGTCGGCGCCCCCTACGAGAAGCAGGAGTACTGCGCCGCGGTCGCTCCCCTCGAATACCTGCGCACGGTCCCGCAGACCGTGAGCAAGCAGGACCTCGGCTCGCTGGCCACCTGGCCCGACGACCGGCTCGCCACCTCGCTGTACGAGTGCGCGTCCGCCGGCCTGGCGGGCGACACCGCGGGCTGGCAGGACCAGTTCAGCGACCTCCTCACCACGTTCCCCGACTCGGACCAGGCCGCGAAGGTCGAGCCCGACGTCAAGGCGGCCGTCGACAAGGCCGTCAAGGCCGTGGGCGGCGACGACCCGTGCACCGCCGTGGACGAGCTGGGCACGCTCGGCTCCCAGGTCAAGGCGCTGCCGGGAGACAAGGCGGGTGTGGCCGACGCCCTCGCCGCCGACGCCGGACGGGCCGAGAACGCCGCGTCCGCGGGCGTCTACACCTGTGGCGTGGACCAGTACAAGGACGGCGACTTCGCCGAGGCGGTGACGTCGATGAACGACTTCGTCGACGCCAACAAGAAGCACAAGAACGCGCCGCGCGCCAAGAAGATAGCGATCGCCGCCGAGATCGCGCAGGAGGTCCCGGCGGCCGGCAAGAAGCTGCCCACGACGCGTTCCGGCGGCAGCATCTCCGTCACGGTCAAGAACGACAGCCCGGACGAGATCCAGGTCATGTACACCGGCCCGGTCACCGGCACCTTCACCCTCAAGGGCTGCGGCACCTGCTCCAGCTACAGCTGGAGCAGCACCCTCGTCACCGGGTTCAAGCCGTGCAGCGGCAACGACAACTACCCGCAGCGCACGATCAGCCTGCCGGTGGGCACCACCTACTTCCTGCACAAGCCGAAGGGCGACAACGCGTCCAGCGCCGCCTCCGACACCGCCAAGCTGGAGTCGGGCTACATCTACACAGAGTGCGCCTATGTGACCTCGGGCTACGGCCTGGACTCCTGACGCGCACCCGGTGACCGGAGGGCCGCAGGGGCGGCTCAGCTCCTGCGGCCCTCCACCCACCCGGCGACGTCGTCGAGGTCCTTGGTGACGGCCTTGCGCACGGCGCGGGCGCCGACGGAGCCCATGACCTTGGCGAGCAGACCCGCGACGGCACCGGTCGCATCCGCCGAGAACGTCATGAGGATCGTCGTCGACTCGGGTCCGTCCGCCCGCAGCACCCACTCCGAGACATAGCGGGAGCCGTGCGACTCGGCCTCCACCACATAGCGCTCGGGCGGCTCGCTGACGGTCACCCACATCTCCTCGGTGGCGTCCTTGCCGAACATGCGCCGCGTCTCCCGCCACCGCGTGCCCACCCCGAAACCCCCGTCCGTGAGGACCTCCACCCGCGTGACACCGCTGAGCATCCGATCCATCCGGCTGAGGTCCGTCAGGGCCTCCCACACCCGCCCCTGAGAAGCGGCGACCCGCCGCTCGACTACGACACTTCTGCTGGTCATGACTCCCATGAAAGCACCGGGCACCGCCCCCCGCCCCGTGACGGCCGCCGCCCCGGCCGGCCCGCCAGGTTGCGTAGACGGGGTGCGTAGTTTCACGGACGACCGCGCGGGAGGCGTTCTGAGAGGCTTGGATCTTCGGGTGCGGCCGGGGCCCCTGAGACCGCATGGAAGGGATCGGGCCGCGGGTACTTCTCCTCCACACGTTCGAACACGACACCCTGCCGCCCGGTCCGGCGGCCCTTGTGGGCGAGCCCCGTCTCCGTCGCCGCACCCCATCCACCACGACACGAGGAGAAGCCGATGACCGAACGCCCCGAGGGCGCGCAGGATCAGCCGTCCGCGTCCCCGGCCTGGCCGCCCCCGGCCCAGCCCGACCCGCGGGCAGCCACGCCCCAGCAGGCCCCGCCCGCCGCGCAGTCCCAGCCACAGGGGCCGACTCAGGCGCCGACGCCCACTCAGGCGGAGATACCGATCCCCGCGCAGGCGCAGGCGCCGACCCCGAGCGCCTACCCCTACCCCAATCCCCAGTCACCGGCCGGCTACGGCCCCCCGGTCGCGCCGCCGCCGGCCCAGGCCCATCCGTACGGCCAGCCTGCGGGCGGATACCCGCCGGGCGGCTACCCGCCCCTCGGTGCCCAGCCCACGACGGGCGCCGGCGGACGCGCCGTGCTGTGGGCGCTGGTGGGCGCGGTGGTGGCCTCCGCCGCGTGGGCCGGCGGTGTCTTCCTGCTCGGCAAGGACGAAACGGAGGCGGACCTGCGCGGATACCAGGCCAAGTCCAACCTCTGTTCCTCGGTGGAGTACTCGTCGTTCAAGAACGAGTACCCGGAGGAGGACGACGCGCCGGTGAACAACTCCCTGGAGCACGCGGCCCTCGACCAGAGCTACTGCAGCATCTCCCTCAAGACGTCGTCGACCTCCTCCCTCTCCGACGCGTACTTCTCGGTCCAGATGGACCTCCACAAGAAGACCGACCCCGGCCCCGAGTTCACCGCCCTGTGGTCCGAGTACGACCAGCGGTACGAGGACTACGACGTGGACGAGGTCTCCGGCTTCGGCGACGAGGCGTATCTCGTCACCGAGGACACCAGCTCCGGCAACGACACCAGCGGCAGCCGGTCGGCCACCCTCGCGGTGCGCGACGGCTGGATGACGTACGAGATGAGGTGGAGCGCCTACGGTTCCACCTACGACGACGTGGCGATGCCGGAGGTGGACGACGTCGTGGAGTGGCTCAAGAACGACACCAACGCGACGCTGGACAACCTGCGGGACTCGGACGGGATCTAGGGCTGATCTAGGGCACCGGACCCAGGACACCGGATCCAGGGGCCGGTCGATGGCATCAGGACGAAGCCGCAGGGCTCGAACCCACGGGCGAACCCACGGACGGACGGAGGCGGGGCGCGTACGCCACCGCCTCCGGCCCCTTTCGTACCCGGCGCGGCTCAGTCGTCCTTCGCCTTGGCGTAGTCCTTCGCCATCTGTCCGGCGAAGTCGTACAGCAGGACCTGCTCGTCGCCCACGACCCACGCGTCGTGCCCCGGCGGGCACACGAAGGCGTCGCCCGGCCCGACCTCACCCTCACCACCGTCGTCCATGCGGATGTGCATACGTCCTTGGACGACATAGCCGTTGTGGTGGACCTGGCAGCTCTCCGTGCCCGCGATGGGGGCGACGGACTCCGACCAGCGCCAGCCCGGTTCGAACGTGGCCACGGCGAAGTCGAGCCCCGTGAGGTGAACGGCTTCGAGGTGACCCCGTGGGAAATCGCGCCGCTCGTCCGGCTTCTCGACCGTCTTGATCTCCAGCATGGCGGCTCCTTCCGTTCCGTCCCACCTCCCCATCGTCCGCCTGTCAAGCCGGGGCCGCCAACCGGGGGACCGGGCGCCGCAGGAGGTGCCGGGCCGACGGGAGCATCGTGTAATGGGGTCCGGGAGATCGCTCCCGAGGGAGATGCGATGCGCTCAGGTCGTTCCGCCGGGGAAGGCGGGGTCAGGGCCGCGGCGGGCAGGCTGCGGCGACTCGGCGAGTGGTGCGCCCGGCACTTCGTGGTCGTCATCGTCGCCTGGCTGGTCGCCCTCGCGGCCCTGCAGGTGCTGAACCGGTCCTACGGCGGCGACTACTCGGACGACTTCGACCTCCCGGGCGTGCAGTCCACGCAGGGCCTGGACGTCCTGAAGAAGCACGATCCGGCGGCCGGCGGCTACAGCAGCCAGATCGTCCTGCACGACAACGACAAGACGCTCACCTCCCTCGGCTCCCAGATGTCCGACACGGTCGACGACCTGCAGAAACTGCCGCACGTGCTGTCGGTGCAGAACCCGCTCACCGCACCTTCCACACAGCCGTCGCAGTCGTCGTCCCAGTCGCAGCAGCCGAACGTCGGCCCGCTGTCGTCCGACCAGAAGACGGCGTACATCACCATCCGCTTCGACGAGCAGCCCTCGACCCTCGGGGACGGCTACCTCGACGGCGTGGACGACTCGGTCAAGCCGCTGCGGTCGGCGGGCGCCGAGGTCGAGTACGGCGGGCCGCTGGGCGAACTGGCCCGTCCCGCGCCCGACGACCGGGTGAGCGAACTCATCGGGTTCGCGGTGGCGATCGTCGTCCTCCTCGTCGGCTTCGGCAGTGTCATCGCGGCAGGTCTGCCCCTGGTGACCGCGCTGCTGAGCGCGATCGGTGGCCTCGCCTGTCTCGGACTGCTCGCCGCCGCCTTCACCTTCGCCACCGTCTCCCCGACCCTGGCGACGATGATCGGCCTCGGTGTGGGCATCGACTACGCCCTGTTCCTGATCACCCGTCACCGGCAGAACCTCATGAACGGCGCCGACCCGGTGCGCGCGGCCGGGTACGCCGTGGCGACCAGTGGCCGCGCCGTACTCGTCTCCGGCTGCACGGTCATCATCGCCCTGTGCGGGCTGTACACGTCCGGAGTGAGCTTCATCGGGAAACTCGGCCTCGCGGCGGCGGTCACCGTGGTCTCGGCGGTCATCGGCGCCCTGACCCTGGTCCCGGCCCTGTTGGGGCTCATCGGCCGCCGCATCGACCGCTACCACGTGCGCAGACCGGTCGCCGAGACAGGCGTCGAGGAGGGCGCCGAGATCGAGGGCACCTGGCACCGCTACGCCCAGCGCGTGGAGCACCGGCCCTGGCGGTTCCTGGCCGCGGGCGTCACGACCATCGCGATCCTCGCCATCCCGGTCTTCTCCATCCAGCTCGGCCACATCGGCGACGGCGCCGACCCCACCTCCTTCACCGACCGGCGCGCCTACGACCTGATGACCGACGCCTTCGGCCCCGGCTCCAACGGCCCCCTCACCGTCGTCATCGACCAGACCTCCGTCCCGTCGTCCGACCGCCAGAGCCTCCAGAGCACCGCGCAGAAGAACCTCGACGCCGTGGAGGGAGCCCACGCGGTCACCCCGCTCTCCGTCACCCAGGACGGGGACGTCCTCGTCGGCACGGTCTACTCGAAGGAGTCCCCGCAGAACGCCGACACCACGGACCTGGTGAACCGCCTGGTCGACGACACCCTGCCCGCCTCCGTCTCCGGAACCAAGGCCGAGGGATACGTCACCGGCACCACGGCCTCCCAGGTCGACTTCCGCGACATCGTGGCGAGCCGGCTGCCGCTGATCATCGCCGTCGTCGTGGCCCTGGCCTTCCTGATCATCCTCATCGTCTTCCGGGGCCTGCTCGTCGCGCTGAAGGCGGCGGCCCTCAACGTCCTGTCCATCACCGCCTCGTACGGTGTGGTCGTCGCCGTCTTCCAATGGGGCTGGGGCGGTCCAGCGCTGGGCGTCTCCGGCAAGGTACCCATCGAGAGCTATGTCCCGATGATGATGTTCGCCATCATCTTCGGGCTGAGCATGGACTACGAGATCTTCCTGCTCTCCCGTGTCCACGAGGCCTGGTTGCGCACCGGCGACGCCCGTGCCTCCGTCGCCCACGCCCTGGAGATCACCGCGCGCGTCATCACCTGCGCCGCCCTGATCATGGTGAGCGTCTTCGCCGCGTTCATCATCAGCGACAACATCGTCGTCAAGATGCTGGGCCTCGGGCTCGCCGTGAGTGTCCTCATCGACGCGACGGTCGTACGGCTGCTCCTCGTCCCGGCGGTGATGACCCTCCTCGGCCCGCACGCCTGGTGGACCCCGCACTGGCTGGACCGCGTGCTGCCGCACATCGACGCGGAGGGGAACACGGCCGAACGGCCGGTCCCGCAGGGGCAGGACCGACCGCTCGGCAACTGACGTGCCTCAGTGGAAGGGTGACTGACGATCCATCAGATCGCGATCGTCAGAACGTCAGCTTCCAGCTGTTGATGTAACCGGTGTCGAGGCTGGCCACGTCCTGGACCCGCAGCTTCCAGGTTCCCGCGGCGGTCTCGGAGGAGGCGTCCACCGTGTACGTCGCGACCACGTTGTCGGCCGAGTCGGACGAGGAGGAGTTCTTCAGCCGGTACGCCGTGCCGTCCGGAGCCACGAGGTCGACGACCAGGTCACCGCGCCAGGTGTGGACGATGTTCACGTCCACGGTGAGCGCGCTGGGCGCCGCTCCGGCCCGGTTGACGTTGATCGGGGACTCGACGGTGGAGTTGTCGGGGATCTGGTAGTCGGCGGTGTTCTCGAACACCGACTGGTTCCCCTCCTCGTCCACGCGCCAGGCGAAGCTCGCCGTCCCGGTCTCGTCGGCCGCGTCCGTCACGGTGACGGTCGGGGTCCAGTTCCCGGCCGTGGTCGGGGTGCCCGAGATACGTCCCGTGGCGGCGTCGATGGACAGCCCGTCCGGCAGACCGGTGGCCGCGTACGACAGGGCGCCCGCGTTGGTGGACGACGCCTGGACGTCCAGGGTGACCGCCTGCCCGGTCAGGGTGTACTGAGCGGCCGGCGGAACGACCGTCACACCGTCGAGGATCCGGGAGCCGACGTTGATCGCGGCCCAGGCGTTGGCGGTGTTGTTGTAGGTGACCGAACCGAGCCCGTACAGGTCGGCGGCGGCCCGCAGGGTGTGGGTACGGGCGGCGGCGTAGTTGGTCGTGGACGTCATGTACGTGGTGAGCGCCCGGAACCAGATCTTCTCGGCGGCCTCGCGACCTATCGCCGTCACCGGCAGTCCGTCGAAGGTCGGTGAGTCGTAGGAGACGCCGTTGACGACCTTCGCGCCGCTGCCCTCGGAGGCCAGGTAGTACCAGTGGTTGGCCGGGCCCGAGGAGTAGTGGACGTCGATGTTGCCGAGCGTGGAGGACCAGTAGTCGCGCGAGGAGCCGTCCTTGCTGGGCCTGTCCATGTAACGCAGCGGTGTGCCGTCGCCGTTGATGTCGATCTTCTCGCCGACCAGGTAGTCCCCGACGTCCTCGCTGTTGCCGGCGGCGAACTCCACGGCGGCGGCGAAGATGTCGGAGGTCGCCTCGTTCAACCCGCCGGACTCACCGCTGTAGACGAGGTTGGCGGTGACCGACGTCAGACCGTGCGTCATCTCGTGCGCGGCCACGTCGATGGAGGTGAGCGGGTTGGCGTTGCCCGACCCGTCGCCGTACGTCATGCAGAAGCAGGTGTCCTGCCAGAACGCGTTGACGTAGTTGTTGCCGTAGTGGACCCGGCTGTACGGGGCGACCCCGTCGTTGCGCAGTCCGTTGCGGCCGTGGACGTTCTTGTAGTAGTCCCAGGTCAGCGCGGCCCCGTAGTGCGCGTCGGCGCCCGCGGTCTCCAGGTTGGCGGTGGTCCCGTCACCCCAGACGTCGTCGGTCCCGCTGAACAGCGTGCCCGTCCCGGACGAGCCGCGGTTCAGGTTGTACGTCCGGTGGTTGCCCCGGTCCGCGTCGGTCAGCGTGTACGACGAACCCGACTGGCTGGTGCCGAGCGTGACCGTGCCGCTGTAGCGGGTGTTGCCCGTGCCGGTGTGCACGGCCTCGTACTCGTACAGCTTCTTCCCGGTCTGCGCGTCGGTGATGACGTGCAGCTCGCTGGGCGTGTCGTCGTGCTGGAAGCCGCTCACGACGGTCTCGTAGGCGAGGGTCGGTGTGCCCTTCGCCGCCCAGACGACCTTGCGGCTGCTGTCCGCCTCGGTCTTGGCGGAACCCTCTTCCTTGGCCGCCGCGAGCGCCTGCTTCTCGGCCGCGGCCTTGCTGACCTCGGCGCTGAGGTCCGACACCTTCAGCTCGGGCTTGTAGGCCCGGGTGACGCTCTCGACCGCGCCGCTCTGGGCGGCGTGGACGACCAGGTCACCGCCGAGCACCGGGAGCCCGGCGTAGGTGCGCTCGTAGCGGGTGTGCACGGTGCCGTCGGCGTCCTTGACGACGTCACGGACCCGCAACTCCTCCTGGCCGCCCAGGTCGAGGCGGTCCGCGGTCTTGTCCGTGGCCTTCTCGGCCTTCTGGACGAGGGCGGCGCGCTGAGCGGGAGTGAGCTGGGCGGGCAGTGCGCCGCGGTCCGGTTTGGCGGCCGCGGGACGGGCGGTGCCTTCGCCGCCGTCACCGCGTGCCATCGCCGGGGCGCCAGGGACCGCGACGGCGAGGACCGCCGCCGCGACTACGAGGGCGGCCGTGGCCGTAGTACGTCTGTGGGGGGTGGATCTCACGCGAACTCCTTTGCTGCGGCCGACGTTGGACGAACGGCCGTACGAAGGACCCGGTGCACGGGTCGAGGCACCGGGTTGTGCAGGGAGTGCTGCGATGCGGGTGCGCGTGCGCCGTCGTGAGACGGGATGGGCACAGAGTGACAGACGTGAGGCGGGTATGTCAGGGGCATATCAAGTCTTTGGCCGGAAACTGATCGATCACTGACCACTGGTGACCAGGCGCTTCCCGGCGGCGGCGGTCCCGCGAGCGAGCGTGCGGGGTCGTCCTGGTCTCGTCGGATGTACTCCGGAACGCCCCCGCACGGTGGCCCGACAAACAGTGGCGCGGGCCCGGGCGGTTGGTGAAACCGCCCAGGCCCGCGCCACTCCACCTCACGGCATCACGCCGTCACTACGTGGTGTCACGGCTTGCGGGCGAGGCCGCCGTGTTCGGCGATGACCAGCGGGGCCGGGTCGGTGGTGTCCGGGCGCCAGAGGGGGACCGAGACCACGCCGGGGTCCAGCAGTTCGAGGCCGTCGAAGAACGAGGTGATCTCGTCGACGGTGCGCAGGTTGTACGGCACGGCGCCGCTCTCGTTGTACCCGTCCTGGGCCCGTTCGAAGACCGGGTCGATGCCCCGGGAACCGTCGTTGATGGAGAGATAGCTCCCGGACGGCAGCGCGCCCAGCAGACGGTCGACGATGGAGCGCGCCTGGTCGTGGTCGGCGACGTGGCCCAGGATGTTGCTGAGGATCAGCGCGGTGGGCCGGCTGAGGTCCAGCGTGTCGGCGGCGGCCGCGAGGATGCGGTCCGGGTCGAGCACGTTGGAGTCGACGTAGGCGGTCGCCCCCTCCGGCGTGGAGTAGAGCAGGGCGCGGGCGTGGGCCAGGACCATCGGGTCGTTGTCGACGTAGACGATCCGTGTCTCAGGGGCGATCCGCTGGGCGACCTCGTGGGTGTTCTCGGCGGTCGGCAGGCCCGTTCCGACGTCCAGGAACTGGCGTATGCCCGCCTCGGCGACCAGGTACGTGATGTTGCGCCGCAGGAACGCGCGGCTGCTGCGGGCGATGGTCACGATGCCGGGGAACACGGCGGTGTACGCGTCACCGGCCTGCTCGTCGACGGGGTAGTTGTCCTTCCCGCCCAGCCAGTAGTTCCAGATACGGGCCGAGTGCGGCACCGAGGTGTCGATCTTCTGATGCGCCGCGGGTCCGGGCGTGGTCGCGTGGTCGGTCATGTCTACCGTCCGTCTTTCAGCCGAAGCGAGGAGTTCCAGACACAACTTACGTCCCGACACCCGTTCTCCGTACGTCAGTTCACATTTCCGGTGGGCTCACAGAGGAACCCGGTCCCGAGGACGAGTTTGACGGTTCTGCGCTGCTCGGGGGCGATCGCACGCCGTGACGAACAGCAGTGAGCAGGACCGGTTCACCCAGGACGGAACCGTTCCTAGGGACTGAGCGGGAGTGAGTCCTGTTGCCAGGTCTCGTGCTCGGCCGAACGCCCCGGACGGTGTTGGGCGTTCTGGTTTGCCCGCGTTCGCTCCGCGTCCGGGCCCGACGGATCGTGTCCGTGGTCCGGGAATGCGGCGGCGCGGGGTTCCTCACACCCAGAAACCCGGCCTGCACCAGCCGCTGGGGCGCCCAGCACTGGCTGCGGCTGATCGGCGCGCATCGGCCCTCCGCCCCGTCAACGGCTTCCTCCTCGGACGCTACCGTGAGATCGGGCCGCAGGTCACGCTGTACCGCCCGGCACCCCTGCTGAGCGCAGGCGGGAACATGGTGACGGTCCTCGAACTCGAACGGCTCGGCGGGGAACTGGAGTTGCGGGACCGTCCCGAGCCGGGACCGCCGGAGGAGTACGTCGAGGAGTTCGACTGACCCGAGTAGCGTGCGAGTTGGCACGGACCGGGCGGCTGAAGGGGATCGACATGCCTGATGGATGGGAGTGGGACCGCACGCTCTTCCAGGGAAGCGCGGCCCACTACGAGCGAGGCAGGCTCCCGTACGCCCCCGGCTTTCCCGAAGCGTTCGCCGAGGCCCTCGGTCTGGACGGCCGGGGCAGACTCCTCGACGTCGGCTGCGGCCCGGGGACCGTGCTGCTGCCGATGGCACGGTTCTTCACGGAGGCGGTCGGCGTCGATCCGGACGAGGACATGCTGTCCGAGGCCGGGCGGCAGGCCGGGCGCCGAGGGGTGACCAACGCGCGCTGGGTGGCCGCCCGCGCCGAGGATCTGCCGGCGGGACTGGGGGCGTTCCGGGCCGTGGTGTTCGCGCAGTCCTTCCACTGGACGGATCGCGACCGTGTCGCAGCCACCGTGCTGGAGATGCTGGATCCGGGCGGCGCGCTCGTCCACGTGAGCGACCTGAAACACCCGCTTCCCGAGCCTCCGCCTCCGCCGTTGCCCGCTCCGCCGTACGACCGCATCGCTGACCTGGTGCGCCGATATCTGGGCCCGTTGCGCCGTGCGGGGCAGGGCGTGCTGGTCAACGGCACGCCGGGCGGGGAGGAACTCATCATCGAGCGCGCCGGTTTCCGGAACTTCGCACGACTTGTGGTGCCGGCCGGGGAAGTCGTCACCCGCACCACGGACGACATCGTCGCGTGGACGTTCTCCCGATCCGATTCGGCGCCGCACCTGCTGGGCGACGGACTCGCGGACTTCGAACGGGACCTGCGTGCGCTGCTGGAGGAGACGGCCCCCGACAACCGCTTCGCGGAGCGCCTTCCGGCCACCGAGATCAGGACCTGGCGGAAGCCTCCGAAGTGAACGCTGACGTCAGCGGCGGTCCGTCGGCGCTGTCGGTGGCCGCCGTCGGCCGCTGTCGGCCGCGGGCGGTCTCGTGCCCGGGAGAGATCGAGAAGCCACCCCTGGGGCGGAGGTGAGCAGCAGGGGGTCGGGTACGCTCGGCGGGTCCGGGGTGTTGGCAAGCTCGGGGCTTTGACCGGCGACCGCGCCCACCTGGCTCCTGCTCGAAGCGGGGTCCGTCTCATGACGGGTGGTCGCCTGTCGCACGCCCGGTGCGCCCACCGTGACCGTCCGGGACCCACCTTTCCACCGGATCCTGGAAGGAAGCGACGAGATCATGCGCGTCAGTGTGGCCCGAGGCCTGACGGAGGCCCGCCGATGACCGGCGGCGCAGAGCCCGTCCTCCTGCGCACCGCCGGCCGGGCCGCCCACATCATCCTCAACCGCCCCAGGGCCCTCAACGCCCTCAACCACGCCATGGTGCGGCGCATCGACGAGGCGCTGACCGCCTGGGAACACGACCCGGCCGTGCAGACCGTCGTCATCACGGGCGCGGGGGAGCGGGGCCTGTGCGCGGGCGGCGACATCCGTGTCGTCCACGACGACGCCCGCGACGGGGACGGCACCGCCTCGGCCGCGTTCTGGTACGACGAGTACCACCTCAACGCCCGTATCGCCCGCTACCCCAAGCCGTACGTCGCCGTCATGGACGGGATCGTGATGGGCGGCGGTGTCGGGGTCTCCGCGCACGGCCGCGTACGTATCGTCACCGAGCGATCGAGGATCGCCATGCCCGAGACCGGCATCGGCTTCGTACCGGACGTCGGCGGCACCCATCTCCTGGCCCTCGCGCCGGGCGAACTCGGCACTCTCCTCGCCCTGACGGGCGCTCGGATCGGCGCCGGGGACGCCCTGCTGTGCGGACTCGCCGACCACTACGTGCCGTCCACGTCGCTCGGGCACCTCCTCGACGACCTCGCCGAACTGCCCGTAGGGGAAGCCGTCGCCCGGCAGGTGCGGCAGCCGCCGGCCGGCGAGCTGGCCGGACGGCGGGAGTGGATCGACTCCTGCTTCGCCGCAGACACCGCCGAGGAGATCGTCCGGAGGCTCCTCGCCCACGGCGACCCGGCGGCGAAGGAGACCGCCGAGACGCTGCTCGCCAAGTCGCCCACCGCCGTCAAGGTCACCCTGACCGCCGTGCGCCGCGCCCGGCGGCTCGGCTCCCTGGAGAGAGCGCTGGAGCAGGAGTACCGCGTCTCCTGCGCGGCCCTGGCCACCGCCGACCTGGTCGAGGGCATCCGCGCCCAGGTCATCGACAAGGACCGCAACCCCCGCTGGTCCCCGGCAGGCCTCGCCGACGTCACCGACGCCGACGTGGAGCGCTACTTCGAACCCCTCGGCGACCGCGAACTCGGCCTCGCCCGGCCCGACGACCCCACGGGGGAGACGGCCCGGTGAGCGAGCCCGGCCGCACACCGCCGTACGCCGAAGCCGCACACCGCCGTACACCGGACAACACACGGCCCCCGCCCCGAAGCGCGCGAGTTCGCGGAATCCTGGACGCCTTGAGCTTTGAGCTTTGAGCTTTGAGCCTTGAACCGGACCGTGGTTGCCGCCCTGGGTGGCAGTGGCGTGCGGGTTCGGTGGAGCGGTGGCTGATGTCGGCGGTCGTTGTGGGCGCAGGGTTCGACAAGAACCCGAAGCCGTCTCCTTCCTACCGGCTTCCTACCGGCCGATGCTGGCGCACGTTACGGCACCCTCGGCCCGACAGGACCAGCAATTCCCGCCTTGGCAACGGCCCGCTCCCGTGGCTGGAGGTCGCCGTCGCGTCCTGCTGAGTTCCTGTGCAGGTCGGTACAGGTTCTGGGCGGCGTACATGGCAGCGAGGGTACGGAGCAGGAGGCGGAGCGCGGTTTCGGGCAGGTGGGGCTGGAGGCGGGAGCCGAGGCAGCCGTCGATGAGGCCGCCGAGGCCCAGCCGCCAGTCGGGTGCGATGGGGCCGGGGCCGGCCTGGGCCAGTGCCGGGTGGGCGGCGGCCCCCGGAGACGGAGGTGGTGAAGGTCGCGGCGAGCGTGGCCGTTGCGACGCGGGCCATGGGCATGCCGCGCGCGGCGAGGATGGGGTGTCGTATCAGTGAGCCCAGAAGCCGCCAGTTGTCGATCCGCAGACGCTATGACTCCAAGGTCAGTAACGACTGCGACACCCAAGGCACCTCGATCACTTCGGAGTAGTGCGGCGGGTCGCGAAGTGTTCCCCGCCGCAGGGGCCGATATCAGCGTGTGCGGCTACTTCGCCGGCTGGGCCGCTTCCAGGAGCTGCTTCACCACGGCCGCGTTCTTGCCGTGGGCTTTCTTCTCCAGGCCCTGAAGTCCACCGGCGTTCTCGCCGGTGCTGGTCTTCCCGGCGCTCTCGCCGGTGCCGACCTTCCCGTCGTCGTAGGGCATCGCGTGCGAGGTGGCGCCCCACTTGCCGTCATCGCCCTTCACCAGCAGGGCGATGTACTTGTGGCCCTCCTCGTAGCGGGGCTCGCCCTGCCAGGCGAACTCCCGCTCGCTGCCGCCCTCCCACCACCAGCCCAGGAGCTCGACCGGGTAGGTCTTTGGCGCGGCCTCGGCACCGGGCTTGGACCACAGAACCTGATCGACCTTCATCGTCGCGGTGCGCGGGATGTGCCCTTCACCGTTGTCCTTCTTGTCCTTTGGCAGCGCACCCCTGCGTTCGCTGCCGGGCGCCATCTCGATCACGACGGCGTGGTCGCCGTGCGTGACCCAGTCGGACGCGGTCAGGGTCGGGAACCCCGCCAACATGTGGGCCGCGACCGCCGGCGGCCCCTCGCCACCGCCATTGGCGGTGGCGACACCGGCGAACGTCCCACCGGCCACGGCAGCCACCGCGACAGCAAGAGCAGTCAAGCGCCCGCGCCGGGTCACGGGCAGCCACCGCCGGCCCGCAGCGGACTGGTCACTCTTCACACGAAACATGAAACGGCTTTCCCTCATGTGGTCTGGTACAGCCCGACGCCTCGACGGCCGCCCGGCAGAATCGGTGCCCGCAGCAGGGCCGGTCACGGCTTGACGTAGACATCGTTGATCTGGCCGACGTTGTGCGACCCGAGATTCGTCCAGGAAATCAACTGCTCAGCGGAGCCACCCGTGCGCATGCAGCCCAGGTCGCTGTCCGCATAACTTTGCGCGGGTGAGGCCTCGCCCCCGTGGGTGAGGCCGACGGCATGCCCGGTTTCGTGGCAGACAACGGCCTTCCAGGGGTTCGCCGACCCGCCACCCATGTTGTCGAAGCTGATGTGGTGCTGGTCGCACTCGTACTCGCTCGCGGCGTCATTGCACCAGGTCACGCCATTGACACCGGCGGCAAGACTCGGGTCGTTCCAGTCGAAGATGATGTCCGTCTCGGACGAGCCGTCGTACTGCATTTCACTGCCCGTGTGCTCGTGCCGTTCGAGATCGGTGGGCCCGTACTCATCCCCAAGCACTTCGCGCACATCGTTGTCGTCGGCGGTGGTCATGCCCGCCTCGATGCCGAAAGTCGGGTAGCCGTTGTCGGTCCGACAGCAATAGCCGTCGTCCTCACAGTCCCAGTACGTGTTGTCGGCCTTGTGCATGTTGTCGAAGCTCGCCGCCTGGGCGGTCAGCACAGCGCCGACAAACAGGGCGCCGGCCATGGCCATGACCGTGAAGATTTTTCTCGCGCTCCGCTGGAGGAGTACCTGCACGCGTTTGCCCCTCATCGACTTCCGGCCGATTCCTCCCCCGGCCGGGTGCAGGCGTTCGACTATATCTTTACAACATCATCTCTCGGCATGGAAGATCATGCTCCCGTTGTGAATGACCGTCAGAAACGTGATTTCGCAATGTTTGCCCACTTTTAATGGGCTGGTTGGCCGCCCTCCCGCACCACCGGTTTCCCCCTCGAACGCGGTGTCGTCGGGAACGGCGAGGCCGCAGCGACGATCTCGGGAAAGGCCGCCATCAGGCCTCCACCGGGGCGGGAACGGATCAGGATCCGGCCGCCGGGCCACCTCCCAGCAGTGCCCGGTAGCCGTCCCACTACGGTTCCGCCGCGTGTTCCGGATGGAGTACGCAGTCGGGTGTGGGGGTGGCGAGCATCGGCTCCGGCAGGGACCAGGTCGAGGACATGGTCGAAGGTGTTCCACCGTGAGCAGGCGACGGGGCGGGTGTCGCCCGGTCAGCGGATGCGTGGCAGGGCCTTGTCCGGGTGCGCGGTCTGTACGTATTTCACCGCGACGCCGGGGTGAATGCCGAACAGCCGGACGAGGTGCACTGGGTCGGCGGTCTGCTGGGCCTCGTAGAGTTTACCGACCGCGGGAGCTCGGATACCGGCTCTGAACTGCGACGATTCATAGACTACATGTCCGTGTCGGCGAGTTGGGATCGTTGTTGTCGCTCGTTCGTGTGGTCGTCGTGCCGCGAGCGGGAGCACGGTGCGCGAGGCTCGCAGCGCCGGGGGTGCCTGGGCCCCCGTCCCGTTGCAAACCAGTCGCCCAGGGGGCGTGGGGTCGGACACGATACGGCCATGACTAGCAATCTCTTGCTTGGCCGGGCCCGGGAGCTATGGAGTGAGCTGGCGGTGACGCCAGTGAAGTTCTCCTCCTCAGAGGGGGCGAACATTGTGGTCTCGCCTGCCTCGCAGTTGTGTCCGCCGTTGTGGACGGGGGTCGTGGTCCTCGGCGGCGCCAGCATCGTCACCGTGCCGAGCGTGCAGGTCGCCGAGCTGATGGCGGGCGCTTCAAGGAAGCTGTCCAATGAGGAGCTCGTCGACGAGGGTCGCTTGCGTGAAGTGTTGCCCGTCCTCGACGTACTTGGGCCCGCGTCCCTCCTCTATCTCGACCGCGCCGACTTCTTTCCTGTGCAAGGAGGCGCCGCTGTCGAGAAGGTGACGTGCGGCGACGATGAGCTGGCCGAGCTCCTGGCCCGCGCTGGTGAAGAGGACGCCGGCGAAAGCGGCTTGGAGGACATCACGTCTCCCGCATTCGTCCTCCGTGACGGTGACAAGGTGGTTGCCGCGGCCGGCTACCAAGCTTGGCCTCGGTCGGTGGCTCACCTCAGTGTGTTGGTTGAACCGGACCATCAAGGCCGGGGGCTGGCGCGGGTCGTGGCGTCTGCGGCGGTGGCCCATGCACTGGACGCCGGGCTGCTTCCGCAATGGAGAGCACGGCCGTATCCGTCAAGGCGTGTGGCGCTTGCGCTGGGCTTCCAGGAGCTGGGTTCCCAGCTCAGCATTCGCCTCGGCGACGGCGGCCCGCCAGCCTTGGCCGGTGAGCCGCCATCTGAACTCGACCGAGCTGATTCAACGCACCGTTGAGTCGGCGATCTGGGCTTCGAGGTCGGCGACGCGTCGGTCCTGGAAGCGGAGATTTGAGCGCGCGGCTTTGAGTCGTTCGTCGAGAGTGCGGTTGTCGGTGGTGAGCTGGCGGACCCGTTGCTTGAGTGTGGTGTTCTCGGTGGTGATCCGCTGGATCGCCTCCTCTGTCCACTCGGCCTGCAAGTCGCGGATCTGGCCGAGGAGTTTGCCGATGTGGGTGCGCTGGGTGAGGATCTCAGCGTGGGCGGCGTTGAGGGCGTCCTCGGCGTTCAGCGCGCGTTGACGCCAGGTCGCCTCGTGCTCGTTGTCCTGGTCGGCGAGCATCTGGGACCGGCGTTCGCCGGTCTTGGCCATGGCGGTGGCGACCGCGGTCCTGGCCTCGGGATTGTCGTAGAGGAAGGTGCGCGAGACGTCCGCGCGGCGGGCGACGGCGGCGACGCTGACCTGGGCCTTCTCCCGCCGGATCCGAGCGATGGCCTCGTGAACCCGCTGGAGGGCGGCCTCTGCTCTGCGACGGCGGGCCGCCAGGGCGGCGGCTGTGCGAGGTTCCGGGACGGTGGCGGGGTTCATCTGCGTGCTTCCTCGTCGTCGGCCGTTGTGTACTCGTCGCTGTACTCGCCCTCGTCGTGTCCAGCGGCGAGGTCGGTGGCGCGGAAGGCGGTGGACCACACGCGGTGGAAGTAGTCCTGGGGTTTGCGCAGGTCTAGGGCGAGGGCGTCATCGAGAAGGCCGAGGCCGGACAGGGCCTTCTCCAGGCCGTCGATGGCGCGGGCGGTGGGCTCGAAGTACTGGTGGAGGTAGTCGGCGGTCGCGTCGTCCGGGGCACCTTCGGCCAGCAGCCGCCACTGCTCGCGTTTGCGGCGCCAGTAGAGAAGGTCGGCGCCGGACAGGACGAACTTGTCGCAGTTGTGGCAGTCCAGGTTCCACGGACAGGCACCGCCGTCGACGACGGGCTGGAAGGTGCAGAAGCCGCCCTCGGCCGGGGTACTGCGGCGGGACAGATCGATGGCCATGGCCTGGGCCTGTTCGCGGGTGAGCGGGGTGGCCTCCCCAGCGAGGAGTTCACCAGGTTGGGCGGTGCCCGGGCCGGCGACCCAGACGCGCTGCAGCACGTCCTCCAGATCAGAGCTGGTCAGGTGGACATAGTGCTCGGCCATGCGGTCGGAGACCTGACCGAGGTAGCGGCGGATGTGCGTCAAGGTGGCCCCGGCCCGCAGCAGGCTGGTGGCCAGAGTATGCCGGGCCTGGTGCGGAACGTACTGGCCGAGGTCAAGCTGTCCCAGCCAGCGGCGGAAGCCGCGGTGGAACCAGCTATAGGTGAGGGATTCCTCCCCACCGAGGTTGCGGACCCGGGTGGGGAAGAGAGCCATACGGGTCCGTTCCGACCGGGTGGGCTGGCGGCCGTGCCGGGCTGCGAACCGGGCCAGAGTCTTTCGCTGACGCTCGGCGAGCACCTTGTAGAGGTAGTCGGGGATGCGAATGGCGACGTCGTAGTTGCCGACCTTGGTCTGATCGTGCCAGAACATCGCCAGTCCGCCATACCTGCCGATGCAGTCCAGCGGCACCTTCAGGACCTCACCGCTGCGGCGGCCGGTGATGATGATCGTCTCCCAGATGTCCCTCATGCCCTGGTCCAGCGGGTCATAAGTCTCCGCGAGTTGAGCCAAGTTGCTCTCATCGGCAAGAGCACGTGCGACGTCGTCGGGGAACGGGCGGCGAGAGGGTCGCGGCGCTTCCCCACCGGCAGCCGGCATGGCGGCAACAAAAGCGTGGCCAAGCCCCAGATCGTGCACCTGTCCGGACTCCAGCGCCTCGCGCAGGAGCTTGCGGGTGTAGTTGAAGACGGGTCTGCGCGTGTTCGTGGTGACGATCGACGGTGTTCCATCGGCGCGTTTCATCACCAAGGACGGCAGGCCGTTGCGTTCACGGTGCCGCTGGTCAGCAACGAACCGCGTCATGTGCTCTTCGCGCAGCAGGGAGGGATCATGGCCCCCGCCGGGTGCGTCGACCTCAAGAAATGCGCTCAGCTCGGTGATCGCCCGGCGGATCTGGTCGAACGGGCTCCTGCTGCGAGGGCACTGTGGGGAGCGCATCAGGGCAGCCAGGTAGTCCCACAAGAGATCACGCAGCCAGCGTTGAGACACCCCAGTCAGGTCGAAGTGGCCGCGCCGGTGCGGAATGCGAATCCCGAAGTGCTCGGTCTCGATGAACCCTGCTTCCCGGGTGTCAGCCGGAGCGAAGTAGACCAACCGGAGCGTGTTGGACATCTCGCGGGCCACCAGGCCCGTCGACCGGCGCTCTCCTCCGATGCTCAGGTCGGTGAGGGAGCTCAGTTCGTGGCCGCGGCATGAGTTGATCAGGTCCTGAACCCAGGGCAGTTCCCACTTGGCACGCTGTTGCTGGGCGTGAGCAAACAGGCTCCACTGGACCTCAGCCTTGGCCAGCGGCCTGAGCCCGAGCAGATTGATTTGTCCCGGGCGTGGCACCGGAGTAGCTGTCGCGCACCATCGCCGGAACTCCGCGAGGTCAACGTATGCGACGGGGACCGGCCGCCCATTCTGCTCGTAGCGTGACCACCACTGCTCCGGCAGCGATACTCCTCCGGGACTGCCGTGTGACCGGTAACGCTCCTCGTGCCACACGCATAGCCCCGTCGGCGCGTGCGCAAGATCGCGGCAGACCACGACCTGACATCGCCCGTAACCCGTGAGGGGTTCCTGGTCGCCCAGCCACTGATCGAACCCAGTATCAACACCGTGGGCGGTCCTGTGAGCGTGCCAGCGCCGCTGATGGCGGTAGCAGAGATGAGTGCCGGCACTCTGAGCAGGCCGGACCAGACAGATCCGGCAGGTGATCTCGTGAGCTCTCTCGGCGAGAGCCAAGGGCCGGGCGGTGCGCAGGAACTCACCTTTCGTGCCACCGCGGGCGCGTTCAACGCGCCACTGCTCGTTGTGGACCGAGCAAAGATCCCTGGTGGACGTCCGCCACCGTTCGCATCCGTTTACCAGACACGCCCAGGAGTAGACCGGGTGCTCTGGCGGGATCTGAATGATGTCCGCCCGATACAGGGGGTCGAAGCTCGGCCCGTTGATCAGCGCGCTCAGAATCTCCAATCGGTCCCGGCCTTCGCGATCCGGACGGTCGGTGTGGAGCGGCAGCAGAGAGGTCGCGGTCACTTCCTCTCCCCCCAGACCGTACGGAGCGCGGCGTCGAAGTCCGGGTCGTGGACGTCGACGTGCCCGTAGATCTCGTCGACCATCGTGGCCGAGGCCCAGCCGCCGGCGTCCCGGGCGATCAGCAGATTGCCGTGGGCGGCGTCGAGAACGGCCGAGGTAAAGGAATGCCGGAAGGCATGGGGCTTCACAAGTCCCAGACCGGCGCGTTTCCCAGCCCGGCCAAGCATCCGGCGGGCCGCGACCGGCGCCCACGGATGCCCGGTGTTCGCGCCGCGCAGCTGGACGAGGAGCATCCCGTGCCCGGCCTGCCCGCGCGGATACTCGCCGCCGGTGAGGTACTCGAAGTAGGTGTGCACCATCGCCGGGCTGACCCGCTTGATCAGCCCGCCGGTCACCGTCCCGCCCTCGAGGCGCCACGGGTGCTTGGTCTTCGCCTCGGCCCGGTTCGGGTTGCCGGGCCGGTGGCAGATGTGGACGTGGGGGGTGCGGCATTCGCCGCAGGCCGCGTTCTCGCGCAGGTGCAGGTCGACCAGGTGGAGCCCGCAGAGCTCGCCGATCCTCAAGCCTCCGTCCGCGAGCCAGGTGACCACCAATCGGTCCCGGGCCGAGTTCACCACCGTCAGGAGCCTCTCCCGGGCTCCCTCGGGGAGCATCTTTGGGTGCCGTCGGTGCGGGCCCTTCGGCGCGAGCGGGTTGGCGGGCAGCGCGGACTTCACGTGTCCGAGGAAGGAACGACGCCGGTCCACTCGCGACGGCAGCCGGGACGTGTCGAGCTTCTTGCCGAGTTCGCCGTTGACGCCGAGGGATGCCTGGTGCAGGTAGAAGCCCTTCAAGCAGGCCGCCGCGGTCGACAGAGCGGAGCGGCCGTAGGGGCGCTTGCCGACCCGCCACGGTTCTCCGAGCGGCATCCGGATCTCGGCGCCGACGACGCCCATGTATCGCTCAAGATCCCGCAGCACGACCTTGTCGAAGGCCAGGCACTCGCGCTCCAACCACCGCAGGTGGTCCACCAGCAAGTACGCGTACGTCCTCTGCGTGCCCGAACCGTCATGGACACGCAGGAACCGGTCCGCCTCCTTGTGGACCGTGCCCTCGGGCCAGACGATCGTCCACGACCGCCGTCCATCCTTCCGCTCGATCGGCTGGACCCTCAAGTCCCCGACCACCACGTGCCGTACCACTCGTCCTCCGTACCGACTCCGGAACATGACAGACGTCCCGGTCCCGGTCGGTAAACGAGCCCATGACGCCAACGTCACAGGTCCAGACGGACATCATGGGCGGCACTACCCACGGTCGGTAAAGTAGAGGATGCGGTCGGCCCACACCTGGCGGGGCAGCAGTCCGATCTGGTCGAAGGTGGCCCTGCGCGCGCAGTAGCTGATCGGTGGGGATGCCGGGTGCCGGTAGGTCCGGGAAGTGATCAGCAGATGCGGGTTGGTGGCCTCGGGCCAGCGCCGTCGGCGTTCGCGCAGCCAGTCGGCCACAAGGCCGGTGCTCAGCTCGTCGTGGTGGACGGTGTGGATGTGTTCACAAGGCGGCGACCTTGCTCAGCGACGGCGTGAACCCCGCCTTCGCGAGCGCCGCCTGCAGATCGACCGGTCGTCAGATGTCGCGCTTGGCTGCCGCCCAGCGCAGATTCCACTTCACCGCAAGCTCCCCCTGTCCGCGATCAGCCGCTGCCCGGCCCGCGTCGCCGACGACCTCCAGCGGTCCGCCTGCTCGGGATCAGCCTGGGCCGTCGCCAGGTAGTTGACCGTCGTAGTCGTCCAGACATGTCCGAGCATTCGTTGTACCTCCCACAACGTCATCCCGCGCTCGTAGTTGTGGGTCGCGCACGCATGCCGCAGCAGATGCGGGAACAACCGCGGCACCGGCCCCGGCAGATACAGCCCGTGATGACCAGCCAGGAACCCGTGCGTACTCCAGTTCGGTAGGCTGCCGACGTGACCGACACCCTCCACGGAATACGGATCAGAGCCGGCGCTCCGGCCGACGCTCCGGCCATCCTCGGCATGCTCGACGCGGCGGTGGCCTGGATGAACGAGCGCGGCAACACCGAGCAGTGGGGCACGATCCCGTACTCACGGCGGCCCGACGGGGTGGCACGGGTCGAGCGGTACACGACCGAGAACACCCCGTACATCGCGGAGCTGGACGGAACACCCGTCGGCGCCCTGGTGCTGGACTCCGGCCCCAGCCCCCAGATGCCGATCGCACCGGCCGGGGAACCCGAGAGGTACGTCCGGCTGCTGGTCTCCGACCGCCGCCACGCCGGTCGGGGCATCGGGGCGGCCCTGCTGGCCCACGCCGCCGAGGAGACCCGCCGGGCCGACGTACGGCTCCTGCGGGTCGACTGCTGGGCGGGCGGCGGCGGTGACCTCGTCGCGTTCTACGAACGCAACGGCTTCATCCCCACCGACCGCTTCCTCTCCGGCACCTGGCCGGGCCAGGTACTGGCCAGGCGCGTCGACTGACCGTGCGGCCAGGAACCACCGACGGTTGTCGCCGGGTGCCGTGATCGACCACCGGTCGATCCGGCAGGCCCGGGCGCGGGTCAGTGGGCGATGCCGTCGATGAGATCCCGGGCGCCCTGGCGGAGCAGGGCGACGGCGACGGAGGTGCCCAGGGTCGCGGGGTCGAGACGGCCGGCCCATTCGTGGGCGTTGATGACCGTCTTGCCGTCGGGGGTGAACACGGAGGCGCGGAGGGAGAGTTCGCCGCTGCGGTCCGTGCGGGCGAACCCGGCGATGGGGCTGTTGCAGTGGCCCTGGAGGACGTGCAGGAACATCCGCTCGGCGAGGGTTTCGCGGTGGGTGTCAGGGTCGCCGAGGCCGCTGACGGTGTCGATGGTGAGGTCGTCGCCTTCCCGGCACTGGAGCGCCAGGACGCCCGCGCCGATCGGCGGCATCATCGTCTCGACGGACAGGATCTCGCTGATCACGTCCGCGCGGCCGATCCGCTCCAGCCCGGAGACGGCCAGCAGCAGCGCGTCCGCCTCGCCGGCGGCGAGCTTCTCCAGACGGCGGTTGGCGTTGCCCCGGAACGGCACGCACTCCAAGTGCGGGTGGGAAGCGGCGAGTTGCGCCGTACGCCGTACGGAGGAGGTGCCGATACGAGTCCCGGCGGGCAGCTCGTCCAGGGTGCGCCCGGCGGGGTCCACGAGCGCGTCACGGATGTCGTCCCGCTTCAGGAACGCGGCGAACATCGTGCCGGCCGGGAGGGGCCGGTCGGCGGGAATGTCCTTCACACAGTGCACGGCGAGGTCCGCCTCGCCCGCGACGAGCGCGGCGTCGACCTCCTTGGTGAACGCCCCCTTGCCCTCGACCTGGGAGAGATCGCCCATCCACTTGTCCCCGGTCGTCTTCACGGGGATCACTTCGGTGCGCAGCGCCGGGTGGAGCACGGCGAGCTCGGCGCGTACACGCTCCACCTGGGCCAGAGCCATGGGCGAGTCTCGGGAAACGATGCGAATCAGGTCCTGCGACATGAAGGCACGATAGCCCCTCGGGCCCGGCCCCGTTGACCACCCTCGACCCCGGTCCTGACCCGGGTCCTGATCCCGGCCGGGCTCCACCCTCGACGACCATCCGGGACGACCAGCCCGAACGGTCGGCCTCGGCGACCGGTCTCACACATCCGCCTGCTGGTACTGCCCGAGAAAGTCGAACTCCCGGTCGACCACACGGAACAGGAACAGCGCGTCGTGGTTGTATCCGTTGGCCGAGGTGTACGCGACGGTCCGGCTGATGCCCTTGTAGGCCACCTCGCGCATACGACGTACGATCGCCCCGCGTTCCGTCAGGGGCGAGTCCCCGCTCGCGCACACCTCGGCCAGGAACAACACCGCGTCGTACGCCTCCGCCGCGTACCAGCCTGGACGCTCCCCGTACCGTGCCTCGTACGCCTTGGTGAACGCGCGGGCCGCCGGGGCGGCCGTCGGATCGATGAAGGTGGTGGCGAACACCCAGCCGTCGGCTGCCGGGCCCGCGCTCTTCAAGAACCGTGTGCCGAAGGCCCGTTGGGTCGCGACCCGGGCCCCGGAGAACCCGGCCCCGCGCAGCGCCGCCGCGAAGGCACCCGCCCGCTCCTGGCCCCCGCTGAACACGACCGCGTCCGCGCGATCCGTGACGACCTTCGTGGCGAGCGCGGTGGCGTCGAACTTGCCTGCGGCGACACTCGTGACGCTCGTGTCCCTCCCGTCACGGCCCAGTGCCCGCTGGATGAAGTTGCAGAGGGCCCAGGCGAAGTCGCCCTCGGCCCGGTCGTCGACCAGGAACACCTTGCGGGCGTCGACCTTGCCCGAGAGATAGACGTTGCACGGGGCGGCGAGCAACTCATCGGTCGGCGACAGTTGTGCATGCGAACGCAGTGTGGACAGGCCGGCCTCCCTGACCTGCGCCGTCACCCCCACCGAAACGGTGACCACGGGCAGCACGGCCTTGGTGTACGTGGTCTCCGTGGCGAGGAAGCAGTCGTCCGAGGTGGGCCCCAGCACCGCGAGGACCCGCTTGTCCGCCACGAGCCGTCGGGCCCGGTCCAGGGTCCGGTCGGGCTCGCCCCCGTCGTCGTACGCCCGAAGTTTCAGCCGCAACGGCCGGTCGGCGTCGGCGTTGACGCGCGCCACGGCCAGCCGGGCGCCGTTGAGCTGGGCCCGCCCGACCTCGCCGGTCGCGCTGGAGAGGTCGCCCTGGAAGGCCACGGCGAGTTCGGTGCGTGGGGCGGACGACGGTGAGGCGCCCGCGCCGGCCTTCCTGCCGCCACGGTTGCTCCACCACCAGGCTCCGCCGCCGGCCGCCAGCACCCCCGCCGCCCCCGTGGAGCCGAGCGCCAGGAACCGGCGGCGGCTCGCGCCCGGGGGCACGGCTTCCGGCCGCTTCAGGGACGTCACCGTCACCGCGTCCGAGCCCATCGGACCCTTCGTGACCGCGACGGCGTCCCCACGCGCGGTCGAGGCCGGTGCCGACACCCGGGTCGGTTCGATCGCGCCCATGGCGAGCACGATCGCGGACCGGTCCGCGATCAGCCGGGTCACCGGCTCCGGCAGCCACCGCTCCCGGTCGGCGGGCACGGCCGCGTCGAGCGCCGCACCGACCTCGACGGCGGTCGGCCGCCGCGCCGGGTCCTTGTCCAGGCACGCCCGTACGACCGGTTCCAGCGCCGCCGGGAGGCCGGCCAGCTCCGGATCGTCGTAGACCGTGCGCAACAGCATCCCGGCGGCCGCGCCGCCGCCGAACGGCCGTACGCCGGTCGCGGCGAAGGCCAGGACGCAGCCCAGCGAGAAGACATCGCTGGGCGGGCCGACCCCCGCGCCGCGCGCCCGGGCCTGCTCGGGCGACAGGAAACCGGGCGAGCCCACGATGACGCCGGTGGACGTGAGCGCCGTACCCTCCGGCGTGCGCGCGATACCGAAGTCGATCAGGCGCGGACCGTCCGGGGCCAGCAACAGGTTGCCCGGCTTCACGTCGCGGTGCACCAGCCCCGCCCGGTGGACGGCGTCCAGTGCCTCGGCGAGCCGCAGCCCCAGCACGCACACGGACGCCGGCGACCACGGCCCGTGATCCTCCAGCGCCTCCGTGAGCGAGGGACCCGGTACGAACGCGGTCGCCAGCCACGGATCCTCCGCGTCGGCGTCCGCGCCCAGCAACGGGACCACCCAGGGGCTGTCCACCTGCCGGGCCACCTCGATCTCCCGGCGGAACCGGGCCCGGAACCCCGCGTCGTCCGCGTAGGACGCCCGTACGACCTTGACCGCGGCGAAGGCCCCGCCCGGTGCGCGGGCCAGGAAGACGACGCCCATGCCTCCGGCACCGAGCCGTCGCAGCAGGCGGTAGTCGCCCAGCCGCGACGGATCGGTGGTACGCAGCGGCTCCATCAGGCTGTCAACGGCGCGGGGCCGCCGTACACGAACGCCCCGTCCTCGACACGCCAGAGGTAGGCGCCGGTGCCGTCGATGGTCGGCAGGCCGTTCTTCTGGAACCCGTACGTCCTGGTGACGCCCTGGTACTTGGCGGCCCGCAGCGCGGTGAGCAGTTCCTCGCGGGTACGGCTCTTGGACGGGAGGTCCCCGAGCGACTTGAGCACCATGGAGGTCACGTCGTAGGCCTCCGCCGCGTACCGGGGC
The DNA here is from genome assembly GCF_036346855.1 of Streptomyces europaeiscabiei. Taxonomy (NCBI): domain Bacteria; kingdom Bacillati; phylum Actinomycetota; class Actinomycetes; order Kitasatosporales; family Streptomycetaceae; genus Streptomyces; species Streptomyces europaeiscabiei. The sequence continues at coordinate 9,912,031 of NZ_CP107841.1, forward strand.
GGCGCCTTCTTCCACCGCTTCCGGTAGGCGCTCACGAACGCCTTCGCCTCGGGGATGTCCGTCGGGTCGACGACCGGTGCGACGATCGTCCACCCCTCGGCGGCCTCCTTCGCGGCCGTGAGGAAACGCGGGTCGAGCAGGGCCGGTCCGGAGGCGCGGGCACCGGAGAAGCCGCGCTCGCTGAGCGTCCGGGCGAACGACGCGCCCCGGTCGGGCAGACCGGCGAAGGCGAAGGAGTCGGTGCCGACGGCCAAGAGATCGTCCACCGTGTCCCCGAAGCCGGACCGCAGGGTGCTGACCACGCGGGGCAGGAACGGCTGCCCGGCCGTGTGCAGTTGCCTGCTCAAGCTGCTGCTGACCTCAGCGCCGTAGTCGTCGGCGGCCCGGTCGACGACCAGACCGATCCTGCGCGGGCGGGTGCTCCGCAGGACCGCGTCGAGGTAGACGGGTAGCACAGAGTCGGGCAGCCGTGTGTGCAGGAACGAGCGGAAGCCCTGCACGACGAGGGCGATGGCGCCGGGGGACACCGCGAGTACGGGCAGGAGGGCGGCGTCGTACGCGACCAGCGCGGACATGGCGGTCGCGTCCGTGGTCGGGCCGACCACGGCGAGGACGGAAGGGTCATCGGCGAGTCGCTTCGCGAGCCGGGCCGATTCGGCCGGGTCGCCGGCGTCGTCCACGGCCCGCACGTCCACCTGGAAGGGGGCGTCGCGTCGCGCGTTGAACTCCTCGACGGCCAGCCGCAGTCCGCGTTCCTGGGCCTTGCCGGTGGCGCGCTGGTCGCCGCTGAGGTCGCCGTGCAGCGCGACGGTGTAGGCGGGGCGCCGGGAGGCGACGGCCGGCTTCTTGGCGCCCGAGCCGTCGTCCCTGCCCAGGGCCCACCAGGTCGTGGCGCCCCCTGCGGCGAGGAGCGCGCCCGCGCCGGCGAGCAGGATGCGACGCCTCGCCGGCGCTTCGGGCGGGTCGGTGGCCGCCGTGGGCCGGGTGTCGTCGGTGCCGGACGCCGGGGACGCGGTGTCGTCGTCGGAGGCGGAGCGCCGCGGACCGCTCCCCTTCGGGGACCCGCCGCCCGGGGCGGTGCCCGCGGGCGGGGGGTCGGCCGAGATCTCGGTGTGGTCGATGTCCGGCAGCGCGAGCGCTTCGGTCGAACGCCGGGCGATCAGCCTGATGACCTCCTCGGGGAGCCAGGAGGCGGGGACGGTGCCAGGCGCGTCGGCGGGCTCGGCCGGCGTCTCGCGGACTTCGGTATCGCGGACCTCGGCCTCGTCGTCCGCGCCCTCGGCGGCCGTGCCCCCCTCGTCGTCCGCGGCCTCGGCAGGCGTCTCGGCGGGTGTCTCACCGGACCCTGCGTCCGGGCCGTCCGCCGCCCCTCCGGGAGCCGAACTCTCCATCCCCTCCCCGGAGACTCCGCCCTCCGCGGAGTCTCCGGGCAGCAACTCCCGTACGACCTCCTCCACCTCGGGTCGGCGAACCGGGTCCTTCTCCAGGCAGCGGGACAGCAGGTCAACCAGCGCGGCCGGGACACCGTCGAGGTCGGCCGGGTCGTGCACGGCCCGGTAGAGGAGCGCGTCGAGTGCCCCCGCGCCGAACGGCGGGCGGCCCGTCGCCGCGAACGCCAGGACACAGCCGAGGGAGAACACGTCGCTGGGCGCGCCGATGGTCTGACCGCCACGCCCTTCGGCCTGCTCCGGCGAGAGATAGCCGGGCGTGCCGACCACGAACCCCGTCGCCGTGAGCGAGGTGTCCTCGGGCGCCCTGGCTATTCCGAAGTCGATGAGCCGGGGCCCGTCCGGCGCGAGCAGGACGTTGCCCGGCTTGAGGTCCCGGTGGACCAGCCCCGCCCGGTGGACCTCGCCCAGCGCCAGCGCCAGCCGGCCCCCGAGGATCCGCAGCCCGTGCTCGGTGAGCGGCCCGTGCGCGGCCACCGCCTCGGCGAGGGACGGACCGGGTACGTACGCCGTCGCCAGCCAGGGCGCCTCCGCGTCCGCGTCGGCGTCCACCAGCGGCACCGCCCACGGGCTGCTGATGCGCCGGGCGACCTCGACCTCACGCCGGAACCGTCCCCGGAAACCCGCGTCCTCGGCGTACTCCGCCGCCAGCACCTTGAGCGCCACCAGCGAGCCGGCCGACGTGCGCGCGAGATACACGACGCCCATGCCGCCGGCGCCGAGCCGGCCGAGCAGACGGTGGTCGGCGATCCGCGCGGGATCGGAGGAACGCAGCCGCTCCATCAGCCCTCGCCTCCGCCCAGCTCGTATGCCACCCGGTCGAGCATGGTGACGGTGCCACGGGTCACGTACGGCTCCAACTCTTTGACGGTGTATCCCTCGGCGCCCTTCAGCGACACCGCTACGGTCACCTGGCCGAGCCGAGTGACCATCCACCGGTACATGGCCTCGCCGCCGGCGGTCAGATAGACGCCGTCCTCCAGGATCGAGTCATCGGCGTAGTTGTTGTCGCGTATGCCGCGGGGGGTGCCCACGGACATCAACTTCGCGATCCGCTCGTCGGCGCGCACCTGCTGCTCCGGGCAGCGCAGCGCCTCCTCCAGCGTTTCGGACAGATGGTCGTCGGCGCCGAGCACCGTGGTGTGCACGGTCACCGTCGCCGTCACCCTGACCGTGCCGCGCTTCCCGGTGCCCGGCAGTTCGCTGTAGAGGGACAGCGAGGCGAGCACACCGTCGGGCAGTGCCCGACGCTGCCACCGGCACTCCTCGTCCAGTACGGCGGCCGTGCCTTCGGCGCTGCGGGCGAGGGGTTGTGCCCGGAAGCCCGCGCCCCAGTCCTGTGGCCGCATCGCGACCGCCTCCGCCAGCGCGGCGCCCTGCTGCCTCGAACGGGGCACGCGATCCGGGTCCGCCTCGAACGGCGTCATGGACGGTGTCGCCGACGGCTTCCCGCCCTCCGCCGACACCTGCCCGGTCGCGGAAGCGGAAGGTGTCGGGGACCCCGACGCCTTGGCACCGGGCTCGGCCGCCTGCTTTGACGCCCCCACGCTGCAACCGCCCAGCAGCACCGCGGCGGCGGCCCCCGACGCGACGGCCCTCAGCCGCCAACCACCTCTTCGTCCAGCCGATTTGTCGTCCATCGCCGTCCCCTCCACCGCGATACCCCGTGCGTGACCGGTGATCGTACAGAGGTACGCAATCCCGGCGGGAGCGGTTCCCGGGAGTCTCTTCGCACACGCCCGAAGCATTGACGCGGAAGAAGAACTGTCCCACTCTGAACAGATGTTCAGAACAAACGTTCAGAACGCGGGCCGTGATACGGACAGTTGCGGCGAGGGGCACACCAGCAGGCACACCGGCAGCCGCGCCGACGTGGTGGTGATCGGCGGCGGGATGGCCGGCATGGCGACGGCGCTGCGCCTGCAGGCGGCGGGTCTGTCCACGATCGTGCTGGAGGCGCACGGCCACGCGGGCGGCTGTGCCGGCTACTACCGCAAGCGCGGCTTCTCCTTCGACGTGGGCGCGACCACCCTGGTCGACTTCGGCCCCGGAGGCGTCGGCGGCGAACTCCTCGACAGCGTCGGCATTCCCCTGCTGGACGCACAGGAACTACCGGGCTACCAGGCACACCTGCCGGACCGACAGATCGTGCTCCACCGTGATCAGACCGCCTGGCACGCCGAACGGCTGCGCACGCTCGGCGACAGCGAGCGGCATCGCGCGTTCTGGGACCTGCTCGACCGGCTCGCGCACACCTTCTGGCGCGCCAGCCGGGCGGGCGTACGGCTGCCGATCCGCGGCCCCGCCGACGCCCTCCACGACCTGCGGGCGGTCGGCTGGTCCGGACTCCCGTACGCCCGGCACCTGAACCGGACCCTGGGGGACGCGCTGCGGGACCACGGCCTGCGCGCGGACGCCGCGCTGGTCGGGCTGCTCGCCATGCTCGTCGAGGACACCGTCCACACGGGTGTCGACGACGCCCCCCTCATCAACGCGGCGCTCGGGGTGACCATCCGGGGCGCGGGCCTCAGCAGACACAACGGCGGCATGCACGGCTTCTGGCGCGTGCTGGTCGGGCGCTACCGAGAGCTGGGCGGCTCACTCCGGACCGCCTGCCGTGTCACGCAGATCCGACACGCGGCCGGTGGCTACCGGTTGACGACCCGGCAAGGGAGCTTCCACGCCCGCCGGATCGTCAGCGCGGTCCCCGCCGTCACCACGGCGGCGATCTGCGCCGGGCTCCCCGTCGCCCCCAGACTCCGGAGATACCTGCGACGCGACGCGGATGCCGTCGGCGGCGCATCGGTCGTCTTCCTCGGAGTCCCCGAATCCGAGGTCGCGGACCGGACACTGACCCACCATCAACTGCTCCGGTCCTACGACCGTCCCCTCGGCGACGGCAACAACATGTTCGTCTCCGTGTCCGCCCCCGGAGACCCGCTCAGCGCACCGCCCGGCCATCGCGCCGTGATGATCTCCACCCACACCGACCTCGTCGACTGGCGCGACCTCGGCCCGGCGGAGTACGAGCAACGCAAGAAGGAGACCGGGGAACAACTCCTAGCCCACGCACGGCGCGTGTACCCCCGGCTCGGGGAACGCGCCGTGATCGCCCAGACCGGGACGCCCCGCAGCTACGAACGGTTCGCCTTCCGGCCGCAGGGCGCGGTCGGCGGCGTACGCCAGCGCCTGGCCAACACCAACCAGCACGCGATTCCGCACGACCTCGGCGGCCCCGGCCTGTGGCTGGTGGGCGACTCGACGTGGCCGGGCCTCGGCACCGTCGCCTGTGTGCTGGGCAGCCGCATCGTCGCCGAAGGACTGCTGAAGGAGAGAAGACGCGCGGGATGACCGCATCCGAGAACCCAGGACCCGCCGGGCCACCGAGCCCCCCGGCCCCCGGTCTGCCGACCCTGGCCGAACTCGGCGAGGATCTGCTCGTCACCACTCGCCGGCGGCGGATCGTCGCGCTGGTCCGGCCGGGCGCCGGAGTGCTGGCCTTCGCCGGCGCGGTGTGGCTCGGCTGGTGGTGGCTGACACCCGTGATCGTGTTCGGGATCTTCGTCGCCGTCGTGACCGTCACCCACGACGTGGTGCACCGCACGATCGGCCTGTCGCCACGCGCCACCGACTGGGCGCTGTTCGCGATGGGACTGGCCCTGCTGGAGAGCGGCCACGCCTACCGCGCCACGCACACCCAGCACCACCGCCTCTTCCCCCACCCCGACGACCCGGAGGGCCATCCCGCCGAACTGTCCCTCCTGGGCGCGATCTGTCACGGCCCCGTGTTCCTCGTTCGCCTCTGGTTCTGGTCCTACCGGCGCGGACGGGACCGGCGCTGGCTGCTGGCGGAGGCCGTGGCCCCGTTCGCCGCGCCGGTCGGGGGAGTGCTGCTCCTGCCGTACACGCCGGGACTGCTGGTCTATACGGTGATGGCGATCGTCGGAAGCTGGGTGTACCCGCTCCTGACGGTGTATCTGCCGCACCACGACTACGGAGACACCCCGTTGACGCAGACCCGCACGCTGCGCGGGAGGATCATCCCCGCCGTCTTCCTGGAACTCACGTACCACCTGGAGCACCACCTCTACCCGCGGGTGCCCAGCCACCACCTCCCGGAACTGGCGCGCAGACTCGAAGGCCACTTCGCCGCCCACGGAGTACGGCCGGTGCGCGTTGTCTGACACCCGCGGCACCCCCGAAACGGGCAACGGCCGTGGCGCTCAAGGTGCTCGTGGCACCCGTGACCGGGTCCTGGAAGCCGCCCTCGTCTGCCTGGTCCGCAACGGCTACGGCGGGACCACCGCGCGGGCGATAGCCCAGGCGGGCGACTTCGCACCCGGAGTGATCTACTACCACTTCGCGGACCTGGACGACCTGTTGGTGGCGGCGCTGGAACGGACCAGCGGAGCCCGCATCGACCGCTACCGGGCCGAACTGTCCGGTATCGACCGTGCCGTTCCCGCGATCGCACGGCTGCGCGAGCTGTACGACGAGGACACCGAGACCGGGCACATCGCCGCAGTCCAGGAGCTGTACGCCGGGGCGAGACCCGGAACACGGCTGGCGGCCCAACTGGCCCTTGAAACCCGGAAATGGGAGGACCTGGCCGAGGAACAGCTCACGGTCCTCCTGCGCGGCAAACCCCTCGCGTCCGTCGTCCGGGTTCGCGTACTCGCCGGCGCCGCGGTGGCCTTCTACCTCGGTATGGAAACCCTCACCCACCTCGACGGCGACCGTTCCCGCCCGGCCACCCTCTTCGCCCAGGCAGCCCGGCTCGCCGCGATCTTCGACCGCGTACCCCGCCTGAAGAGACGGGCGCGCCGGGTGCGCTGACCGAAGGAGTGGAAAGTGGAGAGAGTGGAAGGTGCCGAAGGAGTAGAAGGAATGTCCGTGAACGTCCCCCACCCACCCCCGCCGCCCACCCCGAGGCTCGCCCTCCGGCAGATGACGGAGGACGACCTCGACGACATGGCCGCGCTGCTCGGGGACCCGGACGTGATGCGCCACTACCCTCGCCCCCGGACCCGGGAGGAAGCCCTGGCCTGGATCGACTGGAACCAGGGCCTCTACCGGCGGGAGGGGTACGGACTCTGGCTGGTCACTCTCCGCGCCACCGGCGAGTTCGTCGGCGACTGCGGTCTGACACCGCAGGAGATCGAAGGAGTCACCGAGTTGGAGGTCGGCTACCGCGTCCGGGCCGGCCTTCAGGGGCACGGCTACGCCACCGAGGCGGCGGCAGCCTGCCGTGACCACGCCCGCGACGTCCTCCACGCGAAGCGGCTCGTCGCGATCATCCGCCCCGACAACCGCCCGTCCCAACGGGTCGCGGAGAAGATCGGCCTCCCCTTCGAACGCGACGCGATCTCCCGCTCGGGCCTCCCGGTCCACATCCACGCCGCGTCCCTGTGACGGTTACCGCCCCGGCCCCTCGGCCCGCGCCTGCGCGGGCGATCCGGACCTGATGCGTGGCCGAGCGTGGTTCACCGCGCGTCACCCGTCGCCAACCTTCCCTGCACGGTGGCGGGTTCGTCGGCACCCGAAGGTGTTCCCGTCCCGCCGCCACTCCGGTGGATCAGTGTCACGCCGAGCACCGCGAGCAGGGAGGCCGCGGACAGTGTGTACAGGCCGCCGTTGGTCGTGCCGGTCGTGTCCTTGAGGTAGCCGAAGAGGGTGGGGGAGACGAAACCGCCCAGGTTTCCAAGAGAGTTGACGACCGCGAGCCCCGGCGCGGCGATCCTCAGGTCGAGCCCCGACTGCGCCATGGGCCAGAACAGGGTGGCCGCGCACTTCCCGCCGACCGCGGCCAGCGTGATGGCCGCCAGGCCGAACCAGGGGGAGCCCAGCGTGGCCAGGAAGGTGCCCGTGGCGGACAGGACCAGGGCGGCGGCCAGGTAGGGACGGCGGTCGGGGGCGCGGTCGGTGAACCGGCTCACCGAGTACATCGCGATCACCGCGCAGATCCACGGGATCGCCGACAGCAGACCGATCTGGAACGGCGACAGCCCGCCGATCTCCTCGACCAGACTGGGAAGCCAGAAGGTGATGGCGTACCCGGTGAGGGCCATCGCGAAGAACACCGTGGTCAGCAGTGCGACCTGAGGGTGGACCAGCAGCTTCAGCCGCGACACCCTGGGGGCCCGGCTGCGCGCCTCCTCGTCCCGTGCGACCGCCGCGCCCAGCGCGTCCTTCTCCTCCGCGGTGAGCCACTTGGCGTCCTCGATGCGGGAGACGAGGAAGAACCCGGCGACGAAGCCGACGACGATGGAGAACAGCCCTTCCAGCACGAACATCCAGCGCCATCCGGCGAACCCGCCGACGCCGTGCAGTTCCAGCAGCGCCCCCGTGATCGGCCCGGTCACGATGTACGCCGTGGCCGAGCCGCCCAGGAAGATCGCGCTCGCCCGGCCCCGGCTGGAGTCCGGCAGCCACTGGGTGAAGTAGAGGAGGACACCGGGGAAGAAGCCGGCCTCCGCGACACCGAGGAGGAAGCGCAGCCCGTAGAACATCCATACGTTGTGGATGAAGCACATCGCCACGATCACCAGACCCCAGGTGATCATGATGCGGGTCAGCCAGACGCGGGCCCCGAAGCGCTCCAGGAGCATGTTGCTGGGTACTTCGAACAGGGCGTACCCGATGAAGAAGAGACCCGCGCCGAGTCCGTACGCGGTGGCGCTCACCCCGACGTCGGCCCGTAGCTCGTCCTGCACGAAGCCGACGTTCGTCCGGTCCATCTGGTTGATCAGCAGCATCAGGACGAGGATCGGCAGCATGCGGCGCAGGAACTTGCCGACGGCACGCCGTTCGGCATCGGGTATGACGCGTTCTGACATCGTTGTCTCTCCCTCCGGTTGTTCACATGCGTGAACCACCGTCACGTACGTAGGAATGGCGGGAACCTTACGGAGGGCTTGCCTCCGGGTCAATGGGCTGGTCCCGTAATCACGTATGTGAACTGGAGGGTGAGGGTGCTGTGTGGGAGGGGGGTTCAGTCGGCGTAGACCCTGCCCTGCTTCACCACGAAGTGGGCGGGGTCGGAGCAGCCGAGCGAGGGGGTGAGCAGCAGACTCACGGTGAGCGGGGCGGGCTCGGTGCCGGCGGTCGAAAGCTGGCAGACGGCGCCCTTGCCCGTGAGCGGGTACCAGAACCAGCCGTCCACGTCTCCGACGGTCACGCGGTCCGACTCCTTCCAGGCGCCGGCGGACCGCGTGTAGACCTGCAGGCGTACGGAGGCTGCGTACTCGTCCTCCGTCGAACGCAGTGCGGTCAGAGTGATCTTGTAGTCGGACCCCAGGACGGACGAGGCGATCTGTTGTGTCTTCGGCGCGGCGGAGTCCGCGTTCGACGCGCCGGCGCCGGCGGCTCCGAGAGCGGCGGTCAGCAGGACGGTGAGGGCCGCGGCGGTGCCGCGACGGGTGCGGGTCGAGCTCATGTGTTCCCCCGTCGGAACGAGTCGGGACAAAGAGTGGTTTTGTTCCGTTCGGTGAGGAAGACGAGGCAAACGGTTCAAAGGTTGTGTGGCGGCCGACGATGTCCCCGGATCGAGTGGATGAGGAGCAGCGCGATGTCGTCGCTGCGCGGCGCGGAGCGACGGGTGTGCCGGACGAGGGTGTGCCGGACGAGGGTGTCGGCGACCGCGGTCATCGCCGTCGGCCCTGCCTGCGCCGGCCGAGGGCCCGGCATCGGAAGGCGCGCACAGGGACCCCGCCCGACGTCCTCGCCTCCCGGGCAGGTCAGAGCGGACCGCCGCCGAACCCGATCTCGTTCCCGTCCGGATCCTCGTACGTGACCTTGCGTACGCCGTTCGCGTAGGTCTCGCGGGTCCTGGGCTCCAGGCCCCGCCCGGCGATCCCGGCGACGCGGGCGTCCAGGTCGTCGACGAAGACGGTGTGCAGGGCGTGGCCGCCGCGTCCGGGCCGGTGCTCGATGTACACATACCGGTGCTCGGACAGCTCCCACACGGCCTCCGCGTCGTTCGGGAAGAACGTCGGCGGGGAGCCGAACAGACGCTCGTACCAGGAGAGCGCCGCTGTGTAGTCGTTCACGGGAATACCTGCGAAGAGGACGACGGGCATGACCCCATGGTAGGTCCGGCGAAGCGCCGGCCCGCACCCCGAACGGCGAAGCGGTGGGTGCGGGCGGCGCGGGTTCCGCCCAGGTGCGCCGTGCGCGTCAGACGCCGATCCTGGCGGCGATGATCGGGGCGAGACGGTCGGTGATGGCGCGGTGCCCCTGGTCGTTGGGATGGACGGAGTCGGTGAGGTCGCCGGAGCCCAGCCAGCCCGTGGTGTCGACGAAGGAAAGCCGGGAGTCCCCGCCCGCGATCGCCCCCTGGACGGCGGCCTCGGTCTGCGGGACGAACCGGCCGCGGAAGGTCTCCAGCGCGAAGATCCAGGCCTGCGGATGGGCGGCTCGGACCTTGCGCAGCAGACTGGTGTAGGCGGCCTGGAACTGCGCCGAACTCACCCCGTGGCCCACGTCGTTGGTGCCCAGGTTGATGACGACGGCGTCGGCTCGGTAGCGGGCGGTGTCCCAGTCGGGTGTCGCCGCGTTCGGGTTGAGTTTGGTGTACTGCCGCTCCAGACCCACGCACCCGTCCGCCGCGGCGACCAGGCACGCCCCGCCCTGGGCGATCTGCGTGTGCTCGGTGCCCAGCCGCTCCCCGATCAGCCAGCCGTACGCGGTACGGGCGTTCTGCGAGGTCGTCGTGCCCACGGTGATCGAGTCGCCGACGAACTCGACCGTCCTGGCCGGCGCGGGCGCGGCGAAGGTGGTCGCACCGCTGTCCAGGACCAGCCCCTGGAATACGGCGTCACCGCGATAGGAGCCCGCCACCACCTGGTAGTTGACCTGGAGCGTGTGGCGGCCGGAGGACAGCGCGGCCGGGGTCAGGTTCACCGTTCCCTTCACGTCGTCGTAGAACTTCACGGGCCCGTTGTCGATCCGCGCCCAGAAGTCGATCGTGCCGCGCTGCTTCAGCTGGACGGTCCGCCCGGTGAAGCCGACGCGGTAGTAGGCACCGGCCCAGTAGGGCGTGTACGCGGTGCTGGAGCCGGCGGTGTCCCAGCGTCCGACGAACTTGATGTTCGGGTCGCCGGGCTGTCCGGGAGCGGCCGGCTTCACGGAGGCGGACGCCGTGCCGCTCAGGGCGGTACCGATGACGGAGGCAAGCCGGCCCGCGAACTTGGTGTGGCCCGCCTCGTTGGGATGCCCGTTGCCGTCCTCGTAGTCGGCGCCGTCCGTGAGCCAGCCGCTCGTGTCGACGTAACGGACCTTGCCGTCCCCGGCGTTGTTGCGCGCGCCGACGGCCGCCCTGGTCTCGGTGACGTACCGCTTCTTGAGCGTCTGCACCGCGAAGAGGACCGCGTCCGGGTACTTGGCGCGGACGTCCCGCAGGAAGGCGGTGTACGCCGACTGGAACGCGGCACCGGACACCCCGTGCCCGATGTCGTTGGTACCGAGGTTGATGACGACCGCGCTCGCCCGGTAGCGGGAGAAGTCCCAGTTCGTGGCGCCCGTACTGGCCGACTTGAAGAACTGACCGCTCAGTCCGGTGCAGCCGGACTGCGCGACGAGGCAGTAGCCGGAGCGGGCGATCTGCGTGTGCCGCATGCCCAGCCGCTCGCCGGTCTTCCACGCGTACGAGTCGAGCGCCAGCCGGTCGGTGAGGGCACCGGCGGTGATGGAGTCGCCGACGAACTCGATCAGCCCGGCCGACGCCCCCGGAGCGACCGTACGGGCCCCGGAGTCCAGGACCAGGCCCTGGAAGGCCGTGTCCCCGGACCGGTAGGTGATCCGCAGGGTGTGCGTGCCCGACGCCAGGGGCTGGGGGGTGAGGTTCACGGTGCCGCGTACGCCCGCGTGGAAGACGTCGGGTCCGCCGTCGACGCTGACGTAGAAGTTGACCGCGTCCCTCGCCTTCACCTTCACCGTGGTGCCGGTGAAGGACGTCTGTACGTACGCGCCGGTCCAGTTGGCGACGGCCGTCGTGCCGGAACTCGTGTCCCAGCGGCCGACGTAGGCGATGTTGGGGTCGGAGACCGAGCCGTCGCCCGGCGCGGCGTGGGCGTGGGTGATGCCGGCCAGCGACACCAGACAGGCGACGAGCACGGCCGTGAGGACGGCCGCGAGGCCGCGTCTGCCGGACCTGTGGGGGGAGGTCTGCATGGGGATCCTTTCTCACCGGAAGTGGGAGCGCTCCCATGAGCAGCCTTCCCACGGAACCAGCGGGTCGGATCGCGGTCAAGGGGGCCTGCGGTGAAGGAAGTCGGCCCATCGCCCGGACGTGGAAGCCCGGCGTGATCCCCGATGCCAACCTCTGTGCCATCGCGACCATCGCCGGCGCCTCGTTCACGTGGTGCTCCGCGTGGATGTGTTCCGGGTTCTCAGCCCGCGGCCCTCCTGATGAGCTCGCCGATCCGTGCCTCCGTGTCCGCGGTCAGTTCCGTGAGGGCGTACGTGGTGGGCCACAGGGGGCCCTCGTCGAGCTGTGCCTGGTCGCTGAAGCCGAGCGTGGCGTACCGGGACTTGAACTTCTGCGCGCTCTGGAAGAAGCAGACGACCTTGCCGTCCCTGGCGTACGCGGGCATGCCGTACCAGAGCTTCGGTGAGAGGTCCGGCGCTTCGGACCGGACGATCTCGTGCAGCCGTTCGGCGAGGACACGGTCCGCGTCCGACATGCCGGCGATCTTCGCGAGCACATCGCTCTCCCCGTCCGCCTTGGCCGTGCGCGGGCTGCGACGCGCGGACGCCTTCAGCTCCTGGGCGTGCTCCTTCATCGCGTCGCGTTCCTCGGCCGTGAACCCGTCGAACCTCGCCTCGGCCGTGCCGCTGCTCCGGGTGGACTTGCGTGTGTTCGTCATGGTGGGTTTCCTTCCTCGCACTGTCTGAATCTGTTCGTAGAACTCGGTTCTTCGTTGTCGTCCCGGCAACGAGCCACTTCGTTCCGGGGCGCGCCGGCGCGGTGTTTCAGGTGCGCCAGCGGCCGTCGCGCATCAGCTCACGCCCCGTCAGCTCGTTCGCCTCGCGCCACGCCTGGACACGGCGCGGGGTGATACGGAACCAGCGGTACGGCGTGGCCGACGCCCGCGGGTCGAAGCCGGTGCGCGCGGCGAACCGGTCCCCCCGCTCCCGCGGCAACGCGTCGATGGGGAGGACCTCGACCTCGCCCTCGATCATGACCACGTCCCGGGTGGGGCCCAGCCCCAGCCGAGTGGCCCCGGTCGCGGCCAGGTTCCCGCCGGTCGGGCTGTCGGCCGGGGTGGCCACCAGTAGCGTCTCGCCGTCCCAGTCGAAGGACAGCGGCACCAGATACGGCACACCGTCCACCGAGGCGCTCGCCACCCAGGCATCGACGTCGTGGGCGAGCCGGTGCTCGGTGTCACGGCGACGCTCCCAGCGGGGGCGTGGGCCGGCGGACGAACCGGTCATGGTCACTCCTGTGGTCCTCGGTTGCGTGGTGGAGGGCCGCGACCCGCCAGGTGTGTCCGCCAGGCGCGCTCTCCGTGGTCACAGCCTCTCCCCGCGGGGCCACGGCCCGCCTCCGTGGTGAGCACGGAATTCACCACGGAGACGCCACGGAGCGACGGATAATGGGCCGGTGTCCAGTCCAGTGGTCTCGGCTCGGGAAGCCGAAGTGCTCGCGCTGCTCGGTGAGCACCTCAGCAACGCGGAGATCTCCGCGCGGCTGTTCATCTCCGTGCGCACGGTCGAGTCACATGTCTCCGCCCTGCTGCGCAAGCTCGACGAACCGGACCGGCGGGCGCTCTCCCGGCGCGCGGCCGAACTGGCCCGCGCCGCGCGGCCCCGTCCGGCACCCGCACTCCCCGTACCGCTGACCGCGTTCGTCGGCCGGGCGCGCGAGCGCGCCGAGCTGGCCGAGGCGGTGAAGACACGCCGGCAGGTGACGGCGGCCGGTCCGGGCGGAGTGGGCAAGACCCGGCTCGCGCTCGCGGTGGCCGCCGACGCGGCCGGTGACTTCGCCGACGGGGTGTGGTTCGTCGACCTGGCCCCGGTCACCGACCCGAAGCGGGTGGGGGCGGCGGTCGCGGCGGCCGTGGGGGTCGGCGAACAACCCGGGCGCGGTGTCGACGAGTCGGTGCTGGCCGCCCTGGCGGACCGCCAGGCGCTGCTGGTGCTGGACAACTGCGAGCAGATACGCGACGGGGTGGCGCCGTTCCTGGAACGGCTGCTGGTCGCCTGCCCGCGGCTACGGGTCCTCGCGACGAGCCGGGCCCGGATGATGGTGCCGTTCGAATGGGTCTTCCCGGTTCCGCCGCTGTCCTGGGACGCCGGCGCCGAGTCGGACGCCGTGGCCCTGTTCATGGAACGGGCCGCGGCGGTCGGCCCGCCACCGGAGCCAGCCGTACGCGATCGGATCGCGGCCATCTGCGAACGCCTCGACGGCATGGCGCTCGCGATCGAACTCGCGGCCGCACGATGGCCCACCCTCGGACTGGACGGACTCACCGCCGGGCTCTCCGACCAGCTGCGGATCCTCGCCGGCGGCCCCCGCGCGGACGACCGGCACCGATCGGTGCGGGCGGCGCTGGACTGGAGCCACGACCTGCTGGAAGCGGAGGACAGGGCGCTGCTGCGCCGGATCTCGGTGTTCGTCGTGCCGTTCACCGCCGACGCGGCCACGGCCGTGGCCGGGTTCGCCCCGCTCGACGAGGCCGCGGTCGCCGACGGGCTCGGCCGGCTCGCCGAACAGAGCCTGCTCACCGCGACACCCTCCGCGACCGGAACCCGCTACCAGGCGCTGGAGACCATCCGCCAGTACGGGACCGAGCGGCTCGCCGACACCGCCGAGCTGACGGCCGCCCGGTCCCGCCACATGGACTGGTGCCTGACCGGCGCGACCGCCCTCACCGGAGCCGGAGCCGGAGCCGGAGCCGGGGGCGGGGGCGCGGACGGGCGCGCCCGTTTCGACGCCATGGCCGACGACCTCCGAGCGGCCCTCGCCTGGGCGACCGACCGCCCGGCGCAGCGCCCGCACGCCCACCGCCTCGCCCTCGCCCTGGCCGAACTGACCTTCACCCGCAACCTGCTGGGCGAGTCCCAGCAACGGTACGAGCAGGCGGCGGCACTCGCCGGTGACGTCGTCGGGGTGGGGGACGCGGTCGGTGGGGGTGACGTGGTCGGTGGGGGTGACGCCCCCGGTCCTGCTGGTGCGGCTCGTGCTGCCGGTGACGCGGCCGGTGCTGCCGCGGCTGCCGTGGCGTTGCGGGAGGCAGCCGGGGTGGCCGGCTGCCGCAGGCTCGGCGACGACATGTTCCGTCTGCACCGGGCCGCCGCCGAGGCCGCCCGCCGGGCCGACGACACCGCCGGTGCGGCGCGCGACCTGGCCGACGCGGCCACCGTCGCGTACCGCTTCTCCAGCGAGTTCGCCCTGCTCCCGGCCGTGGACGAGGTGACCGCCCTCCTCGCGGAGGCTCGACGACAGCTGTCCGACGCCGTCGTCCTGCCGACTGATCCGCCGACCGACCCTGCTGCCACTGCCACTGCCACTGCCACTGCCACTGCCACCGCCACTGCCGCTCTGGCCCTCGCCGAGGCGGCGGTCGTCGCGGACGCCTTCGGCGCGCTCCAGGGAAACGTGGACAACACCGCGCAGGAGACGGTCGGTTACGCGGAACGAGCCGTCGACCTCGCCCGGCGGGCGGGCGACCCGGTGGCCGAGTCCGCCGCCCTCGACGCGCTCTCCGGCGCCCGGACCTGGGCCGGTGACTCCTTCGGCGCGGCGGGCGCCGCCCGGCGTCGGATCGAGATCCTGGCCCCGCTACCGCGCACTCCCGCCGCCACGCACGAGCGGATGGACGCCCTCGCCATGGCCGCCGGAACGGCTCTCGGCGTGGGCGATCTGCCCCAGGCCCGCAGATGGGGCGGACAGCTCGCCGACGAGCCCCTGTTCGCCGAGGTGGAACACCACGCCACGTCCTGGCTCCTGGTCGCGGACGCGTTCGCGGGCAACGCCGCCGACGTACTCACCGGCAGCGAGCGGTTCCTCCACGCATGGCGACGGAGCGGCCGGCAACGGTCGTTCTCACTCGGCCCGGCCGCCGCGTCGGTCGCCATGATCCACGGCCTGCGCGGCGATCACGACGCACGGGCGGCCTGGCTCGCGATCGTCGACGAGGCGGGTACGGGAGCGGAACACCACCACGGCTACGGCGCGGTCCTCGACGCCATGTTCCTCCTCCACCACGGGGACCCGGACGCGGCCCTGGAACGCGTCGCACCGGGGCCGGAACAGGTGTGGAAGTGGGTCTCCTGGATCTGGCTGCACTGGTACGTGGGTCTCAGGGCCGAAGCGGCGGTCCTCACCGGCCACCCGGAGGCCCGGGACCGGGTCACCGCCGCGCGCGGCCTGGTCACCGGCAACCCGGTCGTCACCGCCCAACTGGACCGTGCGCAGGCCCTCCTGGACGGCGACCCGACCCGCCAACTCGCCGCGGCCACGGCGTTCGACGGCGCGGGCTGCCCCTACCAGTCGGCCCGCACGCTTCTCCTCGCCGGCAACGGCCACACCGCCGTCGGCACGAGCGCACTCGCCGGCCTGGGCCTCGCGCCCATCTCCGGATGAACGAGCCACCCTGCGACGGCCGATGAGGTGTGCTGATCCCGCCGGGTGCGGTGTGCCGCCAGGCCAGGCCGACACCTCACGGCCGCCCCGCAGATCGCCCGGGTGACCGACAGCCGGACGCCGATCACATCCGCTACCGCCTGGCCGAGGCGGGCCCGTCCGGCGTCAGCGCCCCTTGCGTACCCGGGCCGCCGCGCGCGCTTCCGCGGTCCTGCGGGCCTCGGCGGTCTTGCGGGACTCCTTCGCGGGACGGCCCGGACGGGTGCCGATGCCGCGGAAGGGGGCGTTGCCGCTGGTGGACTTCGTCGCGGTCGGCGGGCGCCTGGCTCCGGTGATGGCGGTCAACTGCGCCTCACCGGAGCGTACTTGGGTGACCGTCGGGCGAATCCCGGCGTCGGACATCAGCCGGTTCACCTCGCGCCGCTGGTTGGGGGTGACCAGCGTGACCACCTTCCCGGACTCGCCGGCGCGCGCCGTGCGCCCGCCACGGTGCAGGTAGTCCTTGGCGTCGGCGGGCGGGTCGACGTTGACGACGAGGTCGAGCGCCTCGATGTGGATGCCCCGCGCCGCGACGTTGGTGGCCACCAGCACGGTGACCGCGCCGTCCTTGAACTGACTGAGCGTGTGCGTGCGCTGCGGCTGCGACTTGCCGCTGTGCAGGGCGCCGGCCCGTACGCCACTGGCCCGCAGATGGCGGGTGAACTGGTCCACACCGGCCTTGGTGTCCAGGAACATCAGCACCCGG
This sequence comes from Streptomyces europaeiscabiei, assembly GCF_036346855.1. NCBI lineage: Bacteria > Bacillati > Actinomycetota > Actinomycetes > Kitasatosporales > Streptomycetaceae > Streptomyces > Streptomyces europaeiscabiei. The sequence goes on from NZ_CP107841.1 coordinate 9,928,811, forward strand.
CCGTCCCGCGCGGCGATCTCGGTCGCGGTCGCGTACTTGTCGGCGCCGTGGATGTTCAGCACATGGTGTTCCATCGTGGTGACCGAGCCCGCGACCCGGTCGACCGAGGCGAGCACCGGGTCGTGCAGATGGCTGCGTACCAGCTGGTCGACGTCGTGGTCGAGCGTGGCGGAGAACAGCAGCCGCTGCCCGTCGGAGGGGACCTGGTCGAGGATCTCCGTGACCTGCGGCAAAAAGCCCAGGTCGCACATCTGGTCCGCCTCGTCCAGCACCGTGATCCGTACCTGGTTCAGATGACAGTCCCGGCGCGACACCAGGTCGGCCAGCCGCCCCGGCGTGGCGACGAGCACCTCGACGCCGGTCCGCAGCAGCGCCTGCTGCTTGTTGATCGACAGTCCGCCGACCACCGTCGCCAGCCGCACCTTCAGCGTCCGCGCGTACGGCTCCAGCGCGTCGCTCACCTGCTGCGCGAGTTCCCGGGTCGGTACCAGGACCAGCGCGAGCGGACGCTTCGACTCCGCCCGCAGTCCTGCCGTCCGGACGAGGAGCGCGAGTCCGAACGCCAGCGTCTTGCCCGACCCGGTCCGCGCCCGGCCGAGGACATCGCGGCCGGCCAGCGCGTTCGGCAGCGTCGCCGCCTGGATCGGGAAGGGCTCCGTCACCCCGAGGTCGGTCATGGCCCTCAGCAGCTCCGGCGGCAGCCCGAGCGTGTCGAAGGACTCGGCCGGCGGCAGATCCCGGGACGCCGCCTCCGGCGTCGAGGGCTCACCCTGCGGCGCCGCGGCGCGCCGGGGTGTGTCGTCGGGGGAGGGTCCGGAGGCCGACGGCTTCGCGTTCATGGGGAACCTTTCCTGTTCTGGCGCCCGGAACGCGCCGGGGCCCGTACCCATCGGTACGGGCCCCGGCGCTGTCGAAGCGTGCCCCCATTTTACCAGCGGGCGCCCGTCGGCCGGGCGGCCCACGTCATAGGCGCGCACCCGCCGACCGACCGTCCGGTGTCACCGCCGTGCGCCCGCCGACCGACCGTCCGGTGTCACCGCCGTGCGCCCGCCGACCGACCGTCCGGTGTCACCGCCGTGCGCCCGCCGGACACCCGGCCCGCGCACCGACGGCCCCGTCGGCTAGAAGCTGCCGTAGTTGACCTGCCAGGTCGGCAGGCCCATGCGGCGCCACACGGCGACCACCCGGTCGCGGTCGTCGAGGGAGACCCGTACGGCGAAGCGGTGGCGTACATGCCGGTCGAAGAGCTCGGCCTTGACCACGTCGTCGCGGCGCTGATCACCGGCGGCGCGCATCCACAGCTCGTCGTACGGGACCTCGTGCGCCCGCAGCCACGCCTCCGTCCGGCCCCGGTGCTCCTCACCACGCCCCGAGAGCAGGACGATGACATCGCCGTCGGCGCTGCGGAAGGAGCGCAGCGCCCCGCGCACCGAGACGTTGAGCAGGTCCTCCTCGCAGCGCGTGAAGTCGTAGGCGCCCCGGTCGCCCCTGAGCGCGAGGGTGCCGTCGATGTCGCACATGACCGCGGAGGGAAGCGCCGGGTCGGCGGTGTACGGCTCGACGGGGGGCTGGTCGTTCAGCCACTCCGCGGTGAGCCGCCAGCCGCCCTTGCGGGACTTCGCGTGCTTGTCGGCGAGGATCCGGATGATCTCCTCGCCGACCGGCCGCTCCCGCTCGGCGTCGCGCCGCAGGCACTCCTCCACGGGCACGTCGGTGAAGTCGTGCACGACGAAGGTGGCCAGCCCCGCCACGGCCGCCTTGAGCCGCTTCGGGATGTGCGGCGTCATGTGCGTGTTGTCCACCACGACGTCGAAACCGCCGTCGACGGCCGCCCGCACCGCCGCGTCCTGGATCGCCAGCACGGTCTGCTCGTGCGCGTACGACCGGCGCTCGGCCCCCTCGGGCAGCGGGACGTCGAGCATCGCCCGCAGATCGTCGAGGTTGACGCGGCGCATCCGCCCCTCGGACTCCGCCTGCAGCTTGCGCGCGGCGGTCGTCTTCCCCGAGGCGGGGAGGCCCGTCATGACGTGTACCACGGGCACGGTCAGTTCTCCTCGTCGTTCTTGAAAGGGTCGGACGCCTCCGGCCGGGTGGCACGGTACGTCACGAGTTCGGTCGGCCGCTCGTCCAGCCGCAGGAACATGGCGGGGCGGACGGCGGCGTCGGGCAGTTCCCGCACCGCGCGGGCGAAGGCTCCCCGGTCGCCGACGAGGTGCGCGAGGGACCGGAACGCCTCGTCGATCGCCCGCTCCCGGTCCTCCACCTGCTTCTCGATGCCCGCGACGACACCGCGCACCCAGGTGTCGAACTCGTCGGGCACCTGCTCCAGCAGCGCGTCCAGGGGCCGGCCGCCGGACGCGACGACGTCCTCGGCCGAGCAGTTCAGCGCCTGCGCCACCTGCTTGGCGGGCAGGCCCGCGAACCGCTGGATGCCGTGACCGCGCCAGATGTCCCGCTCGGTCACCCCGGTGAGCACCTTGTGGAGCCGCACGTACTCGGCGTACTTGGCCTTGGCCCGTACGCCCGACGCGAAGCGCAGCACGAAGCCCTCCGCGTCGGTGCCCGTGGCCGCCGGGCCGCCGGGCAGCCGGTTGCCCTCCGTCATGGCCAGCAGTTCGGCGAGCGGCACGGCGGGCCGGACGGTGACGACCGAGCCGATGCCGCGCCAGCCGGTCGCGGCCTCCGCCAGGGCGACCTCGGTGCCGTCCTTGGCGAACGCGGCCAGCAGTACCACGTCACGCCGGTCGCCGTAGTCGACGACGATCCGGTTCTCCGGGTACAGGATCTCGGCGAGGTAGGTCACCCCGGGAACCAGACCGGAGGTGTCCTTCCCGTCGAGCAGCCGCTGCGCCCAGGTGGCCTGGACGCTGACGAACGAACCCTTGGACGCGACCCGCCACCGGCCGGCGTAGTGGAAGACCACCGCGAGACTGCCGTCGACCTTGTCGTACACCTCGAACGGCTCGTCCGGGAGGCTCGGGGCGTACGGCTGACCGGACTCGTGCTCACCGACGTTGAAGAACTTCGGCAGCGGAAGCGCGACGATCTCACCGGTGGCGTCGTCGGCCACGAGACCGCGGCAGCGCGTGGTCACCCGGTTCCACACCCGCTCGTACTGACATGTCCTCGTGTACGTGTAGATGGACAACGGCAGTTCCGGGTGCGGCTTGCGCGTGACGTGCCCCGCTTCGAGCGCCGCCGCAAGCTCCTCCGGCGGCAGCAGCTCATGAAGAGTCAGGTGGGCCTGGCTCATGTGTTCCTCCCCTTGGTGGTCCCCGATTGTCACGTGGGGGAGGATCTGAGGACAGCGGTTTTTCCACGGGCCGACCAGGGGATGTGCCCTGCTCCCGTGTGACGGCGATCGGTAGTTGGCCCCGCCGATCGGTAGTTGGCCCCGAGGCGGTCTGTGATCGCGACCTTTTGGTCATCTGAGGAGATCGCCGTGTGGTGCAGATCAGCTGCTGCTCTTCCTGATGCGTGCATGCGAGAGGCGGGGTGCGGTCGGAGCGGTGCGGGCAGGTGTGACTTTGATCGGTAGTCGGCGGGTGCCGCAGCCGGACCGGCTGGTCGCGTAACGTCCTTGATCTCTGGTTGGCGGGTTCTTCGACTGATGGTCGGCGGTTCGGAGACCGTGATCCGTGACTCAACGTGAGGAGGTCTCCGCCCGCCGACGTGGATCAGAAGTGCGTTGCGATGCCGTGAACGCGGCGGAGTTGTGCCATGTCGTGACGATCGCGTTCCGAGGGCTCGTAGCCCTGGTGGAAGTAGACCTGCTGTTCGGCGGACAAGCACGCGACTGACGTCCCATGGACGGTGCCCGTCACGAAGCACGAGGACGGGTAGGTGAATGGACGCTCGGGTTCGGGTGACGCCTGCACTGCTGAGCCGTCGTCGGCGAAGACCAGCGGGTGCAGGTCGATCTCTCGTCCGTCCGGTGCCGTCACCACGAATCGGATGGGCCTCCAGTTCAGGGTCTCCACGAAACCGACCTCATGGAGGGCCGCCACCACAACGTCTTCCTGGTCCTGCCGGTGCATCAGGTCCAGGTCCCGATGGGTTCGCGTCTGCTCGCCGACCAGAGCGTCGATCCCCCATCCTCCGCCGATCCAGACGTCCGCATTCGCCTGTCGTAGCAGGGCCAGGACGAACAACACGTCTTCAGCTGTCATCACCTGACACAGGCTAGAAGCGTCCGCCCAGTGCCGCGAACGTTTTCCTGTCAGCCTTCCGCTGGCTGGTGGTGGCAGGGGCGAGCTCGGCGTGCGCAGCAAGAACACATCTTCGAAGTTGACCGCACCCACAGTCACCCGGACCGATCGCCCGCCCCCAAGAATCAAATCCGCCAACTGACGATCAAAGGACGATCAAAGTCACAGCAGGGGCTCCGACCCGCGGGGACTGCTTCCACGCCGCCTTCTCGGCGCCTGCTCCGCCGAATGCCGTGCGCCGGAAGCCGCTACTGGCCGACCGGCGCACGGACCCGTGGCTCGTCACCGCCAGATGGACTTCAGACGCCACGCCTGCATGTGGTTGAGGGTGGCGGTGCCGCCTTCGGCGAAGACCTCGACGCCGGTGCCGGCGGGGTCGGGGAAGATCTGGTCGGTGATCACGGCCTCGCCGTTGCCGCCGAAGACCTCGACGGAGGACCAGTCGACGAGGATCCGCAGTTTGACCTTGCCGTTCCTGGGCTTCAGGGGTGCCGTCTGGACGCCGGGGAAGGTGCTGTTGAAGTCCACGGCGCCGGAGCGGGTGCGGTCGACGTACAGCTCCTGTGTCGTGCTGTCGTAGCCGATGACGGTCTCCTCGCCGTTCGCGCCCGTGCGGACCTTCAGGCCGAAGCGGTCGGCGTCCTCGAGGGAGAAGGTGGCCTCGATGTCGAGTGCTTTGCCCTTGGCCGCGGGGCCGATCAGGGGCTTGGAGGTGCTCTTGACGGTGACGTCGGATGCGGTCGCCGCCGGGCGGTTGTGGCGGAGGGAGTCCAGGCTGCCCACCGGCTTGCTGGTCAGCCGGATCCGGCCGTTGATCGTGCGCAGTGCCATTTCCCGGGGAATGCTCTGCGCGCTGCGCCAGGGGGAGGTGGGGATGGACTGGCCGTAGTCCCAGTTGTTCATCCAGCCGATCATGTAGCGCTTGCCGCCCGGTGCGTTCTCCCAGGACACGGCGGCGTAGTAGTCCTTGCCGTAGTCGGTCCAGTCGGCGCGCTGTACGACGGACTTGGCGGGCTTGTCAGCGGTGGTGAACCGGTCGGCCATGACGTGGCCCCAGCCGGCGGAGTTCATGTCGCCGACCTGGATCTGCGCCTTCTTGCCGGCGTACGGGCGCAGGTCGAAGGACGCCCAGTCCAGGCCCTCGCTGTCGGCGCCGGTGGCGCTGCGGACGACCTCGCCGTCGACGAGCAGGTTGACGGACGTCTCCTGGGAGACGCGCGGGGCCAAGGCGTCGGACAGCATGATGTGGTCGACGTTGAGGTGGCCCCAGCCGCCGCTGTTGTTGTCGACGATTCTGATCTGCGCCTTCTTGCCGGCGAGTTCACCGACGTCCCACGAGGCCCAGTTGAGTGCCTCGCCGTCCTTTCCGGTGGAGCTGCGGACGACCTGGCCGTCCACGAGGAGCTCGACGGCGGTGGGGTTGTCGGAGTCGGCCGGGTGGTTGCCGCCGCCGATGAGGAAGTTGATGTGCTTCTTGTCGATGGTGAACTCGGGCGAGGTGAGTGTGCCCGTGGTCGAGTCGCCGTTCAGGAAGGTGTTGACCAGCCCGTCTCCCAGGAATCCGGAGACCTGCCCCTGGTCGGGGAGGGTGCCGGTGGCCGGTGCGGTGCCGAAGGCGTCCCCGGTCGCCGTCCAGTCGCCGTAGCTGCCGCCTTCGAAGTCGGCGAGGACCGTGCCCTCGGGCGGAGTTGTGTCCATAACGGTTCCGGCCTCGTGCGGGTGACGTCCGCCGCCGACCTTGAAGTTCAGGTAGGGGCTGTCGACGGTGAATTCGGGTGAGGTGAGGGTGCCGGTGGCGCCGTCACCGCCGTGGAAGCTGTTGGCGAGGCCCTTGCCGTCGAAGCCGGTGACCGCCCCCTGCCAGTCCACCGCCCCGGTTGCCGGTCCCTGACCGAACGCGGTGCCGGTGGTCGTCCAGGAACCGAAATCGGTGCCCTCGAAGTCCTGCACCACCGTGCCGGTGGGCGGGGTGTAGGTGCCCTTGTCGTCGGCGGTGAACTTCTTGCCGTCGAAGTCACCGATGAAGTACTGCGAGCCCGAACCGCCCGCGATACCGCCGGGGTTGATGTTGACGACCAGGACCCACTTGATCTTCTTCTTGTTCCCGTCGACCGCGAGGGGGAACAGGTCGGGGCACTCCCACACACCGCCGGTCGCGCCGGCCGGCCCGAACTCGCTCTGCAGCTTCCAGTCCTTGAGGTTCTTGGACGAGTAGAACTGCACCTTGTGCTCGGTGGACAGCGACACCGTCATCAGCCAGCTCTGGGTCGGCGCGTACCACTGGACCTTGGGGTCGCGGAAGTTGTTGGAGCCGATGTCGATGACGGGATTGCCCTGGTACTTGGTCCAGGTCCGGCCGCGGTCGGTGCTGTAGGCGAGCGACTGGGCCTGCTTGCCGCCGTTCTTGTAGGCGCTGGTGTAGATCGCCACCATGGGCGGGTTCTTCTTCGTACCGAAGCCGGTGGTGTTGTCCCGGTCGACGACCGCGCTGCCGGAGAACACCATCTCCTCGTCGTCGTGCGACAGGGCGAGCGGCAGCTCCTTCCAGTGCACGAGGTCCTTGCTCACCGCGTGGCCCCAGGACATGTCGCCCCAGGAGTTGCCGTTCGGGTTGTACTGGTAGAAGAGGTGGTACTCGCCCTTGTAGTAGACAAGGCCGTTGGGGTCGTTCATCCAGTTCTTCTCCGGGGTGAAGTGGAACTGGGGCCGGTAGGTCTCGGTGTACGGCGGGGTGTCGGCAGCTACGGCCTGGGGGGCGAGCGGGGCTGCGGACAGGGCGCAGACGGTCGCCACCGCCGCCATCATCCGTATGCGGGCATGCCGGGATACGCGTGCAGAGCTCATGGTGTCTCCTAGTCCCGCGGCTCGTCGGCGCAGCACTGACTGCGGCCCCGGCGCGGGCGGACCGAAAAGTGACATCCCAGCGGCGTCGACGTCCACGCAGCCGACTGGGGTGTCAGCGACGACGAATGTCATCGATGACAGCGAGTGCCCGATTATGAAGGGCAATCCGGCCGGCGCGTCAACGGTACGTGCGTGATTGTTCCGGGACGGCTCTGCGGTCCGTCAGGCGTCGTCGGCGGTCGGCAGCCGCGCCAATGAGCTCGGCCACGGCGGGTGGGAGTCGGCAACCGCGCAGGTCAGAGCGGTGGCTCGGGTGGCAGCGGCAGGTTTCCGCGGCCTCGTGCGAGACCGAGATCGGCTGCGTTAACGAGTTGTTTCCGGGGTGTTGACCGGTGAGGCCTCTCGGTGCTTCACTTCCGGAACCGGTTCCGAAACCGGTTCCGGGACTGCTTCCGGTACCGGTTGCACGGGTCTCTGTACGATCGGGCCTTCGGTGCGGGAGGGAAGTCTTCCGCCTCTGCAAGAAGGGAGGGGAGGTGACATGGGAGTCACTATCGCCGACGTGGCCACGCGGGCCGGGGTCAGCAAGACGACGGTCTCGCGGGTGCTGAACGCCAAGGGCGAGATCAGCGAGGACACCGTCTTGAAGGTCCGCGACGCGATTTCGGAGCTCGGCTATGTGCCGAGCGCCGGGGCAGTGGGGCTGGCACGCGGCACGACCCAGATGATCGGCATGCTGGTCCCTGACCTGGCCTGGGCCTGGGCCGGCATCGTGCAGGCGGTCGTCGAAACGCTGGAGGCCGAGGGCTTCGGACTGCGCATGCTGACCGTGAACGGCGGTGAGGAGTCACTGCGCAGGCTGGGCCTGCAGGTCGCCGCCAAGTCGTTCGACGGCCTGCTGGTGATAGAGCCCGAGGGGGCCCTGGCAGCCATCACGGAACTGCACGAGGCCGGACTGCCGGTGGTGCTGATAGACGACCGCTTCCAGCGGCCGGGATTCCCCTACGTGGCCACCACCAACCGAGAGGGCGGTGAGCAGGCGGCGCGCCACCTGCTGGACCTCGGCCGCCGTCGCCCTCTGGTGGTGACCGGTCCCGAGGAGTACGGCTGTACTCAGGAACGGCTGGGCGGCTTCGTCGACGTCTATGCGCAGGCCGGGATCGAGCTCGACCCGCGCAGCCTCATCGGCGGTGACTTCCTGTTCGAGACCGCCCGGAGCGCGGTGGCGCAAGCTCTCGCGGACGGCGTGGACTTCGACGCGGTCTTCGGGCACAACGACCCCTCGGCGGCCGGCGTGCTCGCGGCCTTGCACGAGGCCGGCCTCAGGATTCCGCGGGATGTCGCCGTGGTGGGCTTCGATGACGTCGAGCTGGCGTCGTACACCTATCCGGCCTTGACCACCATCCGCCAGCCGATGCGCGAAATGGGTGAGGCAGCGGCGCGTCTGCTGCTCGACCACGTGCGCAGATCGCCCGAGGCCGCCCCCTCGCGCGTCATTCCCACCAGCCTCGTGATCCGCAGCTCGACGTTACAGCCCGAGCCCGAACCGATCTGACGTCATCGCGAGGCGCACATGATGGCGCCTCGCGGTCGGGCGGTGTGTCGCCGGTGAGTGACGCACCGCCCCTGTCTCCCCGAAACCCCGGCGGACCTCTTCGGCCTCGCCTTCCTCGCACCACGTAGCAGCTGCGCCCGCGTTCACACGGCGGCGCCCACCAGCACCTTCCGCTCGCGCGCTCCCGATCCGGGACACCGAACGGCGCGCCTGGCACACCCCGCCCGGCCCCTACCCACTCCGCGTCGGATGCCCCGGCCGCGCCCTGCGGCTGACCGCCGATGCCGCTGTCACCGCGGACGGACCCCACCCGTGCGCCGGCCCATCCGGGCGTCCGCCCGCTCTCACCCTTAGCCCCCCGCGCCTGTATCGCTCAACGGCAAGGAGCCGCATCATGCGTATCACCACCCGTCACGCTGTCAGAACCGTCCAGACCCTGTGCGTCACCGTCACGGCCGCCCTGGTGGCCACCGGCTGTGGCCGGAGCGAGGACTCCGGCCCCGGCAAGGACGCACCCGCCGAGATAGCCGCGGGCAAGGCCAAGGGGACCGTGGTCATGTGGTCCATGGGCGACCCCGACGAGGACCTGAAGGAGCTGGCCAAGAAGTTCGAGCAGGAGAACCCGGACGCGACCGTCAAGATCACAGCGGTCCCGTGGAGCGCCGCCCACGACAAGCTGACCACCGCGGTCGCCGGTGGCAACACCCCGGACATGTCCATGGTCGGGAGCACCTGGATGGCCGAGATGGCCGCCATGAACGCCTTCCAGGCCACCCCGGCGTCGATCAAGGCGTCGGACTTCTACCCCGGCCAGTGGGGCACCACCAAGTACAAGGACACCTCCTACGGCGTCCCGTTCATCGCCGACACCCAAGCGATCTACTACCGGACCGACATCACCACGAAGGCCGGCATCAAGGGCGCCCTGGCGGGCGACCGGGCCGGATACCTGAAGGACCTGGAGGCCATCCAGGCCACCGCCGGCAAGGAGAACCCCAAGCTGCGCCACGCCAGCGGGCTGGTGATGGGCTTCAACTCCTGGATCTTCTGGGTGCCGATGGTGTGGCAGCAGGGCGGTGACATCTACGACGCCAAGACCGGGAAGTTCACCTTCGACTCGCCCGAGGTCGCCAAGGCGCTGGAGTACTACGCGAGCGTCCCGAAGCAGGGCCTGGCGCCGACCGACAGGTCGGACAACGTGCAGGGCTTCAGGGACGGGCTGATCGCCGTCTACCAGGAGGGTGCGTGGGCCGGCGGCAGCTTCCACAAGGACGCCCCGGAACTGGACGGCAAGTGGAAGACCATGCCGGTGCCGTACTCCGAGCAGCCCTCCGGGTTCGCCGGCGGCAGCGACCTGGCGGTGTTCAAGGACGCCAAGAACCCCGACGCGGCATGGAAGTTCGCCCAGTTCCTGACCGAGCCCGCCAATCTCGCGGCCTATTCCAAGGCCACCGGCAGCCTGCCCCCCGCGCCCCAGGCGTGGACGGAGGGCAAGCTGACCGAGGACGAGAACATGAAGGCGTTCGCCGAGCAGCTCGAGGTCAGCAAGGCACCGCCCGCCATCACGACCTGGCAGCAGATCGCCGACGCCATCGACTCCGAACTGGAGAAGCTGATCCTCGGCAAGGCCGGCGTCGCCGAGGTGCAGAAGACGCTGCAGTCCAAGGCCACCAGTATCGGCACGGGCCGCTGAGCGCCACCGCCAAGAGCACCCCTCGTAGGGACGGATGACATCCATGTCCACGAATACGCTCCCCGGGCGGGGCGACACGGGCAAGCAGAACACCGGAGGGCCGGAGCGGAGTGCCGATCGCCGACGCCTCACGTTCCGGAGCCCGGCGCGCGGCAGGCAGGCCCGGGCCGCCTGGCTCCTCGCCGGTCCCTTCCTCGCGCTGTTTGCGGCCTTCATGCTGCTGCCGGTGGTGTGGTCGCTGCTGATGAGTCTGACCGACACACAGAGCGCGGACCTGCGCACCCCTTTGAACGTGTCGTTCGTCGGCTTCGACAACTACGTGCGGCTCTTCCAGGACGATCAGTTCTTCACGGCCCTGCGCAACACCGCCGTGTTCGTCCTGGTGGCCCTGCCCCTCACCCTGGCGGCCGGGCTCGCCGCGGCGGTCGCCCTCGACCGGGGCATCCGCCGCTTCCGGGCCGTCTTCCGGGTCGGCTTCTACCTCCCGGTGATCACCAGCATCGTGGCCGTCGCCGTGGTGTGGAAGACGCTCCTCGAACCCCGCGCGGGACTGGTGAACCTCGTCCTGGGCTGGTTCGGGATCGACGGCCCGGCCTGGCTGGCGGACACCCGCTTCGCCCTGCCCGTCATGATCCTGATGGCCGTATGGCGCAACCTGGGCACCGTCATGATCATCATGCTGGCCGGGCTGCAGTCCGTGCCCCAGTCCCTGATGGAGGCGGCAGAACTCGACGGCGCCGGGCCCTGGCAGCGGTTCTGGCGCGTCACCTTCCCGCTCCTGCGTCCCGCCCTGCTGCTCACCGCCGTCACGACCGGCATCGGCTACCTGCAGTTCTTCGACGAACCGTTCGTCATGACCGACGGCGGACCGCTGGACTCCACCCTCTCGGCCACCTTGTACGCCTACAAACAGTTCGGCAACGGCAACTACGAGATGGCGTCGGCCGCCAGCTACGTCATCTTCGTCCTCATCGTGGCGCTGACCGTGCTGCAGTTCCGCGTGCTGCGAGACAAGGACTGATGCCTCATGAGCACCCTCTCCACTCTCCCCACGGCACAACCGGGCACGGACCGTATCCTGCGGCGCCGCCGCATCCGCCGGACCTGGGGTCAGCCCTGGCTGTATCTGCCGCTCGCCGGCGCCCTGCTGCTGATGATCGCGCCGTTCCTGTGGATGCTGTCCGGGTCGTTCAAACCCGAGGCCGACATCCGCAGCGTCCCGCCCGTCCTGCTCCCCACGGCGCCCACGACCGCCAACTACGGTGAGCTGTTCAGCACGCTCGACTTCACGAGCATGTTCGTCAACTCCGTGATCGTGGCCCTCGCCGTCACCGCCGGGAACCTCATCTTCTGCTCGATGCTCGGATACGCCCTGGCCAAGCTGGAGTTCCGCGGACAGCGCGCCGTTTTCCTGCTGGTCATGGGGACGCTCATGATCCCCGGGCTGGTCACCTTCGTTCCCCTGTACGTGCTGGTGTCCAACATGCAGCTGACCGGGTCCATGCTCGGGCTGATCCTGCCGTTCCTGGCCGGCCCCTTCGGGGTGTTCCTGATGCGGCAGTTCATCTCCACCCTGCCCGACGAGCTGATCGACGCCGCCCGCGTCGACGGCTGCCGCGAACTGGCCATCTTCGCGAAGATCATCCTGCCGCTGACCAAGCCGGCCCTCGCCACCCTCGGGATCATCACCTTCCTCGGCTCCTGGAACAACTTCCTGTGGCCCCTGGTCGTGGCCCAGAACGAGAGCCAGTACACCCTCCCCGTCGGCCTCGCCCTGGCCAGCAGCGGACAGTCCTTCACCCGCTTCGGCATCCTGCTCGCCGGCGCCGTGATCGTCCTGCTGCCGGTGATGATCGTCTTCCTCCTCTTCCAGCGCCAGTTCATCGCCGGCATCGCCACCACCGGCCTGAAGTGACACCTCTGCTCCCACCGCGCCGCCCCCTGCCGCACCGGTTCCGTCCGGGGCGGCGGGCAGGCAGCGCGCGAGCCCCGCCGCGCCGGTCCGAGCTCCACCACGGCAGACGGCAGCGTCCTTGCGACGAAGCGCTCGAAGTCGCCAACCAACTCTCTTACCTGTGACGACTCATCTCTTGGAGAACAACGTGGGACAGCTGGTCCGCTCTGCGGCGTACCTGGATCCGGAATCATCCGTGGAAGCGAGGATCGAGGATCTGCTGTCACGGATGACCCTGCCGGAGAAGGTCGGGCAGCTGCTGATGCTCGACGCACAACACGGGGACCTGGCCGACATCGTGTCGGCCAAACTCGCCGGATCGGTCCTGCACGTGTCTCCCGAGCTGATGCCGCAGGCCATGGAACTGGCCGGGCGGACACGGCTCGGCATTCCGTTGCTGACAGCCGACGACGGCATCCACGGCCACTCGTTCTGGCCGGGCGCCACCATCTTCCCGACACAGCTGGCCATGGCCTGCACCTGGGACCCCTCCTTGCTCCACCGGGTGGCACGCGTGGCCGCGACGGAGATCGCGGCGACCGGAATCCACGGGACGTTCTCCCCGGTGCTGTGCATCACCCGGGACCTGCGCTGGGGCCGGATCAACGAGACGTTCGGCGAGGACCCGTTCCTGATCGGTGAACTCGGGGCGGCGATGGTGCGCGGCTATCAGGGCGAGGGCCTCAGCGACCCGACCGCCGTGCTGGCGTACGCCAAGCACTTCGCGGGCTACTCCGAAACCATGGGCGGGCGCGACGCGAGCGAAGCCGATCTCAGCCCGCGCAAGCTGCGCTCGTGGTTCCTGCCCCCGTTCGAGCAGGCGGTCCGGGCCGGCTGCCGCGGCTTCATGCTCGGGTACCAGTCGATCGACGGCGTGCCCATCACCGCGAACCAGTGGCTGATCAACGATGTGCTCAAGGGCGAGTGGGGCTTCACCGGGACGCTGGTGACCGACTGGGACAACGTCGGCCGGATGGTCTACGACCAGCGAACCTGCGCCGACCACGTCGAGGCGGCGGCGGTCGCCGTCAACTCCGGGAACGACCTCATCATGGCCACGCCGCAGTTCTTCGAGGGCGCGCAGGAGGCGGTCGCCCGCGGCCTGGTCGAGGAGAAACAGATCGATGACGCGGTACGGCGGGTTCTGCGGCTGAAGTTCGAGCTCGGACTCTTCGAGGACCCCCGCACCCCCGACCCCGAACGGCAGGCGCAGGTGATCGGCTGCCGCACCCACGCCGACCTCAACCTCGAAACAGCCCGTCGTTCCCTGGTGCTGCTGCGCAACGAGGGCATCCTGCCCTTCGAGGGCGGGCTGACCTCGGACGGAACCGGCCGCGCCGGGGGCCAGGGCACCCCGCGGACGATCGCGGTCATCGGCCCCAACGCCGACAGCCCGGAAGCCATGCTCGGCGACTGGGCGGGCGCCACCGGCCAGGTCCCGTGGATGCCCGAAGGCCATCCCCGCGAGACGGTGGAGACGGTGCTCGACGGCCTTCGCGCCGTCGCACCCGCCGACTGGACCGTCGCGCACGCCCGCGGAGCCGACATCGCAAGCCCCGCCCACGCCCCCGAGTGGTCCACCGGGCCAGACGGCCAGCCGCTGCCGCCCGTTTTCACCCCCGCCCCGGTCGATCAGGCGCAGCTTCGGGAGGCTGTCGCCGCAGCAGCGGCCGCCGACTACGCCGTCGTGGTCGTGGGGGACAGCATCGCCCTCACGGGCGAGACGCGCTCGACGGCCACGCTCGACCTCCAAGGAAGCCAGATCGCTCTGCTGGACGCGGTCGCCGCCACCGGCACCCCCGTGATCGTCGTACTGGTCCAGTCGAAGCCGAGCGCTCTCCCGGAGTCGGCACTGAACGCGGCAGCACTCATCGAGGCGTTCAACCCGGGCATGCGCGGTGGCCGCGCGATCGCCGAACTCCTCCTCGGCCTCGTCGAACCCAGCGGCCGGCTCCCGGTCTCCTTCGCCCGCCACGTCGGGCAGCAACCGGTCTTCTACAACCAGGTGCGAGGCCAGCACGGGGAGCGCTACGCGGACCTCACCCAAGACCCGTTGTTCGCGTTCGGCGAGGGCCTCACCTACACCACCGTCACCTACTCCGACCTCGTCGTGCACGCTCCGGACGTCCCCGTCGACGGCACCGTCGACGCCACGGTGCGCCTCACCAACAGCGGCAGCCGTCCGGCTCTGGAAACGGTCCAGGCGTACATCAGCGACCTGACCACCAGCGTCACCTGGGCCGAGCAGGAGCTGATGGGATTCACCCAGGTCTCCATCCCTCCCGGCGAAAGCCTGGACGTCCACCTCGGCATCCCTGCCGCGCAGTGCTCACTCGTCACGGCCGACAACCGCCGAGTGGTCGAAGCAGGTGAGTTCATGCTCCGCGTCGGCCCCAGCTCACGGCGGGAGCACCAGCTGAGCGCGGGATTCCGCATCCGGACCTGAAGCCCTCAACCGGGCCTGAAGACCCCCGCCCCGTCGGCCCGCCGCCCCGCGAACCAGAGGGCCGGCGGGGCGGGACCCATCCGACCCGGCCGCTCTGACATACGGAAAGGCACGCGTGTGTCCACCTCACCCCGCGATCCGCACCACCCCGTCGCGCACCTGCGCCCGCCCCGCAACTGGATCAACGACCCCAACGGGCTGGTCTTCCACGACGGCTACTACCACGTGTGCTACCAGTACAACCCGTCCGGAGCGACCCACGCGAACATGCACTGGGGCCACTTCCGCAGCCCCGACCTGCTGACCTGGGAGCCGCTGCCGATCGCCCTGTCCCCGAACCCCGACGGCGTGGACGCCGACGGCTGCTTCTCCGGCAACGCCGTCTCCGACGGCGACCGGCTGGTCGCCTTCTACTCCGCGCACCGCGAGGACCGCTCGTTCCAGCACCAGCCGGTCACCTGCGCCATTTCCCACGACGGCGGCAACAGCTTCCGCCCGCGCGGCGAACTGCTCATCCCCGAGCTGCCCGAGGGCTGCGCCATGTACCGCGACCCGTACGTCTGGCAGGACGGCGACGGCCGGCGGATGCTGGTCGGCGCCGCCCTCGCGGACGGCCGCGCCGCCGCCCTTCTCTACGACTCACCCGACCTGGAGAACTGGACCTACCGGGGGCCCTTCGCGGCCCGCCGTCCGGAGCCCATCGGTGGTACCGACCTGCTCACCGGCGAGGGCTGGGAATGCCCCCAATACCTCCCGGCAGCCGACGGACCCGGCGCCCTCATCGTCAGCACCTGGACCGAACCCACCGGTCCGCAGAGGGTCGCGGCCCTGATCGGCGAAGAACATGACGGCCACTTCGAGGCCGGCCCAGCGGTACTCGCCGACCACGGCCCCGACTGCTACGCGCCCGCTCTCCTGCGCGCACCGGGAAACCGGTGGCTGCTGTGGGGCTGGTCATGGGAAGCCCGCGACGAAGCCTGGGCCGTCGCGGACGGATGGGCCGGCGTCCTCACCCTGCCCCGCGAGATCCATGTCCACGGCGACGGCACACTGCGCCAGCAGCCCGCCACCGAACTGCTCGCCCTGCGCGGCGAACACACCATCCACGCCGAAGGCGCGACGCACGGCCCGCAGCCGGTGGACCTCGGCAGCGTGGGCCGCGCCTTCGACCTGACGGCCCGTCTGGAGCCGACCGGAAACGCCGGTCTGCGGCTGCTCACCACCCCGGACGGCTCCGAGTACCTCGACATCCGCCTCGATGCCGACGCGGGCGAACTGGTCGTCGACCGTGACCACGCCTCACTGGATACTCGGGCCCGCGGCGGCTCCTACCGGATGCCCTGCCCCATTGGTCAGGCGGTCGAGCTGCGCGTGGTCGTCGACCACTCCATCGCCGAAATCTTCCTGACCACCACCGGCCAGGTCCTCACCCTGCGCTTCTACCCCACAGGGCAGAGCCCGTGGCGACTTCAGGCCCGCACCGCCCCGGGTACGCGCCTCGGCTTCGCGGTCGACGCGTGGGAGCTGCACCCGCTCGTGATCAAGGAGCCGAGCACCGGCGCCGCAGAGCCGGCTCCGGCGGCGCCGTAGAACCGACTCCAACCGGTCGATCCCCCACCTCGGCAATGTCCCACCCGCTCTCCCAAGTACTGAACAAGCAGGTCCGAAGGAGGATCTTCCATGAGCTCATACGGTCTCGGACGACGCCAGTTCCTGGCCACCGCCGTCGGTGTCGCCGCCGCCTGGACCTCGGTTTCCGGCAACGCCATCGCCGCCCCGCAACCGAAGCAGACCGCACGCGGCAGTTCCGTCCGCGTGTGGCTGACGGACGTATCGGCCGACAAGCGGGTCGCCGGCCAGGACGATGTGCTGTTCAAGGCGAAGAGAACGGCCAACCCGCTCACGATCAAGATCGACGACAGCGTCAAGTACCAGAAGGTCCACGGCTTCGGCGCGGCCATGACCGACTCCTCCGCCTGGCTCATCGACAAGCTGTCCACCGCCGAGCGGACCAAGCTGATGAAGAAGCTGTTCGATCCCTCGAAGGGAATCGGCCTCAGTCTGCTCCGCTCCCCGATGGGCGCCACGGACTTCAACGCGTCCGGGAACTACTCCTACGACGACATGCCCGCCGGTCAATCGGACCCGACGCTGTCCGACTTCTCCATCCAGCACGACGTGCCGTACATCATTCCGGCCTTGCGGCAGGCCCTCTCACTCAACCCGTCCATCAAGATCATGGCCAACCCGTGGAGCCCACCAGGCTGGATGAAGACCTCCGACTCCATGATCGGAGGCACCCTCAAGAGCGAGTACACCTCCGCGCTCGCCGACTACTTCGTCAAGTTCATCCAGGCCTGTGGCGAAGCCGGCGTACCCATCTCCTACATTTCCCCGCAGAACGAACCCATGGGTACACCCACCTGGCCCGGAATGTTCCTGTCCGCGTACCAGGAAGCGGAGTTGATCCAGGAGATCGGCAAGGCGTTCGAAGCCAACGGAATCTCCACGAAGATCCTGGCCTGGGACCACAACTGGGACGTGCCCTCGTATCCGGAGACGATCTTCAGCGACCCTGCAGCCTCCAAGTACACCGCGGGAACCGGGTGGCACATCTACAGCGGCAACCCGAAGTACCAGACAGTGGTCCACAACGACTACCCGAGCAAGGAAACGTTCATCACGGAAGCCACCGGAGGCGTTTGGCAGGACAGCGACCAGACGGCGTTCAGTGAAGCCTTGGGTACGTGGATCATCAACGGCACGCGCAACTGGGCGAACGGGGTGATGCTGTGGAACATCGCACTCGACCCCGATCGGGGCCCGCTCAACAGTGACACCGCCGGTATACCCATGCTGCGGGGCCTGCTCACGATCGACCCGGCCGACGGACGGGTGACCTACAACGTGGACTACCACGCCCTCGCTCACGCCAGCAGGTTCGTCAAGCCCGGAGCACGTCGGATCTACTCGAACACCTTCGGCGAAGGAAGCGTAGAGAACGTCGCGTTCCAGAACCCGGACGGATCGAAGGTCCTGATCGCCCACAACTCGGGGAGCGCGGCGAAAACCTTCAGCGTCGCGGACGGGACACACTCGTTCGACTACACCCTGAACGCCGGCGACGCCGTCACCTTCACGTACTCCGGACCTGCGCAGAGCGGCCGTACTCCCGCAGCGACCAAGGTCTCGGACCCGACACACGACTTCACCTTCAAGTCGGCATCCGGCCCGGTCACCGTCACGTACGACCCGGCACTGCTGCCCTACCAGAACTCCGTCCGCACCGGAAACAAGCTGGTCACGTACTCCCTGCCGATCGGAGCTTCCGTCCGGACGACGGGAAGGGCGCTGAGCCGCAGCAAGTGGACCGCTACGGCTTCGGCGCAGGCGGATTGGGGGGTGGCCGCGAACGCGATCGACGGCGACATCGACACGCGGTGGAATCTCGGGCACGGACCCACGAGCGGCGACTGGTTCCAGATCGACCTGGGGAGCCCCACGAGCTTCAACAAAATCGTCATCGACACCGGCGTGAACAACTCGTTCGACTACGTCACCAAGTATCAGATCTACGTTTCGGACGACGGTGCCGATTGGGGCAGCGCGATTGCGAGCGGCAGCGGAGGCATCGGCAAGATAGCCGTCACGTTGCCGACCCGAACGGCACAGCACATTCGCGTCGTCAGTACCGCGGCCTCCGGCTTCTGGTGGTCCATCGGCGACATCGAGGTGTACGGGTCCGCGCGTGGAACCGGCTCGATCACGGCTCCGGCAGCGGTATCCAACGGCCTCCAGTTGAAGAACTGGACCAGCAAGGAAGGGGAGCAGGTCACCGCAGTATTCAACGGGACCACCGACAGCAAGAGCTTCAAGATATCCACCGACGGCTCGTACACGTATACGCTGCCAAGCGGCACCTCGGCGATGTTCACCACCAAGAAGCTGTCGAGCTTCCCATCGCCGGCCTTCAGCGATCTGAAGCCGGGTCAAGGCATGCCGCGCTCCAAGTTCATGATTCGCGGCTCTGGTTTCGGCGATGCACAGGGGCTGGGCACGGTGTATTTCGGATCGAGCTATGCCGAAATAGACACCTGGTTGGACACGAGCATCAGCGCCTACGTTCCGAAGGGACTTCCGGCGGGGAAGGTCACGGTTTCCGTGAAGGGGGCCAGCGGAGCAGACGCAGGACGATCATCGTTCGAGGTCATCGATCTAGGTTCTGCACTGCCGCGGACGGGCTGGACCGCAAAGGCTTCGGACGCGAGTCAGTGGGATGCGCCCGGAAACATGCTCGATGGCAATTCCGACACCCGGTACAGCTCCGGAACAGGGCAGTACGACGGCCTCTGGATCCAAGTGGACATGGGGCAGACTCAGGCCTTCGACAGGATCGTGCTGGATGTCGGCGGCAGCGTCAGTGACTATGCGCGGAGCGCAGACGTATACGTATCCACGGATGGAACCGACTGGACCAAGGTCTCTTCCGTGGCGGACGGCCAACGAGTCCACCTGATCTCCTTCCCGACGCAGACGGCTCGCCACATCAAAATCGTCAACACCGGCAACGTTGCGCGTAGCTGGTGGTCAGTCGCAGAATTCAACGTCTACAACTGACCCCGGCTTTCCTGTAGGGCGACCGTCGACCTTTGCCCCCGGCGCAGAGGAAGTGCCTCTTGTCGGCGGGAACAGGGAGTGCTGATGTCCTTGTTCCCGTGGACGAGGCACTTCCGGGTGCCCGTGGCGACTTCGAGCCCGCAGCGCACCGAGTACGCGCATCGGCTATGCCGTCGACATCCGCGTTGCCGGACAGCAACAGGCCCACGACGGGTTCGCCGAACCCGACCCGGCCGTGGTCGACGAACCCATCAGCGGGTCGTGCCCAAAGGTCTTCTTCCAGGTCGCGGCGGCGTCCTGCTTCTCGGAGTGCGCCAGGACGAGGGCGCCATCCAGGGTCCACGATCACATGCTCACCCGCGTCCGGCGCCGCTTCACCGGCCAACCGCCAGACACAGTCGCGCACTTCGGCGCGGGCGGTGCGCAGCGCGGCCAGGGCCCGCTGCCCGCGCCGACGACAGCTTGCTCATCAGTCGGCCGTGTTCGGGTCGGAGGCCACCCGCCCCGAACACGGCCACCAAGGACCTCGACAATCCTCATTCTTGCTGGTCAGAGGGGATTCTAGTTTGTCTGACCGTCCGTCGGACATACGCTGCCTGAAAGCGTGAAACTAGAAGGACAGGGCTCGCTGGGGCCACCTGTCGATCCTCACGGGGGACAACTGCAGATCCTCGCAGCTCGCCGACCTCATCGACGCCCGAGGGCACGGGGTCACCTATCGATCGAAGTCACATCCCGGGCCTGCCGCTCCAGGAACTTGATCAGCCTGACCTCGCTCCGTACGAGGCGTTCTCGCTCGTCGTCGGGCAACGAGGCCGACGGGTCGACGATGACCTGTGTGCGGGGCACATGGACCATCGAGCCGCAGTAGATCCGGCAGCCGGTACACCACGCGAGCCCGATGCAGCGCTCGAACCAGGCGGACTCGGGCGGGTAGAAGCGATACTTGTACGAGCGGACGGGCGTCCGGCAGTCGGCACAGACCCGCCGGTCCCCGTCGACGACCGTGTCCCAGGTCGCGACCTTTCGCCAGATCAGCCGCTCGTTGTGTGCTCTTCAAGTCGTCATGCCGACCATAGTCCCCCATGACCAGGGCCACACGGGAGCGGTTTACGCGTGCTGACGGACCTGGCGGTCCTGAGGTGTCCGGGGGTCATGAGCCCTCGCCGCGAAGGCGTCAGACCTCCCGGCCGAGGAGCACGGCGCGGGATCCCGGGGCGAAGCCCGCGAAGGACTGCTCCCAGGACTCGCCGGGCCAGTGATAGGTCACGCGGCCCTCCGAGGGCCGGTAGTGGGCGGTGTAGACCGTGCCCAGCCCCTCGTCGTACGCGTACTGGTACAGCGGCGGCGTCAGCATGGCTGCAACGTCCGTGCCCATGGCGCGATCGGCGCAGGCCGTGGTGCCGGGGGCGCGGTTCACGCCATGGCCCCGGCCTGCGCTGACGACGACCGGACGGGAGCCGTGCCGTGAGTGGTGCATGGCCCGGACGCCGGACGCCGGACGACATCCGTGGCCGACCGGTGGCGTACCTGCGAGGGTCCGAGGTGGTGATGGGCTCGCCCGGCAGATGGCGGCTCAGCTCCATCCGGGCCGGGGAGTCGAGTGCCGTCAGCCGGTGGTGCGAATCCCGCAGGGTCGGCTCCCCGGCCGACGCCGTAACCGTTCCCTGGGCCCGACCCGTTACGCGGCGAGCGCGGCCGGTTCGCCGAGGTGGGCGGCCGCTGTGCGCCAGGCGGCCGTCACCGCGGCGTGTGCCTGCTCCGTGTTCGTGGAGTGGTCGCCGGTGAGGGTGAGCGGTGCTCCGACGTGGACGTGCAGATCGGGGCGGCGCAGCGGGGCGGTGACCAGCCCCGCGAGTTGCTTGGCCGTGCTTCCCGAGGTGACCCGGCGTGCCCCTGCCTGGCCGACCGGGACGACGGGTGCGCCGGTGCGTTCGGCGAGCCGGGCCAGGCCGCTGCGGAATGCTCCGGGCGCGGCTTCGGCGGAGTCCTTGCGCAGTGGGATCCCGCCCTCGGCGTAGATGAGGACCGTCCGGCCCTCCGCCAGCGCGTCGGCGGCGAGGTCGAGCGCGTCGGCGGCGCGCGGGTCGCCGCGGTACACGGGGACGTACCCCTCGCGGGCGAGCGCACGGCCGAGCAGGGGGATGCGCCACAGGCCCGCGGCGCCCATGGCGACCGGCTGGACGCCGAGGCGGTGCAGCGCGGCGAGAACGATGGCGGGATCGGCGAGCGAGGTGTGGTTCGCGGCGACGATGCTGCCCGGCGCCACTGCGGATCCGGCGTCGACGGTCACCGTGAGACGGCCGACGGTGGGTACCAGGACGTCGGCGAGGCGGCTGAACATGGGATCTCCCGGGCTTGGCGAGGCAGATCCCCATCGTCGGCGTGCTCGCCGCGCGGATCCTGAGTGTTCGTACTCAACTTCGGGGCCGGCCGTACCCAGACGACACGGGTCTACGTCCCCAGGCCGAGATCATCGGGGACGTCGCCAGGTCCAGGCCGCCCGCCGCGATGTTGGTGAGGTGGGTGTCGATCTCCGCCCGCGTCGCGTGGCCCTTGGCCACCAACCGGTCGCGCACCTGTCGCACGGTGGCCGTCTCCAGCGCCCCACAGGCCGGGCCGGTGACAGGGAAGTAGGCGTCCGCCCGGACGTTGGTCAGGCCCGCCTCGCGCAACAGGCGTGGGAGGCGGCGGCCGTACGACAGCTCCGCGCCGCGCTCGGCGAGGAGCTCGCGGAAGCCGTGGCGGAGCTTGTTGGCCAGCCGCTGCTCGCCGGCCGGATTCGTCGGGGCAGAACCACGGCTGGAGCGCGGGGTCGGCATCCTCCAGCAGGAGCCACCCGCCGGGGCGCAGGGCATCCGTCATCACGCGCAGGGCCCGCTCGCGGTCGGCGACGTGGACGAGGACCAGTCGGGCGTGGACGAGGTCGAAGGGGCCGTGCGGTGACTCGTCGGCGGCGACGTCGTGGCGGCGGAGTTCGACCTGCGGTGCTGTCGCGGAGGCCATCCACGACATCGACCTGGTCGTACATGCCGGGGCGGTCGCCGACGCCGGCCACCGCCCCCTCGATCCCGATCCCGACGAGAACGCCCCCGCACAGCACGGTCCCCGCTGCGCTCGGGCCCGGTCGGTCGACATCTACCCCCGGAGGCCCGGGAGGCCCCGGACGATCCGGTCGATGACGGCCGTGGCCTGTTCCGGATGTGTCTCCAGCCATGTGCCGAGGTTTTCTCGGACTGCTTCCGCGACACAGGCACGCACTTCCGCACCGTCGAGCCGGCTCCGCGTGGCGCCTGAGAACTCCGTACGGTCCAGCTTCACCGACACGACCGCCGTCAGGCCCTCGCCGATCCGGTCGGCGTCGAGATCGGGGTCCGCCGCCGTGAGCAGGTGCCGTCGGCGCGCGTACGCGTCGACCGCGGCCGCCAAGCCGTCGCGGAACCCCGCCACATGCGTGCCTCCTTCGTGGGTGGGCCGACTGTTGGCGAAGCTCCGGACCTGTTCCTCGTGACCGGCGCACCATCGCAGGGCCACCTCCACGGTCCCCGCCATCCGTGGGTCCTCCCGTTCGATGGTGATGACGTCCGGGTGGACGGGGGGCTCCGTTCGCGAGTCGAGGAAGGCGACGAAGTCCCGTGTCCCACCGGGGAACCGGAATCGCGCCGACCGGGACTCTCCAGGGGAGCGCTCGTCGGTGAACGAGATGTCCAGACCCCGGTTCAGGAAGGCCAGTTCCCTGAAGCGGTCCGCCAGCACGGTGGACGAGTACTGCACGGTCTCGAAGACGTCGGCGTCGGGCCAGAAGGCGATGGTGGTCCCGCTTCGGGTCGTCGGACCCGCCGCGGTGGGGCGGGTGACGGCGACGCCGCGGGTGTACTCCTGGACCCACCGGACGCCGTCGCGCCGCACCTCGGCCGTCAGGCGGCTGGAGAGGGCGTTGGTGACGAAAGGTCCGATACCGAAGAGCCCCAGGTGGACGGCGTGGCGGTTGTCGGGCGACTCCCGCGTGGTCATACCGGTCAGCAGGGTTTCGAGACCGGGACCGCCGGTGTGACCGGCGGCCTCGACGGGCAGGCCCGGCCCGTCGTCGGCGACCCGCACGCCGCCGTCGGCCGTGAGGACGACATCGACGGATCCGGCGCGGCCGGCCACCACCTCGTTCACCGCCCGGTCGGCGACCTCGAACAGCATCTGGTAGAGGCCGCGTTCGCCGGTCGAGCCGACGTACATACCGGGCCGCTTCCGAATGGCATCCCGTCCCTCCAGCACCTCGATGTGGGCGGCGTCGTATCCGACGTCTTTCTCACTCACCAAGTCCCCCTCCGATGGAGTTCAGCAGACGTCGTCAGCCTAGGCGAATTCATGGAAAGAGCCAGGTCAGAGGCTGTTTGGCGAAGGCGTGGACGGGCGGGTGAGCGCGTGGTGGGAGGCCGTGGGGCAAGGGCTTGCGAACGACGGCCAAATCGCGGCCGGGAGGCCGCCGAGGCCGCGTACGCCTCTGTTCCGGGCGGACCTGAGGCCCCCGATTCCGGTGCCACCGCGGACTCCGTCGACCGCCGTCGGCGGAGTGACCGCGAGCATCCGCCCCGACACGTCCAGGACCACATCGACACTGCCCGGGGCGTCGGCGACCAGCAGTGGAAAGATGTCCGTGGGCGAACTCGCGGAGCGCGTCGGAATCACGCCCGCCAACCTGGCGGTGCTCGAGAACGGCCGGGCCGAGGCGGTCCGCTTCGCTACCCTCGCCGCGCTCTGCGAAGGGCTCGAATCCGGCCGGGGGATTGCTGCGTTGGGAAACATGACTGATCACACGGAGCGCCCGCTGCTCTTCCTGGACGTCGACGGAACGCTCCTGCCCTATGGGGGAGCGCGGCTCCCGTCGGCGGCCGAAGAGTGGGTCGACTGGCAGCACACGTCGAATCCGCAGCTGGCGAAGATCGACCTCGCCCACGGTCCGCGCCTGCTGCGCCTGCCCTGCGTGCTGATGTGGGCCACCGCATGGATGCACGACGCCAACGAGGTCATGGCCCCGCTCCTGGGGCTGCCGGCGCTGCCGGTCGTGGATCTGCCTCAGGCGCCGGAGGAGGACGGCGCGGACCTGCTGCACTGGAAGACCCGGGCCCTCGTCCGAGAAGCGGCCGGACGCCCGTTCATCTGGGTCGACGACGAGATCACCCACCTCGATCGCGCCTGGGTGTCACGACACCACCGAGGCCGGGCCCTCCTCCACCGCGTCGAACCCGAAGTGGGCCTGACCCGGACGGATTTCACCGTGCTCCAGGGATGGTTGGGCGGAGTGTGAAGGTACGCCCGCCGCCCGGGGCGGGGACAGGCCCCGTTCTCCTGGCGCGGCCGAAGTACTCGGTGGTGGGGCGTGCCGCCCCGGGCGGTACGCCCCACCACCGGTCGACGTGCGACTCGGAGAGGTACTACGGGACGAGTTCGAAGTCCTGGGAACCGTCCGTGGTCGCGTTCTGCAAGGTGAGAGGCGCGTCGGTGGCCGTGCCGGTCAGGTAGAGGTCCTTGTTCTTGACCGACTGCAGCTTGACGTGGCCGTTCGCGGACTTGACGACGTTCCACGTGCCCGTGGTGCTGTCGTCGACCCACTGGCCGATCCGCTGGCCGGCCGTCGCGTTGCCCGTCCAGATCGCCGCCGCCCGGCCGCCCGACTTGTTGAGCAGTGTCACGCCGCCGCCCGACTTGGTGACGACATGCCAGTACTGGGTGTCCGGGTCCGCGGCCGCTCCGGCGTCCTCGAGGACGACGTCGGGGGTGTCCCCGTTGCCGATGTTCGCGTCGGTGCTGTTGTTCCCGGTGCCGATCACCTGGCCGGTCTTCCGGTTCACCAACTGCTGGTAGGCGCCGTCGGAGTGGCCGAGATCGACCTCGGCGTGCGCGATGACAGACGTGCCCTGGTTGTTGAGGATCACGATGCGGCCGGTGCCCTCCACGTACTGAAGGTTCCGGCTGTAGCCGGCCCGCGAGGTCGTCTGGTACTCCTTCCACACACCGTCGGAGCGCCCGCTGTCGTTGACCCAGACGTTGCCGCTG
This sequence comes from Streptomyces europaeiscabiei, assembly GCF_036346855.1. Lineage (NCBI taxonomy): Bacteria > Bacillati > Actinomycetota > Actinomycetes > Kitasatosporales > Streptomycetaceae > Streptomyces > Streptomyces europaeiscabiei. The sequence continues at coordinate 9,954,179 of NZ_CP107841.1, forward strand.
CCTGCGGCGTTGTACACCAGGCGTCCGTCGGGGAGCCCGATGAGGACCGGACTGCCGCCCGCCGCGAGGGGACGGGAGCCGGCGACGACCGGCAGCGCGTCGACACCCATGCCGGTGGGGGAACCGCGGAAGAACTTCAGCGGGTCGTCCGCGATCCGGTACCGGGTGTTGGCCCCGCCGGCCCAGTACTCGTAAGTGAGCAGCCACTTGTCGTCCGCCGTCGGGACGATCGTCGTCATTCCGGGCCGGCCGCCGCCGATCTCCGTCTTGCCGCCGCCCATGTCCTCCGTCAGCCCGGCGATGTCGACGACGGGCTCGCTCCACTTCTTGCTCTTGCCGTTCCAGGTCTTGTGGACCAGGATCTGGCCGTGCGAGTCCTTGGCGGTGTCGTTCGCCGGGTCGAGCTTCGGGACGCCGGTGGCCGGATCGAAGCCGAGGTAGTCGTTCTCGTCGGAGTAGTAGCAGACGAGCTTGCCCCTGTGGACCATCAGGTACGGCTCCCAGAGGGGATCCACCTGCTTGTACTTGTTCGCGCTCGCGATGTTCTGGCCGACCGCGCCCGCGCTGCCGCCCTGCCAGCCGCCGGTCGCGACGACGTTGACCACCTGCCACGTCACGCCGTCGTCGGTGCTGGAGTACAGGGCGATCGCCATGTCGCCGCGGTCCCCGTCGTTGGACGGCGTCCAGTTCGGGTCGGCCGCCTTGCGCTCCTTGTAGTACTGGTCGTCGCCCGACACGACACTCGCCAGGAGCAGCGTGCCCGCCTTCAGATCGCCGACGCGCTCCGGCAGCACGTACAGGAACGGGTTCGTCCAGTTGCTCGTGTACTTCGCGTAGCGGGGATCCTCGGACAGGTACGCCGGGGCCTTGACCTCGGCGAGCGGCTGCCACGTCGTTCCGTCGTCGTCGCTCTTGTACACCGGCAGGGTCTGCCGGTCGGCGCTCCCCGTCGCCGTCACGACGGTGGACTTCTCGAACGACGCGACCAGGCGCCCGCTCGGCAGCTGCGCCGACTTGGGGTAGACCGCGCAGTTGCCCCGCCCCTTGAGGCACGGTTCACTGCCGAGTTGGTACACGGTCCCGCCCGTCGGGTTGTACGCCTGGGCGGCGGTCATCGGTATCGCGAGCATCGCCGATACTCCGACGACGCCGCCCAGCGCTCTGCCGAGTCTTCTTCTGTGCACAGCCACTCCTTCGGGGATGGAACAGGGACGGTCGGGGGTCTTGGGCCTCAGGCTGCAAAGCCTCAGGCTTCGGAAGCGGTGTCGGTGTCGGTGTCGGTGTCGGTGCCGGTGGAGACGAGCACGCGCACGTCCCACGGCCCGAGTTCCAGCGACGCTCCCGCCGGGACGGACGTGCCGGTCAGCGCGTCGGACAGGGACACCGGGGCGGGAACGCTCGCGGGCTCCCAGGCCCAGTTGTGGACGATGTGGACGCGGCGGCCGTCGGGTGAGGTGCCGGTCGTCGCGGTCACGGACGCCGGGAGGTCGTGCCAGGCGTGGCGGGCGGACGGTGTCAGCCACTCGGCCAGCGCCCGGCCGAGATCGCGCCCGGGGACGGTGCCGACGGTGGTCACGCGCCCCGCGCCGTGGCGGCGGGTGGTGACGGCGGGCCAGCGGCCGAAGTGCGGGTGGTCGTAGGTGACCAGCACATCGGCGTCGGTGGTGGTCAGACCGTCCGCCCAGCGGGTCGCCGTCGCGCCCTCGGGGAGGTGGAGCGGTCCGCCGGGCGCCGGTCGCACCTGCACTTCCCGCGCGAGGTTGCTGAACTCGTCGTAGCCGACGCCCGCGGCCTCCGTGAGGCGCCCGGGGGCCCGTTCGGCGCGTGCGCGGGCCTCGTGGTCGGCGTAGCCGGTGCGGGGGCCGAGAACGAGGTGGCCTCCCGCGTGGGCGTAGGCGGCGAGCCAGTCGAGGGTCGAGTCGGCGGCGATGTACAGCGCCGGGACGACGAGGACCGGGTGGCGGCGGACGGCCTCCTCGGGCGACAGGCCCTCCCGGTCACCGCTCGGGTCGTGCAGCTGACGGGCGTGCACGATACGGACCTGGCGGCCCGCGTCGAAGGCTCCCCGGTAGAAGGGGTCGAAGATGCGGTGGTAGGCCGTGGGGTCGGGCTCGCCGTCGGGCTTGGCGAGCGGCGGGTACTTCTGCATGAGCCACTTGCTGGGCGTCGAGTACACCATCGTGATGTCGGCGTCCGGTTCGAGTCCGGCGACGAGGGAGCCGGCCGTCTCGAACTCCGCGCCGAGGCGGGCGAGTTCGGCGTACGTGCGGCCGGGCTGCCCGGTGTGGGGGAGGATGCCGCCCCAGTAGGTCTCGGCGCCGAAGTGCAGGGTGTGCCAGTGCCAGTACTCGATCATCCGGGCGCCGCGCGAGACGAGCGCCCAGGCGGCCTGCCGCCACTGGCCGTCGTAGCCGGGGCGGTTGTCCCAGGCCATGCCGATCGAGCCGGCGTTGGTCTCGGTGACGAGGAACGGCTCCTGGCGGGAGGAGAACATCCAGTCGGCGGTCTGGTACAGCGACCACACGCCGGTGGTCTTCCACTTCTGCTCGTGGCCGTCGGGGGTGGGGTCCGGGAGGAGCAGGCCGTCCTGCATGTCGTAGTACGGGTTGCCGGAGGCGACGTCGATGCGGTCGGTCAGCTCGTCGTCCTCCACCCCCTGGCGGGTGTAGGAGATACAGGTGGTGACGAACTGTTCGGGCGCGGCGTACTCGCGGACGAGGTCGGCCTGCCAGCCGATGAAGTCGGTGACCTGCCGGGCCTGGAACTCCCGCCAGGCGACGTCGTATTGAGGCTGTTCGTTGCCGTCCGGCGTCCACAGGTCGGCCCAGGTGGACAGCCGGTGGGACCAGTAGACCAGGCCCCATTCACGGTTGAGGGTCTCCACGTCGCCGTACTTCTCGCGCAGGTGGTCCACGAAGCGCTGGAAGACCCCGTGGTTGTGGAAGAGGTGCAGACCGGGTTCGTTGTCGACCTGGAAGCCGATGACGGCGGGGTGGTCGGCGTACCGGGCGACGATCTTGCGGATGACCCGCTCGGCGTGGAAGCGGAAGGCCGGGTGGGTGAAGTCGATCTCCTGGCGGGCGCCCCAACCCATGCGCTCACCGGTGCGCCGCTCGGCCGTGATCTCCGGGTACTGGCGGGCCAGCCACGGCGGTGCGGCATAGGTCGGGGTGCCGAGTACGACGGAGATGCCGCGCTCGTGGGCGCCGTCCAGGACGGGCTGGAGCCAGTCGAGGTCGAACCTGCCGTTCTCCGGCTCCCAGGTCGACCACACCGACTCCCCGACCCGGATGACGGAGACATGCGCGTCGGCCATCAGGTCCAGGTCGGTCTTGAGACGTTCGGCGGGCCGCTCGTACGGCTGGTACTCGTGGTAGTACGCGGCGCCGAACAGGACGCGGTCAGGCAGAGCCGCCATGAAGAAGAACCTCCGAGAGAAAGAGTGGGGGGGAGTGGTACGAGGGCTGCGTGCCCTACTGCTTGACGCCGCCGGTGGCCAGACCGCTCTGCCAGTACCGCTGGAGCATGAGGAAGGCCACGACGAGCGGGACGATCGAGATCAGGGAGCCGGTCACGACGAGCGCGAGCATGTCGCTGCTGGCGCCGGCCCCGCCGTTCTGCGCCTGTGCGGCCCAGGAGGCCAGGCCCACGGTGATCGGGTACAGGTCGGGGTCGTTGAGCATGATCAGCGGCAGGAAGTAGTTGTTCCAGGTCGCCACCAGGGTGAACAGCAGGACCGTCACCACGCCGGGCCCCATCAGCCGCAGCGCGATCCGGAAGAAGATCCGGGCCTCGCCGGCCCCGTCGATACGGGCGGCCTCCAGGATGCTGTCCGGGACGGCGTCCTCGGCGTAGACGCGCATCAGGTACAGGCCGAACGGGTTGACGAGCGAGGGCAGGATGATCGCCCAGGGAGTGTTGGCCAGGCCCGCCTGCGCGAACAGCAGATAGGTGGGGATGGCCAGCGCGGTGGTCGGGACCATGACGGCGCCGAGGACCAGGTTGAAGGCGGCCCGGTCGCCGCGGAAGCGGTACTTGGCGAAGCCGTACCCCGCGGCGGCCGCGAGCAGAGCGGCCCCGACCGCGCTGACTCCGGCGTACATGACCGTGTTGAGCAGCCAGTGCACGAAGACGCCGTTGTCCTGGGTGAAGGTCTCCTTGATGTTCGTCAGCAGCTGCGGGGCGTCGGAGAACCACAGGCCGAAGGTGTTGAACAAATCCTGTGTGCTCTTGGTCGAGGCGATCAGCAGCCAGAACAGGGGGAGGAGGAAGTAGGCCAGGGCGGCCAGCATGGCGATCGTCAACGGGGTGCTGCGGCGGGCCTGGCGTCCCTTCCGGTGCGCGACGCGCACCGGCTTCTTCGCCGTCGCGGCGACCGTGGGCGCCGGGGATGTCGTCGTCACGGGGTCCTCCTGCGGTTCGCGGTGAGCAGGACGCCGTAGGAGGCGATCACGATGACGAGTCCGAGGAGGAAGGACACCGTGGCCGCGTAGTTGACCTGCTGGCCGGTGAAGGCGAGGGAGTAGGCGTAGAGGTTGGCGGTGTAGGAGCTGGTGATGACGTCCGGGGCGATCTTCATCAGCAGGTTCGGTTCGTTGAAGAGCTGGAAGCTGCCGATCACGGAGAACAGCAGGGTGAGCAGCAGTGCCGGGCGGAGCGCGGGGAGCTTGATCGACCAGGCGATGCGCCAGGCCCCGGCGCCGTCCATCGCGGCGGCCTCGTACAGCTCCTCCGGGATGGTGCGCAGGGCGGCGTACAGGATGATCATGTTGTAGCCGACGAACTCCCAGGTCACGATGTTCGCCAGGCTGCCGAGCATCCAGCTCTCGCTGAGGAAGCTCGGGGCCGGCAGGTCCAGGTTCCGGCTCAGCTGGGCGAACGGGCCGAAGTCCGGCCCGTACAGATAGCCCCACATGAGTGCGGCGACCACGCTGGGCACGGCGTACGGGACGAAGATGCCCAGCCGGATCACGCGCGACAGCCGCAGCAGGCCGCTGTCGAGCGCGAGGGCGAACACCAGGGCAAGCAGCAGCATGACGGGGACCTGGACCACGAAGAACAGCGCCACGCGGCCGACTCCGTGCAGGAACTGGGAGTCGCCGAAGGCCTGGACGTAGTTGTCGAGGCCGACGAAGGTCGTCCCGCCGATCAGTCGTGTCTGGAAGAGGCTGAGGTAGGCGGCGTAGCCGAGCGGGGCGAGGAAGAGCAGCAGGAACAGCACCAGGAAGGGTGCGACGAAGAGCGGTCCCGCCGAGCGGGTCCGGCGCGTGGCGGCCATCTCAGCTCCCCTTGACGGTGAAGCCCTGGTTCTTGGCGTACGTGGTGAGCCGCGACTGCCAGGAGCCGAGGGCGGCGACCGTGTCTCCCTTGTCGGCGAGGGACTTGCCGACGGTCTCGGTCCAGTCGGTCGCCGCCTGGTCGAGGAACGGCGGCCACTGGAAGGAGGGGTCCACGGTGGCGCTGATGTCGGCGAAGACCTGGTTGACCTTCTGTCCGCCGTAGAAGGACGGCGCGTCCGAGACGAACTCCGCGTCCGTGAGCAGGGCCTTGGTCGCCGGGAAGAAGAACTGCTCGGTGGCGAACATCCTGGCGCTGGCGGGGTCGGTGTTGAGGAACTGCGCGAACAGAGCTGCCGCTATGGGGTTCTTGGTGGAGCGGATGACCGAGGTGGTCGAGCCGCCCCAGTTGCCGGCGCTGGGCTTGGCCGCGTCCCACTGGGGGAGCGGGGCCGCGCGCCACTTGCCGGCGGTGGCCTTGGCCGAGCCGGAGAGGAAGGCCGGGCCCCAGGCGGCGGTGATCCAGGTGGCGTACTTGCCCTTGTTGAGCCCGGCGTACCAGCCGTCGGTGAAGTCAGGCTCGACGCTGATCACCCCTTCCTTCGCCAGCCCGCCCCAGTACGCGCCGAGCTTCTTGGAGACGGCGTCGTCGACGCCGATGGTGATGTCGCTCTTGCCGGAGGTGGCGTACGGCTTGGCGCCGGCCTGCCACAGCAGTCCGTGCCAGGCGGCGGGCTGGTTGGCCGCGAGGTTGGTGAGGTAGACGTCGGGATCGGCCTTGTGGAGCTTGCGTGCCGCCCCGGCGAACTCGTCCCAGGTGCCCGGCACGTCGATGCCGTGCTTGTCGAAGATGTCCTTGCGGTACAGCAGGCCCATCGGGCCGGTGTCCTGCGGGATCGCCCACACCTCACCGTCGGCGCCGCTGACCTGACTCCACGTCCAGTCGACGAACCTGTCCTTCAACTTGGCGGCGCCGTACGGCCGCAGGTCCAGCAGGCTGTCGGTGATGGTGAACGTCGGGATCGCCTGGTACTCGATCTGCACCATGTCCGGGGCGCCGCTGCCCGCCTTCAGCGCCGTACGCAGCTTGGTGTACTGCGGGGTGCCCTGGCCGGCGTTGACGACCTTGATCTTGATGGCCGGGTACTTCTTCTCGAAGAGCGCGATCTCCTTGGCGATGTTCGGGACCCAGGTCCAGAACGTCAGCTCGGTCGGCGTCTTCATCGCCTTGTCGATGTCGGCCTGGCCGACCGGCTCCGCGGAGCCGGAGGAGCCGCCTGAGTCACCGCCGCCGCAGGCGGTGAGGGCCGCCCCGAGCGACAGGGCACCCGTCGTGGTGAGGAACAGGCGACGGCTCATGGCGGACGAGGCGAACGTGGACGTGTTTCTGGGCATGGTGAACTCCCGCCGGTGGCGAAGGTGGCGGCACGCCTGAGGAGGGCGTGCGCAGGTGTGTGGGTGGCGAAGGGGTGGACGCGAGGACCGGGTCCGAAGGCCTGTGTGGTCGGGATCGCGTCGTGTGGACGCGGCCGACCGCGTACCGGGTGCTGCCGGTACGGCGTCGGAACGCGGCCGGAAGGAACAGGGCGAGGTGTCCGGGCAGGTGCGGAGAGGCGACTCGGGCACACTGCTGGACTCAGGGGCGGCCCTACGTCGACTGCGTGAGGGGCGCGCCGGAGTGGCGGGGGCGTGACGGGTACAGCGGCTCGATCCAGGGGTCACGCGCCGGCCGTGCGTGGTGCTGTCCGGGCGGGCGGGAGGTGATCAGTGCTGCGGGGCGGCGCCTCCGTTCGCGTGGGGCGGGGCGGGTGTGCCCACTCGGACGCGGGAGACGGTGCGCCGCCCGCGAGCCGGGGTCGTCCGGCTCGGCGGTGGCGCGGTCGAGGCACGGACGACGAGGTCGACCGGTGGGTCGCTCGGCGGCAGGGGGTCCGCGCCGGGGTTCTCGATGGCGTGCACGAGACGCTTGAGCCCCTCCTGCGCCACGGCGTCGAACAGCTGTCGCACCGTGGTCAGGGGAGGAGTCACATAGGCGGCGACCGGGATGTCGTCGAAGCCGACGACGCTGACGTCCTGCGGCACCCGGCGCCCGGCCTCCGCCAGCGCGCGGATCAGACCGATCGCCATGTCGTCGTTGGCGGCGAAGACCGCGGTGACGTCACGGTTCTCGGCCAGTTCCCGCCCGGCCGCGTATCCCGACGCGGCCGACCAGTCGCCCCGGACGACCTCGGGCAGGTCCCTGCCCTGTGCCGTCAGCGTCGACCGCCATCCCTCCAGCCGGTCCCGGGCGGCGTACCAGCGCTGCGGGCCCGCCAGGTGATGGACCGTCGTGTGGCCCAGCCCCAGCAGGTGCTCGGTGGCGGTACGCGCCATCAGCTCGGCACCGTCACCCACGTTCAGCACCGCGGGCGCGGTGACGAACGGCGGCGCGCCGATGACCAGCACCGGCACGGCGGCACGCGGAGCCATGCCGCCGTTCTCCCCCGCCTCGTCTATCGGCTCGGAGATGACGATGCCGTCCACGCCCTGGTCGAGAAGCGAGTCCACGGCCCCTGCGATACCCGCCGGATCGCCCTCCACGGTGTTGACCACGCGGAGCGCGTAGCCGGTGTCCCGCACGACCCGCTCGACCCCCATGAGCAGCGAGGCGGGACCGTACAGAGCCGTCCCCAGCGTCACCACCCCGATGGAGCGGGTCCGCCCCGAGGCCAGTGCCCGGGCGGCGTTGTTACGCCGGTAACCCAGCTGCTCGGCGGCCTCCGTGACCCGTCTGCGCACGTCCGCGGAGACGTACGGTTCGTCGTTGAAGACCCTCGACACGGTCTTCTGCGACACTCCGGCCAGCCGCGCCACATCCGTACTGCTCGGCGCCGCGGGGCCTGCGCCCCGCCCCGTACCTCGCGTCATGATGCCTCCCGGTGACCGTCACGAACAGCCCAATGATGTCAGACATCACCTCTCTGACTGCGCTGTCATGTCTGCGTAGTCATGTCTACGCAGTCACACGGCGGTCGTCAAGAGTCCGGTACGCATCCGTTCCGCGGGTTTCAGGCGTCGGCGGAGCAGTGCCTCACGCGTCGACAGTGGCGGGCCCGCGGCGTCGGGGGCGCGGTCCTCACGCGTCGGGAGCCGCGTGGACGCGTGTCCCCTCCACGAAGGTCTGCAGGACCCGGGTGGCGGCGATGTCCCCGGGCGGGCCCGTGAACGGGTCGCGGTCGAGAACGACCAGGTCGGCCGCCCTGCCGACGGTGATGCTGCCGGTGAGGGCGTCGAGGTGGTTCACATGGGCGCTGCCCGCCGTGTAGGCGGCGACGGCGGTGCCGAGGTCGAGGCGTTGTTCGGGCAGGAACTCGGGAGTGCCCTCGGGGGCGTCCGGGGAGCGCCGGTTGACGGCGACGTGGAGGGCCTGGAGCGGGTCCGGGCTGCTGACCGGCCAGTCGCTGCCGGCAGCCAAAGTCACCCCGGCGCGCAGCAGGTCGCCGAACGGGTACTGCCGGGCGCCGCGTTCGGGGCCGAGGAAGGGCAGGGTGAGTTCGTCCATCTGCGGTTCGTGGGCGGCCCACAGCATCTGGAGGTTGGCGGTGGCGCCGAGTGCCCGGAAGCGTCGCACGTCGTCGGGGTGGACCACCTGGAGGTGTGCCAGGTGATGTCGGGTGTCGCGCTGCCCGTTGGCGGTACGGGCCGCCTCGACGGCGTCGAGCGCCTCACGTACCGCGCGGTCTCCGAGAGCGTGGAAGTGCACCTGGAAGCCGAGCGCGTCGAGTTCGGTGACGTACTTCCTCAGCTCTCCCGGTTCGACGAAGCTGATGCCGCTGCCGTCCGAGGCGCAGCCGCAGCCGCAGCCGGTGAGATACGGGTCGAGCATGGCGGCGGTGTGGTTCTCGGCGATGCCGTCCTGCATGATCTTCACCGTGCCGGCACGGAACCGGCCCCCGCTCAACTCCTCCCGCCGCGCGACGAGTTCGGGGATCTGTTCGGCACCGCGCTCACGGTCCCACCACAGGGCGCCGGTGACGCGCGCGGTGAGGAGCCCCCGCTCCAGGGCAGCCCGGTACGAGGGCGCCGGGTCCGTCATGTTGGCGTACGCGCCGACGATGGCGTCCTGCCAGGCGGTGACCCCGTGGGCGTGCAGCACGGTCTGGGCGCGCAGCAGGGCGGTCAGCTGTTCCTCGGGGGTGAGGTCGGGCACCAGTCGGCCCACGAGGTGGACGGCGCCCTCCTGGAGCATGCCGGTCGGACGGCCCTCGGCGTCGCGTTCGATGCGGCCGTCGGCGGGGTCGGGGGTGCGGGCGTCGATGCCGGCCCGCTCCAGGGCCCGGGTGTTGACCCAGGCCCCGTGGTGGTCGCGGTTGGGCAGGAAGACGGGCCGGTCGGGGACGATCGCGTCGAGGGCGGCGGCGGTGGGGGCGCCGCCGGGGAAGGCCTCCAGTGACCAGCCGCCGCCGGTGATCCATTCGGCGTCCGGGTGGGCGTCGGCGTACGCCCGGATCCGCCGCAGGTACTCGGCGGGGTCGGCCGTGTCGGCGAGGTGGCACAGGCCGAGTTCCAGGCCCGCGCCCTGCGGGTGCACATGGGCGTCCTGGAAGCCGGGCAGCAGCAGCTTCCCGGCGAGGTCGACGACCTCGGTGCCGGGTCCGACGAGGGCGTGCACCTCGTCGTGGCCGACGGCGGTGATCCGCCCGCCGTGCACGGCCACGGCGGTGGCACGGCTGCGGGCGGGATCGACGGTGTGGACGGGCCCGCCGGTGAGGACGAGGTCGGCGGGGCCCGTGACCTGGGACTGCGGCATGGGGAAGAACTCCATGGGGAGATGTGGGGGACGGAGGGTACGGGTGGGCTCAGACGGCCGTGCGGTCCATGGGGAGGGCGATGGCCTCGGCGTCGGTGCCGCGTCCGGTGGCGAAGTACGGCGACCGGCGGACGTACTTGGCGACCGCGGCCATTCCGAGACCCGCCAGGACGATGACGGCGGGCAGGGAGAACATGAACCACCCGTTGTCGGGGCTCAGTTCGAAGTGGTCGCTCATGGTCAGGTACGAGTACCCGAGGTAGCCGCCGAGGCCCAGCAGGATCAGGCCGGACACGGCGGGCACACCCACGGCGAGCACCGCCGCGCGCGGCCCCTCGCGCAGCGCGGACCGGAAGCGCACGGCGCAGGCGAGCGCGGTGAGCCCGTAGTAGAGGGCGACGAGCAGGCCGATGGCGTTGACGGCGGCCAGCAGCATGTCGCTGAGCCGGGGGAGGGCGACGGCCAGCAGGGCGATCGCGGCGGCGATGGACAGCACGACGACCGTTCCGGCGGCAGGGGTGCCGTACCGAGGGTGCACCCGGGTCCACAACGGGCCCATGGTGCGGTCCCGGCCCATCGCGAGCAGCCCGCGCGCCGTGGGGATCAGCGTGGACTGCACCGAGGCCGCTGCGGAGAACATCAGGGCGACCAGGGGCAGGGTGGCCCAGGGCTCGGCGGCCAGCTTCTGTCCGAGGTACGGCAGGGCCTGCGGGCCGTTCCTGACGAGTTCGGCGAGGCTCATCTCGCGCTGGAAGGCGACCGAGGCGAACAGGAACAGCCCGAGCATGGCGAACAGGGCGATCAGCCCGCCGCGGGCCGCGTCGCCCGGCTTCCTGGTCTCCTCGGTGACGCTGAAGGCCGCGTCCCAGCCCCAGAAGAAGAACACCGCGAGGACCATGCCCTGGGCGAAGGCGGTGCCGTCGGCGATCTCGAAGGGATTGAACCAGGAGAAGGAGAAGGACTGGTCGCCGGTGACGAGAGCCCAGCCGCAGAACCCGATCAGCACGGCGTACTCGAAGACCAGCAGCGCGAACTGGAAGCGGGTCGTGGCGCGCGTGCCGGTGACGGCGAGCGCGGTGAGACCGAGCAGGAGCACCAGCCCGACGGCCGTACTGACGCCGGTGGACGTCGGATCGAGGGTGATGCCCGCCAGGGTGTCGAGACCGGCCTTGTTGGCGAAGACCAGGACGACCGAGCCCATGACGGCGCTGGTGTAGGCGCAGAAGATGACCGAGCCGACGATCGTGACCCAGCCGGTCAGGAAGCCGGGCCAGGGACCGAGGGTCTTGCCGACCCAGGTGTAGCCGTTGCCGCAGTTGGGCTCCGAGCGGTTGAGCCGGGCGTAGGCGGTGGCGATGCCGAGCACGGGCAGGAAGGCGAGGAGCAGGAGCGCCGGGCCCTGCAGACCCACGATGGTCGCGATCGTGCCCATGCCGATGGCGATGCTGGTGGTGGCCGCCGTGCTGGAGGCGGCGATGGCGACGCCGTCGACCACGCCGAGGGAACGGCGCAGTGGGATGGATGACATGGATGGCTCCTCGTGGGGAGGGGACGAGGGTGAGCCGCGCGGGACTGTGATGGAACACCGGGCGTTCGTCTTGCGTCAATGCCGTTGACATAAGGGTGCGGGGTCCGTTGACTGCCGGTACGCGGTCCCGACCGACAGGAGCCCCGCCATGACCACCCGTGTCCCGCAGGAGCGCAGACGGCGCCGCCCCACCCGCTCGGGCGTCCTGCTGTCGGAGGACCTGATCGTGCAGACCGCGCTGCGGCTCATCGGCGAGCACGGTCCGGAGGCGCTCAGTGTGCGCAGGCTCGGCACCGCCCTGGGCTGCGACCCCAGCGCCCTCTACCGCTACTTCCGCGACACCGACGACCTGGTGCTCGCCATCGCCGACCGCATCATCGGCGACGCCATGGCGGGCTTCGCCCCGGGCGGCGACTGGGTGGCGGCACTGCGCGAGATGGCCCTGCGCGTCCGCGACGGATACCTCGCCCACCCCCGCGCGGCCGCCTTCGCCTCGTACCGGGTGACCCGGCGCCCGAACGAGATCCGCGCCGTCGACACCGGCATCGGACTCCTGCTCTCCGCGGGCTTCGGACCGGCCGACGCGACCCGTCTGTATCTGGCCTTCATCGACACCGTGCTCAGCCACGCGGCCATGGACGCCGCGTACCAGGCCCTCCCGCGCGGGCAGCGCGAGGCCGACGACCGGGCGTGGCAGGACGTCTATCAAGGGCTGGACCCCGAGTCGTACCCCGCCCTGTCCGCGGTGTGCCAGGACCTGCGCACCGCGGCCAAGAGCTCCTTCGAGGACGCGGTCGACCTGCTGCTCGAAGCGCTGGCCGCCCGCGCGCCGGAGAGACGGCCCGAGGGCCGCGCCTCCCGTGCCTCCGGTCCGGCCGGAATGTGAGGAGGCCGCCCTGTCGCGGCCGGATGAATCCGCTGTTCCGGTTCGCGTTACGGAATGTCGGCGCCGCCCTCTACGGTGGTGATCGGGATGCCGACCAGGCGGTGGGGGAGGGCGACGGGCGTGCGAAGGGTTCCACCCGAGATGTTCCGGTTCACGACAGTGGAGCGGTCCGATCTGTACGGGGCCGTGCTGGACGCCTTCGGCGCGGCCGGCGAGCACCTGGAGACGGCGCTCGGGCTCGACGCGGTCCGTGAGTGGCTGCGCGGGGCGGGCTGGGCGGCCGCGGTCGAGGACGAGGAACTGTATGAGGCACTGCGCAGACTCGTGCAGTGGGAGCTGCTGGACGTGGTGCACAACCACGCGGAGAACTACCGCACGGCCGAGGACTACGAGCGGCGCAACCTGCAGTACTCGCTGACCCGCCGGGGCGAGGCCGCCCTCGCCGGAGTGCGGCACGCGCTGGAGGTCCTCGCCTCCACGGGGGCGCTGCAGACAGCCGTGCTGGAGGCGATCGCCGACCGGCTGGACGAACTGTGCCTGCTGTCCGCCGAACCCGCCTCGGCCGATCGCCGGATCTTCAGCACCCTGCGGGAGCTGGAGGGGCATCTGGACGCCCTGGTGGAGAACACCAAGGCGTTCAACGGCGAACTGCAGCGGCTGCTGCGCGCCGACAGCGCGGATCCGGAGGTGTTCCGCGAGGTCAAGGCCGCCACGGTCGCGTATCTGCAGGAGTTCCTGGTCAACCTGGACCGGCGCGGGCAGGCGGTCGCCGCCGCCGTGGCCCGCGTGGAGGAGCGGGGTATCGCCGTGCTGCGCGAGCGGGCGCTGAGCGGGGCCGAGTTACCGCCCGTGGCCGGGGAGGATCCGGCGGCCGGCTGGCTGGAGAGCCGACGGGCACGCTGGGCGGGCCTGCGGGCGTGGTTCCTGCCCGACGACGGGGCGCGCCCCCGGATCGAGCAACTGCACGACATCGCCCGGCGGGCCATCGTCTCGCTCCTTCAGGTCCTGGAGCGGATCAACGAGTCACGACGCCGTTCCTCCAGCGCCGTGCAGGACTTCCGGGAGCTGGCGCGCTGGTTCGCCGCCGCCCCGGCGGAGGACGACCTGCACCGGCTGTGGTCGGCGGCCTTCGGACTGGGCCCGGCGCGCCATGCCCACCTCGCCCACCCCGACCCGGAGTTGATCCCGTCGTCCCGGTCCTGGGCCGAGACCCCGCCCGTGGAGGTGTCGGCGCTCCTGCGGACCAGCGGACGCACGGAGCGCTTCACCCGCACGGCCAGGGTGCGGGACGTCGCGGCCGTCAGGGCGGAGCGCGCCGAGCGGGCCCGCGCGGAGCGAGCGGAACTCGCGCGGGCCTGGCGGGCGTTGGAGACGGACGGACCCGTGCGGCTGTCCTCCTTCGGAGAGCTGGATCCCGCTGTCTTCGACCGGCTCCTGGACCTGCTGGGCCGCGCCCTGTCCGCCCGGCCGGACGCGGGCGGACAGCGGCGCGCCACCACGGGGGACGGCCGGGTGGAGATCGCACTGGCTCCGCATCCCGACGGCCGGACCGCCCTGCTGCGCACGGCGACGGGTTCGCTCGCCGGACCGGACTACCTCGTCCACATCACGGAGGCGGGAGGGGCCACGGCGTTCCCGGCCCTCCGCGCCGCACGGCAGGAGGCGACGGGATGAGCACCCTCGCCAACCAACTGGCCGCCGCGGAACGGGAGGAGGTCGCCCGCGCCGTCCGCCTCCTGCTGGCCCGCCCCCTGCTCACCGAGGCCTCGGACCCGGCCGGCTTCGAGCTGGTACGACGCCGTCGCGAACCGCTGGCCCAGTGGTTCGACTACACCTGCGGCTGGACCCTGACGGTGGAGCCGCGCCGCGGCTATGCCCGCCTCGCCAAGGTCCGCGCTGACCCGGACGGCTCCCGCCCGGCCCGCAGGGCGCGTTCGGGCCGGGCCCCGTTCGACCGCCGGCGCTACGTGCTGCTGTGCGTGACCGCGGCCGAGCTGCTGTCGATGCCGATGACGACCATCGCCATGCTCGCCGACCGGGTCGTCCGGGCCACCGCCGCCGACCGGGCGCTGCCCGCGTTCGACCCGGTCCACCGCGCGGAGCGGATGGCGTTCGTCGACGTCCTGCGGCTGCTGGAGTCGTACGACGTACTGCGTGCGGTGGACGGGGCGACCGAGGCGTACGTCGCATCCCCGGAGGCGAAGGTCCTCTACCGCGTGGACACCACGCTGCTGATGCGGCTGCCCGCGGCACCCGTCGGCGCCTCCCGCCTCGCCGTACCCCCGGACGAGGTGCCCGCGCGGTTCGAGGACCTCCTCGCGGGCCTGGTGCGCGAGCGACGCTACGGCGGCACGGTCGTGGGCGACGGAACGACGGACGACGAACACGCCGAGACGGCCGCCACGGACGCCCAGCGCAATCTGAGGCTGCGTCACTCGGTGCTGCGCCGCCTCTTCGACGACCCCGTCCTGTACCGGGCGGACCTCGCCGACGACGAGCTGGCGTACGTCACCTCCCTGACCGGACGCCAGATCCTGCGCCGCTCGGTCGAACAGGCCGGCTTCCTCCTGGAGGAACGCGCCGAGGGTTTCCTGCTCGTCGACCCGGACGGGATCGCCACCGACGCCCGTTTCCCCGACGACACCTCGACCGCCCGCGTCGCCGCGCTGCTCCTCCTCGAACCACTCTGCGCCGCGCCCGCAGGGCTGCTCCCCGAACAGCTCGCCGAGGCCGGCACGGATCTGCTGCGCCGCTTCCCGCGCTGGGCCAAGGCCTATCAGTCGGAGGACGGCGCGGCCCGGCTGACCGACGACGCCGTACGCGTCCTGCGTGATGTCGGTCTGGCCCACCGGACCGGGGGCCGTGTGGTCGCGCGCCCGGCCGCACACCGGTACCGCCTGACGGAGACGACGAGTTCGGTCCCGGAAGCAGAGGGAGACAAGCAGTGAGTGTGACGGAGCTTCCGTTCCCGCGGCGGCCGGAGTTCTCCCTCCCCCGGCGGCCGGAGTCCACCGAGCCGGCCGGGACACCGGTGCGGGCGGCGGACGCATCCGGCAGCCGTTGGCAGCCGCACCGGGCGGGTATCCTCAACGTCTGGCGTTACTACGACGAGACCTTCACCTTCCACCAGGGCCGCCTGCTGCTGCGCGGCCAGAACGGCTCGGGCAAGTCCAAGGCCCTGGAACTGCTGCTGCCCTTCCTCTTCGACGCCAGCCTCCGCCCCAACCGCCTTTCCACGTTCGGCGGTTCCGAGCGCACCATGCACTGGAACCTGCTGGGCGAAGGGGCTTCCGGCAAGACCCGCGTCGGGTATGTGTGGATGGAGTTCCGCCGAGTCGCCGACGACGGCACCGAGCGCTGGTTCGGCTGCGGGGCGCGTCTGCAGGCGAGCGTCCACACCACAGGGGTGCACGCCGACTACTTCACCACCGGCGCCAGGATCGCCCACCCCGGCGGTGTGCTCCTGGTCAACGAGGCGGGACAGCCCCTGACCCGGGCCGCCCTCGCCGAAGCCCTGCACGACCGCGGCACCGTGCACGCCTCGGCCACCGACCATCGCACGGCCGTACGACGTGAACTCTTCGCAGGCATGGGGGAGCAGCGGTACGAGTCGCTGCTGTCCGCGCTGCTCCAGCTGCGCCAGCCCAAACTGTCCGAACGGCTCGACCCGTCCCTGCTCTCCACCCTCCTGTCCCGCGCCCTTCCGCCCCTGGGCGAGGGCGAGATCGCCGAACTCGCCGAGGGCTTCGAACGGCTGGACCGCCAGCGGGAACACCTCGGGCGGCTCGACGACGAGGTGGCGGCGGCCGACACGGTCGCCGCCCGGCAGCGCGCCTACGCGCGACGGGTCCTGCGCGCCGGTTCGGCCGCGCTGATCTCGGCCACCACCGAGATGGACGGCCTCACCCGCGCCGCCCGGCAGAGCGCCGAGGAGCTCGAGCAGGCCCTGACACAACGCGAGTCGGCCCGGGTCCTGCGCGAGGATCAGGAGCTGCGCGCACACGCCCTGGAGGAGACCGTCGAGGGCCTGCGGGAGAGCGACGCCTACCAGCAGGGTGAGGAGCTGGACCGGCTCCGCCGCCGCACCCGAGAAGGGGCAGCCGCCGCCGGACGACTGCGCACCACCGCCCAGGCCGCCCGGGCGACGGCGGAGGAGGACCGCAGACACGCCGACGAGGCGGCGGGCCGCGCCCGCACCCTCGAAGAGCACGCGCGCGAGGCCGCCGAGGAAGCACGCCGGTCGGCCCGGTCGGCGGGCCTGGAGTCCATCCACCACGAGGCGAACACGATCCTGCGCGCGGACCCCTCGGTGCCCCTCCCCGACGGCACACGGCGTGCGGTGGGCGCCGGCCGGCCCGAGGAATCCGGCGCCGCGCCGACGGGCGAGAACGGGGCCCGGCAGGCCCGTCGGCTGCTGCGGGGCGCGGTCACCGCCCGACGGCAGCAGGTCGCCCTCATCACGGAGGCGATGGACGACCACGGTCGCGCGGTACGCGACCGGGGCGCCGCCGAGAACCTTTTGGACGAGGCCCGTGCCCGGTTCGCGGAGACGATCGCCCGGCGGGACGAGGCGTCCGGAGCCTGGGACGACGCCCTCGCCGCACAGGCGGAACGGCTGCTCGCCTGGGCCGGGGGCTGCACGGAACTGCGTATCGCCGACCCCGGGGAACTGGCGGCGAGAGCGGCGACCGAGGCCGAGGTGACGGCCCTGGCCGAAGCCGCCGCCCGCCCGCTGGAACTGGAGATCGCCACCGCGGAGGGCACCGCCCGAGCGGCGCGTCAGGGCCTGTGGGACGAGCGGAGCCGGCTCGTGGAGGAGGTGCGGCGGCTCAGCGGCCGGACCGATCTGCCGCCCGCGCCCCCGTCCACCCGCACCACCGTCCGCACGGCGACGGCGGGAGCACCCCTGTGGCGGCTGATCGCCTTCCGCGAAGGCGTCCCGCTCCCCGTCCAGGCCGGGGTGGAGGCCGCACTGGAGGCGTCGGGCCTCCTGGACGCGTGGGTCAGCCCCTACGACGGCATCACACTGCCGGGTCACGACACCCGTGCCGAGGCCGCGCTGGCCGTGGCCGCCCCGGGGCCCAGCCTGCTGGAGGTGCTGCGGCCCGAGGAGGACATCCCCGTCCCGGTCGACACCGTGACCCGCCTCCTGGCCGGTGTCGCGTACGGCACGGGTCTGCCCGAGGGCCACTCCGCGGCCGTGTCGGCCGACGGTGCCTGGCGTCTCGCCCTCGCCACCGGGTCATGGAACAAGCCCGAACCGGCCCACATCGGCGCCCTCGCCCGACAGCGGGCCCGGCAGCGCAGGATGGGAGAACTGACCGACCGCATCGGAGGAACGAACGCCTCCCTCGCCGCGCTGGACGACCGGTTGCGCGACCTCGCCGCCCGCCGCGCCCGGCTGGACGCCGACCGTGAGGCCCGCCCCGACCACCGGGAACTCGACGCACTGCGGCGCGACCGGGACCGGGCCGAGGAGGCAGTGGCCGCCCGGGACGACGCCGTACGCGACGCCGCCGGACATCTGGCGCGGTGCGAGGGCGAGGTGGCGGGCGCCCTGCGCACGCTCGGCCGCCGGGCCGCGGAACACCAACTGCCCACCGACCGTGGCCGGTTGCGTGAACTGACCGCCGACATCGACAGGTTCCGGGACACCGCCGACAGCTGGGTGGACGCCCGCCTCACCGCGACCGCCGCGGCCGACCGGAACCACCGGACGGCCGCGCAGGCGGAGCGTTCGCGCCGGGCGGCCGAAGAACAGGCCGGGGACGCGGCCGCCGCCGAAGCGGAGGCGGCGGGTCTGAGGGCACGTCTGGAGGCGGTGGAGGCCACCGTCGGCGAAGACTACCGGCAGATCGTCGCGCGCGTCACCGAGGCACGCGACGACTTGCGCCGCTGCAGGGAGGCGGCCGCCCGGGCGGCCGATCTCCTGCTCCGCCTGGAAGGGCGTATCGGCGGGCTGCGGGCCACCAGCGGACAGGACGCCGAACGACGGGAGCAGGCCGTCCTGGTCCGGGACCGCGCGGCGCAGCGGTTCCGGCACCTGTGTCTGGTCGGGCTGGCCGAGGACGCCGGCAACGCACCGGAACCCGACGCCGGGGACGGCGCCAAGGCCACCCTGGAGGCCGCCCGCGCCGTCGCGGCGAACTGGCCCGGGATCCCGCACGCCCCACGCAACCTGGGCGACGCCGCGACCCGTCTCTCGGAAGCGGTCCACGAGGCCCGTCGGCGCCTCGGCGCCCGCGCCGACCTGGACCTGGAACCCGACGACGACGTCCAACTCTTCACCGCCACCCTGGACGGTGTACGCGTGGGGGCGACGGGCCTGCTCACCACGCTCACCCAGGAACGGGACCGCAGCCGCGACGACATCACCACCGGCGAGCGGCGCCTCTTCGACCAGATCCTCACCGGCGACATCCGTCGGCACCTCGCGGTCCGCATCCGTCAGGCCGGTGAACTCGTCGACCGCATGAACGGGCACCTGGAGCGGGTCCGTACCGCCTCCAACGTAGCCGTCCAACTCGTCTGGGACGTCCGTCCGGATCTTCCGGACAGCACCCGCACCGCCCGGCAGTTGCTGCTGAAGGACCCCGGCCGGATCACCGAGACCGACCGGGAGGCCCTGCACGCCTTCTTCCGCGCCCGTGTCGGGGAGGCCAAGGGCAGCGACACGGCCGCGAGCTGGGAGGAACAGCTCGGCGAGGTGCTCGACTACACCGCCTGGCACCGCTTCACCGTCCGCCTCGACCGGGCGAACGGCACCGGCTGGCAGCCGCTGACGAAGAAGCTGCACGGCGCGCTCTCCGGCGGGGAGAAGGCCATTGCCCTGCACCTGCCGCTGTTCGCCGCTGTCGCCGCCCACTATGAGGCGGTGCCCCTGGCACCCCGGCCGATCCTGCTGGACGAGGTCTTCGTCGGTGTCGACACCGTCAACCGCGGACAGGTCTTCGCCCTGCTCACCGCGCTCGACCTGGACCTCATGGTCACCTCCGACCACGAGTGGTGCACCTACGGCGAGCTGCCCGGAATCGCCGTCCACCAACTCCTCACCGACGGGCGCGACGACGCGGTCACCAGCGCCCGCTTCGTGTGGAACGGAACGGACCTGGAGGCCGGATGACCCCACGCGAACCGGCCCCACGCGAACTGGCCCCACGCGAACTGGCCCCACGCGAACTGGCCCCACGCGAACTGGCCCCACGCGAACTGGCCCCGGGGGAACTGGCCCCACGCGAACCGGCCCCACGCGAACCGGCCCCACGCGAACCGGCCCCGGGCGAACGCACCCTGCGCGAACCGGCCCCGGGCGAACGCACCCTGCGCCGCCCGGAACTCCGCCCGCTCTGGCACACGGTGCACAGTCGCCTCTCCTCAGGCCGCCCCGTCACCCGGGTGCGTCTCGGCCCGCTCGACGACGCCCAGCGCGAGGCCCTCGCCGATCTGCTCGGCCTGGACCGGCTGCCGGACCCCCGCCCCTCCGTCGCCCTGGCCCGTCTGGAGGAGGCCGTCACCGAACTGTGGGGCCGCACGGTACGCGAGACCGTCACCGCGCTCGTCGGCCCCCTCGACGACCGCGCGGGCGAACGACGCCGCCAGGAAGGCGAACGGGCCGAGCTGTGGGCCTGGTTGGACGGTCACGCCGTCGTGCGGGCCCAGCCCGCGCTCGCCGACTGGGCCGCCTCGTGCCGAGCCGCCGGCCTGGTCGGCGGCTCACCGGAACGCACCCGGTCCCTGCTGACCGACGCACTGACCGTGCTCGCGGCGCTGCCCGCCGAGGCGGAGCCACTGCCCGTGTTCGCGGCCCGGGTCCTGAGAGGCGACTCCCACGCCCTCGACGACGGCACCCGTCTGTCCGCCCTCGTCCTGCGGGCGCTGGCGGCCCTCCATGACGGCGTGCCGCCGCAGTCCGCGGCGGACCGGCGCGCCCTGTGGGCGCGCGCGGGCGTCGCCGACGACGACCTGTCCGCCACCGTTCTCGTCGGGGGACTGCGTCCCTCCGGCGACGGCCCGCTCGCCCGTGTGGCCCGCGTCTGCGCCGAGGCCGGGCAGGGCGCCGCCCTGACCCTCGCCCAGCTGCGGGCCCCGGGCGAGTTCACCCTCGCCGCGGATCCCGCGCCCGTCGTCCACGCGGTGGAGAACCCCAGCATCCTGGCCCTCGCCGTACGCCGCTTCGGCCCGGCCTGTCCGCCGCTCGTGTGCACGTCGGGCTGGCCCAACAGCGCGGCCGTCCACCTTCTCCGTCTCCTCGCGGACCGCGGCGCGGCCCTCCGCTACCACGGTGACTTCGACGGCGAAGGCATCCGTATCGCCGCGTATCTCCTGGACAAGACACCGGCCCGGCCCTGGCGCATGGCGGCGGAGGACTACCGCACCGCGGTCGCCCGCACCCCGCACGGCCCGCGGCCGGGCCGCCTCACCGCGGCGCCCTGGGACCCCGAGCTGACCCCCGCCATCCTCGACCACGGCACCGCCGTGGTCGAGGAACTGATGGCCGACGTCCTGCTGGCGGACCTCGCCGCGACGGTGCGGGCCTGAGCCCGGCGGCCTCGCCGCCCGCGGTGACGGCGAGCCGCTCGTGGCCGCGGGCACGACACGGCCCGTGCCGAGTTCAATCGAGGCGGCGAGCATCCTGCCCATCGCGGCCACCACCGACGGCTCCATCCGGTAGTGGACCCAGGTGCCTCGCCTCTCGGAGGTCGGCAGGCCGGCCCCCGGCCCGCCCGGCACCGCGACCTCGGCGACGGCGTGGGCGGCGTGACAGGGTGGCCTCGCCCGGGGGCCACTGCCGTCCGCGGACACACGGTTGCCGGATTTCGGCCACCGGCGGTCGCGTCGGGCGCCGCCGTCGGCCGGTCAGCCCACGTGTACCCGGGGGCGTCGGGCCCGGTTCCGTTCGGCCTCGCGCAGGACCTCTCGGGTGACGGGGGCGACCTCGCCCTGGCCGAAGAGGAAGAAGCGGAGGAAGTTGGCGAAGGGGCCGCCCTCCGTCCACTCGAAGTAGATGTGCGGTATGGCGCCGGTCGTGTCACGGACGTGCAGGAGCAGGGCGGCCAGGGCGTTGGGGATCGAGGAGGACTCCAGCGTCAGCACGCGGTAGCGGCCGTGCATCACCTCGCCCCGGACCGCCAGGCCCGCCTCGAACTCCGACGGGTCCG
Source organism: Streptomyces europaeiscabiei (assembly GCF_036346855.1). Taxonomy (NCBI): domain Bacteria; kingdom Bacillati; phylum Actinomycetota; class Actinomycetes; order Kitasatosporales; family Streptomycetaceae; genus Streptomyces; species Streptomyces europaeiscabiei. The sequence goes on from NZ_CP107841.1 coordinate 9,975,816, forward strand.
TGACCGTCACCTCCACGAAGACGAAGTCCTCGGCCGTGGGGACGTCGTTGTCGTGGCGGATCTGCTCGATCTTCTCGCGGTACTCGGTGAGGTCGCGGTTGTCCGGCTCGTTGGCGATGAAGCGGATCCTGCGGTGCGCGATGTCCCGTACGAAACGTTCCGCCATGTCGTCCAACTGCACACTGGTCACGCGGAGTTCGAAGGCGCGGGCCAGGCGGGAGAGGAGGGAGACGAGGATGATGCCGGCGATGAAGCAGGCGCCGATCTTCACACCGTCGGGGCGTTCGACGACGTTCAGGACGGTGGTGTAGAGGAAGACCGCCGAGATGACGCCGAAGGCGATGGTCCGGTTGCGCTGGCCGGCCTTGCGGGCGGCGATCGTCACCGCGATCGCCGCCGAGCTGATCAGGACCAGGACACCGGTCGCGTAGGCGCCGCCCTGGGCGTCCACGTCCGCGTCGAAGATCCAGGTGACCAGGAAAGCGACCAGGGTGAAGACGATGACCATCGGGCGGACCGCGCGCGCCCAGTGCGGCGCCATGCCGTACCGGGGGAGGTAGCGCGGCATCAGGTTCAGCAGACCGGCCATGGCGGAGGCGCCCGCGAACCAGAGGATGGCGATGGTGGAGACGTCGTAGACCGTGCCGAAGGCGTTCCCCAGGTAGTCGTGCGCCAGATACGCCAGGGCGCGCCCGTTGGCGTCGCCGCCCGGCTCGAACTCCTTCTCAGGGATGAGGAGCGTGGTGATGAAGCTCGTGCAGACCAGGAAGACGCTCATGATCACGGCGGCCGCCGTCAGGAGCTTCTTCGTGTCCCGGATGCGGCCCTTCGGATTATCCTCCGTGTCGCCCGGCTCGCCCTGTACGTGCGGCATGACCGCCACACCGGTCTCGAAGCCGGAGAGGCCGAGCGCGAGCTTGGGGAAGACGATCAGGGCCACGCCGATCATGACGAAGACATTGCCGTGCTCGGCGGTCAGGGCGGTCGACCAGTCGGTGACGACATGGCCTTCGGTGACGACGTGCCACAGGCCGGTCACCACGACCACGACGTTCAGCGCCAGATAGAGCGCCACCAGCGCCACCGCCACGCCGATGGCCTCCAGGAAGCCTTTGAGGAACACCGCCCCCAGCAGGGCGATGAGGATGAGCGTGATCAGAACCTGCTTGTCGTGCAGGACGTCGGTGAGGTGGGGGTTCTCGATCAGGTGGGTCGAGGCGTCCGCGGCCGAGAGGGTGATCGTGATGAGGAAGTCGGTCGCCGCGAAGCCCAGCAGGGTCAGGACGAAGAGCTTGCCCTTCCAGAACGTCAGCAGGCGCTCCAGCATCGCGATCGACCCCTCGCCCCGGGGGCTCTCCTCGGCCACGCGACGGTAGACGGGGAGCGCGCCGGCGAGGGTGACGATCACGAGGACGACGGTCGCCACGGGGGAGAGGAGACCGGCGGCGAGAGCGGCGATGCCCGGCTGGTAACCGAGGGTGGAGAAGTAGTCGACGCCTGTCAGGCACATCACCCGCCACCAGGGGCGACCCTGGTGCGCGGGCTCCGGCTCGGCGTGCGGCCCGGTGTGTCCGCCGCCCTTGCCCATGTCGGACAGACCCTCCAGCATCCACGCCCGCAGGCGGCTGGTACGGGTGCCCTCCGTGGTGGCCATGAACGCTCCTGACGTGCGGTGATACGAACGTTTCCGGCCATCGCAAGACCGCCGCATCAGCGTAGGCAACGAGTGATGCCCAGGCCATGGGGAACTGAACCGGGCGGCGTCAAGACCGCGTTAAGGTCTGCGCCGACGTCGCGCCCGCGCCCGAGGCGCCGCCCCGGTTCGGTCGCGTGCCCGCCACTGATGCGCCGCCCCGGTTCGGTCGCGTGCCCGCCACTGATGCGTCGGCCCGGTTCGGTCGCGCGCCCGCCGGCCCGATCCGGTGCCCCGTATCCAGCCCGCCCTGGCCACTCGCTTTTCCGGGGCGCGGGCGGCGGCGCGTCAGAGGTCCGTCAAGGGTGTCGGCATCGCCGTCAGGGACGTGTCAAGGCCGACCGATTCCGGCCGGCAAGGAGGTTTGCTCCAGTCGTCCGACTCATTTTTCGAACCTCTTCAAGCTCTAGGAGTTCGCGATGGCCGATGTGGCCCTCGTCGTCGTCACGGTCGCGGTGTTCGCGCTGGTGGCTCTGGTCGCCAAGGGGGTGACCCGGCTGTGACCGTCGAGAACGTCGTCGGCCTGGTCGTGGCCGTCGCCCTGCTGGGCTATCTCGTCCTCGCCCTGCTCTTCCCGGAGAGGTTCTGAGCACTGTCATGGGTCCCGTACCTGCCGGCGTCCTCCAACTGCTCGCCCTGATCGCGGCGCTGGCCCTCGTCCACCGTCCCCTCGGCGACCACATGGCCAGGGTGTACTCCTCCGACAAGCACCGGCGTGTCGAGAAGTGGCTCTACAGGGGTATCGGTGCCGACCCCGACACCGAGATGCGCTGGCCCGCGTACCTGCGCGGCGTCCTCGCCTTCTCGGTCGTCGGCGTTCTCTTCCTCTACCTCCTCCAGCGGCTCCAGGGCGTCCTACCGGGCTCGCTCGGATTCGCCTCCGTCGACCCGGACCAGGCGTTCAACACCGCCGCGTCCTTCGTGACCAACACCAACTGGCAGTCGTACTACGGCGAGCAGACCATGGGCCATGTCGTGCAGGTCGCCGGTCTCGCCGTACAGAACTTCGTGTCGGCCGCCGTCGGCATGGCGGTGGCCGTGGCCCTCGTACGGGGCTTCGCCAGGTCCCGCAGTGGTGAACTCGGCAACTTCTGGGCCGACCTGGTGCGCGGTGTCACCCGCATCCTGCTGCCGTTGTCGTTGGTCGCGGCCGTCGTACTGGTCGCCTGCGGTGCCATCCAGAACTTCTCCGGCATCCACGAGGTCGGACAGTTCACGGGCGGCTCGCAGCAGTGGAACGGCGGCGCGGTCGCCTCGACGGAGGCCGTGAAGGAGATCGGCACGAACGGCGGCGGCGTCTTCAACGCCAACTCCGCCCACCCGTTCGAGAATCCGACGCCCTTCACGAACCTCTTCGAGATCTTCCTGATGCTCGCCGTCCCGTTCGCCCTGACCCGCACCTTCGGGACCATGGTCGGCAGCGTCAGGCAGGGCTACGCGATCCTCGCCACCATGGCCACCATCTGGGTCGGGTTCGTGGCGCTGATGATGTGGACCGAGTTCGCCCACCACGGCCCGGCGCTCCAGATCGCCGGCGGCGCGATGGAGGGCAAGGAGGTCCGGTTCGGGGTCGGCGGTTCGTCGATCTTCGCCGTCTCGACCACGCTCACCTCCACGGGCGCGGTGGACTCCTTCCACTCCTCCTTCACCGGGCTCGGCGGCGGCATCACCATGCTCGGCATGATGCTGGGCGAGATCGCGCCCGGCGGCACCGGCTCCGGCCTCTACGGCATGCTCGTCATGGCGATCATCGCCGTGTTCATCGCCGGGCTGATGGTCGGCCGTACACCCGAGTACCTGGGCAGGAAGATAGGCACCCGCGAGATCAAGCTCGCCGCCTGCTACATCCTCGTCACGCCCGCGCTCGTCCTCGTCTTCACCGCGGCGGCCATGGCCCTGCCGACGCCGGGCCGCTCCATGACGAACTCCGGCGCGCACGGATTCTCCGAGATCCTCTACGCCTATACGTCCGCGTCGAACAACAACGGCTCGGCCTTCGCCGGGCTGAACGCCGACACCCGGTGGTTCAACAGCACGCTCGGCATCGCGATGCTGCTGGGCCGGTTCCTGCCGATGATCTTCGTCCTCGCCCTCGCCGGTTCGCTCGCAGAGCAGAGACCCGTGCCGGTGACGGCGGGCACACTTCGCACCGAAAAGCCCCTGTTCACGGGGTTGTTGGTGGGCGCGATCCTGATCATCACCGGGCTGACCTACTTCCCGGCCCTCGCGCTGGGCCCGCTCGCCGAAGGACTGGCGTCATGACCACCGACGTAACGAAGCAAGAGGACGAGATGTCCACGGCCACTCCCACCCGGGCGCCGCACAGTGACGTGCCCACCGGGCACGGGTCCGGCGAGGGCCGGGTCGGCGCCGGACTCTTCGACCCCGGGCAGCTGATCAGGTCGCTGCCGGACGCCCTCCGCAAGCTCGACCCGCGCGTGATGGTCAAGTCGCCCGTCATGTTCGTGGTGCTGGTCGGGTCCGTACTGACCACGCTCTTCTCGTTCGCGGACCCGACCGACTGGTTCGGCTGGACCATCAGCGCCTGGCTCTGGCTGACCGTGGTCTTCGCCAACCTCGCGGAGGCGGTCGCGGAGGGACGCGGCAAGGCGCAGGCCGACACTCTGCGCAAGGCCAGGACGGACACCGTCGCCCGTCGGCTCTCCCCGGACACAGCGGCCGAGGAACGCGTGCCCGGCACCGAACTCCGCGTCGGCGACCGCGTCGTCTGTGAGGCCGGTGACATCATCCCCGGCGACGGTGACGTCGTCGAGGGCGTCGCGGCGGTCGACGAGTCGGCGATCACCGGTGAGTCGGCCCCGGTCATCCGGGAGTCCGGCGGCGACCGGTCCGCCGTCACCGGCGGGACGAAGGTCCTCTCCGACCGCGTCGTCATCAAGATCACCACCAAGCCCGGTGAGACCTTCATCGACCGGATGATCAACCTCGTCGAGGGCGCGGCCCGGCAGAAGACGCCCAACGAGATCGCGCTGAAGCTCCTGTTGGCATCGCTGACCGTCGTGTTCCTGCTGGCGGTGGCGACCCTGCCCCCGTTCGCGGACCACGCGGGCACGCACCTCACGATGGTCGTCCTGGTCGCGCTGCTGGTCTGCCTCATCCCGACCACGATCGGCGCGCTCCTGTCCGCCATCGGCATCGCGGGGATGGACCGGTTGGTCCAGCGCAACGTCCTCGCGATGTCCGGCCGGGCGGTCGAGGCCGCCGGAGACGTGTCGACGCTCCTGCTCGACAAGACGGGCACGATCACCCTCGGCGACAGGCAGGCCGCCGAGTTCGTTCCGGTGCGTGGCACCACCGAGTCCGAGGTCGCCGACGCCGCCCAGCTCTCCTCGCTGGCCGACGAGACACCGGAGGGCCGCTCGGTCGTCGTACTGGCGAGGACGAGCTACGGGCTGCGGGAACGGCACAAGGGAGAGCTGACCGGTGCCGAGTGGATCGCCTTCACCGCCCAGACACGGATGTCGGGTGTGGACGTCGACGTGCGCAAGGTCCGCAAGGGCGCGGCCGGTTCGGTCACCGCCTGGGTGCGGGAGCGGGGCGGAACGGTCGCCGAGGATGCGGACGGGATCGCCGATCGGATTGCCGGAGCGGGCGGCACGCCCCTGCTCGTGGCGGTCGAGGACGCCGACGGAGCACGGGTGTTGGGCGTCATCCACCTCAAGGACGTCGTCAAGGACGGCATGCGTGAGCGGTTCGAGGAACTGCGGCGCATGGGCATCAGGACCGTCATGATCACGGGCGACAACCCACTGACCGCGAAGGCGATCGCCGAGGAGGCGGGCGTCGACGACTTCCTCGCCGAGGCCACCCCCGAGGACAAGATGGCCCTCATCAAACGGGAGCAGGCCGGTGGCAAGCTCGTCGCGATGACCGGCGACGGTACGAACGACGCGCCCGCGCTGGCCCAGGCGGACGTCGGTGTGGCCATGAACACCGGGACCTCGGCCGCCAAGGACGCCGGCAACATGGTCGACCTCGACTCCGACCCGACCAAGCTCATCGAGATCGTCGAGATCGGCAAGCAACTCCTCATCACCCGGGGCGCGTTGACGACGTTCTCCATCGCCAACGACGTCGCGAAGTACTTCGCGATCATCCCGGCACTGTTCGCTGCCGTGTACCCGGGCCTGGACAGGCTCAACATCATGCGGCTGTCCTCGCCCGACTCGGCGATCCTCTCCGCGGTCGTCTTCAACGCGCTGATCATCATCGTGCTGGTGCCGCTCGCGTTGCGGGGTGTGCGGTACCGGCCGATGAGCGCGGACAGGCTGCTCCGCCGCAACCTCGCCGTCTACGGTCTCGGCGGTCTCGTCGCGCCCTTCATCGGCATCAAGATCATTGACGTACTCGTCTCGCTCATCCCCGGGATCGGCTGAAGGACATGAACACCTCCCTTGTGAACACCGCCCGCCTCCTGGGGGCGGGACTGCGGGCCCTGCTCGTGCTGACGCTCGTCACCGGGGTCGTCTACCCGCTCCTCGTCACCGGCTTCGCCCAAGCTCTCTTCCACGACAAGGCGAACGGCTCCGAGATCAGGGACCACACCGGCCGGGTCGTCGGCTCCTCGCTCATCGGGCAGTCGTACGACCTGCCGCCGAAGAAGGGCCAGGAGACCCCGGAGGCCGACCTGAAGTGGTTCCAGGGCCGCCCCGCGCGCGGCCTCGGCACCAACAGCGTCAACACCCGCTACAAGCTCATCCTCTCCGGTGCGACCAACCGCTCCGCCGACAACGAACAGCTCATCCGGTGGGTGAAGGACGCCAAGGCCGCTGTGATCAAGGACAACTCCGTGGCCGGCCACCCGGTCGCGCCGTCCGACGTGCCCGCCGACGCGGTCACCTCCTCCGGCTCAGGCCTGGACCCGGACATCTCCCCGCAGTACGCCGACCTCCAGGTCCGCCGGGTGGCGGAGGAGAACGGACTGCCCGTCGGCCAGGTGCGGAAACTCGTCGACGAGCACACCGACGGCCGCACCCTCGGCTTCATCGGTGAGCCCCGGGTGAACGTCCTCGAACTGAACATCGCGCTCAAGGCACTCGCGGCGAAGAGCTGAGGGCACCCTGTTCGCCGCCGGCCGGGCACTGGGGCTGGCCATCGCCGCCGTACCGGCGCTGCTCTCGATGGCCCTCCCGGCGGAGGTGTTCGTCAACCTGGTGCGGGTGGCCGCGTTGTGCGGGGCGGCGGGGATGGCGTTCGTCCTGGACGATCCCGCCCGGTACACCACCGGTGTCCTTCCCGTGCCGCGTCCGCTGCGGCAGGCGTTGCGCGTGGCCGTCGTCCTGCCGGCGGTCACGGCCTGGTGGGTGGCGGTGCTGGCCGTGCTGTGGGCGGGCACCGACGCCGGGGAACGGGCCGCGTTGCCGTCGGGGGCGGTCACGGCCGAGGCCGGCACACTGTGCGCGCTGGCGCTCGCTCTGGCCGCGGCGACGGTGCGGTTCAGCGCCATGAGTGTGCCGGGGCCCGCAGTGGCGGGCGCCGTGCTGGCGCTGCCGGTCATGGCCGGCGCGCTCCTCCCGCCACGCTTCGCGCTCTTCGCACCGCCGGGCGACCTGCGCTGGAACGACGCCCACGTGTTGTGGGCCGGAGCTCTCGCCGCCGTGCTCACCGCCTGGCTGGTGTGCGCCCCGGAGCCGCGCCGCCGCTTGGGAGGCCTGCGCCCGCAGCGCGGTGGGGGCGGCTGACCCTCACCGTCCGCCGGTGGGGAGTGCCGCGGTGCCGGGACCGGGACCGGAGTCCTGGGGCCCGGCATGTCTCCGCCCAGGACGCGGAACCGTCCACCCGCCTCGCCCCCGCCGGGGCCACCGCAAGCTCGCCAACCGCAGTGGCGGGAGCTGGAGGACGACGCCTCGACCTTCCTGTCACGTGCGACGGGTGGCCTCGACATGAGGGAGGACCGTCACACGGGGCGATGGCATGTCTCCTGGCCGCTGCCGGTGTGCCCCATGAACTCCTCGGCCCGGAAGAGGCCTCGGAACGCCGGCCGCACCTCCGCATCACGGGCCCCGTGCTGTACCAACCCGACGCGGACCTCGTCGTCGACGCCGATCGGACCGTCGAGGCCTGCGTGCGGCGCGCGATCATGGTCCACGGTCATGGCCCCAGCCACCCCCCTGCGTCCCGGCGACGCCCTGCAGTTCGACGGCGAGGACCCGCGCGGCCCCGAACGCCTCGTCGAACTCCCGATCCGCTTCCTGACGGTGACGGCTTTCGGGGACAGCCCCCAGCACTGAGCCCGAGCGTCGGGGCCGGTATCGCACCGTGCGCAGTGCCGGGCGCCCCGGACCCGCCATCTGGCGGAGGTCCCACGCCGACCGCTCACGCAGGTCCGTGAGGCGGCGCCGTTCCGGGAGCGCGGCGGCTGGAGGCGGGGACGGGCCCCGGACCGCAGCGGCGCCCGGACCGTCACCGGCGACGCCGCGGGTGCGGGCCCCGGCCGTACGGGAGAACCTGGGTGGACCTCCCGGAGGAGAACGATCATGACCCGACCGGTCCACGCATCCTCGCGCGGGGTGCGCCGGATCACCTTGGACGCCGCAGGGGTGCCGCTGTCCGCCCTGCTCGTCGAGCCGCCCGACGGTTCCGCGCGTGCCGTCGTGGTCGCGGTGCACGGCGGGGGCATGAACGCGGGCTACTTCGACTGCCGGGCCCACCCCGGGCAGTCGCTGCTGACCCTGGGGGCGGGCCTCGGCTACACCGTCCTGGCCGTGGACCGGCCGGGCTACCGACACTCCGCCGCCCGGCTGTCCCAGGGACAGGACCTGGCGGAGCAGGCCGTCTCACTGCGTGCGGCTCTGCGGGACTTCGCCTCCCGCCACACCACGGGCGCGGGTCTGTTCCTCCTCGCCCACTCCTACGGCGGCAAGGTGGCGCTCACCGCCGCCGCGGACCCCACCGGTCTGCCGCACCTGCTCGGGCTGGACATCTCCGGCTGCGGGCACGTCTACGCCGTCGAGCCGCACGAGTTGCCCACCACCGACGACGACGGTGGCCGACTGCGCAGGAGCTGGGGGCCGCTGCGTCTGTATCCGCCCGGCACCTTCGCGGCGATCGGCTCGGTCGTCGAGCCCGTGCCCGCCCTGGAACGGGCCGAGCTGGCCCGCTGGCCGTTGCTCTTCCGTGCCACAGCGCCCCGCGTCCGCGTGCCCGTACGGCTGACCTTCGCCGAGCACGAGGCGTGGTGGCGCCACGACGACGCGTCCCTCACCGATCTGGCGGCGCACTTCACGGCCACCTCGCGTGTGCACGTCGATCGCCAGCCGGCGGCCGGGCACAACATCAGCCTCGGCTGGGCCGCCCGCTCCTACCATCTGCGCGCCCTCGCGTTCCTCGAAGACTGCCTGGCCTCCCGCGAAGCGACCCTCACTCCGCACCCCGCCGTCCGCCCCCTGCCGTCCGCGACGGCCTCCTGACCCTCCCCCGCCCACTCGGGACAGCCTTCCGCTCGCTGTCCGTCCGCGACTTCCGGCACTTCGGGTGCGGACAGGTGCTCTCGGTGTCCGCAGATAGCACAGGCCGCCGGCGGCCGGCCATCGCAGTGAGCCGGGCGGCGACCCGCGACACCGGGCCGGGCGCCCGCCGTGCACCCCCTGATCCTGCGGGCTCCGGCCCCTCGCCGCCCTCCTGGACGGCAGGATCCGGCTCATCGGTAGCCTGCTTCTTCATGACGCGCGCTTGGATTCTGCCGATGCTGCTTGTGTGCTGCGGCTCAGTCGTCGCGACGGGGCTGATCTTCAGAGGGAGCCCCGTCGGAGCTTTGGCACTCCTGGTCGTTTTCGTACTGCTGGCAGGCGTGAACTCGCCTCTGCTCTTCCCGAAGTCCATCGGTGCGCTGGAAGCGCAGAGCCGCAGCGCGGTCGACGGGCGGCCGGTCGTCTACTGGCGGTCGGGCTGCAAGTACTGCCTCCGACTGCGCATCCGGCTGGGCCGAAGCGCCCGGCAGATGCACTGGGTCGACATCTGGCGCGACCCGGCCGGAGCGGCGGCGGTGAGGTCGGCCAACCATGGCGACGAGACCGTGCCGACCGTGTTCGTGGCGGGTCGGCCGCACGTCAACCCCACTCCGGAGTGGGTGCGCGAACAGCTCGTCCCTCCCGCTTGAATCCACGCGACGGCATGGCTGCCGGTGGCGCGACGGTGCGTGTCTCCTCGACGTCGGCGGTGGGTGCGGTCGGCGACGACGTCCCGGAGTCCGACCGGCGTAGGCTCCGCGTGGCCGCCGACTTCCCGGCGCCCCTGCGGCCCGCCGCAGTCGACGGTCGCAGCGATCCGAGCGGAGCTTGGTCCGGTGGAGTGAAGCCGGGGACGTGTATGGACAGTGCGAGGACTCACTCTCCCCGCATCCACGCCCGCGTTCCGAACGAGGCACACGCGCGTGAGGCCACCGCGGCCGCTTCGCGCAGGGCATCCGCGAAGCCCGGCGACGTCACATCGTCCTGCACCGCGAGACGGTGGGCGAGCGCACCGTGCAGGACGTCACCCGCGCCGAGCGTGTCCGCTACTTGTACGGCAGGGACGTCCACCGCGCCCCCGGCGTGGGGCCCCGCCCACAGGATGGGCTGCCCGCCCCGGCTGACCGCCGACCAGCCGACCCCGTTGTCCCGCAGGAACCGCAGGGTGTCCGTCGGCGCGGCCGTCCGCGTCCCGGCGCCGGGCGGGCGGAAGTCGTCCGAGCAGACGGCCACGTCGATCCACGGCAGCAGCCGCTCCGTGCCGGCTTTCCAACTGCCCCCGTCGAGAACGGTCCGGCGTCCGGCGGCACGCGCCGCGCGGGCGGCGGCCGTGGCCAACTCCAGGTGGTGGCCGTCGAATTCGACGACGTCACAGGCCGCCACCAGCGCGTCGAGGCCGTCGGGCGGGGCGAGCCGGTGCGCCGTCGCGTTGGTCGAGGAGACGGCACGGTCTCCGCTGGACGCGGTCACCAGGACGGACGACACGGCGGGCGGCTCGACCGAGCCGGCCGCCAGGTCCACCACGTTCACGCCCAGCCGGTCCAGGTCCGCCGCCACAACGATCCCCAGCGGATGGCAGCCGATCGCGGTGAGCAGCGTGGCCGAGCCGCCCAAGTGGGCGAACGCGACGGCCGCGTTCGCGGCCGGACCGCCCGCGGCCACGACCTGCTCACGAGCCGTCAGCTTCTCGTTGACCCCCGGCACATGGTCGACGAGCTGGATCACATCCAGCGTGCACAACCCGACGAACAGACCCTGTGGACGTTTCCGCGCCGCCACCGCCGGCTCGTGGACTGACTCCATCAGGGTTTCCGCTCTCGTGTCGCACGGTCGACTCGGCGACCATCTTCCACGACGGTCGCTCGGACGGCATCGGTCGCGATGGACCACTGCCCCTGCGTCGGCCGACGGGGAACGGTTCGCCGGTGAGAGGCCGGTCCTGCCCGGCCTGTCAGGTCAGCACCCTGCGGACGAGGTGTAGGAGGCGCTCCTCCAAGCGCCGTTGAGGTAGATGTGGTACACCCCGTCGATCCGCCGGAAGGTGACCTGCCCCGAGTTCTCCCATCCGACGTACCTGATGTCCCGGTTGTTGCCGAGGTCGGTGAGGGAGTTGTCCGCGACGCCCATGGTGAGGGGCCCCGCGCTGCCGTCGTCTTTCAGGCCGTACCAGTTCTGGAAGGCCTTGGTGGCCGCGATGGTACCGGTGCCGAAGTCGCAGTCGATGGCGCCGGTGTAGAACCCCTCAGCCTTCATGACCAACTGCCACAGCGCCACCGCCCTGGTGTTGTTGTTGGAGTTGTGGTCCACGGGGCCCTCGTCGCCCCAGTCGTTCCGCACACCGGCGTTGCCCCAGTCGGCGCCACCGATGACGCCGCTGGAGACCGACGCGCCGGCCGTCGGCGCCGTCAGGACGCCGCCGCAGACGACGGCCGCGGTGGTGAGGGCGAGGGTGATGCGCTTGGAGAGTCTCAAAGGTTGTCCTTTCCTATGACGGCGATCGTCACCGAGCCGTCGGGGTCAAAGGTGGTGGAGTCGCGTCCGGCGGTGCGCCGGGACGGAGAGCCGACGCCCGCGTACAGCCGTCCGCAGGTCGCGGGCGCGACTCAACCGGGTCGGCGGGACGAAGTCCTGCCCTTGTGACACATGGCAGGCACACCGGTCGGCCCACTCCACCCGGTGGTTCGGGCCGCGACGCGGCACCAGGACTCGAGTGTCACGGGTGAGGGGTGGGATGTCGTTGTCGATCGGCGCCACCTCGTTGACAACGCGTGCCGGACCTTTCCCCGCGCGGGTCATGGGTGCAGCCGGCGGTATTCCTGGGGACTGAGCCCGTGGGCGGTGCGGAAGGCTCGGCTGAAGTGGGCGGGGTCCGTGAACCCCCAACGGGCGGCGATGGCGCGGACGGGGTGCGCGTGCAGGCGAGGGTCGGCCAGGTCGCGGCGGCAGAGCTCCAGCCGACGGGTGCGGATCCATCCGGCGACGGTCATGTCCGCTTCCCCGAAGAGCCGGTGCAGGGAGCGCAGAGAGATGTTGTGGGCTGCCGCGATCATGCTCGGGGACAGCTCGGGGTCGCCCAGGTGCCGCTGGACGAAGGCACGGATCTCCAGCAGTCGCGCATCGCGTTGGGTACCCTCCGGCACCGGGGTGCCCGTCTCCAGGTGATGGGCCAGGAAGGCGGTGACCAGGTCGAGGGTGACGGTCGTCAGGCGGGCGCCGTCCGCCACGGTGTAGGCGGCGGCGTCCGCGGTGAGTTGGGTGAGGTAGCCGGACAGCAGGGCGCCCATCGGCTCCCGCCCGGACAGGCGCGTGCCCGTGAGCCGGCGGACCTGGTCGGCCGGGAGCGGCAACAGCGCCCGGGGGAACTGCACCATCACTCCTTGCACCGTGTCGTGACCGGCGGCCGCCCAGCCATGCCATGGACGCGAGGTGTCGTAGAGCACGGCTTCGCCCGGCCCACTCGTGATGTCACGGCCGCCCTGCAGGATCCGGTGGCTCCCGCGCAGGGTCAGCAACAGTTGTAAGGACTCGGGATCGGAGGAACGGATCATGCTCGCCGGCCGACGTGACTCCAGCGACGGATAGGCCAGTGAGGACACCTGCACCCCGCCCAGATCCAGCACCTGCGCGTCTGCCCGGAAGTCCGCTTCATGGTCACTGCGGAGCACGCTGGGGGCGAACGAGCAGGCCGCCCTGTCGTACCAGGAGGAGAACCGCTCGGCGACCGGCAGGTCCTGCGTCCGGAATCGCGTCACCAGCACCATGCGCTCTCCCACGACGAGGCCCTGCTCGTCGGCCGTTCCCTCAACACCCTTACGGAGGCCGGTACTTGCGCTGAGGGAAGTACCGGTGCCATTCGGCTCCGGTGATCTTCGGGAAGGTCGTGACGTGGAACCTCCCAGAAGGCCCGTGGCCTCCCGCCCACGCCCCAACCGCCCTGCCCCTGCGGCGAATTCGACTAACGGACCGTCCCCGTCGTCCAGCGGTCGCTCTCCGCGCGGCATCGCCGCCCCTCCCCCATGGTCCCCGCAGTCCCTGTGGCTCCCCGTTCCCCCGTGCCACAGGCGGCACTGCTGCTCCGCATTTTTCAGGAGTTGCGTGTTCGGCACCAGTGACCGACGCGAACGATGTGCCGGTCGACGTGTCCGGAGCGCACGGCCCGACCGGCGGCAGCCGGAGGAGCACGGGCCATACCCCGAGAACTGAACGCCACGGGAGGGAGCACGAGCATGATCAAGCGAACGCCGTCACCGGCGCGGCAGCCCCCTTCCTCGCCGCAGCCGCAGCCGCAGCCGCAGCCGCAGCCGCAGCCGCAGCCGCAGCCGACCCGGCCCCGGTGCCGTCGGCCCGGCCCCGGCCCCGGCGCCCAGCGCCTCGACCGACACGGCCCATGGGCGCACCCGCCCGCCCCTCCTCCCCTCGCCACTCCCGCTTACTCCCGCCACTCCCACCTCACAGGCGCTCGCAGAACCGGGCGCCTGTGAGGCATGCGGCGTGGCAGGGTAGGGGGTCGGGCGTTTCGGTCGGTCGCGCGCCATGCGTGGCATGCCCGGCGCACAATGAACCCTGAAAGCAGTGCATGCAGTCGATCTGTGAGCCCATGGACGACGGCTCCGGTCGTACGGAGAGAGGGAACGATGGGCGAGCAAGGTGTCGCCTCGGCCGCGGTCGACGCCAGGGGGCTGGTCATCGCATGGAGTGCGGGCGCCCGACGGGTCCTCGGGTACGAGCACGCGGAGGTGGTCGGCCGCCGGGCGGCCGACCTGCTGGCCGATGTCCTTCCGGCCTCGGCCCGGAGCCGTCTCGCCGAGCCGGCCGACTGGCAGGGCCCCGTACACGCGCGGCATCGGGACGGTCACGGCGTGGAACTGGAGCTGGAGGCGCACCCGCTCCTGGACTCGGCGGGGGAAGCCCAGTGGTTTCTGACGGCCACGGTGCCGGAGCCCGCCGCGCGGCTGCGTAGATGGGCCCTGGACCAGCTCCCCGTTCCGATCGCGCTCTTCGACCAGGACGGACTCGCGGTGTCCGCGAACTCCGCGATGGAAGGGGTGATGGGCAGGCCGCAGAAGGACCTGCTCGGTCGACGGGTGGGGGAGTCCGTCGACGGAAAGCGACGGATCCCGGGCTTCGAGGGACTCGACGACGCGGTGCAGCGCGTACTGCGAACGGGTGAGCCGATGCCGTACGAGGCCTGGCTGCGCGCACCGGGCGAGGCCCGTGAGCACGCGTGGCTGGTGTCGCTCAGCCCGCTGAAGGACGACAGCGGCGAGGTACGGGGCATGTGTCTGGCCGCGATCGACAGTACGGAGCAGTTCCTGGCCCGCCGGCGTCTGAGCATGCTCAACGAGTCCGGCAACCGGATCGGCTCCACCCTGGACGTGACGCGCACCGCCGAGGAGCTCGCCGAGGTGTGCGCGGATCATCTCGCCGACTTCGTCGTCGTGGACCTCCTGGACTCGGTACTGGCCGGTGAGGAGGCCACCCCCTCGCCCGGTACCGATCCCCTCGTCTTCCGCCGCACCGCCCAGCGGTCCGTGCTGGCCGGCTGCCCCGAAGCCGTGATCCCGGTCGGGAGCAGGCACACCTACGTCGAGGGGTCGCCGCCGGGCCGCGCGCTGACCACCGGCCGGGCCCTGCTGTACGAGGTCGACGACGCCACCGGGCAGCCCTGGGCGGGCTCACCGGAGCGTGCCCGCAGTATCGAGGTCCACGGCATCCACTCGATGATGGCCGTGCCCCTGCGCGCCCGGGGCATCACCCTCGGCCTGTCGATCCTCGCCCGCCACCGCACGGCCGAGCCCTTCGGCGAGGACGATCTGCTGCTGGCCGAGGAACTCGCCGCCCGCGCCGCGGTCTGCGTCGACAACGCCCGCCGCTACACCCGCGAACGCGCCATCGCCCTCGAACTGCAACGCAGTCTCCTGCCCCACCGCGCACCCCGGCAGGCCGCCGTCGAGGTCGCCTCCCGCTACCAGCCGGCCAGCACACGCGCCGGGATCGGCGGCGACTGGTTCGACGTCATCCCCCTGTCCGGCGCCAGAGTGGGGCTCGTCGTGGGCGATGTCGTCGGCCACGGTGTGCAGGCGTCCGCCACCATGGGCCGGCTCCGCACCGCCGTCCGCACCCTGGCCGACGTGGACCTGGCGCCGGACGAGCTGCTCACCCAGCTGGACGACATCGTCCTGCGCCTGGACTCCGAGCGGACGGCGGACGAGGCCGAGGACGCGGAGAGCCCGGGCGAGATCGGCGCCACCTGCCTGTACGCCGTGTACGACCCCGTCTCGCGCCGCTGCTCCATGGCCAGGGCCGGTCACCCGCCACCGGCGCTGATCGGTCCGGACGGCGAGGCCGCCTTCCTCGACCTGCCGATCGGGCCGCCGCTGGGCGTGGGCGGGCTGCCCTTCGAAACCGCGGAGTTCGACGTCCCCGAGGGCAGCGTGTTCGCCTTCTACACCGACGGCCTGGTCCAGGCGCCGGACCGCGACCTGGACGACGGACTCGCGCGGCTGCGCCAGGCTCTCTGCGGCACGGGCCGTCCCCTGGAGGAGACCTGTGACGCGGTGCTGCGGAACCTGCTGACGGAGCGGCCCGTCGACGACGTGGCCCTGCTCCTGGCCCGGACCCGGGCACTGGACGCCGACCGGGTCGCCACCTGGGACGTTCCCGCCGACCCCGCGTTCGTCGGCCATGCCCGCAAGCTGGCCTGCGATCAACTGGCAGCCTGGCGGCTGGAGGAGGCCTCCTTCGTCACGGAACTCATCGTCAGCGAGCTGGTCACCAACGCCATCCGCTACGGCGGGTCCCCGATCCAGCTGCGGCTGATCCGCGAGACCACACTGATCTGCGAGGTCTCGGACTCCAGCAGCACCGCTCCGCACATGCGCCGGGCCCGCGCCTTCGACGAGGGCGGCCGTGGCCTCCTGCTCGTCGCCCAGCTCACCCAGCGCTGGGGCAGCCGCCACACCCGCACGGGCAAGACCATCTGGGCCGAGCAGGCTCTCCCCGACGAGGAGCAGAACGCGTAGACAGCCGACGGCGCCGACGACGGTGGAACTTCTTGACCGCCGGTCGACGCTCCACGATGCTGTGTTGCGGTAGGTGCGATGCGTACCGTATTAAGCAACTGCAGACTCAGGTCTCGTTACTGCCGAGGAGTGGCCATGGCTCACCAGGTCCGTGCTGTCGTCGCGCGGGGCAAGGGTGCCCCCGTCAGCCTGGAAACGATCATTGTGCCCGACCCCGGACCGGGGGAGGCCCTGGTGAAGATCGAGGCCTGCGGGGTCTGCCACACCGATCTGCACTACAGGGAGGGCGGCATCAACGACGAGTTCCCCTTCCTGCTGGGCCACGAGGCGGCCGGCGTCGTGGAGTCGGTGGGGGAGGGTGTCACCGATGTGGCCCCCGGTGACTTCGTCATCCTCAACTGGCGTGCGGTCTGCGGGCAGTGCCGGGCCTGTCTGCGCGGACGCCCGTGGTACTGCTTCAGCACCCACAACGCGAAGCAGAAGATGACCCTGCTGGACGGCACCGAGCTGTCTCCGGCGCTGGGTATCGGCGCGTTCGCGGAGAAGACGCTGGTGGCGGCGGGGCAGTGCACGAAGGTCGACCGCGCCGCCTCCGCGGCCGCCGCCGGTCTGCTGGGGTGCGGGGTGATGGCCGGCATCGGCGCGGCCATCAACACCGGCAACGTCGGGCGTGGTGACAGCGTGGCCGTCATCGGCTGTGGCGGCGTCGGGGCCGCGGCGGTCGTCGGGTCGAACCTGGCGGGCGCGGCGAAGATCATCGCGGTGGACATCGACGACGCCAAGCTGGACACCGCCAGGAAGCTGGGCGCGACCCACACCGTCAACTCGAAGAACGTCGACGCGGTCGAGGCGATCCGCGAGCTGACCGGCGGCTTCGGCGCCGACGTCGTCATCGAGGCGGTGGGCCGCCCGGAGACGTACAAGCAGGCCTTCTACGCCCGCGACCTGGCCGGCACGGTCGTCCTGGTCGGCGTCCCCACCCCGGAGATGAAGCTGGAGCTGCCCCTCCTCGACGTCTTCGGCCGCGGTGGCACGCTGAAGTCCTCCTGGTACGGCGACTGCCTGCCCTCCCGCGACTTCCCGATGCTCATCGACCTGTACCTCCAGGGTCGGCTGGACCTGGACGCCTTCGTCACGGAGACCATCGCGCTGGACGACGTGGAGAAGGCCTTCGAGCGGATGCACCGCGGCGACGTACTGCGCTCGGTCGTGGTCCTCTGATGGCCGCCCGCATCGAACATCTCGTCACCTCGGGGACGTTCTCACTGGACGGCGGCACCTGGGACGTCGACAACAACGTGTGGATCGTCGGCGACGACGAGGAGGCCGTCGTCATCGACGCCGCACACGACGCCGGGGCGATCGCCGAAGCCCTCGGCGGGCGCACGCTGCGGGCCATCGTGTGCACGCACGCCCACAACGACCACATCGACGCCGCGCCCGAACTCGCGGCGCGCACCGGGGCTCCGATCCTGCTCCACGCCGGCGACCTGCCGCTGTGGAAGCAGACCCATCCCGACCGGGCACCCGACGGCGAACTCACCGACGGCCAGGTCCTCACCGTGGCGGGTGTCGACCTGACCGTGCTGCACACTCCCGGCCACGCTCCCGGGGCGGTCTGTCTGTACGCGCCGGTCCTGACGGCTCTCTTCAGTGGCGACACCCTGTTCGCGGGCGGGCCGGGAGCGACGGGAAGGTCGTACAGCGACTTCCCGACCATCGTCGACTCGATCCGCGACCGGCTGCTGACGCTGCCCGGCGACACCGTCGTGCACACCGGACATGGTGATGCGACCACCGTCGGCGCGGAGTCCCCGCACCTCCAGGAGTGGATCGACCGCGGCTTCTGACCGCCCCCGCGACAACCCCCGCACGGCGCCCGTACCCCCCTGTTCCCGCAGGTGGTACGGGCGTTTCGGGCTGCCCCGAGGACGGTCGGCGGAGCCGCCCGAAGCGGGCCCTTCGACGCCTTGACAAGGATTCTGGGCGACCTCAGACTGTTGTTGCGCTTACCGCAATCCGTTTCGCTATACGCACCCGAGGTGTCATGATGATTCCCGCGTGCCGTCTCGCAGATCTCCCGCGAGGCGAGGCCATCCGGCTCGACATCGACCCGCCGGTCTCGGTGTTCCACACCGACGACGGCGAGGTGTTCGCCATCGACGACACCTGCACCCACCAGGACGCCTCGCTCGCCGACGGCTGGCTGGAGGGCTGCGAGGTGGAATGCCCGCTGCATGCTTCGAAGTTCGACCTGAGGACGGGTGCCGTCGACTCCCCGCCGGCCAAGCTTCCGGTCCGGACCCACGAGGTCGTCATCGAGGACGGCATGATCCACGTCCGGGTGTCCACGGACGCCCCCAATCTGCCGCCCTGCGTCGCGGCCCGGCTCGCCGGAGGTCCCGCGTGAGGACCGTGGCCGTCGTGGGCGCCTCGCTGGCCGGTCTGTCGGCGGCGCGCTCGTTGCGGAAACAGGGCTACGACGGACGGCTGGTCGTCATCGGCGACGAGTCCCACCGTCCGTACGACAGGCCCCCGCTGTCCAAGGAGTTCCTGGCCGGCGACCTGGGCGAGGCCGACCTCGCCCTGGAGACGGACGGCGAGGACCTGCGGGCCCAGTGGCTCCTCGGAGCCCGCGCCACCGGCCTGGACCGCACCCGGCGTGCGGTCCGGCTCGCCGACGGCAGGGAGATCCAGGCCGACGGCCTCGTCATCGCGACCGGCGCGGCCGCACGCCGGCTGCCCGGTTCCGAGGGCCTGGCCGGCGTCCACGTCCTGCGCACCCTGGACGACGCCCGCGCCCTGCGGGACGAACTGGTCCAGGGGGGACGGCTGGTCGTGATCGGCGGCGGATTCGTCGGCGCCGAGGTGGCCTCCACCGCCTATGCGCTCGGGCTGGAGGTGACGGTCGTCGAAGCGGCACCCACGCCCCTCGCCGCCCCGCTCGGCCAGGCCATGGGCAGCATCGTCTCCGCCCTCCATCTGGACCACGGCGTACGGCTGTTGTGTGGAGTCGGCGTCAAGGGCCTGAGCGGGGAGCGCAAGGTCGAGGCCGTCCTGCTGGAGGACGGCCGCAGCATCCCCGCCGACCTCGTCGTCGTGGGGGTGGGCGCACTCCCGTGCGTCGACTGGCTGGAAGGATCCGGCGTCGCGCTCGACAACGGCGTGAAGTGCGGCGCGGACGGCCGCACCAGCCTGGCCGGCGTGGTCGCGGTCGGCGACTGCGCCTCCTGGTACGACCCCCGCGCGGGCGAGCATCGCCGCGTGGAGCACTGGACCGGCGCACTGGAACGCCCGGCGGCGGCCGTCGCCACCCTGCTGGCCGGGGGAGCGGTGGAACCGGGTGTGCCCCGGCCGCCGTACTTCTGGTCGGACCAGTACGGCGTCAAGATCCAGTTCGCCGGTCACGCGGCCGGCGCCGACAGCGTGACGGTCGAGGAAGGCGCACCCGACGACCGCAACATCCTGGCGGTCTACCGGCGCGCCGGCCATCCGGTCGCCGTCCTCGGGATGAACCAGCCACGGCTGTTCACCCGTTGGCGCAAGCAGCTCGCCGCCGCGGCCTCCTGACCCGGCACGCGCTCCACCCCACGCTGCGGCCGCCACGGC
Source organism: Streptomyces europaeiscabiei (assembly GCF_036346855.1). Classification (NCBI taxonomy): domain Bacteria; kingdom Bacillati; phylum Actinomycetota; class Actinomycetes; order Kitasatosporales; family Streptomycetaceae; genus Streptomyces; species Streptomyces europaeiscabiei. Next base: position 9,995,609 of record NZ_CP107841.1, read on the forward strand.
ACGCAGCGTCGCTTCACCTCCACCGCCGTCCGGATTCGCTCTTCCCGGCGCGTGACCGCCCGATCCACGACGTTCCTCCGAGGAGTGCCCTGTGACCTCGACCAGCCTGCCGGACAGCCTGATCGCCACCCTCCCCGGCTCCTCCTACACCGATCCCGCGATCTTCGCACTGGAACAGGAACGCATCTTCGAGACGATGTGGTTCTGCGCCGCCCGCTCCTCGGACCTGGCGAAGCCCGGTGCCTTCCGCACCGTCGACGTGGGCCGCGAGAGCATCCTGATCACCCGAGCCCGGGACAACTCGATCCGCGCCCACTTCAACGTCTGCCGGCACCGTGGGGCCAAGCTCTGCACGGAGGAGAGCGGCGAGGTCAAGCGGGCCTTCCAGTGCCCGTACCACGCCTGGACCTACGGCCTGGACGGCAAGCTCGTCGCGGCTCCCAACCTCACCAAGATGCCCGACGTCGGCCGCACCGAGTACGGCCTGGTGAGCGTGGCCGTCCGCGAATGGCTCGGCTACGTCTGGGTCTGTCTCGCGGAGAACCCGCCCTCGTTCGAGGAGGACGTGCTGGGCGCGGTCGTCGAGCGGCTCGGCGACGTCGAGTCGATCGAGCGCTACGACATCGACAACCTCTCGGTGGGCAAGCGGATCGTCTACGACGTCAAGGCCAACTGGAAGCTCATCATCGAGAACTTCATGGAGTGCTACCACTGCGCCACGATCCACCCCGAACTCACCGAGGTGCTGCCCGAGTTCGCGGACGGCTACGCGGCCCAGTACTACGTCGGGCACGGCGCCGAGTTCGGTGAGGAGGTCCAGGGCTTCACGGTGGACGGCTCCGAGGGGCTGGACCGCATTCCCGGCGTCGCCGAGGACCAGGACCGCCGCTACTACGCGATCACCGTCAGGCCGCAGGTCTTCATCAACCTCGTCCCCGACCATGTGATCTTCCACCGGATGTACCCGGTGGCCGTAGACCGCACGATCGTCGAGTGCGACTGGCTCTACCTCCCGCACGTCGTCGAGAGCGGCAAGGACGTCAGCCGGTCCGTGGAACTCTTCGACCGGGTCAACCGGCAGGACTTCGAGGCGTGCGAGCGGACGCAGCCCGGAATGCACTCACGGCTGTATGCCAAGGGCGGTGTACTGGTGCCCAGCGAGCACCACATAGGCGCCTTCCACGACTGGGTGACCGAGCGCCTGGGCGGCTCGCAGTAGCCGGGCGGGTCAGCCCAGGTAGCCCATGCGGTGGCTGATCTCCTCGGCGCCCTTGATCAGCACGGGGGCCAGCTCGCGCATCCGCTCCTCGGTGAACCGGTACGAGGGGCCGGAGGCGGTGAGCGCCGCTATGACCTCGCCCTCCCGGTCGAGCACCGGCGCGGCCATGGCGTGCAGGCCGATCTCCAGCTCCTCCTGGGTCCAGGCGTAACCGGCCTCCCGTACCTCGACGAGGTGCTTCTCCAGCTTCGTCCTCGAGGTGATGGTGTGCGGTGTGACCTTCTTGAGGCCGGCCTCGGCGAGCAGCGCGGCGCGCTGCTTGGCGGGCAGATAGGCCAGCAGGACCTTGCCGCTCGACGTCGCGTGCAACGGGGTGAGCTGGCCGACCCAGTTGTGCGCGGTGACCGCTCCGGGACCGCGCACCTGGTAGAGGTTGACCGCGTAGTGCTCCTGCAGCACGGCGATGTTGACGGTCTCGCCGATCTCCTCGGCCAGGCTCTCGCAGACGGGGCGGCCCTGCTGGGTGATGTCGATGCGTCCCGTCACCGCGCCGGCCAGGCGTACGATGCCGAAGCCGAGGCGGTACTTGCCCCGCTCGCCCGCCTGCTCCACCAGGCCGCGCGCCTCCAGGGCGCCGAGAAGGCGGAAGGCGGTGGACTTGTGAACTTCGATTTCCGCGGCCACTTCGCTGACGCCCGCCTCGCCCCGGTGGGCCAGGATCTCCATCACGCTGATGGCGCGGTCCACGGACTGCACTCCGCCGGCCTGCGAGTTCGAGGTCTCCGTGTCGTTGCTGTAGTTGCTCACAGTGAAACTATACGCGTAGTAAACAACACCATTGCAAGTAACGACGGCGAAACACTGACCTTGCAAGTTGCGTTGTTCGCAACCTAGTGCGTATAGCGCTACTCGACTAGCATGCTCGCGTATCTACGGCGCGAGCGAGACGAGGCACCATGGCTCCCTTGCAATACGACTTCGTCATCGTCGGCGGCGGATCAGCCGGCTGTGCATTGGCGAACAGACTCTCCGCGGACCCGGCGAACCGGGTGCTGGTGCTGGAGGCCGGCCGGTCCGACTACCCGTGGGATGTCTTCATCCACATGCCCGCGGCGCTGACCTATCCGATCGGCAGCCGGTTCTACGACTGGAAGTACGAGTCCGAGCCCGAACCCCACATGGGCAACCGCCGCGTCTACCACGCCCGCGGCAAGGTGCTGGGCGGCTCCAGCAGCATCAACGGCATGATCTTCCAGCGCGGCAACCCCATGGACTACGAACGCTGGGCGGCCGACGCGGGGATGCAGAACTGGGACTACGCGCACTGTCTGCCGTACTTCCGGCGCATGGAGAACTGTCTCGCCGCCGACCCGGACGACGAGTTCCGCGGCCACGACGGCCCCCTCGTCCTCGAACGGGGCCCCGCGACCAACCCCCTCTTCGGTGCCTTCCTCAAGGCCACCGAGGAGGCGGGCTACGCACCCACGGACGACGTCAACGGCTACCGGCAGGAAGGCTTCGCCAAGTTCGACCGCAACGTCCACCGCGGACGTCGGCTCTCGGCCTCGAAGGCGTACCTCAAGCCCGCCACCAAGCGGCCCAACCTCACCGTGAAGACCCGTGCCCTCGTCACCCGTGTCCTCTTCGAGGGCAAGCGCGCCGTCGGTGTCGAGTACCGGCGCGGGCGCGGCGCCCCCCAGCAGGTCCGCGCCGGGGAAGTGATTCTCAGCGGCGGCGCGATCAACTCCCCGCAGCTGCTGCAGCTCTCCGGCGTCGGCAACGCCGAGGAGCTGAGCGCCCTCGGCATCGACGTCGTCCACGACCTCCCGGGCGTCGGCGAGAACATGCAGGACCACCTGGAGGTCTACGTCCAGTACGCCTGCAAGCAGCCGGTCTCCATGCAGCCGTACATGGCGAAGTGGCGCGCGCCCTTCATCGGGCTGCAGTGGCTCTTCCGCAAGGGCCCCGCCGCCACCAACCACTTCGAGGCCGGCGGGTTCGCCCGCAGCAACGAGGACGTCGAGTACCCCAACCTGATGTTCCACTTCCTGCCGATCGCCGTCCGCTACGACGGCTCCTCGCCGGCCGGCGGCCACGGCTACCAGGTGCACGTGGGACCGATGTACTCCGACGCCATCGGCTCGGTGAAGATCAAGAGCAAGGACCCGCGCGAACACCCCGCGCTGCGGTTCAACTACCTCTCCACGGAGCAGGACCGCCGTGAGTGGGTCGAGGCGATCCGCGTGGCCCGCAAGCTCCTCAGCCAGCCCGCGCTCGCCCCGTACAACGACGGGGAGGTCTCGCCCGGGCCGCAGGTGGAGTCGGACGAGGAGATCCTCGCCTGGGTCGCGAAGGAGGGCGAGACCGCCCTGCACCCGTCCTGCACCTGCAAGATGGGCCCCTCCACCGACGAGATGGCCGTCGTCGACCCGGACAGCCTGCGGGTGCACGGCGTCGAGGGGCTGCGCGTGGTGGACGCGTCGGTGATGCCGTACGTCACCAACGGCAACATCTACGCACCGGTGATGATGATCGCGGAGAAGGCCGCCGACCTGATCCTGGGCAAGGAGCCGCTGGCGCCGTCCAAGGCCGCGTACTACCGCCACCGTGACGCCCAGCAGCAGGCGGGGTAGGGGTTGAGCGCCGCAGGACTCCGGGCGCTGCTGAACGGCGTCCGCTACGAGGTGCTGCCCGCGAAGGCGACCGAGGACAAGGTCCTCGCCCATGTTCCGCGCGACGTCGTCGTCACCGTGACGGCGTCGCCGGTCAAGGGCCTGGAACCCACCCTCGACCTGACCGCCCGGCTCGCGGCGCACGGCCACCGCGTCGTCCCGCACGTGCCCGCGCGGCTGCTGCGGGACGACGCGCACCTCAAGGACGTCGTCGACCGGCTCCGTGCGGCGGGCGTGGACGACGTCTTCGTCCCGGCGGGCGACGCCGACCCGCCGGCCGGGGCCTACGACGGGGCGCTGCCGGTGCTCCGCGGGCTGAGTGAGCTGGGGGCGCCCTTCGCGCGCGTCGGTGTCACCGGCTACCCCGAGAGCCATCCGCTCATCCACGACGACATCACCGTCCAGGCGATGTGGGACAAGCGCGAGCACGCCACGTACATCGTGAGCAACCTGTGCTTCGACCCGCGCGTGCTCGGGGAGTGGATCGCCCGGATACGGGGCCGGGGCATCGCCCTGCCCGTGCACGTCGGTGTCGCCGGCCCCGTTCAGCGGGCGAAGCTGCTGTCCATGGCGACGAAGATCGGTGTGGGCGAGTCGACGCGCTTCCTGACGAAGCACCCGTCGTGGTTCCTGCGGTTCGCGACGCCCGGGGGGTACACGCCGGAGAGGCTGCTGACGCGTACCGAGGAGGCGCTCACCGCGCCCGCGTCGGGGGTGGCCGGGCTGCACCTGTTCACGTTCAACCAGATCGCCGAGACGGAGGCGTGGCGCCGCGCGCTGCTGGAGCGCCTCGGCGGCTGAAGGAGCCCCACGGCCGTATACGAAGACGGACGGGCCCGGAGCGGCAAAGAGGCAGAGCGGCAAGGGGCGGATCAACAAAGGGCGGAGCCGGAAGTCCGGCTCCGCCCGCAGTCCTGCCGTATCGCTCAGCGGAAGACCACCGTGCGGTTGCCGTCCACCATGACGCGGCTCTCGCTGTGCCACTTCACCGCGTGGGCGAGGACCTGCGCCTCGACGTCCCGGCCGACGGTGACCAGGTCGCCGGGGTCCAGCGAGTGGTCGACCCTGACCACGTCCTGCTCGATGATCTGCCCCTCGTCCAGGTCCGAGGTCACGTAGTGCGCGGTGGCGCCGACGAGCTTCACCCCGCGGTCGTAGGCCTGGTCGTACGGCTTCGCGCCCTTGAAGCTGGGGAGGAAGGAGTGGTGGATGTTGATGGCGCGGCCCTCGAACTGCTTGCACAGGTCGTCGGAGAGGATCTGCATGTAGCGGGCCAGCACCACCAGGTCGATGTCCAGGTCGCGGACCAGCTCCAGCAGGCGCGCCTCGCCCTCGGCCTTGGTGTCCCTGGTGACCGGGATGTGGTGGAAGGGGATGCCGTAGGTGTCCGCCAGCCCCTCGAAGTCCCGGTGGTTGGAGACGATCGCGGGGATCTCGATGTTGAGGGTGCCGGTGCGCGAGCGGAAGAGCAGGTCGTTCAGGCAGTGACCGAACCTGGACACCATGATGAGCGTCCGGGTCGGGGTCGACGCCTCGCTCAGGACCCAGGTGATGCCGTACGCCTCGGCCACGGGACCGAATCGGTAACGCAGAGTTTTCAGGTTCGCGTCCGGGTCGGAGACGTCGAAGTGGACCCTCATGAAGAATCGGCCCTGGCGACGGTCGTCGAACTGCTGGCTCTCCAGGATGTTGCCCGAGTTCCTGACGAGGAAGCCGCTCACCGCGTGGACCAGTCCGGCGCTGTCGGGACAGGAGAGGGTGAGGACGAACTCACGGCCAGGTTGCGGTCGAGGGGACATGATGGCCTCCGTCGGTGCGTATTGCACAACATGGTGAGCGATACGCAACATGGTCGGCTCGACGCCGCTCGCGGTCAAGAGTCGTCGGGTAAGTGCTCTCATGGTGAAATCGTCATCAGCCAACCCCTTGACGTATGTCTATGGCATTCGCAAAGGTGTTCCACCACAAGCAATTGAATGCACGATGCGCAACGCATTTCAGCTGAAGGGCTTGGCGCGTGGCAGATCTGTATGTGGCTGGGGAATGGCGGGATCCGGTGGCCGGAGGGCGCCGGGAGATCCGCTGTCCCGCTGATGGCACGCTCACCGCGACCGTTTCGGAAGGGACACGTCCCGACACCGAGGCGGCGATCGCCGCGGCCCGCGGCGCCTTCGACGAGGGACCCTGGCCGCAGACCCCCGAGCGGGAGCGCGGAGCGTTGCTGCTGCGCACCGCCGACATCGTCGAGCGCGACTCCAAGGAGTTCGCCCGCGCCGAGTCGCTGGACTCCGGAAAGCGGCTCGTCGAGAGCGAGTACGACATCGCCGACGTCGTCTCCTGCTTCCGCTACTACGGCGGTCTCGGCGGAACCGACGCCGGCCGGGTGATCGACACCGGACGCGACGACGCCGTCAGCCGGGTCGTCTACGAGCCCATCGGTGTCTGCGGGCTCATCACTCCCTGGAACTACCCGCTGCTGCAGGCCAGTTGGAAGGTCGCCCCGGCCCTCCTCGCCGGCAACACGATCGTCCTCAAGCCCAGCGAACTCACCCCCTCCACCTCGATCCTGCTGATGAGGGCATTGGCGGAGGCCGGACTCCCGGCCGGCGCCGCCAACCTCGTCCTGGGTACCGGACCCGAGGTGGGCGCCGCCCTCTCCGAGGACCCGCGTGTCGACATGGTCTCCTTCACCGGGGGCCTGGAGACCGGCAAGCGGATCATGGCCACCGCCGCGGCGACCGTGAAGAAGGTGGCGCTGGAGCTCGGCGGCAAGAACCCCAACGTGATCTTCGCCGACGCCGACTTCGAGACGGCCGTGGACTTCGCCCTCACCGCCGTGTTCCTGCACTCGGGCCAGGTCTGCTCGGCCGGCGCCCGCCTGATCGTCGAGGACTCGATCCACGACGCCTTCGTCGACGAGGTGGTCCGCCGCGCCCGGCAGATCCGGCTCGGCGGTCCCTTCGACCCCGAGGCCGAGACCGGGGCACTGATCTCCGCCCAGCACCGGGAGAAGGTCGAGGCGTACGTCGCGGCGGGGATCGCCGAGGGCGCCGTGCTCCGCTGCGGCGGCACACGGCCCGACGACCCGGCCCTCGCGGATGGCTACTACTACCCGCCGACCGTCCTCGACGAATGCCGGCAGGACATGCGCGTGGTGCACGAGGAGTCCTTCGGACCCGTGCTCACCGTGGAGCGCTTCACCGACGAGGACGACGCCGTACGCATCGCCAACGACACCGAGTACGGACTCGCCGGAGCCGTCTGGACGCAGGACGCGGGCAAGGCCCAGCGGGTCGCCCGGCGGCTGCGCCACGGCACGGTGTGGATCAACGACTACCACCCCTATGTGCCGCAGGCGGAATGGGGTGGCTTCGGGCATTCGGGCGTGGGCCGGGAGCTGGGACCGACCGGCCTGAACGAGTACCGAGAGCCCAAACACATCTGGCAGAACATCCAACCCCGGCCGCAACACTGGTTCCGCGGCTGAATGCCGAGAAGAGGTCGATCGTGACCCCAACACAGACCGAGGCGCCGCAGCGGCGCAGCACCCCCGAGGACTCGGACGGTACTCCGGTCATATCCGTGCGCCGGCTGTGGAAGGTGTTCGGGCCGAAGGCCGACCGGGTGCCGGAGTCCGAGGAACTGTGCGGTCTCACCCGCCGCGAGCTGATGGACCGTACGGGATGCACCGCCGCGGTGCGCGATGTGAACTTCGACGTCCGCAAGGGCGAGGTCTTCGTCGTCATGGGTCTGTCCGGCTCCGGCAAGTCCACGCTGGTGCGATGTCTGACCCGGCTGATCGAACCCACCGCCGGGGAGATCGTCTTCGAGGGCGAGGACATCCGCGAGGCGGACCCCAAGCGTCTGCGCGACCTCAGGCGCCGCAAGTTCTCCATGGTCTTCCAGCACTTCGGGCTGCTGCCCCACCGCCGCGTCGTCGACAACGTGTCGTTCGGCCTGGAGATCCGCGGCATGAGCAAGGCCGAGCGCACCAGACGGGCCCTGGAGGTCGTCGAACTCGTCGGTCTCTCCGGCTACGAGAACTCCTACCCCGACCAGCTCTCCGGCGGTATGCAGCAGCGCGTCGGGCTCGCCCGGGCCCTGGCCGGCGACCCGGACGTCCTCTTCTTCGACGAACCCTTCTCGGCACTCGACCCGCTGATCCGCCGTGACATGCAGAACGAGGTCATCCGGCTGCACCACGAGGTCGGCAAGACGATGGTGTTCATCACCCACGACCTCTCCGAGGCCCTCAAGCTCGGCGACCGCATCCTCATCATGCGCGACGGCAAGATGGTCCAGTGCGGCACCGGCGACGAACTGGTCGGGGCCCCGGCCGACGACTACGTACGCGAGTTCGTCAAGGACGTCCCGCGCGCCGACGTCCTCACCCTGCGGTGGATCATGCGCCCGCTGAACGACGGCGACGCCCTGGACGGCCCCGAGCTGGGCCCGGACGTCGTGGTGCGGGAAGCCACCCGTGCGGTCCTGGCGGCCGACAAGCCGGTCAAGGTCGTCGAGAACGGTGAACTGATCGGCATCGTCGGCGACGAGGAGATCCTCGCGGTGGTCGCCGGGCAGGAAGGCGGCATGTGATGACCGTCGCCGTGGAGAAGCCCGAACAACCGCAGAAGCCGGAACCGCCCCGCAAGACGGACTCCGCGCCCCCGGCCGCCACCCCCGCCGCCCGCGTGCGCCAGGTCGGGCGCGGCACGGTGGTGGCCGCGATCCTGATCGCCTGGCTGGTGCTCTTCGCCGTGCTGCGCGGCAAGCAGACCCTCACCCTGGCCGCGGCCGACCTCACGGACCTGCACCGGTGGATCAACGATCTCAACGACTCCATCGGCGCCAACCGGAACTCCAACCCGCTCTTCCTGTACTTCTTCAACGAGATCCGTCTGGTCATCGACACCCTGGTGACCTTCATCCAGGAACTGATCTCCCAGCCCTCGGCCGATCGCCCCCTCCCGCAGATCGGCTGGCTCGGCGTCGTCGGGATCACCGGCTACGTCTCCTGGGCCGTGGGCAACTGGCGGGTGGCGCTGCTCGCCGTGGCCGGCTTCACCTTCTTCGGGCTGCAGGGTCTGTGGCAGGAGAGCATGGACACGCTGGCGCTCACCGTCTCCGCGGTGTTCGTGGCGCTGCTGTTCGCGATCCCGCTGGGTGTGTGGGCGGGGCTGTCCGAGCGGTTCAACCGGGTCGTGACGCCCTTCCTGGACTTCATGCAGACGATGCCGACCTTCGTCTACCTGGCCCCGCTGACCCTGTTCTTCCTCATCGGCGGCGCCTCCGCCACGATCGCCACCGTGATCTACGCGGCGCCGCCCGCGATCCGCATCACCGCGCACGCCATCCGGTCGGTGCCGGAGACCACCGTCGAGGCGGCCGACTCGCTGGGCGCGACCCGCCGGCAGGCGCTGCTGAAGGTTCTGCTGCCGATGTCCAAGCGGACCGTGGTGATGGGCGTCAACCAGTCGATCATGGCCGCTCTGGCCATGGTGACCATCGCCGCCCTGATCGACGCGCCCGGCCTCGGCAAGACCGTCCTTCAGGCCCTGCAGTCGCTGGACGTGGGCACTGCCTTCAACGCGGGACTCGCCATCGTCGTCATGGCGATCGTCCTCGACCGGGTCACCACCGCCGCCAGCGCCCGCCAGGAGGCTGCCCGGCGCTCGGACGGCCGGTTCGTCGCCTGGCGGCGGCCGCTGCTCGCCGTCGGCGGCGTGGTCACGGCCGTCCTCGTCTACATGTCGCACACCTACGTGTGGGCCGCCGAGTTCCCCAGCGAGGGCGGCGTCGGCTCCTCCATCGCGAGCGCGGCGGACACCACGACCACCTGGGTGCAGGACAGCCTCTCCGGCCTCACCAACGCCTTCCGTGACGCCATCACCAACGGCCTCCTCAACCCGTTCCAGTCGCTGCTCACCGACTCCCCGTGGTGGCTCGTCGCCGCGGTGCTCATCGGGCTCGGCACGGTGCTCGGAGGCTGGCGCGCCGGCGTCACCACGGCCGTGTGCGTGGGCCTGCTGCTCGGCACGGGCCTGTGGTCGGACAGCATGACCACGCTGGCGTCGACCCTCGTCGCGACGGTGCTGGTGATGGTGCTCGGCATGGCCTTCGGCGTGTGGATGGGGCGCAGCGCCCTGGCGGACCGGGTACTGCGGCCCACCCTGGACGCGGCGCAGGTCATGCCGCCGTTCGTGTATCTCGTGCCGTTCCTCGCGCTGTTCGGCGCGACCCGCTTCACGGCCATCGTCGCCGCGATCGTCTACGCCGCCCCGGTCGCCATCAAGATCATCGCGGACGGTGTGCGGGCCGTGCCGGCGGCCACCGTCGAGGCGGCCACCTCTGCCGGGTGCAACACCTGGCAGATCATCACCAAGGTTCAACTGCCCATGTCACGCAGTGCGCTGACGCTCGCCACCAACCAGGGCCTGATCTATGTACTGTCGATGGTCGTGGTGGGTGGCCTGGTGGGAGCGGGCGCTCTCGGTTACGACGTCGTGGCCGGATTCTCCCAGGGGCAGCTGTACGGGAAGGGACTCGCGGCCGGGCTCGCGATCGTCCTTCTCGGAGTCATGTTCGACCGGATCACTCAGGCCGCGGCGCGGCGCGTAAGCGCATAAGGAGCACTGACCATGGCAACACGGATACGACAGTGGAGAGCCGGCGTGGCCGGACTGGCCGTTCTCGGCCTCGCCCTCACCGCCTGCGGCGGTGCGAAGGTCGGTGAGAGTTCCTCGGGTTCCGACAGCTCGGGCGACTCCGGCAAGTGCGGCACCTTCAACCTCGCCGTCAACCCGTGGGTCGGCTACGAGGCGAACGCGGCGGTCGTCGCGTACGTCGCGGAGAAGGACCTCGGCTGCAAGGTCACCAAGAAGGACCTGAAGGAGGAGATCGCCTGGCAGGGCTTCGGGACGGGCGAGGTCGACGCCGTCATCGAGAACTGGGGCCACGACGATCTGAAGAAGAAGTACATCACCGACCAGAAGACCGCCGTCGAGGCCGGCGCGACCGGAAACAAAGGTCTGATCGGCTGGTACGTGCCGCCGTGGCTGGCGAAGGAACACCCCGACATCACCGACTGGAACAACCTCGACAAGTACGCCGACAAGTTCAAGACCTCGGAGTCGGGCGGCAAGGGTCAGCTCCTCGACGGCGACCCGTCGTTCGTCACCAACGACGAGGCTCTCGTCAAGAACCTGAAGCTGGACTTCAAGGTGGTGTACGCGGGCAGCGAGACCGCGCTCATCCAGGCCTTCCGCAAGGCCGAGAAGAACAAGGAATGGGTGATCGGCTACTTCTACGAGCCCCAGTGGTTCATGGCCGAGGTGCCCCTGGTCAAGGTCAAGCTGCCGGAGTACAAGACGGGCTGCGACGCCGACGCGGAGAAGGTCGCCTGCGACTACCCCGTCTACGAGCTCGACAAGATCGTCAGCACGAAGTTCGCCGAGTCGGGCAGCCCGGCCTATGACCTGGTCAAGAACTTCACCTGGACCAACGACGACCAGAACACCGTCGCCAAGTACATCGCCGTGGACAAGATGACGCCCGAGGCGGCGGCCGAGAAGTGGGTCGACGCCAACCGCGACAAGGTCGAGGCCTGGATCAAGTAACCCGGGGCGGGAACCGGTCGAACATGCCCGGTGGGCGGCGTGCACGGATGTGCGCCGCCCACCGGGCATCGCCGTGTTCCGGGCCGTTTCGAGGACCCTGTCCGGTGCCGTGTCCGGTGGTGTTCTCCTCGGGTCACGGACCTCTTGACACCCCCTCCCCGAGACAGGCACATTGAGTTGCGCAACCTGAACCATGTTGCGCAGACAGCAACTGAACCGGCTGGACTAGTTTTCAATCGGAGGTGCGGCGATGGCGGGACCCCGAGTGGTCATCATCGGAGCGGGAGTCGTTGGCGCGGCCCTCGCGGACGAGATCTCCGCGCGCGGCTGGACCGAAGTGACCGTGGTCGACCAGGGCCCGCTCCCCGCCACCGGGGGCTCCTCGTCACACGCCCCGGGCCTGGTCTTCCAGACCAACCCGTCCAAGACCATGACCGAGCTGGCGCGCTACACCGTCGAGAAGTTCTGCTCCCTCGACGTCGACGGCCAGCCCTGCTTCCTGCAGGTCGGCGGCCTCGAAGTGGCCACCACCCCCGAGCGCCTGACCGAACTGCACCGCCGCCACGGCTGGATCACCGCCTGGGGCATCGAGGCCCGCCTGCTGAGCGCCGACGAATGCGTCGAGCAGCACCCGCTGGTGAACCGCGACAAGGTCCTCGGCGGCCTCCTGGTACCGACGGACGGCCTCGCCAAGGCGGTTCTCGCCGTCGAGGCGCAGATCCGCCGGGCCACCGAGCGCGGCGTGACCTTCCTCGCCCGCCACGAAGTCCTCGACGTGACACAGACCGACGGCGAGGTCACCGGCGTCCTCACCGACCAGGGCGAGATCCCCGCCGACATCGTCGTGTGCTGCGCCGGCATCTGGGGCCCGAAGATCGCCCGCATGGTCGGCATGAACCTTCCGCTCACCCCGCTCGCCCACCAGCTCGCCTGGACCGGCCCGGTACCGGCGCTGGCCGGCCAGACCGAGGAGGCGGTGCGGCCGATCCTGCGCCACCAGGACGCCGACCTCTACTACCGCGACCGCTTCGACGGCATCGGCATCGGTTACTACGGCCACCGCCCGATGCCCATCTCCGCCGACGACATCCTGTCCGTGGACGAGGCCGACGAGATGCCGTCGGTCATGAAGTTCACCGAGGAGGACTTCGCCGACGCCTGGACCGAGACGCAGTCCCTGCTGCCCGCGACGGCGGAGGCCAAGGTCGAGGAGGGCATCAACGGCCTGTTCTCCTTCACCACCGACGGCTACCCGCTCCTCGGCGAATCCCCGGACGTCAAGGGCTTCTGGGTCGCGGAGGCCGTCTGGGTCACGCACTCGGCGGGCGTGGGCAGGGCCGTCGCCGAATGGCTGGTCGACGGCTACTGCTCCTCCTTCGACCTGCACGAGTGCGACGTCAACCGCTTCGAGCCGCACCAGCTCTCCCCGGAGTACGTCCTGGCCCGCGACTGCCAGAACTTCGTCGAGGTCTACGACATCCTCCACCCCCTCCAGCCCTCCGGGAAGCCCCGCCCGATCCGCACCAGCCCCTTCCACGCCCGCCAGCAGGAGCACGGCGCCGTCTTCCTGGAGGCGAACGGCTGGGAGCGCCCGCAGTGGTACGAGGCGAACGCCGCACTGGTCGAGGGCCGCAACATCCCCACCCCGAACGACTGGGCCGCGCAGTACTGGTCGCCCATCGTCGGCGCCGAGGCCCAGGCCACCCGCGAGACCGTCGCGATGTACGACATGACGGCCCTCAAGCGCCTGGAGGTCACCGGCCCCGGCGCCGCCGACTTCCTGGAGCGGCTGGTCACGAGCAAGGTCGCCAAGTCCGTCGGCTCGGTGACGTACACGCTGCTGCTGGACCACGACGGCGGCATCCGCAGCGACATCACGGTCGCCCGCCTCGCCCGCGACGTCTTCCAGGTCGGCGCCAACGGCAACCTCGACCTCGACTGGTTCACCCGCCACCTCCCCGCCGACGGCACGGTCCAGGTCCGCGACATCACCCCCGGCACCTGCTGCATCGGCCTCTGGGGCCCGCTCGCCCGCAAGGTCCTCCAGCCGCTGACGGACGAGGACTTCTCGGCCGACGGCCTGAAGTACTTCCGCGCCAAGCGCGCCCACATCGGCTCCGTCCCCGTCACGGCCATGCGACTGTCGTACGTCGGCGAACTCGGCTGGGAGCTGTACACCACGGCCGACCTGGGGCAGAAGCTGTGGGACACGCTCTGGGCCGCCGCCCGGCCGCTCGGCGGCGTCATCGCCGGCCGCGGCGCCTTCAACAGCCTCCGCCTGGAGAAGGGCTACCGCTCCTTCGGCACCGACATGACGTACGAGCACGATCCGTACGAGGCCGGCGTGGGCTTCGCCGTCAAGCCCGACAAGGACGACTTCATCGGCAAGGCGGCGCTGGAGCGCCGCAGGGCCGACGTACGGCGGAAGTTGACCTGTCTCACCATCGACGACCCGCAGGCGGTCGTCATGGGCAAGGAGCCGGTGTACGACGGCGACCGGGGCGTCGGCTACGTCACGAGCGCGGCGTACGGCTACACGATCGGCAAGCCGATCGCCTACGCGTGGCTGCCGGTGGAGCTCGCGGTGCCCGGGACCACGTTGCACATCGGGTACTTCGACCAGCGCGTCGAGGCCGTGGTGGCCGAGGAGCCGTTGTTCGACCCGACCATGTCCCGTCTTCGTGGGTGAGGGTTCGAAGGGGGTGCGTCGGTGGGGCGCCGGTGGGGCGTCGAGCGAGTGCAGGTGCGTCGTGGCTCGGGTTCTTGGAAGGAGTGCCGTCGGTGAGCGCACAGTTGCTTGATGGGAAGGCCACGGCAGCCGTTATTCGTCGTGAACTTGCCGAGCGTGTCGCCAAGTTGACCGCCGCGGGTGGCCCTCCGCCCGGGCTCGGGACCGTTCTCGTCGGTGACGATCCCGGTAGTCGGGCCTACGTCGGTGGCAAGCATCGGGACTGCGCTCAGGTGGGGATCGCCTCACTGCGCCGGGAGCTTCCCGCCGACGCGACTCAGCGGCAGGTCGAGGACGTCATCGACGAGCTGAACGCCGATCCGGCCTGCACCGGCTACATCGTGCAGCTGCCGCTTCCGCGCCACCTCGACGCCAACGCCGTACTGGAACGCATGGACCCGGCCAAGGACGCCGACGGCCTGCACCCGGTCAGCCTCGGGCGGCTCACCCTCGGGGTCGAGGCACCCCTGCCCTGCACCCCGCGCGGCATCGTCGAACTGCTCCGCCGGTACGAGGTGCCCCTCGCCGGGGCGCGGGTCTGCGTGATCGGACGTGGCATCACCGTGGGACGGCCCCTCGGCCTGCTCCTCACCCGCAGGTCCGAGAACGCCACCGTCACCCTCTGCCACACCGGGACCACGGGCCTGGCCTGGCACGTACGTGAGGCGGACATCGTCGTCGCGGCGGCCGGCTCACCCGGGCTGGTCACCAAGGAGATGCTGCGCCCCGGCGCGGCCGTCCTGGACGTCGGTATCACCCGCACCGACCAGGGGCTGGTCGGCGATGTGCACCCGGACGCCGCCCAGGTCGCCGGATGGCTCGCGCCGATGCCCGGGGGAGTGGGACCGATGACGCGGGCGATGCTCCTCGCCAACGTCGTCGAGGCCGCCGAGAGGAACGCGAACCCCGTATGAACGCGAACGCCCGTAGGGACGCGACCGCCTGCATGAACGCGACCGCCTGTATGAACGCGTCGGGCCCCGACCGCCCGCTCTGTCCGCACCTCTCACACGACGGAGACGTCCGATGAGCCCCCGTACCCCTGGCGCCGAGCTGCCCGAACACCCCGACTGGCTGTGGCGCACGCCGGAGCCGAAGCGTTCGTACGACGTGATCGTCGTCGGCGGCGGCGGACACGGTCTCGCCACTGCCCACTACCTCGCGAAGAACCACGGCATCACCAACGTGGCCGTGCTGGAGAAGGGCTGGCTGGCGGGCGGCAACATGGCCCGCAACACCACCATCATCCGCTCCAACTACCTGTGGGACGAGAGCGCCGGCATCTACGAGCACGCGCTCAAGCTGTGGGAGGGCCTCGCCGAGGAGCTCGACTACCCGATCCTGTTCTCCCAGCGCGGTGTGCTGAACCTCGCCCACAGCCTCCAGGACGTACGGGACAGCGTGCGCCGTGTGGAGGCGAACCGGCTGAACGGCGTGGACGCCGAATGGCTCGACGCCGACGGGGTCAAGGACGTCTGCCCGATCGTCAACATCTCCCCGGACGTGCGCTACCCGGTCCTGGGCGCCACCTACCAGCCGCGCGCGGGCATCGCCAAGCACGACCACGTGGCCTGGGGCCTGGCCCGCTCGGCTGACGCCGCAGGCATCGACATCATCCAGAACTGCGAGGTCACCGGTCTGGACGTGGTCGGCGGCCGGGTGGTCGGCGTGCAGACGACGCTCGGCCCGATCGCAGCCGGCAAGGTCGCACTCTGCTCGGCGGGCCACACCTCGGTCCTGGCCGCCATGGCCGGCATCGAACTCCCTCTCCAGAGCCACCCGTTGCAGGCACTCGTGTCGGAACTGCTGGAGCCGGTGCACCCGACGGTCGTCATGTCCAACGCGGTCCATGTGTACGTCAGCCAGGCCCACAAGGGCGAGCTGGTGATGGGCGCGGGCATCGACTCGTACAACTCCTACACGCAGCGCGGCGCGTTCCACATCATCGAGGAGCAGATGTCCGCGGCCCTGGAACTCTTCCCGGTCTTCGCCCGCGCCCACGTCCTGCGCACCTGGGGCGGCATCGTCGATGTCAGCCCCGACGCCTCCCCGATCATCGGCCTCACCCCGGTCGACAACCTCTACCTCAACTGCGGCTGGGGGACGGGCGGCTTCAAGGCCACCCCGGGTGTCGGCTGGGTCTACGCCCACACCATCGCCCACGACACCCCCCACCCCCTCAACGCCCCCTTCTCGCTCGACCGTTTCACCACCGGCGCGCTCGTCGACGAGCACGGCGCGGCCGCGGTGGCCCACTAGGGAGCCCAACCATGCTGCTCATCACCTGCCCGTGGTGCGGGCCCCGCGACGAGGCCGAGTTCCACTACGGCGGCCAGGCACACGTGCCCTACCCCGAGACCCCGTCGGCCCTCACCGACGAGGAGTGGGCCCGCTACCTCTTCTTCCGCGACAACACCAAGGGCCCGTTCGCCGAACGCTGGAGCCATGCGGCGGGCTGCCGCAAGTGGTTCAACGCGGTACGGGACACGTCGACGAACGAGATCCTGGCGGTCTACCGGGCGGGGGAGCCCCGTCCGGCCGCGGAGGACCTGAGGCGTGCGGCGCTCTCGCCTGCCCGCGAGGTCTCCGCAGCGCCTCCGGCGAGCTCTGCGCCACGTCCGGTCACCCCTCGGCCGAACCCGGCACAAGCGGCCCGCCCGGCTCGTGAGGACGAGGCCGTTCAGGCCGAAGAGGGGTCCTCCGGGGGCGCAGCCCCCAGGGAGGGGTCGGGTAGCGGCGGCGGGGGCGCCGCATCCGTCAGCGGCTCTGCCGCGGGCCAGCCCTTCCGCCATCTCACCCGAGGCCGAATCGACCGCGCCGCCCCCCTCACCTTCACCTTCGACGGCACCGCATACCAGGGCTACCAGGGCGACACCCTCGCCTCCGCCCTCCTCGCCAACGGCGTCATCCAGACCGGCACCAGCATCAAACTCGGCCGCCCCCGAGGCATCTTCTCGGCCGGCGTCGAGGAACCCAACGCGGTCATCCAGATCGAGGCCCCCTTCCCGGAGCCGATGCTCCCCGCGACGACCGTCGAGCTGTACGACGGCCTCGTGGCGAGCAGCCTCCCCGGCCAGGGCCGCCTGGCCACCGAGCCCGACCCGGCCCGCTACGACGCCGTGCACGCCCACTGCGACCTGCTGATCGTCGGCGCGGGCCCGGCCGGCCTCGCGGCCGCCGCGGCGGCCGCGAACAGTGGCGCCCGGGTCATCCTCGCCGACGACCAACCACACCTGGGCGGCAGCCTCCTGGGCACCGGCGAACACCTCGACTGGGCCGAGGAGACCGCCGGACGCCTCGACACCGCCCCGGAGGTCCGCGTACTGCGCCGCACCACCGTCTTCGGCTACTACGACGACAACCACCTCCTCGCCGTGGAACGCCGCACCAACCACCTGGGCGCGGGCGCCCCCGGACACGTCTCCCGCGAACGCGTCTGGCGCATCCGGGCCCGCCGAGTCGTCCTCGCCACCGGCGCCCACGAGCGCTCCCTGGCCTTCGCGGACAACGACCGCCCCGGCGTGATGCTGGCCGCCTCGGCCCGCACCTACGCCAACCGCCACGGAGTCCTGCCGGGCCGCCGGGCGGTCGTCTTCACGACCAACGACAGCGCCTACGCGGCGGCCCTGGACCTCGCCGCGGCGGGCGTGGACGTCACGGCGATCGTCGACACCCGCCCCGAACCGGGGGAGTGGGCGCGGCGCGCCCAGGAGGCCGGCATCGAGGTGCTGGCCGGGCACGCCGTCACCGGCACGGAGGGCGACCCGCGCCTCACCACCGTGACCGCCGCCCCGCACGGGGAGCCCGCGGAGCAGCGGCGGTTCGCCGCCGACCTCCTGCTGGTCTCCGGCGGCTGGAACCCGGTCGCACACCTCTTCAGCCAGGCGGGCGGCAGACTGCGCCACGACGAGACACTGGGCTCGTTCGTCCCCGACAGCTGCCGTCAGGCGGTCGAGGTGGCGGGCGGCGCGAGCGGAGAGTTCGACCTCGCCGGGGTTCTCGCACAGGGCGCCGCCGCCGGTGCGCGCGCGATCGAGGCCGAGGGCTACACCCCGGAATCCCCTCTCCTCCCGGACGTGGCCGCACCGCCGCGGCCGACTCCGCCCATGCATCTCTACGCCGTGCCGGACGCCTCCGGCGCACCCCGCTTCGTCGACCTCCAACGAGACGTCACCGTCGACGACCTGACCCGCGCGACCGGCGCCGGCATGCGCTCGGTGGAGCACACCAAGCGCTACACCACGGCCGGCACCGCCAACGACCAGGGCAAGACCTCAGGGGTCCTGGCCAGCGGCGTGGTCGCCGAACTGCTCGGCGTGGACATCTCCGCGCTCGGCACGACCACGTTCCGGCCGCCGTACACGCCGGTCTCCTTCGCGGCGCTCGCAGGCCGTGACCGCGGCGCTCTGAGCGACCCGGTCCGCACGACCGCCGTCCACGAGTGGCATGTCGCGCACGGCGCCCTGTTCGAGAACGTCGGCCAGTGGAAGCGCCCTTGGTACTACCCGCAAGGCGGCGAGACCATGGAGGGGGCCGTGCTGCGCGAGTGCGCCGCCGCCCGCGACGGCGTCGCCTTCATGGACGCCTCCACCCTCGGCAAGATCGACGTCCAGGGCCCGGACGCCGCCGTCTTCCTCGACCGGCTCTACACGAACATGATGAGCACCCTGAAGGTCGGCATGATCCGCTACGGCGTCATGTGCCGCCTGGACGGCATGCTCTTCGACGACGGCACGGTCATCCGCCTGGCCCAGGACCGCTTCCTGGTCACCACGACCACCGGCAACGCGGCCGCCGTACTGGACTGGATGGAGGAGTGGCTGCAGACCGAGTGGCCCGAGCTGAAGGTCCACTGCACGTCCGTGACCGAACAGTGGGCCACCGTCGCCCTGGTCGGCCCCCGCTCCCGCGACGTCCTCGGCGCACTCGCCCCCCGACTGGCCGTGTCCAACGACGACTTCCCGTTCATGGCCTGGCGCGAGACGGCTGTCGCCGGCATCGAGGCCAGGGTCTGCCGGATCAGCTTCTCCGGCGAACTCGCCTACGAGATCAACGTGTCACCGTGGGACGCCCTCACCCTGTGGCAGGCGTTGTACGAGGCCGGAGCCCCGTACGGCATCACCCCGTACGGCACCGAGACCATGCACGTCCTGCGCGCCGAGAAGGGCTACCCCATCATCGGCCAGGACACCGACGGCACCGTCACCCCCCAGGACCTGGGCATGAGCTGGGTCGTCTCGAAGAAGAAGCCCGACTTCATCGGCAAGCGCTCCTACGCCCGCGCCGACACCCTCCGCGCCGACCGCAAGCACCTCGTCGGCCTGCTCCCGGAGGACCCCGGCACCTTCCTCCCCGAGGGCACCCATCTGGTCGCCGACAGCGTCCTGCCCGCCCCGCCCGTCCCGATGCTCGGCCACGTCACCTCCAGCTACCGCAGCGCCGCCCTCGGCCGGACCTTCGCGCTCGCCCTGATCAAGGGTGGCCGGGACCGCATCGGCGAGCGGCTGTACGCCCCCGTCGGCGACCGGCTGGTCCCGGTGACCGTCGCAAGCCCCGTCCTCTACGACCCCGAGGGAGCCCGTCGCGATGGCTGACACCGCACTCACCGTCCCGCCCCGCAGCCCCCTGGCCCACGCCGCCGACCGCCTGGCCATCGCCACCCGCACCTCTCAGGGCGCGGTCCGGCTGGCCGAACTCCCCTTCCTGACGCAGCTCGACATCCGCCTCGACGCCAAGGGAGCGGCGGCCGACGCCATCGGCCTCGCCCTGGACCTCCCACTCCCGCTCGAACCCAACACCGTCGTACGCGCCGGGCAGCTGACCGCGCTGTGGCTGGGACCGGACGAATGGCTGCTGGTGGGCCCGCCCGGCAGTGCGCAGGACCTGGAGGGCCGGATCCGAACGGCCGCAGGGGACGAGCCCATCTCCGTCACCGACGTCTCCGCCCAGCGCACCACCCTCCTCGTCTCAGGCCCCCGCGCCCGCGACCTCCTGTCGCACGGCTGCGCCCTGGACCTGCACCCACGTGCCTTCGGCGCCGGCCGCTGCGCCCAGACCACCCTCGGGCGCACCCAGATCATCCTGATCGCCCGTGACGAACCCGCGTCCGGCTTCTGGGTACTGGTCCGCTCATCCTTCGCCGACTACCTGACGGACTGGCTGCTGGACGCGGCGACGGAGTACATGCCGGCCTGAATCCACCATGTGTGCGCCTCATGGACAGCTGAGCCGCGGGTGGGCGGCGTTGGTGACTCAGGCTCCGCCATAGCCGGACGTCTCGTCGTCCGGGTCTTCGGTGGCGTACAGGGTGGGCCCGAGGCGCGCGGCCAGCGTGTCTCCAGCCATACGTGTTTGGACCACTGTGCCGTCGTCGCCCACCGTCAGCGCTGCGTAGTAGCCCAGAGCCGTCCAGTCCGAGGGCACGTGGAAGAAGAATTGAACTACGTCGCCCGGGTACTCGTCGCGCAGCAGGGGAAGCAACTTCCGCAGAGTGCAACCGCCGCTCAGGCCACTGATCATGACAGTCACTTGATCCGGTGCCGACCGCCACGCCCGCACATGCGCGCAGCCCTGCCAGCCATCGAAGGGTCGTACGCATTGCTCGTCGCGGATCATTTCGGGATAGGCAGGTTCAATGGCCAAGGGGAGGTCCCTTCTTCTCGGTTCTTTCCCGGCTCCAACGCCCCACAACAGCAGGTCCGCACAGCAGGTCCACGGTACGGGCGATGCGGCGTCGGTGACCGTCCCGGCAGCCGATGCGGCTGTCCGGGACGGTCGACGGAGGGTGTGGCGGCAAACCGGTCGGACCGGCGAGCGACGTCTTCGCGCTGGGCGCGGTACCGGCCTTCGCCGCGACCGGGGCCGAGCCGTTCGGGGTCGGCTCGACGCACGCCCTCAGTTTCCGCGTCGTGTGCGAAGAACCCGACCGGCACTCCGAGGAGCCCGGAAAGAGGCCCACGGTGACCACGCCGGTGCACCGGCCGGCCGACACTTCCGGTGACCGGCCGGCCGTCACCCGGACAGTTACCGAGCCCGACTTGCTCCACGCCCCGCACGGCCACGAACGCACTGGTCAGGGCTGTTCCCCTAACACTCGATGATGTTCACCGCCAGTCCGCCGCGGGCCGTCTCCTTGTACTTGACGCTCATGTCGGCGCCGGTCTCCTTCATCGTCTTGATGACCTTGTCGAGGGAGACGTGGTGTCGACCGTCGCCACGCAGGGCCATGCGGGCGGCTGTGACGGCCTTCACGGCGGCCATGCCGTTGCGTTCGATGCAGGGGATCTGGACGAGGCCGCCGACGGGGTCGCAGGTGAGGCCGAGGTTGTGTTCCATGCCGATCTCGGCGGCATTCTCGACCTGTTCGGGGGAGCCGCCGAGGACTTCGGCGAGGGCTCCGGCGGCCATGGAGCAGGCGGAGCCGACCTCGCCCTGACAGCCGACCTCGGCGCCGGAGATGGAGGCGTTCTCCTTGAAGAGCATGCCGATGGCGCCGGCGGCCAGCATGAACCGTACGACTCCGTCCTCGTCCGCGCCCGGGACGAAGTTGATGTAGTAGTGCAGGACGGCGGGGATGATGCCGGCCGCGCCGTTCGTGGGGGCCGTCACCACCCGGCCGCCCGCCGCGTTCTCCTCGTTCACCGCCATCGCGTAGAGGGTTGTCCATTCCATGGCGTGCGTGGCCGGGTCGCCCGCCGCGCGCAGCGCCCGCGCGGTGAGGGCGGCGCGGCGACGGACCTTCAGGCCGCCGGGCAGGATGCCCTCGCGGGTCAGGCCGCGGGAGACACAGGCCTGCATCACGCGCCAGATGTCGAGGAGACCGGAGCGGATCGCGTCCTCGCTGCGCCAGGCGCGCTCGTTCTCCAGCATCAACCCCGAGATGGACAGACCGGTTTCATGGGTGAGACGGAGCAGGTCGTCGCCGCTGTGGAAGGGGTACTTCAGCACGGTCTCGTCGAGTTTGACGCGGTCCGTGCCGACCGCGTCCTCGTCGACGACGAAGCCGCCGCCGACGGAGTAGTACGTCTTCGACAACAGCTCCGTGCCCGCCGCGTCGTAGGCCCGGATGGTCATGCCGTTGGCGTGGTACGGCAGCGTCTTGCGGCGGTGCAGGACCAGGTCCTTGTCGGAGTCGAAGGCGATCACTCGGGTGTCGCCGATCTCGACGCCCAACAGCCGTAGCGTTCCGGTCGACTTGATGTGGTCGACATCGTGCTCGGCCTGATTGATGTCGACCGTGTGAGGCTCGTTGCCCTCCAGGCCCAGGAGTACGGCCTTGGGGGTGCCGTGGCCGTGGCCGGTGGCGCCCAGCGAGCCGTACAACTCGGCGTGGACCGTGGCGGTCCGGGTGAGTGCGCCGTCCTCCTTCAGACGGACGGCGAACATGCGGGCGGCGCGCATCGGGCCGACCGTGTGGGAGCTGGACGGGCCGATGCCGATCGAGAACAGGTCGAAGACCGAAATGGCCACGGTGACTCCTCAGAACGGGCGGTGGTGGGGCACACGGTCCGGGTGCCCCACCGGGGTCTCACTTCCCCAGGCCGGGGTAGAGCGGGTGTTTGTCGGCGAGGGCCTTGACCCGGGTCCTGAGGGCATCGGCGTCGTAGGACGGCTTCAGCGCCTCGGCGATGACGTCGGCGACCTCGGTGAAGTCCTCGGCGGTGAAGCCGCGGGTGGCGAGGGCGGGGGTGCCGATGCGCAGGCCGGAGGTGACCATCGGGGGACGCGGGTCGTTGGGGACGGCGTTGCGGTTGACGGTGATGCCGACCTCGTGGAGGCGGTCCTCGGCCTGCTGTCCGTCGAGTTCGCCGGCGCGCAGGTCGACGAGGATGAGGTGGACGTCGGTGCCGCCGGACAGGACGTCGACGCCGGCCTCCCGGGCGTCGTCGGCGGTCAGCCGCTCGGCGAGGATCCGCGCGCCCTCGACGGTGCGGCGCTGGCGCTCCCTGAACTCCTCGGAGGCCGCGACCTTGAAGGAGACCGCCTTGGCCGCGATCACGTGTTCCAGGGGGCCGCCCTGGAAGCCGGGGAAGACGGAGGAGTTCAGCTTCTTCGCGAATTCCTTCTTCGCCAGGATGATGCCGCCGCGCGGGCCGCCGAGGGTCTTGTGGGTGGTGGAGGTGACCACGTCGGCGTGCTCGACGGGATTGGGGTGCAGTCCGGCGGCGACCAGGCCCGCGAAGTGCGCCATGTCGACCCAGAGATGGGCCCCGACCTGGTCGGCGATCCGGCGGAACTCGGCGAAGTCCAGCTGACGCGGGTACGCCGACCAGCCCGCGATGATCACCTTCGGGCGGTGCTCCTTGGCGAGCTTCTCCAGTTCGGCCATGTCGACGAGGCCGGTGGCGGTGTCGACGTGGTAGGCGACGACGTTGAACTGTTTGCCGGAGAAGTTCAGGCGCATGCCGTGGGTGAGGTGGCCGCCGTGGGCGAGGTCGAGGCCGAGGATGGTGTCGCCGGGCTGGGCGAGGGCGAAGAGGGCGGCCTGGTTGGCGGAGGCGCCGGAGTGGGGCTGGACGTTGGCGTATTCGGCGCCGAAGAGGTCCTTGAGGCGGTCGATGGCGATCTGTTCGGTGACGTCGACGTGTTCGCAGCCGCCGTAGTAGCGGCGGCCGGGGTAGCCCTCGGCGTACTTGTTGGTCAGGACGGTGCCCTGGGCCTCCATGACCGCGACGGGGGCGAAGTTCTCCGAGGCGATCATTTCCAGGGTGGACTGCTGGCGGTGCAGCTCGGCGTCGACGGCGGCGGCGACCTCGGGGTCCAGCTCGTGCAGGGGCGTGTTCAGAAGCGACATGCGTACGACCTCGTCTTCTCAGCCGGCGGTGCGTATTGAGCAACTTGTCGAGCGATACGCAACATCGTCCAAGAGGTCGGGGGTCCGGTCAAGGGCGTCGGCGGAGAACCGGCGCTCCGCCGACGCGCTCGTCGGCGCTGTCCGAGCCGGTGCTTGACCCTTCTGGGGCGGCGCGACCCGCTTCGGCGAGGCCGGACGATCTTGTCTAGGTCGAGCACCGGACAGTCGCAGGGCGCGGGCGGCCTGCCGGGATCGATGATCTCGGCCTGCGGGACGCGGCGAAGCGCCCGGCCTGCAGGCCGTGACGGACCGGGCGCCTCGCCGTTCACCTCGCCGCACCTCGCCGCACCTCGCCGCACCTCGCCGCACCTCGCCGCACCTCGCCGCACCTCGCCGCACCTCGCCGCACCTCGCCGCACCTCGCCGCACCTCGCCGCACCTCGCCGCACCTCGCCGCACCTCGCCGCACCTCGCCGCACCTCGCCGCACCTCGCCGCACCTCGCCGCACCTCGCCGCACCTCGCCGCACCTCGCCGCACCTCGCCGCACCTCGCCGCACCTCGCCGCACCTCGCCGCACCTCGCCGCACCTCGCCGCACCTCGCCGCACCTCGCCGCACCTCGCCGCACCTCGCCGCACCTCGCCGCACCTCGCCGCAGATCCCGCAGATCCCGCAGATCCCGCACATGCGGCGCCACGGTGATTCGGTCGGTCAGCGGTGCGTGGCGGGCGCGGAGCGGCACGCCGGGGAAGGCGTCCGAGGCGTAGGTGGTGCGTCGAGGTACGGCAGTTCCTCGGAGCGGAGGACGAGGCCGCCCACAGGGTGTGCCGCGGGGTCATGCCGGGAGGAAACCCGGCCACCAGGGCGGGACGTTCCCCGGGCACAAGGGGTCGGGGTAGGAATCCGGCATGCCGAGCCATGTCACGAGGAACCAGGTGAACCACAGGGTGACGACGAACCCCGCGGCCAGTGCCGCCCACTGATGACGTCGTCCGAGGGTGCCGTGCAGGATCGTCCACGGGATCGCGGCGGCGATCCACACGAGCGGGGCGAGGAGGAGCAACGTCATGCCGTTGGCGGCACCGATGCCGACGTCACAAGCCGCCCAGGCCCTCCCGATGACGGCAACGGACACCACCGCAGCCAGTCCCCCGAAGAGGACACCCAACACCGTCCCCCTGAACCAGGGGTTCGGAGGACTCGACGGCCCCGCTCCCGCCATTTTCCACCTCTCCTCGTCGTGGAGGCGGAGCGTAACAACATGCGGGGGGCAGCTTCTCGGCTACCGGGGCGAGAGAATGTCGTGGTAATTGTGGTGCAGAGCGAGCAGGTGTGCTGCACACTTCCCGGGTGATCGTTCTGCAGCCCGTCCTGGAGCTCTGCGCCTCCGACGGCTTCACCCTCTGGTCCGTCGCCGAGTGCGAGCCGTACGGCTTCCTGGCGCTCCATGGCGCACTCGATCCCGCCGAGGTCGGCACAGCGGTGATGAGCATCGCCGACTACAACAACCTCGATCCCGAGGACGACGGCCGCGCACCGCGGCCCGCCGACCCGCTCGGGGGCTTTCTGCACGGACTGCTCACCATGGACGACCTCCTGTCATCCGGCGGTCTGCGGATCACTGACACCGCAACCGGCACCACGCTGCTGCCGGGCTGCTGCACCAGCCTCAACGAGAGAGGCGACTGGCTGGACGTCGTCGACGGCAAGGGCTGCGCCTCCTTCGGCCACGACCCCGCATCGCTCGTCGAACGGCACGGCGAAATCGTCCGGTTGACCCTCGACGCCGAGCACGACAACAGCGCGGTGATCGAGCTACCCGTCACGGACCTGCGCCGCCTGCTCGCCGGTGCGGAGCGCGACCTGAACGCATTCCTCCAACTGGCTGCCGCCTGGGCCGCCCTGCACCTGCCCGACTACGCCACCCCCGTCGCCTCAGCCCTCGGCCGTGCGCTCAACGTGCCGCCGCCAATTGGGGGTTGAAGGCCCGCGCCAGCCGGGTTCCCTGCGCTCCCGACGTGGTTGCCAACCCGCACGGCACCTCTCCGCACCACCTTGGCCGGTTCACCTGGCGGTCCGCGGACCGTATCGGGGCGGAACCCGCTGGAGCCCGGCACCGTGGCCGCCATACCCGCCCCCGGCGTCTCCGTCTCGCCGGCGTTGGCAACCCGCGCATCGACCCGTCCGTGTCCGGCAGCGCTCGGCGACACCGACCTCTGGGGCAGGTCGCCGATTGGGCTCCGCCTGTGCGGTGTGGACCGTCTCCTCGCCCACGAAACGGCCACCGACCGCATGTCGAGCGACTGCCTGACCCACGTCGAGCGAGTGCCGACCGCACGTCGACCGGCCACCGACCGCATGTCGAGCGACTGCCTGACCGCACGTCGACCGACCGCCTGACCTCGGCGGGCTTCCGGGAGCCGACCCGTACCGACCGGCGCCGGGAACGCGGGATCTGACGTCGCGCCGACGCCAGATGGGACGGTTCGGTACTCCCGTGGTCGACTGCGCCCGGCCGTTCCGCTCGGACGGTGTGGATCCTCGGCCCGAACGCGGACGGGGCAAGGTGCCGCAAGGTTGAGGCCTCAAGCACCCGGTGAAAGTTTGGTAAGGCTCGCCTTATATTGTGTCGTCGAGACCCCGGATGCCGCTGCCGCACACCGGGGGCGCGATCTGCCCGCCGCAAGACAGGACCGACCATGCGCACCACTCCCCGCCGCCTTCTGGCGGCTCTCGCCCTCACCCCGATGCTCGCCGGTTGCTTCGCCTCCGGCGAGGACGGCTCAGGTGCGAGTGGCGGGTCGGGAGCGGCCGGCCGCCTGCGGATAGCCCTCGCCGTGCCGCCGGTGCAGGCCCTGTCGCCGTACAGCAATGACGCCACCGTGCTCAGCAAACTCTCGGTGGCCGAAGGACTCACCGCCCTGGACGAGGACGGCGCGGCCGCACCCGCGCTGGCGAGGTCCTGGACCCGGAAGAACGCCACGACCTGGACCTTCGAGCTGCGCAAGGCCACCTTCCAGGACGGCACCGACGTCACCGCCGCGTCGGTCGTCAACGCGCTCGACCACGCGAACGCGGCCGAGACCAAGCCGCGTGTGCTGAGCGACGTGACGCTGACCGCCGAGGCCGACGACGCCGACACCGTCACCATCAGCACCAAGACCGCCGATCCGGTCCTCCCGCTGCGCCTCGCCAGTCCCGCCCTCGGCATCCTCTCCGAGAAGGCGTACGCCACCGACGGCACCGTCAGCCCCGTCGGCACCGGCACCGGCCCCTTCGCGATCACCAAGCTGACCGGAAAGACCAAGGCCACCCTCGACCGCTACGACGGTTACTGGGGTGGCAAGGCCAAGGCGTCCGGCATCGACGTCAGCTGGATCGCCGACGGCACCGCCCGCGCCAACGCCCTGCGCGGCGGCGACGTCGACATCGCCGAATGGATCCCCACCGCCCAGGCGAAGCTCCTCGACGAGAACACCCGCCACGAAGTGCCCTCCGTACGCACCGACAGCCTGATCCTCAACACCGGCAGCGGCCTCTTCACCGACGCGGCCCTGCGTGCCGCCGCCCGTGAGGGCGTGGACGGCGGCGTCCTCGTCGACTCCGTCTTCGGCGGATACGCCGACCCCGCGCAGGGTCTGTTCGGGCCGGCCGTCTCGTGGGCCGCCGACCGGCGCGTCGAGGTGACCGGCCGGGCCAAGGCCGCGACCACCGCGCAGGTGAAGGCGGAGACGAAGGGCAAGACCCTGCGCCTGGCCACGTACACCAACCGCGCCGAACTCCCCGAGGCCGCGACGGTCCTCCAGCAGCAGCTGGAGAAGGCCGGGTTCACCGTGAAGCAGGACGTACGCGAGTACACGCAGATGGAGGCCGACCTCCTCGCGGGCAGGTACGACGCCCTCGTCTTCTCCCGGGTCACACTCCTCGACACCGGCGACGCGGTGGCCTACCTCGCCAGCGACTACACCGGCGACGGCGTCTACAACATCGCCGGCCTGAATGACGAGAAGGTCGACGAGGCCATCAAGTCCGCCGCCGGGGAGGGCGACACGGCCGAGCGGCAGAAGAAGATCATGCAGGCCGAGGCGGAGATCCTGCGCACCGACGCCGTCGTCCCGCTGGTCCATGAGAAGGTCGTGCAGGGCATCTCCGACGACGTCGAGGGCGTCCTCCTCGACCCCCGCGAGCGCTCCCTCGTCGACGTCGACACCCGCCTGAAGTAGCCGCCGATGAGCACCACGTCGTCAGCCGCCGCCCAGGGCGGTCAGACCCGGTGGCACGCGGGAGCCGGCCGCGTCGCCGCGGGAACCGCGCTGCTGGCGGCCGTCGCCTTCCTGCCCTGGCTGTCCGGTGTCGACCCCGCCCTGACCGTCCTGCGCGCCCGCTCCGCCGACCAGGACCCGACCCCGGCCCAGCTGACCGCCGTACGCGAGCAACTGGGTCTGGAGGAAGGGCCGTTCGCCCACTTCACGCGATGGCTGGGCGGTCTGGTGCGCGGCGACGCGGGCACCTCCTGGGTGTCGGGCGAACCGGTGCTGCCCCAGGTGACGACCGCCCTCGCGGTCTCCGTCACGCTCGTGCTGGGCGCGCTGGCGGTCACCACCGCGGTGGCCGCGCTCGTCTGCGCCCGCACGCTCCACCTCGGCTCCCGGCGAAGGCTGCGGCGGAAACGGGCGGGCACCGTGGCCGCCGTCCTCGCCGCGTTGCCCAAGTTCCTGCTCGCCTCACTGCTGGCGACGGTGTTCGGGGTGTGGCTGGGCTGGTTCCCCCCACAAGGCTGGGAGGGGCCGCGGTCGATGGTGCTGCCCGCCCTCGCCCTCGGTGTGCCCTCCGGGGCGATGATCGGCGGTCTGCTCGACCAGTCCCTGCCCGCCGCCTTCAACGAGCCGTGGGCACGGACCTGGCTCGCCTACGGATACTCGGGCGGCCGCATCGCGCGCACCGCGCTGCGCCGCGCCCTGGCCGGGGTGCTCCCGCAGCTCCTGCCGACCGTCGTCGCCCTGGTCGGCGGTGCGGTCGCGGTGGAGAAGATCTTCAACATCCCGGGCCTCGGCCGTCTCGCACTGGACGCGGCGATCGCCCAGGACATGCCGCCGCTGCAGACCGCGACGCTGGCCTTGGTCCTGCTCGGCGTCTGCGCCGGCTTTGTCATCCAGGCGGTGCGGCACGCTCTGCTCGGCCCGGCCCTGCGGGACGGCGCGCTGCCCGCCCTGCACCCGCCCACGCTCGTACGGACGCGGTCGCTGCCCTGGGTCATCGGATGCTGCGTCGTCGCCCTGCTCGCTCTGGTCGTGTCCGGCCTTCTGCGCGACCCCTTGCACGTGGAGACGACAGCCCGGCTGCTGCCACCCTCCTTCGCGCATCCCCTCGGCACCGACTCGCTGGGCCGCGACCTGCTGGCCCGGCTGGGCCACGGAGCCCTGCGCACGATCGGCGCGGCCCTCGCGGTGACCGTGGTCAGCGCCCTCGTCGGACTTGTCATCGGTACGGCCGCACGGCTGGGGGCGGGTCTGACCGAAGTGGTGTCGACGCTGCCGGCCGTCCTCGCCGGACTGCTCACGACGGCGGTGACCGGACCGTCGGTCTGGGGCGCCGCGTGCGCGGTGTGCGTGGTGGCCTGGACCCCGTACGCCGCCCAGGCCGCAGCCCTGCTCGAACAGGAACGGGCCAGCGGCCACCTGCTCGCGTCGGTCTCCCTCGGCGCGGGCCCCACCTACCTCCTGCGCCGCCACCTGCTGCCCGCGGTCCTGCCCGCGGTGGTGCGCAACGCCCTGCTGCGACTGCCCACCACGGTCCTGGTCCTGGCCTCCCTCGGCTTCCTCGGCCTGGGCGAACAGCCGCCCACCCCGGAGTGGGGCCGCCTGCTCTCGGAGAACCAGCCCTACGTGGAACTGGCACCCTGGACCGTACTCGGCCCGGCCACCGCCCTCGTCCTCCTCTCCGTCCTCGCCGTCTCCGCCACGGCATGGGGACGCACCCGAACCCGACGCCACACCACGGGGCCCGCTCCCGCCTGACCGGCAGGCGACCTCGTGAACGCTGACACGGGACCCCCCACGCGCCCTCGGCACCGTCAGGGGCATCGACACTCCTGCCGTCCTTGTCCCGACGCACGGGTGCCGGGGCACCTCGGTGGACGACCTGGTGACCCCGGCCTCGACAGCGGTCTGGACAGCCGTCTGGACAGTGGTCTGGACAGCGGTCTGGACGAAAACCCGCACCGGCGAGCCGGGGCGCTCCGCGCCGCCAACCGCGGCAACGCCGAACTCCGCACCCTCCGGCTCGCCCGGCCCCGACCCGACGGGACCGGTGCCCGTGCGGTCAGTGCTTCTGCGCCACGGCGCCCAACTGCGGTACGACCGTGGGCTCGTCGCCGGGACAGGGGCGCCACAGGGAGCACGGGACCAGGCCCGGTTCCAGGAGTGTCAGGCCGTCGAAATACTGGCTGACGTCCTTGACCTTGCGTGCCGTGACCGGCGGCTTGGCGTTGGCGTTCCAGAATTCCATCGCCTCCAGCTGGAGCTCGCCGCCGAGTTCGGGCTCGGTCGTGGGATGGGTCAGCACCAGGAAGCTGCCGGGGGCGAGCGGCTCCAGGAGCCGACGTGTGATGGTCTGTGCTTCGGTGTCGTCGAGGACGAAGTTGAGAATGCCGAGCAGCATGAGGGCGACGGGCTCGGTGAAGTCGAGTGTCCGGCCGGCGATGCGCAGGATGGTGTCCGGGTCGTGCGCGTCGGCGTCGACGTAGACGGCGGCACCGTCCTCGGTGCTGGTCAGCCGGGTCCGGGCGTACGCGAGAACCACGGGGTCGTTGTCGACGTACACGATCCTCGACGCGGGTGCGACGCGCTGGGCTATCTCGTGGGTGTTCTCCAGGGCGGGCAGGCCGGTGCCGATGTCGAGGAACTGGCGTATCCCATGCTCCTCGGCCAGGTGGCGCACGGCGCGGGTGAGGAACTGCCGGTCGGCGGACGCGATGTCACGGATGACGGGAATCAGGCCGGCGACGTGATCACCGACCTGGCGGTCGACCTCGTAGTTGTCCGTGCCGCCCTGCCAGTAGTTCCAGACGCGGGCGTTGTGCGCCGTGTCGGTGTCGGGTCGCTTGAGCGGGGTGTCGTCGTCGGCCTGGATCTCGCTCACGTCTTCCTTTCCTCGCACGCCCAGGAATGCGATGGCTGCGGGCAGTTGAGGCCCGCCGCGGCGTGACGTGGCGTCATTGTGCCGCTCCCGTTCCCCTTGCGTCGCGGGGAAACGGCCGGTTCGGGTACGGACGGGCCTCACGCCACGGCTCGCCATGTCCATCGGCTCCTGACAGCTGCCAGAGCGGGCTCGGGAAGCCGGTGCCTGCCTGCGGGACCGACGGGCAGTCGTCGCCCGACCCGCCGCGCGTTCAGGACGAGTCACCCGCAGGCGGCGGCCGCGCCCGACGCCGAACTCAGGATGCGGCGGCCGATTCGGCGACCTCGGCCACCTCGGCGACATGGCCGGTGCCGGCCGCTTCGTCCTGCGCCATGCGGAGGAAACGCCGGATCGCCTCGGTCGACATGTCGAGGGCCTCGGAGGCGGACTGCTCGTCACCGAACATCTGCACGGCTTCGGTGACAGCCACGGCCAGTTCGGCTTCTGCCTTGCGGACCTTCACCTCGGCCTTGTCCACGGTGTCTACGACCGCCAACTGGCGGCGCTGCTTCTCCTGAAGTCGCTGCTTGCGGGAAAGTGTCTTGTCAGAGTTCTGCACAGTCATGACCAAGATCATAATTGGTCGGGCGCGCAGCCATGAAATCGCCAACTCACCCGCCATGCCGCGATGTTCATGGCCCATCGGCTCCGTCGAGGCTCCGTCGCGGTGCCGCCGCCCTGCAGACCGTCAGGCTTCGAGCGCTGCGCGAAAGGGACCCGCCCGGCCTTGATCGAGGTACCCGTGACGCTGCGCCACCCGACACCCCGGACCGTCGCGGGGAGGCGGCGGGTACCGTCACAGTGTCTCGGCCGCTCGGCATGTGAACATGCTTGTGAGGCCGGGTGGGCAGGGTGTCGGATCGGGCAGAGTTGGACAGTGCACGCGGTGAATGCACCGGTGAGAACCACGGTGAGTGCCCCCAGGGGTGGCACCGGTCGCAGGTTGCGAAAAGGGGGATGATGCGTTCTCTGACCTTCGTCTTCGGTACGGGGCGCAGCGGCTCGACGGCGCTGTCACGCATTCTCAACGCCCACCCGGACGTGCTGAGCCTGAACGAGTACATGGCCTCGGTGGGCGACGCGGCCTTCCCCGAAGGGCAGGTGGGCGGCGAGGAGTTCTGGCAGGCGCTCTTCCGGCCCGCGCCGCACTTCGAGCAGATGATCCGCAGCGGGCTGCCGCTGCCGGAGTTCCTCCACACCCGCCGCCCCGGACGGTACTCGGCGCGCACCGAGGGCATTCCCGCGCTGTCCCTGATGGTGCTGCCCCACCTCACCGACGACCCGGACGGACTCCTCGACGCACTCGGCGCGGCGGTGGTCCGGTGGCCGGAGCGCACCGCGGCCGAGCACCACCGGTCCCTGTTCGGACTGCTCTGCGCCCGGTTCGGACGCACCGCCGTCGTGGAGCGCTCCGGCTACTCCACCGGCTGGGTACGGGTACTGCGGGAGGCCTTCCCGGACGCGAAGTTCGTGCACATGTTCCGCAACGGTCCGGACTGCGCCCTGTCCATGAGCCGTCATCCCGGCTACCGCATGATCTCTCTGCTCCGCGAGATCAAGACCCGCTCCGGTATCGACAGCTTCTCCGCCCTGACCCCCGAGCACGTCCGCGCGCTGCCCCCGGACCTGGCGCCCCTGCTCGACGAATGCTTCGACCCCGCGCTCGTACGCGACCGGCACATCCCTCTGCGGACCTTCGGTGCCCTGTGGTCCGAACTCGTCATCGAGGCAACGGAGTTCCTCACCCGGCTCCCTGCCGACCAGCGCACCACCCTCGCCTACGAGAACCTGCTGGACCAGCCGGCCCAAGAGCTGACCCGCCTGGCGGACTTTGTCGGCGTGGTTCCCCTGCCCCAGTGGTTGCACACCGCGTCCGCCCTGCTCGACCACAGTCGGCGCGGCTCCGCCCGAAGTCTGCCTGCCGCGGACCTCGCCGAACTGCGGGCCGACTGCGCCCCGGGCCATCGCGTCCTGGGGGTATAGCGTTCACCCGTAGTGGTTGCAATGAGCTGGCAGGGTTGTTGCGTTGTTGTCGATTCCATTGCAATGAAAACCTGCTCTCTAGCTGCAGCTATTCCATCCCTGTGCAATTTGTATGTTGTCACATCCGTGAAGGCAACGTAGCGTTTCCGTATCAGGAAACAGTGCGTCGGCGTCTCGTAGGTCGAGGTGCATGTTTCGCGGAATGCGTGTTCACGGGGGTCAATGTCATGGGGACAGTGCGGAGCCGGTGGCAGACGGCACCCGGCGCGCTCACCGCCTTCGCCCGCTTCGTGCTCTGCGGCGGCGGAGTGGGGCTCGCCTCCAGCTTCGCGGTGGCGGCCCTCGCCTCCTGGATTCCCTGGGTCCTGGCCAACGCCCTGATCACCGCGGCTTCCACCCTCCTCGCCACCGAGCTGCACGCCCGATTCACCTTCGGTGCGGGCGGGCGTGCGACCTGGCACCAGCGCGTGCAGTCGGCAGGGTCCGCGGCGGCCGCGTACGCCGTGACCTGCGTGGCGATGCTGGCCCTGCAGCAACTGGTGGCGGCACCCGGTGCGGTGCTCGAACAGGTCGTCTACCTGTCCGCCTCCGCGCTCGCCGGCGTCGCACGGTTCGCGGTGCTGCGCCTTGTCGTTTTCGCGCGGAACCGCTCGCAGGCCGCGGTCGCCGTCCGCGCCACCCGTCCCGTGCACCCGACCGTGGCCCGCGCCGCGGCACCCGCCGGCCCGGCTGTGCTCTGCCGAGCAGTCTGACCGGCCGGCCTGACCGAGCCGCCGCAGCGCGGCTCGGCCGTCAGGGGCGGGGCTGCCGCTAGCCCGTGAACGTCATGGCGTATCCGTGGGCGGGGTGCTGCGGAACCGGGCGGGACGGCACCGAGCGGGACGGAACCGAAGCGGCGGAGGGAACGTTCGGGTGGGCTGCCTCGTTGCCTTCGAGTCCGTTCTCGTCGTCTTCCTCGGGAGCATCGTGCCGAAGCCCACGCCCGCACCCTCCGCAGTCCTCCCCGTACTTCCGACACTGAGCGCGCAGGCCGAGCGACTGATCGAGCTGGGTGTGCACGAACTCGCCGGACTGCCCGCCGACGACCTTCGTACCTTCGCCGAGGCCGCCGAAGCGGCTGATGCACCCGAGTCCGGCGACGGCGCCCTGCTCACGGTTCACCCGGACCTTGTTCCTGCCTCCGCCCTCGCGCCGCTGCTCCGACGGGACGGCAAGCCGGGATTCGTCGTCACCGACATGCCCGACGTCGACCGCTTCGCCCCCTGCGCCATCGAGCTGCCTGACGCCCGCCTCTACCTCGTCACCGGCCTTGACCGCGGTGACCACATGGCCAACTGGAGCCCGGAGGAGGC
This sequence comes from Streptomyces europaeiscabiei, assembly GCF_036346855.1. Lineage (NCBI taxonomy): Bacteria > Bacillati > Actinomycetota > Actinomycetes > Kitasatosporales > Streptomycetaceae > Streptomyces > Streptomyces europaeiscabiei. The sequence goes on from NZ_CP107841.1 coordinate 10,030,152, forward strand.
GCTGCCCGTCCTCACCAAGGAGGACCGCACGCCGCTGCTGCTCACCGAGGGCATCCACTGGGTGCTCCAGCAGCCGGAGGTTCTTGAGCGCAACCGCTGCTTCATGACCATCGGCTCCCGACTGCGCAAGGAGAACGGCACGCTGGACGCCCGCACACCGGCGATCTGGATCAGCAACGGCACCGGGCGGGACGGCAGCGAGCGCCGCAACGCCCCCAAGATCGGCTGGTGCTGGTGGGGCAACCGGCACACCTGGCTGGGCTTCGCCTCCGCGACGGGCCGTGGGATCCAGGACCTGTAAGGAGCCGTGACCATGTGACGGGGTGGGGAAAGCGTCGCGTCACGCCTTGCTGTCGTTGCCGTTGCCTCGAGGACGGTGAGCGAGGAACGGGGTTCATCGGGGGGTTCTCCAGGGGCGAGGCCGTCAAGGGTGAGCGCTGTGTCGTCGGCCCGGACCACGGCCGACGACACAGCGGGGTAGCTGGGAAGGGCGGGTTCCGGTTCGGGGGGCGATGAGCTTGACGGTGTTGGGCCAGCCGTAACCGCCGTCACGCAGCTGCAGCGCAATGTGCAGCAGCCGGAAGCCCTCCAGCGCACGACGGCCGTACGAAGCGGCGACGGCCCGGAAGCCGTCGCCGCGTGTTCGATCTGGGGGAACGTGTCAGCGCTGTGTGTAGAGGAAGCCGAGCTTGTCGATCTCGTCACCGGCGCGCCCGTGGAACCCGGCGATCTGCCAGCCCGACGGCACGGTGCGCGTCACGCAGTCGGACGTGGTGGTTCCGCCGGACAGGCTCCTGCCGAGGTTGGTCGTGAACTTGGCGGAGAAGATCCGGGTGTGGCCGCTCTTCTGGCCCTGGCAGAGCTGGGCGGAGGTGACGTACTCCCCGCTGCCCAGGGACAGTGACGACAGCGTGCCGCCGGTGCCGCCGTGGTGGAGGACGGTGCCGTTGCCGAGCGTCAGGCCGACACCGTCGACACGGGAGCCGCTGCGCAGGGAGAGGGTGACAGGGCGCGCTCCCGCCGGTACGGCGTCGATGTCGGTGTAGTAGTCGCCGTGGGGCCCGCCGAACTGATCGCTGAGCCGGAAGTCCGGATCGCGCGACCAGGAGAAGCCGACCGCGACCGGGTCGTGGTCGGACAGCATGAGCCCGCCGTCGGTGAGGAACTTGGCGTGTTCGTTGTTGTAGGACGTGGCGTCGAGCGACACGAGTTTGCTGCCGCGGTACAGGACCTTGTCGACGATCTCGCAGGTGTTGGGCACCGTGGGGCCGGTCTGGTCACAGACCAGGGCGTCGCTGCCCTTGACCGGCGGGGTACCGCCGCGGATCAGCTGTACCCAGGGGTCGGTGAGGCCGTTGGCGGCGGCGAACTCGGCGATGGTGTCGCCGCTGCGGGTGTAGCGGGTGTTGGTGTCGCCCATGACCACGACGGCGTTGCCGGCCGAGTGGGTCTTGATGAAGGCCGTCAGCTGGCTGAGGTTGTCGGCGCGCGAGGCCAGGTCGCCGGCGTTGGTGCCGGCGTTGGTGTGCAAGTTGTAGAAGTCGGCATACACCCCTTCGGCGAGGCGCACCCGCATGAAGGTGAACCCCTTGGGGGTCAGGCAGTCGCCGGAGTCGAACTGGCAGGAGTTCCAGCGCACCCGCTCGAAGTCGTCGATGTCGTAGGGCAGCGTGGACAGGGTGTTCAGCCCACTGCCGATGCCTGCGCCGCCGCTGGTGGGAGTGCGGTGGGCGTGCGTGGTGTCGCCGGCGTAGAGATGGGCGTGGTAGTTGAAGTCCTCCTCCACGTGCACGATGTCGTACGGTGCGATGCGCCGGCCGATCTCCGTGGTGCTGGACTCGCGGGGCGTGGACGCGCTGGAGAGGATCTCCGGCAGGCCCGCGACGTTGTAGGTGAGGGCGTTGAAGGACCCGGAGGCCGGGTCCGCGGCAACGGCGGGCGACGCGTTCGTGACGAACCCGCCGCAGGTGAGGGCCGCGGCCGCGAGGCAGGTGAGAAGACGGCGCATGAAGCGGTACTCCTGTGAAGTGGAGAGGGGCAGCGGGAACTTACCGCTGGTAACTCACTTCTGTCGCCGGTTGGGTCGGAGGAGATCGAAACTTGACCGCGTGGTCCAGGCCAGGGGCCTGGAGCCGGGTCGGGGCGCGAGAGGGCGCCCGTCGTGGCATCGCCCGCCTCGTCCTCCGAGAATTGCGTCCGGACGGTCGCGAGGTTGGTGACACTTCGACTCGGGTCGGGGCTGCTGGTGGAATTCATGAGCTGCGGAACGGGGAGTGAGTGGGAGGCACTCACTCGTCCGAAGTGTCGTGCCGCATCTGTCGATCTGCCAGAACACGGATCGTCCCAAGCGCGTAGGAGCGGCGGCCGAATGGCTTGGGGGCCTTCGGCGGTAGCTGCCCTTCTACGTTGGTTGCGGTGCTGTTGCGGGACGCCCGGGGATCGCTCCCCGGGGGTGGCACCGGCGTCAGCCGGTGTCTTCTCGTTTCAATGCCCCTTGCCCGGGAGCCTTGCGGGCTCCGGGACGTCCAGGGGCTCGGCGAGCGTTTTGGGTCTCCCCCCTATCGGAGGCGACCGTCTTGAGCTTCCTTTGCGCCGCGTCGACGATGTTCGCGGTGCTGTTCACGTGTCGCTGTACGACCGCCCCGCACGAGGGGCAGTGGAACTTGCTGCACGACGGGTCGGAGCTTGGGTTTCGCTCCTTGCACCTCGCGCAGCAGGCGGTGACGGGCTCACCCTGGTTGAGGACGACGAGTTGCGAGCCGTACCAGGCGGTCTTGTATGCGAGCTTCTTGCGCAGGCTGCCCGGGCCGGCGTCCAGGAGATGCTGGTTGAGGCGGGCCTTGGCCGTAACGTTTTTGCGGGGCTTGCCGCGGGTGCCCTCGGTCGAGCTGGTGAGAGCGGTGATGTCCAGGTCCTCGATCGCCACGTGCGTGAAACCGGTGGCCAGCTTCTTGGACAGGCCGTGCAGGAACGAGGCGCGTCGCACCGTGACCTGCTGGTGGGCGCGGGAGACCCGGGCGGTGGCTTTCCTCCACCGCCCCGACCCCTGTCGGCAACGGGACATCGCGCGCTGGGCCTTCGACAGCGTGGCCAGACTGTCGGCGAGAAGACGGGGGTGGTGTACGACGGCGGTGGCGGGCTCGGCCGGGTCGAGGGGGCTGGACAGGGCGGCCAGGTGGTGGGAGCCGAGGTCGACGCCGACGAGGCCGCCGGCACGCTGGCGGGCGGTGGGCCGGCCGATCTCCTCGACGCGTCCGCCGTTCTCGGAGGCCTTCTCGGCCAGGATGCGGCTCAGGTACGGGGTGCGGGTGCCGTCGTCGTGGACGTGCTCCCACAGCACGGGCACGTCCTGCTGCACCTTGGCCAGCACGGAGGCGTACCAGCGGTGGCCGCCGCGGCTGACGGTCACGGACTGGATGACAGCCTGCCCGCGGCCGACGAGCCGCGCGAGGCGCTTGCCGGAGTCGTGGATGCGGATGCTGCCCAGGCCTGGCATCACCAGGCGCCGGTAGCCCTCCAGGCGGATGATCGGCCTCATCACGTCGTGGAAGAGGGAAAACGACTCTGCGTGGCCTTTCTTCTTGAATCGGGGGTATCCGTGGCGCTGGCCGGCACGGCGGCCGGAGAGCGAGTCCTGCCAGTGATTCCAGGCGACCTGGGCGCGGTCGAAGCCGGAGGTGAAGCAGTAGACGTTGACCTCGCTCCACCACGGGCTGCCGCCCTCCTCCTTGGGCAGATCACGTTCCATCCGCCACAGGTTGCTGGTGTCGGTCGCGGTCGGCGTGCGGAAACCGGCGCTGAACGCCTGGGCCTTGAGTGCGTTCACCGTGGCACGGCCTTCGGCCAGGAGTTGGCGTTCACGGGTGGTACCGGCGGCGTCCGCGCGGGCGGTGGCCAGCCGAAGGACGAGGGCCTCCTGCCCGGCCGGGGACTGCATCGCGGCCGGCGGAGGCTTGCCGACGACGGTGAGTGTGAGGCTCTTGCGGTGGTGGTCCCACACCCTGATGCGGTCGGTGAGCTCGGCACCGTCCGCCTTGATCCGCTCCTTGGCCTCGGCTTCGGTCAGCCCCGCCTCGAGGTAGGCGGTCCGGCGGTCGGCCCATGCCTGGTGGGCTCGGGTCTTCTTGGCCACGGCGTAGTTGTAGGCCCACCGGCAAGCGCCGGAATAGCGGGACAGGGCGGCGCGCTCGGGATCGGAGGGGTCCAGGGTGAACCGGTACGCCCGCAGTACCTCTGCCACGGGCATCGTCACGGCCGCGGAGCCGTGCCCCGGCCCTGCGGGGTTGGATTTCGCCGCCACGCGTGGTGTACCTCCGGTTCCAAGTCGCTGTGCTGGACCGCAGGTTGCCATGAGGCAAAGGTCGCTGGTCACGCGCCATACCGTCATGTTCGGCGGGTAGCCGAAAAGGACTCTTACACTGGCATTTGCCTCAGCTTGAGCAGGATAGGAGCTTTCGCTGGCACGTGAAGCAAGCACGCGTGCCTGTTTTGGGTCGCTCCGGTAGATCGCCTGGTGGTTCCTGTGGTGAGGCAAGTGGTGAAGTCACAGTCCGCTTTGGCTCCCAACGGAACGCGACGGCATGGCACATGATCAACGATGGCTGCTCCATGGCAATCTGCGGTCCAGCACGATGACTTGGAGCCGGAGGTAGACCGCCATAGTGGCGAACAGCAATCCCACTGTCAGAAGGCGCCGCCTGGGCGCCGAGCTCCGCCGGCTCCGTCAGGCCAGCGGGCTGAAGAGTGCAGAAGCGGCCGAGCGGCTCATGGTCTCCCAGCCCAAGATCAGCCACTTGGAGAACGGTCGCCGCGCCATCAGCCCCCGCGATGTACGCGATCTGTGTGCGATCTACGGAGTGACGGACCAGCAGGTCATCGACTCGCTGATGCGGATGGCCAAGGAATCCGGACAGCAGGGCTGGTGGAACGTCTACGGTGACATTCCCCAGAGTGTCTACGTCGGCCTGGAGGCGGACGCCGCCACCGTCCACGCATACGAGCCCATGGTGATCCCCGACCTGCTGCAGACCCCCGCCTACGCCCACGCGGTCATTGGGGAAACGATCCCTCTGCTCACTGCCGAACAGGCCGCCACACGTCTCAAGGTGCGGCTACGCCGGCAGCACCGGATCTACGACCCGGCCTGCCCGCTGCGTCTGTGGGTCATCGTGGACGAATCGTCACTGCGCCGTGTCGTCGGCGGCGAGGAGATCATGCGCGAGCAACTGGAGCACCTGAACACGCTCGGCGTGGAGCCCCACATCACCGTGCAGGTCCTCCCCTACACGGCGGGTGCCCACCCGGGTTTCGCAGGACGATTCTGCATCCTGAGGTTCGCCGACAGCCCAGAGGCAGTGGTGCACCTGGAACGCTTCACCAGCGATCTCTACCTGGAGAAACCATCCGACGTGCAGCACTACAGCGTGATGTACGACCACCTCCAGGCCCAGGCTCTCGACCCTGACAGCAGCCGCGACTTCATCACCGACGTCACCGAGACGTACGTCGACGCGGCGAGCCGTCCCTGAGTGCCGGAATCGTGAGAGGCGAGGCGGCAGGCAGCCAGGCGTGCCGGCAGGCCAGGCCCGTACGGGACCGGCTCACACTCGGTTCGCTGGATCCGACCAGCTGGTTGAAGGCCAGATCGGCCGGCCGGGTCTCGAAGAGCGTGAACCGGACGGTGTCGGCGTGTCGTTGGGCGGCGGGTGATCTGCGCTCGGAAGCGAGGGGTATCGCCTACTCGCCTTGCGGCATGCATGCATGCCGCAAGGCGAGTAGGCATGCATGCCGGCTTCCGCCGTCCTCGGCTGCGGCATCCTTGAGGGTCGGCCGGTGTCCGTACCGGCCCCGTCCGTACACGACGGCACAACGCACAACTCGAACAGCGCGCCGCCCCGCGCGGTCGGACACGCGTACAACTCCGCCCGGAAGCATGACACTTCCGCGATCGCATCCCGCAGGGCACTCTGATGCCCCAGATCCAGGACCACGGCCTTCGTACTCTCTCCTCTGCTCCGTGACGGCGCACAGGATCGGACGCAGGCCGCCTTCACGTCCGCCGAACCGCGAAAACGGTGGTCAAGTACGGCTCACCCTCGATGCCGGAGCCACATGACAGGCTCAGGGGGTGAAGACCTGGTCGAGGCGGTCGATGGTCCCGTCGCTGCCGAGGTGGTAGGTGAAGACCAGGCCGGAGTTCGGGTGCGCCTCGAGCCAGTCGAGGAACTCCTGGACGCCGATGGGCTGATTCTCCGTGCTTTCCACGATGGGGTTGGTGACGGTGATGTCCGCGGCCTGATCCATCGGGATGAAGGTCTCCTTGCCGACCGTCTCGAACGGCGCACCGTCCGAGTCGGGGGTGCCGCATCCCCAGTTGCCGTGCTTGACGATCAAGCTGAGGAATCCCCCTTCCGGGGTGTAGCGGTAGACCGCGATCTCGTCGGGGGAGATGGGCATCTTGTGGTCGCAGTCGTCGGCTGCTTCGCCGCCGGTGCCCGCTGAGGGCGTGGCCGTGGGGGTCGGTGACGTGGAGGCAGTCGTTACGCCCCCGGGGGTCTTGGCCCCGCTGCTCGGGTCCGTGGAAGCCTTCGCGTCGGGCTTCTCGCCCGTCGTGCCCGCCGGTGCCCCGGTCTTGTCGGTGCTGTCGCTGGTCGACGACGCGGTCGATGTCGCGTCACCGTCGGCGCCCCCCGTACCGCCGTCACCGGAGCATCCTGTGAGGCCCAGCGCCCCAGCGGCGCACACGCCCAGCACAGCTGCCTTGACGGCGCCCGGTCTGCGGCGGCTCTTCCTCGGCGTCAGGTTCATCGTTCGTCCCCCGTCTTGGGTGTTAGAGGTCTCCGTGGGCCTCGTCGGCTCGGGAGCAAGGGACGAGTTTCAGCCGTCGGCAGTTGCACGTCCTGGCTAGATTGTGCACGTTGACGTCGCCGGTGCGGATCGGCGGGTTCCGACCTGTGCGCCGAGCGACAACCAGGAGAGCGGACCAAGCGAACAGGGGCAGGCCGTGGCCGCCGCGGTGGGAGCCGGACGACCGGTCGAAGCTGCGGGCGCCGGGGCCGGTGTTCGCCCCGGCGCTTCCCGGTGACTGCCGGGAGGTGTTGTCGGGTCAGCGGTGCGGGGCCGGTCCGCGGATGCGCGGTCCCGGCCCCGCCGCGGGGCGTCACGCCTCGCAGGCGCTCTTCGTGTCGCTCGTGTCGGCGGTGCAGGTGTCGGTGTTGGCGCCCCCGTTGAGGGAGTCGTTTCCGAACACGCCGTCCACGGCGTCGAGGGTGTCGTTGCCGGCCCCGCCGCTGTGGGTGTCGCTGCCGGCGCCGCCGACGAGGATGTCGTTCCCCGTCCCGCCCACCAGCAGGTCGTTGCCCCCGAAGCCGGACAGGATGTCGTTCGTGCTGCCGCCGGTGAGCGTGTCGCCGAACTGGCTGCCGTAGACGTTCTCCACGTCCGAGAGGACGTTGTCGCCCTCGCCGCCGATGCCGTCGTCGGCGGCGTTGTCGATGTCGACGACCACGCCCGAGCCGCTCTCCAGATAGCTGACGAGGTCTGTGGTGCCACCCCCGCCGCTGAGCCGGTCGGCACCGGTGCCGCCGATGAGGAGGTCGAAGGTGACGCCGCCGTTCAGGGTGTCGTTGCCCGCGCCGCCGTTGAGGATGTTGCTGCCGGGGCTGGGACCGCCGTTGATGACGTCGTTGCCCGACTCCCCCCTCATGTCCCCTCGGATGTTGCCGGTCTTGGTGATGATGTCGTTGCCGTCCCCGGCGTTGACCACGACCGTGTCGTTGTTGAGGTTGACCGGGCAGGCCACAGTGCCGTTGCCCTGAAGTGTGCAGCCGACGCCCGCGGTCAAGGTGTCGGCAGTGTCCTGGATGACGACGCTGCTCCCCGACAGACTGACCCGTATGTTGTTCGCGCGGCCGGCCGCCGCGTTCACGACCACGTTGGTCCCGCTCTTGAACACACCGGTGGCCGCGCTCGCGGGTCCTCCGGTCAAGGTCACCGCGGAACCCGCCATCGCCGTGACCACCATGACCCGGAGTAACGCTTTTCTGCCCATGGGCTTCCTCTCGCTCGCGTGAATCGACCTGGCCGCGCACCGCCGGTGCGTCGAACCGGTTCTACGGTTCCAGGGGAACTCCGGCGGTACATGGGGGAACGGCCCCCATGTACCGCCCGCGCGGCCGGGCCGCCCGTAGAGCGGAGGGCATGCACGGGGAACCAGTGGGCTCAGACGTAGACACCTGATTCGAAGCCGAGCTCCTCCCACCTCTCCTCGGTGAAGGGAACGCCTCCGTCCACGGACACCATGCAGGTCACGTCGATGTCCCAACGGCCGTCGTCACCGACGAGAACGCTGTCGACGTTGACCACGTCGTAGGTGTCCAGGCGGATACCCAACCCGGGGAAGGGCGGCACCGGCAGCCTCAGTTCGCGCAGCCATGTGCCGTCGGGCGTGTACGCCACGAGCAGTGCCCGTATGGGGCCGTCGACCAGCCTCTTGCTCACGGTACTTTCCTCTTCACCGGTGGGTCGGCCCGGACCGGCGTGGGGCGGGCCCGCTGCCACGACGCTATCAGCCTGTTCGCCCGCTCAACGCCGGTCTGTCCGCTCGGAGTTGGCGGCAGGGCCACGGTCCCGGTCCAGCCCTGCCTCACGCGTCGTAGAGGTGGAAGCCGCGGCCGCTCTTGCGGCCGAGGTGGCCTGCGGCGACCATGCGTCGCAGCAGGGCGGGCGGCGCGTACAGCGGCTCCTTGAACTCTTCGTACATCGACTCGGCCACCGCCTGCGCGGTGTCGAGGCCGATGAGGTCGAGCAGGCGCAGGGGGCCCATGGGGTGGGCGCAGCCCAGCTCCATGCCCTGGTCGATGTCGTCCGGGCGGGCGCCGCCGGACTCCACCATCCGTACCGCGCTGAGCAGATAGGGCACGAGGAGCGCGTTGACGACGAATCCGGAGCGGTCGGGTGCCTGGATGACCTCCTTGCCCAGCTGTGCGGCGAAGTCCCGGGTGCGCCGCACGGTCTCCTCGCTGGTGGTGAGGGCAGGAATGAGCTCGATCAGCCGCTGGACGGGCACGGGATTGAAGAAGTGCATGCCGATGAGCTGTGCGGGCCGGTCGGTGGAGACCGCGAGGTCGACGATGGGGATGGAGGAGGTGTTGGTGGCGAGGATCGCCGTGGGGTCCTCGACCGCCTTGTCCAGGGCGCGCAGGACGTCGGTCTTGATGTCCCGGTTCTCGGCGACGGCCTCGACGACGAACTGTCGGTCGGCCATGTCGCTGAGGTCGTGGGTGAAGGACAGCCCGGCCAGGGCCTGGTCCCGCTGCTGTTCGCTGAGCTTGCCACGCCGTACGCCCCGGTCGAGGGAGGCGGTGATGCGGCGGCGGCCGGCTTCGACGGCGTCGTGGGTGGCTTCGGCGACACGGACGTCGAGGCCGCTCTGGGCGGCGACTTCGGCGATGCCGGAGCCCATGAGGCCGCAGCCGACGACGCCGAGGCGGGTGACGGGATCCATCAGGGGGTCCTATCTGCTGGGTGGCCGCGCGAGTGGCCGCGCGCGGGCTTCCGGGGCTGGGGTTCAGACGTTGCGGCGGTACTGGCCGCCGACCTCGAAGAAGGCCTCGGTGATCTGCTGGAGCGAGCAGACCCGGGCGGCGTCCATGAGGACGGCGAAGACGTTGCGGCCGCTCACCGCCGCGTCCTTGAGAGCGGTCAGGGCGGCGTGGGCCTGGTCCCGGTGGCCGGCCTGGTACTCCCGCACGCGGTCCAGCTGGGACTGCTTCTCCACCTCGGTGGCGCGGGCCAGCTCGATGACACCGGGCTCGGCGGTGTCGGCGTGGGGATTGCGGAAGGTGTTGACGCCGATGAGGGGCAGGGTGCCGTCGTGCTTGCGGTGTTCGTAGAGCATCGACTCGTCCTGGATGCGGCCGCGTTGGTAGCCGGTCTCCATGGCGCCGAGCACGCCGCCGCGTTCGTTGATCCGCTCGAACTCCTGGAGTACCGCCTCCTCGACCAGGTCGGTGAGTTCGTCGATGATGAACGATCCCTGGAGGGGGTTCTCGTTCATGGCCAGGCCCCATTCCCGGTTGATGATCAGCTGGATGGCCAGGGCCCGGCGTACGGATTCCTCGGTGGGGGTGGTGACCGCCTCGTCGTAGGCGTTGGTGTGCAGGCTGTTGCAGTTGTCGTAGATGGCGATGAGCGCCTGCAACGTGGTGCGGATGTCGTTGAAGTCCATCTCCTGGGCGTGCAGGGAGCGGCCGGAGGTCTGGACGTGGTACTTCAGCTTCTGGCTGCGCTCGCCCGCGCCGTAGCGCTCCCGCATCGCCACGGCCCAGATGCGGCGGGCGACCCGGCCCAGCACCGCGTACTCCGGATCCATGCCGTTGGAGAAGAAGAACGACAGGTTCGGGGCGAAGTCGTCGATGCGCATGCCCCTGGCGAGGTAGGCCTCGACGTAGGTGAAGCCGTTGGCCAGGGTGAACGCCAGCTGGCTGATGGGGTTGGCCCCGGCTTCGGCGATGTGATAGCCGGAGATGGACACCGAGTAGAAGTTGCGGACCTGGTTCGCGATGAACCACTCCTGGATGTCGGCCATCATCCGCAGGGAGAACTCGGTGGAGAACAGGCAGGTGTTCTGGCCCTGGTCCTCCTTGAGGATGTCGGCCTGCACCGTGCCGCGCACGTTCGCCAGCGCGTGCGCGGTCAGCTCGGCGGCCTCCTCGGGCGACGGGTCGCGGCCCTCGGCGGCGCGGAACCTGTCGGCCTGCTGGTCGATGACGGTGTTCAGGAAGAACGCCAGGACGGTCGGCGCGGGCCCGTTGATCGTCATGGAGACCGAGGTCGTCGGCGCGACCAGGTCGAAGCCGTCGTAGAGCGCCTTCATGTCCCCCAGCGTGGCCACCGACACCCCGGAGGTGCCGACCTTGCCGTACACGTCGGGACGTTCGTCCGGGTCACGGCCGTAGAGGGTGACCGAGTCGAACGCCGTGGACAGACGGGTGGCCGGCTGGCCTTCGGAGAGCAGCTTGAAGCGCCGGTTGGTGCGGAACGGGTCTCCCTCACCGGCGAACATCCGGGCCGGGTCCTCGCCGTCGCGCTTGAAGGGGAACACTCCGGCGGTGAAGGGGAAGTGGCCGGGGAGGTTCTCCCGGCGCCAGAAGCCCACGAGTTCCCCGTGGTCGGTGAACCGGGGCAGCGCGACGCGGGGAATCCTGTTGCCGGACAGGGACTCGCGGGTCAGCCTGGTGCGGATCTCCTTGTCCCGGACCTTCACAACCTGCTCGTCGCCCGAGTAGGAGGCGACGACGGCGGGCCACTTCGCGATCTGCTCGCCCAGGTCGTGCGGGAGCCGTCGGCGGGCGTCCGCCAGCAGCGACCCCACGTCGTCCGCGTCGAGACCGGCGTCGACGAGCTCGCCCCTCACCGTGTCCAGACGCTGCACCCGGCGTGCGGCCTCGGCCAGCCGGCCGGTCTCGGCGTGGTAGGCGCGGACGGCGTCGGTGATCTCGGCGAGATAGCGCACCCGGTCCGCGGGCACGACCTGGCGGATGCCGGAGGAGTGCCGCGCGTCGACCGGTCGCAGTGTGCCCTCGGGCAGCGGCAGCCCCTTCTCGGCCAGGGCGGTCTTCACGTGCTGGTAGAGCGCGGTGACGCCGTCGTCGTTGAAGGTGGCCGCCGAGGTGCCGTACACCGGCATGTCCTCGGGCCGCATGCCGAACGCCTCGCGGTTACGGACCAGTTGACGGCCCACGTCACGCAACGCGTCCTTGGCGCCGCGCCGCTCGAACTTGTTGATCGCCACGACGTCGGCGAAGTCGAGCATGTCGATCTTCTCCAGCTGCGAGGCGGCGCCGAACTCCGGCGTCATCACGTACATCGAGGTGTCGACGAACGGCACGATCGCCGCGTCGCCCTGCCCGATGCCCGGCGTCTCCACGATCACCAGGTCGAAACCGGCGGCCTTGACCACGTCGATCACGTGGGACAGGTGCTCGGGCAGCTCGCGGCTGCCGCGGGTGGCCAGGCTCCGGAAGAAGACCCGGCTGCCGTCGAGGGAGTTCATCCGGATCCGGTCGCCGAGCAGGGCACCGCCGCCCCGGCGGCGGGTCGGGTCGACCGCGATCACGGCGATCCGCAGCTTGTCCTGCTGGTCGATGCGGAACCGGCGTACCAGTTCGTCGGTCAGCGAGGACTTGCCGGAACCGCCGGTGCCGGTGATGCCCAGGACCGGTGTGATCCGGGCCGAGGCGGCGGCCCGCAGCCGGTCCAGGAAGTCCTCCGGCAGCTTCCCGAGTTCGGCTCCGGTGACGGCACGGGCGATCGCGAACCGGTCCCCCGCGAGTACGGCGGCGACCTCGGCCGGCTTGCCGTCCCACAGGTCGAAGTCGCAGTCCCGCACGACCGAGTTGACCATCCCGGCCAACCCCATCCGCTGACCGTCCTCCGGGGAGAAGATGGTCACCCCGCTCGCCCGCAGCCGGGCTATCTCCTCGGGCACGATGACGCCGCCGCCACCGCCCACCACCCGGACGTGGTCCGCCCCCTGCGCGCGCAGCGACTCGACCAGGTACTCGAAGTACTCCACGTGTCCGCCCTGGTAGGACGAGACCGCCACACCGTGGGCGTCCTCCTCCAGCGCCGCGTCCACGACCTCCTGCACCGACCGGTTGTGTCCGAGGTGGATCACCTCGGCGCCCTGGGACTGGAAGATCCGCCGCATGATGTTGATCGACGCGTCGTGTCCGTCGAACAGGGCCGAAGCCGTGACCAGGCGGACGGGGTGCACGGGTTGGTGCAGGTCGCTCATGGGGGCCTTCCCGGACGGTTCGGTGTGACACTGCTACAGAGATACTAGGACGTCCTAGTAAATTGCCGGAAGTGGCCACGAGGATGTGAGCAGCGGCACAGGGGCTGTGCGGGCGGTCCCCCGGGTCAGAGGTCGAGTACCAGGCGCGGCTCGCAGGAGCGGGAGACACAGATGAGCATGGTGTCGCCGGCGGCCCGCTCGTCCTCGGTCAGCAAGGAGTCGCGGTGGTCGGGCCTGCCGCCGAGAACGTCGGTCTCGCAGGTGCCGCAGGTGCCCTCACGGCAGGAGAAGTCCACCGCGACGCCGGCCTCCTCCAGTGTTTCGAGCACCGAGCGGTCCGCCGGCACCATCAGGGTGAGCCCGGAGCGGGCGAGTTCCACCTCGAAGGCCCCGGCCGAGCCGGCCCCGGCCACCTCTGCCGGGGCGAACCGCTCGACGCCCAGCGTGCCCGGGGGCCAGTCGGCGGACTGCTCCCGTACGGCCCGCAGCAGGGGTGCGGGACCGCAGGCGTGCACCAGGGTCTCCGGCTCGGGCCGGCCGAGGAAGGCGGCGAGGTCCAGCAGGCCGTACTCGTCCTGAGGGCGGATCAGCGCGCGGTCCTCGTACGGGGCGAGACGGTCCAGGAACGCCATGGAGGTACGGGTGCGGCCGCCGTACAGCAGACGCCAGTCGGCCCCCGCGGCCTCGGCGGCCTCGACCATGGGAAGAATCGGTGTGATGCCGACGCCTCCCGCGACGAACAGATGGCGTGCTGCGGGCCGCAGCGGGAAGTTGTTCCGTGGTCCGCGGACCCGGACGGTGTCGCCTTCGCGCAGGTGGTCGTGGACGTACACGGAGCCGCCGCGGCCCCGCGGCTCGCGCAGCACGGCGATCTGCCAGGCCTCACGTTGCTCGGGGCGCCCGCACAGGGAGTACTGACGGATCAGGGCGCCGCCCTCGCCGTCGTCTCGGTCCAGGAGTACGTCGATGTGGGCGCCCGGCGTCCAGGCGGGGAGTGCGTCGCCGTCCGGGCGGCGCAGCGTGAGGGAGAGGACACCGTCGGCGGCGGGGGCGCGGGTCGCCACGGTGAGGATCGTCTCGGCCAGGGACGGTCGGTCGTTCATGGTGTGTCAGCTCCGGGGTTCAGGCCTGCGCCGGGACGTGCAGCAGCAGCGCGTCGCCCTGACCGCCACCTCCGCACAGGGCCGCCGCTCCGCTGCCGCCGCCGCGTCGCCGCAGCTCCGCCGCGAGGGTCAGCACCAAGCGGGCGCCCGTCATGCCGACCGGGTGGCCGAGGGCGATGGCGCCGCCGTTGACGTTCACCTTCTCCAGGGGAATGTCCAGGTCTCGTACGGAGGCGAGGGCCACTCCGGCGAACGCCTCGTTGATCTCGAACAGATCCAGGTCGGCGGCCTTGAGCCGGCCGTCCCGGGACAGGGCGTCGCGGACCGCCCCGGCCGGCTGGACGAGCAGGGAGGGGTCGGGGCCCGCGACCGTGCCGTAGGCACCTATCCCGGCGAGCGGGGTCAGACCCTCCCGCCGGGCGCGCTCCGCGCTCATCACGACGACGGCCGCGCCGCCGTCGGAGAGCTGTGAGGAGTTGCCCGCGGTGATGGTGCCCCCGCCGGAGAACGCGGGTCGCAGGCGCCCCAGGCTCTCGGCGGTGCTGTCCGGCCGTACGCCCTCGTCGGTGTCCACGACCGTCCCGCCGTGGCGTCCCGGCACCGTGAACGGGACGATCTCGTCGGCCGACGCGCCGGACTCCTGGGCGTGGGCGGCCCGTTGGTGCGAGAGCGCGCCGTACTCGTCCTGCTCCTCTCGGGTGAGCCCGAACGGCTGCTGGTACCGCTCGGTGGCCGCGCCCATGGAGACGCCGTCGAAGGCACACACGAGGGCGTCCCGGTCGAGGGCGTCCTCGACGGCGGCGGCACCGTACTTCCAGCCGGTGCGCGCTCCGCGCAGCAGATGGGGGGCGCCCGACATGGACTCCATGCCGCCCGCGACGACCACCTCGTGCCGGCCGGACGCGATCATGAGGTCGGCCAGGGCGATGGCGTGCAGACCCGACAGACAGAGCTTGTTGACGGTGCTCGCGGGGACGGAGAACGGGATGCCGGCGCGGATCGCGGCCTGCCGAGCCGGATTGGGGCCGGCCCCGGCCTGCACGACATGGCCCATGACGACGGCTTCCACGGCGGCCGGGTCCAGGTGTGCGGCGGCCAGCGCCGCGCCGATGGCATGGGCGCCGAGGTCGACGGCGGACACGGTGCTCAGGGCGCCCATCAGTTTGCCGATGGGCGTTCTGGCTCCGGCGACTATGACGGATCCGGGCATGGCCGGGACCTCCTGCGGGAGTGGGGGCGGGTCGGCCCGGGGGACGAGAGGGCGGGTCAGACGGAGGGCGAGGGGGCGGGGCGGGCGGCGGGTGGAGGGCTGGGGTGAGGGGGCTGGTCAGACGGCCGCCTCGGCGGGCCGCTCGGCGATCATGTGGGCCGTCTCGTTCACCGAGTGCAGGACGATCCGGCCGCCCGGCAGCCGCCGCACCCTGCTGACCGAGGTGTAGCCGGGATGGAACCAGAACATCGTGGGCAGGCCGAGCACGGTCGCCAGATAGGTGTTGGTGATGCCTCCGTGGCACACCACCGCGACCCGCCCGCCGGAATGGGCGTCGAAAACCGTGTCCATGGCCCGTACGGCACGCGCGCGGAAGGCGTCCCAGTCCAGATCGGGCACGAAGTCCTCGTACCGCCCCTCGGCGAGGGCCGCCGCCCGAGGATCGTCGGCGCCGATCTGCTCCGGTGGGGTGTAGGGCTGGGAGACGTCCGTGTCCCACTCGCGCAGGTCGTCCAGCACGGTCGCGGTCATGCCCGTGAGCCGTTCCAGGGGTGCCACCGTCTCGCGGGCTCGCTGGAACGGGCTCGTGTACAGGGCGTCGACGTCCTCGTGCATCAGCCAGGCGGCAAGACGCTCCGCCTGGGCCGTGCCCTGCGGCGACAGTCCCGGGTCGTACACGCCCGCCACGGGGAGACCGTGCCGGATGAGGAGGAGTTCGGTCATCGATGATCCTTCGTGCGAGGGGTCGGGGGCCGGAGGGCGTTGTCGGGGGTTGTCGGCGGTCGCGGGTCGGCCCGGTTCAGCCCGCGATGGTCCGCTCGGACTGCCAGTAGGGGCGGCGCATCGCGCGCTTGTCGAGCTTGCCCATCGCGTTGCGCAGGAGCTCGGGAACGAACTCGTACGACTTCGGGCACTTGTATGCGGCCAGCCGGTCGCGGCAGAACCGGTCCAGCTCCTCGGCCGGCGTCCCGTCCACGGCTGCCACGACCAGCGCCCGCAGCGACTCGCCGAAGTCCGGGTCGGGCACGCCGATCACCGCGACCTCGGCGACCGCGGGGTGCTGCCGCAGCACCGCCTCGCTCTCGGCCGGGTAGAGGTTGACACCGCCGGAGACCACGACGTCCGCGGCCCGGTCGGTGATGAAGATGTAGCCCTCGACGTCGACGTAGCCGATGTCGCCGAGGGTGAAGACGCCGGGGGAGAGGTAGGCGGACTTCGTCTTGTCCGGGTCCGCGTGGTAGCGCACGCCCTGGTCCTCGGGCGCGCGGAACGCCAGCAGTCCCCGTTCGCCGGGCGGCAGTGGTTGGCCGTCGTCATCGGTCACCAGGACCTCGAACGGGGGCCGGGCGCGCCCGACCGAGCCCGGATGGGCCAGCCACTCGGTGCTGCTGATGCGGGCCACGGTGCCCGCCTCGCTCGCCCCGTACGACTCGGTCAGCACCGGACCGAACCACTCGATCATGGCCCGCTTCACGTCCGGCGGACACGCGGACCCGGTGTGGGAGACCTGCGCGAGGCTGGAGACGTCGTACCGGGCACGTGTCTTTGCCGACAGGGCGAGCAGCCGTTGGAAGTGGGTGGGCACCATGACCGTGGAGGTGACCCGCCACTTCGTGACACGGCTGAGGAAGATCGCCGGGTCGTATCTGCCGAGTACGACCACTTGTTGCCCCGCCGCCAGATGGCGCAGTGCCGTCAGAGGCGCGTTGTGCTGCAGCGGCCCGCACACCAGGTGCGGGCCGGGCGGGAATCCGGACCGGGCGGACATCGCGGCCAGATAGGCGGAGCTGTCGGCGACCGGACCGCTCACCCAGCGCACCTCGGTGCCGCGCGCCCGGCCGGTGGTTCCCGAGGTGTAGACGAGGGGCGGCCGGGCGGGCCGGTCCGCGGGGACGGTGCGCCCGGTGGGCGCGGCCGCCAGCCACAGGTCCCAGTCGAAGGCGTGCCCGATCGCCGGGGTCCCGTGCAGCACCAGCGGCAGACCCAGTTCCCGGGCCGCGTCCAGAGCGGCGCCGGCGCCCGCGGGTCCGGCGATGATGCCGGTCGCGCCCGCGTCGGTGATCTGGTCCACGAGTTCGCCCGACGTCAGATGCCGGGACGCGGCCACGGTCCCCACGCCGGCCCGCAGTCCGGCCAGATGGGCCACCAGTGTCGGTATGGCGTTGTCGCCGAGCACGACGACCCGGTCGTGCGGACCGGGCGCGAGCTCCAGCAGCCGTCCCGACGCCCGCGCCAGCTGGTCCGCGAGTTCGGACCAGGACAGCACCTCCCAGTCGTCCACGAGGGCGGGTTCGTCCGGGGTGTTCCGGACGCGACGGTCGAGTGGCAACTGCGACATGGCTCCTCCGGGCGGCTCCTCGGTCCTCTCCCGCATTCAGGGAGAGTCGATGCGGAGACTGTAGCGTTTATCAAGAAAGTGCGGAACACTCTGACCCAGGCCGAGCGCATCCCCGCATGATTGAGCGGATGGTTCGGATGCTTCCTGATCACTGTTACTGCAACTGTCATCTGGTAAGTGTCGTTCCAAGGAGGAGTCATGTCCCCGCCCGATCCGGACGCGTGGCGCGCACAGGTCCGACAGTGGCTGGCCACCGTGCTCGAACCGGCGAGAGCGCCGGAGACGGCCTCGGAGGCCGCCGACCTCGCCGTGTTCCACAACCTTCCCGAAGCCGAGGAGCGTCTGCTGCTGGAGCACTGTCGCGCCTACCAGCGGGCCCGCTTCGACGCCGGGTACCAGGCGCTGACGCTGCCCGCGGACCTGGGCGGGGCGGGCCTGACCGCCGCCCACGTGGCGGCCTTCGCCGAGGAGGAGTCCGCCTTCGACGTGCCGCAGTCCACCGAGCTGATCAGTGTCACCGTGCGCCTGGTCGCGATGGCCGTCTCCCTGTTCGGAACGGCCGAGCAGCGCCGTGACTTCGCCCGCGCCTTCCTGCGCACCGACCTGCTGGCCTGCCAGCTCTTCAGCGAACCCGGCGCCGGCTCCGACCTCGCCGCCGTCCGCACCCGCGCCCGGCAGGAGGACGCGGGCACCGCCATCGCGGCCGAAGCCGGCAGCGGGGGTGACTGGGTGATCGACGGGCAGAA
Source organism: Streptomyces europaeiscabiei (assembly GCF_036346855.1). Lineage (NCBI taxonomy): Bacteria > Bacillati > Actinomycetota > Actinomycetes > Kitasatosporales > Streptomycetaceae > Streptomyces > Streptomyces europaeiscabiei. The sequence goes on from NZ_CP107841.1 coordinate 10,048,348, forward strand.
GGTGTGGACCTCGGGAGCACAGTTCGCCGACCATGGCCTGCTGCTCGCCCGCACCGATCCGGACGTCGTCAAACAGGCGGGCATCACCGCCTTCCTGGTCCCGATGGACGCCCCCGGTGTGGAGGTGCGCCCCATCCGCCAGATGAGCGGCGGCGCCTCCTTCAACGAGGTCTTCCTCAGCGGTGTCCGCGTCCCGGACCGGCTACGGATCGGGCGCCCGGGCCAGGGCTGGGAGGTCGCCACCACCACCCTCGGCTTCGAACGGACCGCCTCCGGCAGCGGCAACCGGCGCAAGGGCGGCACCTTCACGGACGTTCTCGCCCTCGCCCGCTCGCTGGGCCGCACCGACGACCCACTGGTCCGCCAACGCCTCGCCGACCTGTACGTCCGCACCGAGCTGCGCGCCGCCACCGTGGACCGCGTCGCCAGAACGAACGCCTCCGGCGGCATGCCCGGCCCCGAGGCGTCCCTGACCAAGCTGATGGCCTCCGACCTGCTCACCCGAACCGGGCAGGTCGCCGCCGACCTCATGGGCGGCCGGATCTGTGCCGACACGGGAGAGCCGGGCACGTTCGCCTGGACGCAGCATCTGCTCGGCGCCCCCGGCTACCGGCTGGCCGGAGGCACCGACCAGATCCAGCGCAACCTGATCGGCGAGCGCGTACTGAGGCTGCCGCCGGAGCCCCGCGTGGACCGGGTGCCGTTCTCGCGGCTCACCGACAACTGAACGACGGCACACCCGTCACCCACCACAAAGGAGTGAGAGCGATGGATCTGGGACTGACAGGCGCGAAGGCACTGGTGACCGGCGCGAGCCGGGGCATCGGCCGGGCGATCGCCGCAACCCTGGCGGCCGAGGGCTGCGCGCTGGCGCTGTGCGCCCGGGGCGAGGAGGCGCTGGCCAAGGCCGCCGCCGAACTGCGCGGCGAGGGTGCGACGGTGTTCGCCGAGCCGGTCGACGTCACCGACCCGGCCGCGCTCGCGGGCTTCGTGGAGCGGGCGGCCGGCGCCCTCGACGGACTGGACCTGCTGGTGTCCAACGTCTCGGCGGGCAACGTCAAGGGCCCCGAGTCGTGGGAGGCGAGCCTGCGCGGCGACCTGATCCCGTTCGCGGGACTCGTCGGGGCGGCCCTGCCCCACCTGGAGGCCTCCGACCGGGCCGCCGTGGTCGCCATCGGCACCACCAACGCTTCCGACACGGCCCGACCCGCCGGGGCCAACTCCTACTCCGCGCTGAAGGCCGCCGTGGTCCAGCACGCCTCGGCCCTCGCGCACGCGCTCGCGCCGAAAGGCATCCGCGTCAACACCGTCTCGCCCGGCCCCGTCGACTTCCCCGGCGGAGCCTGGGAGACCATCCGCACCAGCCGTCCGGAGGTGTACGAGGAGGTCCTCGCCAAGCTGCCGATCGGCCGCTACGGCACCGCGGAGGACGTGGCGGGCGCCGTGGCGTTCCTGCTCGGCCGGACCGGCTCGTTCTGCGTCGGGGTCAACCTCGTGGTGGACGGCGGGCTGCTGACCCGCGTCCAGTACTGAGCCGTGCCGGGCCCGGCCGGCCGTCTGGACGCCGTACTGGTCTGCGGCGGCAGGTGGCACGACTTCGACCACGCGCGGCTGCGGCTGCTGGAGCTGCTGGACGGTCACCCCCGGGTCCGCACGCGGGTCTACGAGGACTACGACTGCGTACCCGCACTCCAGAGCGCCGACCTCCTGGTCACCTACACCTGTGACGTACGGCCCCGACCGTCGCAACGGGCCGCGCTGGCACGGTTCGTGGAGCGGGGCGGGCGCTGGCTCGCCCTGCACGGCACCAACGCGGTGATCGAGTCGCCCCCTCCCGGCGGACCGCGGGTGTTCACCACTCCGCGGCTCCTCGGCGAGGTCGCCGCCGTGCTCGGCAGCCAGTTCCTGGCCCACCCGCCGATCGCGCCGTACGAGGTACGGGTGACCCGGCCGGACCACCCGCTGGTCGAGGGCGTCGAACCGTTCACGGTCACCGACGAGCTGTACGTGTGCGAGCTGTACGGCGAGCTGGAGGTGCTGCTCCATACCGACTACAAGGGTCCGTGCCGCGGCTTCGCGGAGAGCGACGCGGCGCTCGACGACGCGCCGCGCCCCGTCCTGTACCTCAAGCGGCACGGTGCCGGTGAGGTCTGCTACTTCACCCTCGGCCACTGCCGGGGCCGGTACGACGTGCAGGATCTCGGAGTGGACGACACCGGGCGCGTGGACCGGGGGCCGTGGGAGACACCGGAGTTCCTCACGGTGCTGCGACGTTGTGTGAGGTGGGCGGTGGGTGTGCGGGGACCGGAGTAGTTCGCCCCCGCCGCCCCGTCCCCTCCCCCGTTGAGGGGACGGGAAGGGGCGGCGGGGGCGAAAGGCGCTGGGCCTGCCCCCTCGTTCAGCCGTGCGGCGGCACCACCGCCCGCCCGTTGATGTCCCCGGCGTGCAGACGCTCGTAGGCCATCGGGGCCTGCCCCACCCTGAGGTACTGCAGAGCCTTCACTCGCGGTCCTCCTCACCGGGAGCGGGTGTCGCGGGAGCCCCGGGTCCCTCGTGCGAGGGGTTCCCCCTGCGGCGGCGCAGCACAGCGGGCAGGGCGATCCGGCCACCCGTCAGGACCAGCGCGACGATGAGGACCGCACCGGTGAACAGACTCGCGGCCCACGGCGCGCTCGTGGCGAGCCCGAGGCCGGTGACGCCGGTGCCGAGCAGCAGGACCGCGAGGACCGTGCCCCAGGCGTTGAAGCGGCCGGCGCGCAGCTGGGTCGCCCCGACGAAGGCCGCGGCGTAGGCCGACAGCAGATACGGGGTGCCCGCGGTCGGTGATCCCGATCCGACCGAGGACGCGAAGACGATTCCGGCGAACCCGGACAGCAGCGCGGACGACACCAGGGTCAGAAAGCGCAGCCGGTCGGTGCGCACCCCTTGCAGCCGAGCCGCGTCCGTGTTGAAGCCGGTCGCGTACAACCGGCGCCCGGTGGCGGTGTGTTCCAGGAGGAACCAGATGGCAGTCGCGGCGAGCAGCAGATAGAGCACCGGCAGGGTGATGCCGCCCGCGTCGAGCTGCGCGATGCTCGCGAACGGCTCGGCCAGCAGCCGTACACCGGTGATGGAGCTGTCGTTGGTGACCATGGTGATCACCGACTGGATCAGCGCACCGGTCGCCAGGGTCGCGATGAAGGAGTCGACCCGCAGCACCACCACCACGATCCCGTTGACGACCCCGATCACCAGCGCGGCGGTCATCGCCAGGGCGATCGCGGCGGCGGGTCCGAGCCCGGTGGAGACCAGGAAGTAGGCGGTCAGCACGCTGGTCAGCGACATGGTGAAGGCCACGGAGAGGTCGAAGACCCGGGCGGCCAGCGGGGGTACGACGCTGAGCGCCACCAGTCCGGCCACGGCGTTGCCGTTGAGTATCTGCTTGACCGTGGTGGTGGTCGGGAACGTCTCCGGTGCCCAGACGGAGAAGAGCACGGCGATGACCAGCCACACGTACACGGCGCCGATGTTCCGGAACGACAGGGACGCCGCCAGCAAGGCCTTGGCGGACGCCGCCCGCCGGACCCGTGCGGTCGGCACGGGCACCGCCGGCCGGGTCGGGGTGGTGGGGGTCATGTCACTCGGTTCCTTCCATGGCGTGCACCAGCGCGGGCTCGGTGATGTCACGGCCGACGAGTTCGCGTGCGATCCGGCCGTCGCGTACCACCAGGACGCGGGTGCACAGGGCGAGCAGGTCCTGTGTGTCGGACGACGAGACGATGACGCCCATGCCCTCGCCGGCCTGGCGCTCTATCAGGTCGTACAGCTGCAGACGGGTGGCGATGTCGACGCCCGCCGTGGGTTCGCACAGGGCCAGCACCGGTGGACGCTGTGCCAGGCAGCGGGCCATGACGACCTTCTGCTGGTTGCCGCCGCTCAGGGTGGTGACGCGGGCCCCGCGGCCCGCCGTGCGCACCCCGACCCGCTCGATCCAGTCCTCGGCGAGGGCGGACTCGCGGCGCCGGTGCAACCGTCCGCCCCAGGACCGGAGCCGGTCCAGGAGGGGGAGGGTGAGGTTCTCGCCGACCGAGAAGTCGCCGATCACCCCCTCACTCGCCCGGTCGGCGGGGACCAGGGGGAGGCCCAGCCCGCCGGCTTGGCGCGCGTCCGTCCAGTGTGCGGAGCGCTCCGGCAGCCGCAGCCTGCCGCTCACCCGCCCGGGGTGGGCCCCGCACACCGCGTACGGCACGATCTCGTGGCCGGAGCCGACCAGTCCGGTGATGCCCAGCCGCTCACCGCGGGCCAGGTCGAAGCCGATCCCGCGCAGGGGGCCGGCCCGCAGGTCGCGGACCTCCAGGACCGCTTCGTCGGCCCCGTCGGCGCCGGGGCGGTAGGCCGGACGGTGGTCGGTCTCGGTCTCCTCGCCCGCCATCAGTTCCGCCAGCGAGCGCGGGGTGAGTCCGTCGACCCGCCGGGTGGCGATCCGGCGTCCGCCGCGGATCACGGTGACCCGGTCGGCGAGTGCGAAGATCTCGTCCATCCGGTGCGAGACGTACAGCACGCCGGCGCCGGCGTCGCGTACCTCCCGCACGATGTCGAAGAGCCGCGCCACCTCACAGGGCGGCAGCACGGCGGTGGGTTCGTCGAGGACCAGGACTCCACGCCGGCCCTCCCAGCCCTGCAGCGCGGCGGCGATGGCCACCACCGCGCGCTGGACGGGGGTCGCGGTCGTCAGGGGGCGGCGTACGTCGATGCCGAGACCGAACCGTTCGACCAGTGCGGTCGTACGCCTCTCCATCTCCGGCCAGCGGATGTTGCCGAGGGCCGTGCGGGCGAAGCCGCGGCTGAGCGCGAGGTTGTCGACGGCGCTCAGCTCACCCACCAGCCCCAGCTCCTGGTGGACGAAGCGGAGCCGGTCGTGCCGGGAGGCGGTGACCTGGTCGAGGTCGAACGGCTCGCCGTCGAGCTCGGCCACCGCTCCCGGCTCCGCGTGGTGGTAGCCGGCGAGGATCTTGATGAGGGTGGACTTGCCGGAGCCGTTGGGCCCGATCAGGGCGTGGATCTCGCCGGGTGACACCTCCAGATCGACGTCCTTGAGTGCCTGGGTGCCGCCGAATCTCTTCGACAGGGCGGCCACCCGTAGCACCGGGCCGGTCAACTCAGTCCCCAGAGCGCCTTGAACTGCGCCTGGTAGTCCTCGACGATCGGGAAGTCGCCGTCGGCCGAGGGCAGGTTGTCCTTGGTGACGAGCATGTTGGGCAGTGCCGCCTGCTGGTCCACGTCCATGGGCTGGCCGGTGAAGTGCCGGGCCAGGGCGTCGGCCTGGATCCAGGCCGTCTCGTGGGAGTTGAGCGCCATCGCGCCGTCGGTGAGACCGCTCTGGATGTACTGGTAGTTCTGCGCGTCACCGACGTTGACGACGATGTGCCTGCCCGTGATGCCGGCGGTCTTCAGCGCGGTCGGCACGCCCACGTTGAGCAGGCCCAGGGAGAAGACGACGTGGGTCACCTTCGGGTGCGACCGGAGGTACGACACCACGCGGTCCGGCATGTCCTTGCCCACCGCGGTGATCGGCACGTCGACGTTGTCCAGTCCACAACCGTCGCACCATTTCCCGTACTTGGCGGCGAAGGAGTCCTTGACGGGCTTGAGGATCGTGTACGCCGGAAGGTCGAAGTAGACGGTGTTCGCCTTGGCGTCACTGTTCGACACCACCCATGAGGCGAGCATCTCGCCCTGGACGCCGACGTCGTCCGGCCCGTTCTTGAGCAGGGAGATGCCGTCGCCCAGCAGGTCGTCGGCGTTCGACTGGATGACGGGGATCTCGGCGGCCTTCAGCCGGGCCAACTGCTTGGCGTAGACGGCACGCGGGAAGCCGGAGGCGACGACGGCGTCCGGTTTGTCGCGCAGGGCCTGCTCGTAGGCGGCCTGGACGGACTCCGGTGTGCCCTGGGTGGCGATCTGCTTCACCTCCCAGCCGAGTTCCTCGGCGGCCTCGGTGAAGAAGTCGGCGAGATCCTTGCAGGACTGGACGCCGCACAGGATGAAGTCGATCTTCTTGCCCTTGGGGATCTTCTTGCCGACGGGCTGGGTGACGGAGATCGAGGCCGGGCGCTCGGAGTGTTTCTTCAGGGCCGCGCGGGCCGCCGTCAGGCCGGGCGAGTCGGGGCCCGCCGCCTGCGACGTGTCGGCGGCCGGCGTCGCGCCCGTACCGCACGCCGCCAGGGCGAGCAGGGCGGTGACGGGCATGATCGCGGTGAGGGCGCGGCGGACCGCGCGACCGGGTGTGGAACTCATCGTTGAGTACTCCCGTGGTGTGGTGCCTGCGCTGCCGCGCCCCCGCGTCCGCGGCGGTCGGCTCCGGTTCAGGCGGATCCTGTGCCGCCCGGGCCGGGACGGCACGTATGGGGTGCTGAGGGGAAGCGGGCTTCGTCGATCGCCGGCGTGGGGCACGGCGCGGGCCGAGGGGTGCCCCGCGGCGCTGGGCCCGGGATCGGCAGACGCCGACCCGGACGAGAAACTTATGAGGCACTACAGCCTCAAGTGCGTCGGAGTGTGACATGCCCCAGCGGGCTTGGGGAGGGGCTGTCGTAAAAAATTCCAGGCCTGGGAGTGCTGTCCGTGATGACCTCGGGCGATGTGGCGCTGTTCGACGTGACGAGTGTTGCTCCCGGGCGGGGCTGCTAACTACACTCACTCTAAAGTTTCTGCCGGAGGAGAGAAGATGGACGAAACGTCGGAGTCGGTCACCGCACGGTGCCCAGGGCCCAGCGTCCAGGACTACCTCGACCAGGACAGCCGGCCCGTTCCGCCCGCTCTGAGGTTCGAGCGGAACGACCACCTCGGCAGCGAGGACATCGACGCCACACGCTTCACCTCCCGCGACTGGGCCGAACGCGAGATGCGGCAGGTATGGCGGCGGGTCTGGCAGTTCGCCTGCCTGGAGAGCGAGATTCCCGAGGTCGGCGACCACGAGATCTACGAGATCGGCGACGACTCGCTCATCGTCGTGCGCACGGCCCCCGGCGAGATCCGCGCCTACGTCAACGTGTGCCTGCACCGCGGCCGCAAGCTGCGCACCGGTGGCGGCAACGTCGGCGAGTTCCGCTGTTCGTTCCACGGCTTCGCCTGGAACCTCGACGGCACCATGCGGACCCCGCCCTGCGCCTGGGACTTCCCGCACGTCAGCCCGGAGAAGTTCGCCCTGCCCGAGGCCCGGGTCGCCACCTGGCGCGGCTTCGTCTTCATCAACATGGACCCCTGTGCGGAGTCCTTCGACAGCTACCGCGGCACCTTCGACGAGTACTACATCTGGCCGCTGGAGGACCGCTACAAGTCGCTGCACATCGCCAAGGTGCTCCCCTGCAACTGGAAGATCGCGCAGGACGCGTTCATCGAGTCCTTCCACGTGATCGCCACGCACCCGCAGATGCTGCCGTGGCTCGCCGACGCCAACTCCCAGTACGACGTCATGGCCGACCAGCCGAACTGGAGCCGGATGATCAACATCCAGGGCGCGCCCAGCCCGCACGTGGCGGAGTCCGTCACGGAGGAGGACGTGCTGGAGACGTTCTACGACTCCCGTGCGTTCTACTCGGCGGCCCAGGGTCGCGACCTGGTGAGGCAGGAGGGCGACGAGCTGCCCGCGATCCCGTCCGGCGGCACCGCCCGCCAGGTCCTCGCCCAGCGGATGCGCGAACAACTGGCGGCCACCGCGCGGCAGGACTTCTCGCAGACAGCCGACACCGAACTGCTGGACGCCATCAACTACCTGTTGTTCCCCAACTTCAACCCCTGGGGCGGTGCCAAGTCCAACATCATCTACCGGTTCCGGCCACACGGCCTCGACCCGGACTCCTGCACCGCCGAGATCATCTTCATGTCGGCTCCGAAGCAGCCCGGCGAGATGCCGCCTCCGGCCAGGATCCGTTGGGTCCCGGAGGACATGCTCTTCGCGGACATCCCCGAACTCGGTGTGCTCGGGCCCGTCTTCGACCAGGACTGCGAGAACCTGCCCTACGTCCAGCAGGGCTTGAAGGCGATGCGCAAGCCGGGCATCACCCTGGCCAACTACCAGGAGAGCCGCATCCGCCACTTCAACCGGACGCTCGACCACTGGATGGACAAGTGACCCGCCGCGTGGCCATCCGGCCCTCCGACGTCGAGATCGAGGTCCTCGACGGCGAGGACCTGTTCAGCGCCGCCGGGCGGCTCGGCTACAGCTGGCCCACCGTCTGCGGCGGCAAGGGCACCTGCCGTACCTGCTTCGTCCGGATCGAGGAAGGTGCCGAGAACTGCTCTCCCGTGGACCCGCTGGAACGCGAGGGCATCGAGGCCCTGCGCAAGCCGGTGGACGGCCTGACCCGGCTCGCCTGCCGGCTCCGGGTCGAGGGCCCGGTGACCGTGACCAAGCGCGGCGTACGCCGCCGAGTGCAGGAGTGAGGCCCACCATGGCCAAGCAAGTGATCCACCCGCTGACCGGGCACGTGTACCGGCTCACCGAGGACGGCCTGGTCGAGGTGACCGACCCGAAGACCGGAGCGCAGGGCGTCTTCGACTTCCAGGCCCGGTGGCAGTCGGGCGAACTGCGCCACGCCGATCTGCAGATGGCCGGCTGGGTCGGCCGGCTCGCCCAGCGCCGCGGCACCCGGCAGCCGGGGGAGTGACCCGGTGGCGCCCCGCACCACGCGGGTGGTCTGTCTGGTGCGCCGACCCGACGGGGACCCGGTCCCTGCCGACTTCACCGTGGACGAACGCCCCCTGCCGGCCCTCGGCGAGGGACAACTGCTCGTCCGCAACCTCTACATGAGCGTCGACCCGTCCATGCGGGGGCGGCTGGAGAGCACCGAGAAGCACTACACGCACAACTTCACCCCCGGCTCGCCGCTCGACGGCCGGGCCCTCGGGGTCGTGGAGGAGAGCCGCTGCTCCTCGGTACCGACCGGTGCCTTCGTAAGGCACCAGCTGGGCTGGCGGGAGCGGGCCGTGCTGAATGCCGCGGACACCGACGGCGCGGATCGCATCGACCCGCGCCTCGCCCCGCTGCCCACCTGGCTGGGGCTGCTCGGCCAGACCGGCTTCACCGCGTACGTCGGCCTGACCCGGATCGCCGGCCTCCGCCCCGGCGACACCGTCCTCGTGTCGGCGGCGGCCGGGGCCGTGGGCACCGCCGCCGGCCAGTTCGCGCGGCTGCTGGGCGCGGACCGGGTCATCGGGACCGCCGGAGGGCCGGACAAGTGCGCCCTGCTGGTGAAGGAGTTCGGCTACGACGCCGCCGCGGACTACCGGACGGAGCCGATGCGCGAGGCGCTGGCCCGGCTGGCACCCGACGGCCTCGACGTCTACTTCGACAACGTCGGTGGTGAGCAACTGGCCGCCGCCCTGCACGCGTTGCGCCCCGGAGGGCGCATCGCGTTGTGCGGCATGATGTCGCAGTTCGGCGGCGAGCGACGGCCGGTGGACATCAACCAGCTGATCCAGGCGGTCCTCAAGCGGCTGACGCTGCGCGGCTTCATCGTCCGCGACCATGACGACCTGCGGCCGGAGTTCGAGCAGAGGGTCGCGAGCTGGCTCGCCGAGGGCCGGATCACCGCGCGCGAGACGGTCGTGGAGGGCCTGGAGAATGCCGCCGGTGCGCTGCTGTCGCTGCTGGACGGCGGCAACGTCGGCAAGATGCTGGTCCGGCTGGATTGATCCCACCGAGACGGCGCCCCCGCCGGGGGCGCCGTCTCAGCGCATGGGGCGTGACGCGGCGACGGTGTGGGTGGTCAGGCAGACCCCGACGCGGGTCAGCCCCGCCACGGCCGCCCGGAAGTCCTTGATGTGCGCGGTGGTGAAGTGCTCGTCCAGGGCCTGCCGGGAGGTCCAGTGCTCGTACACCCGGATACGCCGTTCGTCGGTGGGATCGGCGGTCATGGCGTAGTCCAGGCAACCGGGTTCCCGCTCACGGGTGTGCCGGCCCAGCTCGACCAGGGCCCTCAGCATGGTGTCGCGGTCGCCGGGCTCGTAGTCCATCCAGCCGGCGACGATGATTTCCTCGGTCACGTGGTCCTTTCGCGGTCATGCCCTCGGGCCCGCCGCCCCTGCACAGGGGCGGCGGGCCCGAGGTGTCTCAGACGCCGAGCGGCGCCGGGACGCTGTCGACGGTGACCGTGCCCCGGTCGCCGTCGACCGTGATCACCATGCCGTCCCGCAGCCGTCGTGTTCCGCCTTCGACGGAGATGACGGCCGGGATGCCCAGCTCCCGGCAGACCACGACGGCGTGGCTGTTGATCGCACCCACGTCCACCACGGCCGCCCCGGCGACCAGGAACAGCGGAGTCCAGGCCGCGTCCGTGATCGGCGCGACCAGTACCTCACCCGGCTCCAGAGCCTCGCACGAGGCCGGGTCGGTGACCACCCGCACCCTGCCGGTGTACGTACCGTGACTGCCGCCGACACCGCTGAGGGCATCGCCCTCGACCGCGGCCTCGGTGCGCTCCTCGGCGCGTCGCGGCCAGGCGTCGATCTCGGTCCGCGCGTCGTCCGCGATGAAGAACGGCGGCTCCAGTTCGTGCAGTCCCGCGTACTCCTGAAGACGCTGCGCGATGACGGGGCCGAACGGTTCCGGGTCGGCGACATAGCCGTCGAGTTCGGTGTCGAGCAGCATCATCACGTCCTCGGGCGCGGCGAGGCGTCCCGCCTCGACGCCGCGGCGGCCGAGCTCCCGCACCGCCATCCGGATCTCGTTGACGACGGTCACACAGTTCGCCTTGGTGCGCTCGCGGGCCGGGATCCACACCTGGGAGGCGTGCATGCCGGCGTCGAACATCGGCTGCGCGTCCTCGGGCAGCGCGGCCCGGATCTCCTGCGCGGTCTGCTCGCGTCGCAATCTCAGGCGAGCCCGCCGGGCGGCCGGGGAACCGTCGTCGGAGCTGTGCCGGATCCGGTCGACCAGCGCCAGCGCCTGGACCGGCGCAGCCTCCCACGACAGCGCGTGGATGTCCCACTCGTTGGGACCGCGGTCGCCGGACGCGGCCAGGAACTCCTCGAACGCGTCACGGAACGCCTTCACGTCCCCGATGGCCCCGTCGAGCGCCCGCTCCACCGCGGCCGGGCCCTCGTCGAACAGCGCGGTCAGCTCCGCCGACGCCGCCACCTGGCGGGACAGCGTCCACAGCCCGTCCGAGGGGGAGGCCGAGTCGACGTCGCCGAGACCGCCGATGAGGTCCAGCATGTCGCCGGGTCGGTCCACACTCGCGCACAGCGGTCCGAGGATCGCGGGTCCGACGGACGCGGGCAGCGACGACTCGACGTGCCGTTGGAAGGTCGTCTCCACCTGGTCCAGCAACGACCGTGCGTACGCCACCAGTTCGGCGTCCGGCAACCCGGTCAGGTCCGGCCGCTCACGGCGCAGGCGGCGCAGCCGCTCCCGGTCGGCGTCGGCCTCCGGGAAGTTGGTCTGGCCCAGCATCCGCTGGAGCGTGCCACCGGCCTTCGCGGTCAGTTCTCCGTCCTGGTCGTCGGGGTGCGCCACATACTCCGGAGTGTCCGAGCGCTGGCCGACGAAGGCGGCGTCGATCTGGTCCGCCGTCTGGCCCATACGGATGCCGAACAGCCGCATGTGAGACAGGTTGAGGTAGAAGTAGCCGCCGAACATCCCGACGAACGGCGGTCGAGGACCGGCCACCTCCTCCTCGTGGTAGATGCCGAAGCCGACGAAGCCCTTGCGCCAGCCGTGCAGACCGCGCCCCCAGACCAGGGTCCAGCCCAGCGGGCTGGCCGGCTCCGGCAGGGTCTCGCCCGCGTTGGCGCGGGTGTAGTGCGGCAGCCGCTCACTGCGCTGCCAGTCCGTGATCCAGCTCTTCACGACCGAAGGTCTCCCGCCGTCCGTCCCGGTGCCTACCACTGCGCCGTACCGCCGTCGACACTGATCAGCGTGCCCGTGATACCGGCTCCGACGTCACTCGCGAGCAGTGAGGCGACGGCCGCGATCTGTTCCACGGTGGTGATCTTCTTGGTGGCGGCATGCTCGGCGAACCGGCCCAGCCACTCCTCGTAGGAGATGCCCTCGGCCTCGGCCGCGGCCGGTCCGGCGGCCCGCATGAGGTCGGTGTCGACGGCGCCGGGGCAGATGGCGTTGCAGGTGATGCCCTGGGTGCCGTACTCGAAGGCGGTCGCCTTGGTCAGGCCGTGGATCGCGTGCTTGTTGGTGATGTAGTGGCTGATCGCGGGCTTGTTGGCCTGCTTGCCCTCGACGGAGGAGATGTTGATGATCCGACCCCAGCCGCCCGCCAGCATCTTCGGCAGCGCGCGCCGGGTGCCGTAGAAGTAGGCGTTGAGGTTCAGCTTGAGGGCGTCGTGCCAGGCCTCGTCGCTGAGCTGGTGGACCGGGGCGAAGCCCGAGGTGCCGCCGGCGTTGTTGACCCAGACGTCGAGCCGGCCGAAGCGCTCGGCGGCGAAGTCGGCGAGGTTCTCGATGTCCTCCTGGCTGTTGGCGTCGCAGGGGTGGAAGACGGCCCGGTCACCGGCGCCGATCTCCTCCAGGGCCTGCTTGCCCTTGAGCTCGCTGCGGCCGCTGATGACGACTGTGGCGCCGTCGGCCAGGAACTGTTCGGCGATGGCGCGGCCGATGCTGCGCGTGCTGCCCGTGATCACCGCGACACGTCCGTCGAGGCTGCCCGTAGCCACCATGGTGTTCTCCCGCGAGTGTTGTTGGTTCGTCACCTGGTGGCTCGGTCGGCTTGAGTGCCTTCGGCGTGTGTGTCCAGGGACTGGTGGATGGTGCGGTGGAAATGCTGGAGTCCGGGCTCGTTGCGTCCGAAGACGAAGTCGGTCCCGTCGAGGGCGGCAAGGCCCTGCTGTACTCCGTAGGTGGTCGCGTAGTCCTCGTCGCGGACCACCTCGTGGAACCATTCGCCGAACCGGTCGGCGGCCTGGCGCTCCTCGTCGGTGACCGCCGGTTCCCGCAGCAGGATGATCTGCTGGGTCACCGACTCGGTGGCCGTCCGGGGGAGCACCAGGGAGACGGCGATCTTCTGCCGCCAGCCGCCGGCGATCGCGAGGCCCGGGAAGAGCCAGTAGATGGGGCCGACGCAGTCGCCCGGGTCGCGCTGGTCCGGCGGCAGTTCGACCGCCTGTGCGATCGGGCGCAGGGCCGGTGCGATGCGCTGGTGAGGGCCCCAGGTGTCGTGGGCCATCATGTTGGAGAGGTTCGTCTCGAACACCGTCTTCGGGTGCAGGGAGGCGAAGTGGTAGGTCTCCAGGTATCCGTCGAGGGTGACCTTCCAGTTGGGGCTGGTCAGTTCGCCGGTGGAGTAGTGGTGGCACTCCGCCAGCCGCATTCCTTCCAGCAGTGGCTGGAGGTCGCCCAGCCAGGCGTCCAGGTCCGGTTCGGCGGCCGGGTCCAGTGAGACGAAGACGATGCCGGCCCGTTCCCCGGCGGGAAGCGCGACGAGGCCGCGCCCCTCGCGAGGGACCTCGCCGAAGGTCTTCTCGGCGTACACGCCGCGCAGCTCACCGGTGAGGTCGTAGGACCAGGAGTGGTACGGGCAGGTCAGCCGTTTGGAGACGCCGCAGCCGGGTTCCAGGAGCTTGGCTCCCCGGTGCCGGCAGGCGTTGATCATGGCGTGCACGGTGCCCTGGCGGTCCCGGGTGATCAGCACCGGAACGCCGAGTACGTCGATCGCCTTGTAGGTGTGGGGGCCGGGCAGCTCGCAGGACATGGCGAGCGGCAGCGGGACACCACGATGGACGGCTTCCGTCTCCCGTCGCCAGCGGTCGGCGTCGAGGTAGTTGGCGACGGGTTCCGTCCACTGCTCGTCAACCTGGTGCGTCGTGCCGTCGCGGTAGTGCGCCACCACGCGTTCGACGAGTTCGGCGGCCTCCCGCCGCATCGCCAGGGACGCGGCGTCGGTGGACCGGTCCCGGCTGATCCACGAGGAGTATTCGGGGGTCGGGGGGGCCGAAGGGGCCGAGGGCGGCTCGCTCCCGGCGTCCGTCTCCCGAATCTCCGGCGAACTGGTCTGGACCACGATGTCCTCACAATCCTCCCAGCCGCGAGCCGGCGACCGGCTTCGGAATGCGACAGCTGGGCTGTGTCCGAAACGACAACAGGACTTAGTGTGGTCTGTCAATAGAAAGTGGCGAAGTGGCCGCTCGGTGGTCCGTGGGGGTGGGTGCGATGGTCATGACCCTGCCGTTCGAGGTGGGCGTGGTGGTGCGGGACCTGGAGGCGATGGAGCGCTTCTATGGCGAGGTGCTCGGTTGCCGGGCCGTGCGCCGCTCGCGCGTGCCGGAGTCCGTCGGCGGTCCTGCGGGCCTCGGTGGCGAGCTGCTCGTGGTCTGGCTCCGGGTGCCCTCCGGGGGGTGCGTCAAGTTGCTTCTTCCCTCGTCACCCCCGTCACTCTCGGCGTCCGGGCCGTCGCCGGGCGAGGTGTCCGCTCCGGCCGGGCGGCAGGGGCTGTCGTACCTGACCTTTCACCTCGACGACATGGACCCGGTGGTCGAGGCGCTGACGGCCGCGGGGGCCCGGCCCCTGTCGGACCCGGTCGTCGTCCGGGCGCGGGGGCGGCGTGTCAGCTTCTGGTCGGATCCGGAGGGCAATGCGGTGGAGCTGGTGGACGCGCGGGGACGGGAGTCGGGACCGGGGCGTAGTAATTAGAGATCCTGTTCAGTAAGGTGCCCCCATGCTGGTTACTGTAGACCGGCACTAGTAAGTCCGATTGCTTGGCAACTTCCCTCGGGCGAAGGGGCGGACGATGACTCAACGAGCGTCGACGGCGTCGAAGAAATCCGCGCAGGTCACCGCGCGGGTCATCAAGGATCTACATGAACGCATGGTGCGCATCCGGCTGTTCGAGACCGAGGCCGGCAAGCTCATGGAGGCCGGCAAACTGCCCGGATTCCTGCATCTCTATGTCGGCCAGGAAGCCGTGGCCGCCGGCGTGATGGCCGCCCTGCGCGACGACGACCAGATCACCTCCACCCACCGCGGGCACGGGCATGCCGTGGCCAAGGGTGTCGGCTTCCGGGAGATGTACGCCGAGCTGTACGGCCGTGTCACCGGCGCCTGCCTCGGCCGCGGCGGAAGCATGCACATCAACGACGTCACCCGAGGCATGCTCGGTGCCAACGGCATCGTCGGAGCGGGTGTCCCGATCGCGGTGGGCGCCGCCTTCGCGGCCCGGTACAAGGGCGAGGACAGCGTCGCCGTGACCTTCTTCGGCGACGGTGCCACGAACATCGGTGCCTTCCACGAGGGCGCCAACATGGCTGCCATCCTCGGCCTGCCCGTCGTCTTCGTCTGTGAGAACAACGGCTACGCCGAGTTCACGCCCCAGTCGAAGCACATGCTGATCACCGATGTCGCCGAGCGGGCGTCCGCCTACGGCATGCCCGCCGTCATCGTCGACGGCATGGACGCGGTCGCCGTCCACCGCGCCGCCGGCGAGGCCGTCGAGCGGGCCCGCTCCGGCGGCGGCCCCATGATGATCGAGGCCAAGACCTACCGCTTCTACGACCACCAGGGCGTCAAGGGACTGCGCCACCCCTACCGCTCGGACGAGGAGGTCGCCGAGTGGAGGGCCCGCGACCCCATCGACCTGCTCGAAGCCCGCGCCCTCGCCGACGGCACCGCCACCCGCGCGGACCTGGACGACACCTGGCAGCGCACCCGTGACGAGATCGCCGAGGCCATCGCGTACGCCGAGACGAGCCCCCTGCCCGACCCCGCCGACCTGCTGGCCAACGTCTACTCGGGATGACCGCCATGAGCACCCGCACCGAAGCACAGGCCGCCGCCCCAGAAGGCACGGCCCGCAAACTCACCTACGTCAAGGCCTTCAACGAGGGGCTCGCGCAGGCCATGCGCGAGGACGAGAACGTCTTCGTCGCCGGCGAGGACGTGGCCGGATACGGCGGCGTCTTCCGCATGTTCGACAACCTGCTCGACGAGTTCGGCCCCCGCCGCATGATCGACACCCCGATCTCCGAGGCCGCTCTCGTCGGCCTCGGGGTGGGCGCCGCCGCCCGTGGGCTGCGGCCCGTCGTCGACCTCATGTTCATGGACTTCATCGGTGTCTGCCTCGACCAGATCGTCAACCAGGCCGCCAAGATGAAGTACATGTTCGGCGGCTCGGTGTCCGTGCCGCTGACCATCACCACCGCCTCCGGAGCGGGCCTGGGCGCCGCCGCCCAGCACAGCCAGAGCCTGGAGGCCTGGCTCGCCCACGTGCCCGGCCTCAAGGTGGTGATGCCGTCCGACGCGTACACCGCCAAGGGGCTCACCGTCGCGGCGATCCGGGACGACAACCCCGTCGTCGTGATGCTCAACAAGGTCCTGCTCGGCAGCACCGGCGAGGTGCCCGAGGAGATCTACGGCATCCCGCTGGGCCGGGCGCACACCGCCCGGCACGGTGGCGACGTCACCGTGATCGCCCTGGGCCGCATGGTCGGCGAGGCCCTCGCGGCGGCCGACGAACTCGCCGCCGAGGGCGTGGAGATCGAGGTGATCGACCCCCGCACCGTGCAGCCCCTGGACACCGAGACCATGTTCGCCTCCGTCCGCCGCACCAACCGGGTCCTCGTGGTGCACGAGGCCGTCACCTTCGGCGGGCTCGGCGCGGAGATCGCCGCCCAGATCCAGGACGCCGCCTTCGATCACCTCGACGCGCCGGTCCTGCGTATCGGCGCTCCCTTCTCCCCGGTGCCGTTCTCCCCGGTCCTGGAGAAGGCCTATGTTCCCGATCGCGTCCGGATCGCCCAGGGCTGCCGGCGCCTCCTCGAAAGGTCGTGACCGACGTGGCGGTCGAGGTTCTGCTGCCGAAGATCGGCCTGACCATGCAGGAAGGCACGATCGACGAATGGCTCGTGCCCACCGGCGGGGCCGTCGCCGAGGGCGACGCGCTGCTGCGGCTGGCCACCGACAAGGTCGACGTGGACGTCGAGGCCGAGGCCGCAGGACGGCTCCACCCGGTGGTCCCGGCCGGCACCACCCTCCCCGCCGGAGCCCTCATCGGCTGGCTGCTGGCCGAGGGCGAGCAGCCGCCGGACCCGGCCGGTACGCCGATGCCGGCCGGGTCCGGTTCCGCGACCACCGCGCCGACGGCGCCGGACGCCGCCCCCACGGCGGCGGCCGCATCCCCGCCCGGCGGTACCGCCTCCCTCGTCCCGGGGGGCCGGCTCCTGGCCTCACCGAACGCCCGACGGGTGGCGTCCGGCGCCGGCGTCGACCTCACCGGCGTAACGGGCACCGGGCCCGGCGGCCGGATCGTCTCCGAGGACGTGGAGGAGTTCCTCCTCGACGCCGCCACCGGCGTCCCCCCGGCGGTTGCGGCCACCGCCCCCGCCTCCGTCCTCCCGGTCTCGCCGCTGGTCCGCCGACTGGCGAAGGAGCGGGGCATCGACCTCGCGGAGGTGAACGGCACCGGGCCCGGCGGCCGGATCCGCAGGTCGGACCTCGACCCCGTCACGCCGGCCCCCGAGCCGCCGCCCGTCCGCGGGAAGACCGCGCCACCCCGGCCGGGAGACGTCCTCCCCCTCACCGGGATGCGCGGCACCATCGCCCGCCGGATGCACGCCAGCCTCCAGGAGATGGCGCAGCTGACGCACGGGTACGAGGTCCGGATGGACGCCGTGGTGTCCCTGCGGGACCGGCTCAAGGAGGAATGGGCCGACAGCGAACTGCCTGTGCCCAGCCTCAACGACTTCCTGCTGAAGGCCGCCGCGCTGGCCCTGGGCGAGCACCCGCTGCTCAACGCGACGGTGCGCGAGGACGGCGTCCATCTGCTCGACGGCATCCACCTCGGCTTCGCCGTCGCCGTGCCGGGCGGCCTGCTGGTCCCGGTGATCGAGGACGCGGCGGCGCTGCCCCTGCCGGAGATCGCCCGCCGGTCGAAGGAGCTGGCGCGGGCCGCCCGCGACGGGCGGGTCTCCCCGGCCCAACTGGAGGGCGGCACCTTCACCGTCACCTCATTGGGCGGCTACGGCGTGGACTTCTTCACCCCGGTGATCAATCCCGGTCAGGTCGCCATCCTCGGGGTGGGCGCGCTCAGGGACGGCGTGGAGTGGCGGGACGACCGGCCGCTGCGGACACGGGTGCTCACGCTGAGCCTCACGTTCGACCACCGCGCCGTCGACGGAGCGCCCGCGGCCGAGTATCTGCGCACGGTCGGGGAGCTGCTGCGCAAGCCCCTGCGTCTGCTGGTGTGACCGGCGGCCGGACAGCCCGGCCGCCGCCGGGCTATTCGGCCGCCGCCGGGTCCGCGATCCGCTCCGCGAGGTCGCCGACCTCGCGGACGAACGAGCGGTGCCCGAGCGACCGGTACACGTCGTCGCCCCGGACCTGCGAGATCGCCGCGGTCTCCAGCAGCGCCAGCAGTCCCAGGCCGATCACCGCCGCCTCCGGCTCCGAGGCCGAGGTGCGGGCTTTGTGGATCAGTCGTACCAGTTCGGCCAGCAGGTCCGCGCGGCTCTGCTGGCGCAGCGCCTCGGCCTCCTGGCTCATGCCGGCCGACGACACGAAGAAGACGGTGGCGGCGGACCGCTGCTCGCCGAGCCAGGCCAGCAGCGTGGTGACCGTCGGCCCGATGTCCGTACCGCGCTCGTGGGCGTCGGTGAGTGCCCGCAACTGCTCGCGCAGCGCGGCGGCGAACACCCGCATCCCTTCCGCCAGGACCTGGTCCTTGGAGGAGAAGTGGTAGTACACCGCCGCCGAGGTCATCTCCGCACGGGCGGCGATGTCGGCCACCGTCACCTCGTCCGGCGACTGGGTCGCGAACAGCTCCGTGGCTGCCTCGATCACCCACTGCTTGCGCGACGGACGGTGAGCGGCGCGGGTCCCGGATGTCGTCATGATGTCAAGTATGCCGGGGCCTGGATGCTCCGGAGGCCCATGTGCAGGAGGAATTTGGCCGCCTGCCGGTCGGAGTTACTGGATAGCATGGTCAGTACAAGGGGATCCACGTAAGCGCGGGTCCACGGCAGTTGCCAGGGGAGCACGATGGCCACCACGAAGAACGGCAAGCAGCCCGCCCACCGCCCCTCGCGACGGCAGCACATCATCACCGCCGCCGTGCGGGTGTTCGGCCGCAACGGATTCGCGGAGACCAGCATCCAGGACATCGCGGCCGAGGCCCAGGTGGTGCCCACGGCGGTCTACTACCACTTCGACGGCAAGGAGGAGCTGCTCGAACTCGCCATGCGACGGGTCTTCGACCAGCTGAACGCGGTCGTGGAGGCCGCCCGGCCGGAGTCCGAACCGGGTGACGCGGAGGGGCTGCTGCGCGTCATCGACGCCGTATGGGAGTGGGTGGAGCAGAACCCGGACGAGGCGCGCCTCTACCAGATCCAGTTCGCGTCCGCCAACGGCAGCGTCAAGGTGCTCCGCGACGAGTTCGAGCAGCGGCACATCCAACGGGGATACGACTACCTGCCCGAGGGCACCACCCGCAGCCCCCGGGCGGCCAAAGCCCGGCACGCGACGCAGGCACTCGCGGTCCGCACCCTGATCAGTACGACCATGCTCGTCACGGCACTGCGGGCGGAGGGAGGCCCGTTGTCGCGGATGCCCTCCCGGGCCGTACTGGAGGCCGTCAGGGCGCTGGCGCTGCGTATCGTCGCCGAGGAGAAGCCGGCCCCGGCGCGCTCCTGAGGCGCTCACCAGGACCACGGCGCACGGCCCGGCCGCCCCTCACACCGTGAGGACCGAGCAGGCGCTGATCCCGGGTGCTCCGTACACGTGGGTGAAGCCCACCCGGGGAGCGCCCGGTACCTGCACGCCCGGTGCCCGGCCCTGCAACTGCCGTACGACCTCATGGAACTGGCGCAGCCCCGAGGCGCCCACGGGCTCCCCGCCGGCCAGGCAGCCGCCGTCGGTGTTGACCGGTATCCGGCCTGTGGGATCGGTGTCCCCGCGGGCCAGCAGCTCTTCCTGTTCGCCGTGCCCGCACAGCCCGGTCTCCGCCAGGTGGATCAGCTCCGAGCCGCTGTCGGTGTCCTGCAACTGGGCGACCTGGACGTCCGCGGGCCGCACACCGGCCGTGCGGAAGGCCGCCTCGGCCGCGTCGACGCTGGGGCTGTGGTGCGGGCCCGGCGGCAGCCAGGGCGAGAACACCTCGAACGAACCGAACCGCCGGGTGCGGAACGCCAACGCCGCCAGTTTGACGGGTCGTTCGCACAGGTCGAAGGCGCGGTCGCCGAGCGCCAGCACGAGCGCCGCCGCGCCCTGTCCCGGTGAGCAGAACATGTACTGGGTGAGTGGTGGACTGACCTCGGCGGAGTCCAGGATCTCCTGCTCCGTCAGCGGCTTGCGCCGCCAGGCCAGGGGGTGGTGCGAGCCGTTGCGGAAGGCCCGCGCGGCGACTGTCGCCAGCGCCCGCTCGGAGATCCCGTGCTCATGCAGGTATCGCTGCGTCTTGAGAGCGAAGAACTGGGTGGTCAGCATCATGCCGGTCTCGGCATACCAGTCGCCCAGACCGTAGCGGGCCGCGGAGACGTGGAACGCGCCCCGCTCATGCTTGTCGAACCCCACCGCCAGTCCCAGTGACGCCTCGCCCGCGCGCAGCGCGTTGGCCACCGCGAGCACGGTGGAGGTGCCGGTGGCGCAGCCGTTCTGCACGTTGACGAACGGCACACCGGTCAGGCCCAGGCGGCCCACCAGCGTGTCGGGCTTGCCGGACACGTCGGAGCCGCCGGCCGCGTAGCCGATGTCCTCCCAGGAGACCCCGGCGTCGGCCAGCGCCTCGCGTACCGCCCGCTCGGCCATGTCCATCCCGGTGACGGTCTCGTCGCGGCCGAAGCGATGCATTCCGCATCCGACGACGTAGACGTCCTCGCTCCGGCTCATCGCTCCCCCTCCCCGTCCGGGCGGAACGCGAAGGTCAGGACCTCGGTTCCGTCCTCGTCCTGATACGCGGGCACGGTGGTGAGCCGTACCGGCAGCCCGATCCGTATCCGGGTGCGGGGAACCGCCAGCCGCGCCTCGATCAGCACCTCACCGAGGTCCACATAGCCCACGTGGTACGGCCGGTGGCCGTCGGCCGGAGGCCGGTAGGGCGGCTTCGGCGGGAACGCCTGGAGCGTCCACGACCACACGCGCCCGCTCACCGGCAGCACGTGACCGGACATGGGCCCGTCCGAACACCTCGGGCACGAGTCCTGTCGGGGGAAGACGACGGTGTCGCACCTGGAGCAGCGCGCACCCGCGAGCCGCGGTGGGGCCCCGTCGGCCCCGTCGTCGAACAGCGAGTCGTCGATGAGTCGGGTGGTCATACCGGTTCCGCCTTCCACGTCACCAGCTCAGCAGCCCTGCCAGCCGTTCCCGGTGGTGTGCGGCGCCGCCCAGCAGGACGGCGTCGGACTGGGCCCGCCGGAAGTACAGGTGTGCGTCGTGTTCCCAGGTGAAGCCCATGCCGCCGTGCAACTGCACGCACTCGGCGGCGACGGACACGAAGGCCTCACAGCACCACGCCTGGGCCACCGCCGCCGCTTCGGCCAGCGCTTCGGCCGAGCCGGCCGCCCGTACGGCGCGCGTCACCGCCGAGCGTGCGCCCTCGACCTGGAGCAGCATGTCGGCGCAGGTGTGCTTGACCGCCTGGAACCCGCCGATCGCCCTGCCGAACTGCGTACGGTCCCGCACATGGGCCACCGTCATGTCCAACGCCGCCTGAGCGCCGCCGAGTTGCTCGGCGGCCAGGGCGACCAGGGCCACGTCCAGGGCCCGGGAGACGACATCCGCCCCCTCGCCGCCGGCGGTCAGTGCCCGGGCCCGCGCGCCGGAGAGGGTGACCACCGCCTGGCCCCGGCTGAGGTCCAGGGTGGTGACCCGGCGCACGGTGACCCCCGGTCCCCGCGGGTCGACGAGGAAAAGGTCCACTCCGTCGGCTCCGGCGGCGGCCACCACCAGCGCCATGGCATCGGCGCCGTCGAGTACGAACGGCGCGGTGCCGTCGAGGACCGGGACCCCGCTCTGCCAGGAGACGGCGACCGGCACGGCATCGGGCCGCCAGGCCCCGTCGGGCGCCGATACCGCCAGTGCGTGGACCGTGCCTTCGGCCAGTTCGGCCAGCGCCTTGTCGGCCGTTCCGCAACCGGCGAGCACCTGTCCGGCCAGCACGGTGGAGGACAGCAGCGGTACCGGTGCCAGCGTCCTGCCCAGTTCCTCGCAGACCACGGCGATCTCGGAGAGACCGCCGATGCCTCCGGCCGGCTCGGGCAGCCCGAGGGCCGCGAGGCCGACCTGCCGTCCGAGGGTGTCCCACAACGCGGCGTCGATGCCGGGGGAGTGCTCGGGCAGCCGGCGCACCGTCGCGGTGCCTCCGGCGTCCGCGCACACCGACCGTACGGTCTCGCGCAGGTCGTCCAGTTCGGCGTCCGACAGGGCCGGGCCGCCGGTCACGGTGCTCGTCATCGTGTGCTCCCGCTGCCGCTCTCGTCATGCCGCCCGCGTCGGGCACTGTGCGCGGCCGCCATCCGGGCCACCGGCACGCGGTGCGCGGAACAGGAGACGTAGTCGAGGCCGAGGTCGTCGCAGAAGGCGATCGACTCCGGATCCCCGCCGTGCTCTCCGCACACGCCCAGCTTGATACCGGGCCGCACGCTCCGTGCCCGCTCGACGGCCAGGGCGATGAGGGCGCCCACCCCGTGCGGGTCGAGCCGCGCGAAGGGGCTGGCCGTCAGGAGGCCGCGCTCCTGATAGGTGGCGAGCACCTGGCGCTCGACGTCGTCCCGGGAGAACCCGTAGGTCAGCTGGGTGAGGTCGTTGGTGCCGAAGGAGAAGAACTCCGCGTGTTCGGCGAGTTCACCGGCCAGGAGCGCGGCCCTCGGGGTTTCGATCATCGTGCCGAGCCGGTACGGGACCTCCACACCGGTGCGGGCGGCGACCGCCTCGGCGGCGCCACGCACGTACGCGGCCGCGGCGGCCAGTTCCTCCGGCAGGCTGACGAGCGGGATCATCACCTCCAGCTCGGGCCGGACCCCGGTGGCCGCCACGTCCGCCCAGGCGGCGAAGAGCGCCTCGGCCTGCGCCGGGTAGAGCCTCTCGTGCAGCAGCGCCAGCCGAACCCCGCGCAGCCCGAGCATCGGGTTCGCCTCACGCAACGCTGCGGCCCGCTGCTCCTCGGCCGCGTCCAGGGCGTGGCCGGGGGCGGGCAGGAACTCGTGCAGCGGGGCGTCCAGCAGGCGCACGGTCACCGGGCGGTTCCCGACCGCGGCCAGCAGAGCCCTGAAGTCCTCGTGCTGAGCGCGCTCCAGCGCCACCAGCGCCTCGTGGCGGGCGGCCGGGTCGGCGGCCAGGATCACCCGGCGGATCAGCGGCAGCCGGTCGCCGAGGAACTGGTGCTCCGTACGGCACAGCCCGACACCCTCCGCGCCCAGGGCGAGGGCGGTGTCGACCTCGGCGGCGGTGTCGGCGTTGGCCCGCACACCCAGCCGGCGCATGTCGTCCGCCCAGGCGAGCAGGGTGGACAGTTCGGGCGGCGGGCCGGCCACACTGACGTTCAGCGTCCCCGCGTAGACGGCGCCGGTGCGGCCGTCCAGTGAGACGGGGTCGCCCTCGCGCAGCAGCCGCTCCCCGATCCGCACCGTTCCGGCGGCCCGGTCCAGGCGCAGCCCCTCGGCGCCGCACACCGCGGGCTTGCCCGCGCCCCGCGCCACCACGGCGGCGTGCGAGGCGATACCTCCACTGCCGGTCAGTACGGCGACGGAGGCCAGCATTCCCGGCACGTCCGCCGGGGTCGTCTCCTGCGCCACGAGCACGACAGGGGTGCCGTCCGCACCCAGTTCGAGGGCCCGCTCACTGGACAGCACGACCACACCGGTCGCCGCGCCGGGGGAGGCGGGCAGCCCCTTCACCAGAAGTTCCTCGCCGCCGGTCAGCCGGAGCTGGGGGTGCAGCAGTTCCTGCACCTGCGCGGGGCCGATACGCAGTACGGCCTCCTCGGGGCCGAGTGCGCCGTCCCGTGCCAGGTCGGCGGCGAGGCATACCGAGGCCCGCAGCGGCGGCCGTTGCTGCGCGGAGGCGGCGAGCAGGGAGATCTCGTCGTCGCGTACCTCGAAGTCGACGGAGACGGGCGCGCGCAGATGACGTTCGAGGGTGAGGAGGGAATGCTCCAGCAGAGCCGTTCCGCCCGCGAGGCGGTCCAGCGGTTCACCGGTGTGCGGTGGTGGGGCGCTGCGCCGCACCCCGCGGAAGAAGGAGCCCTGAGGGGAGAGACGGCCCGTCTCGGGATGGCGGCTGACCGCCGTGCCGTAGCCCGAACGGTCGGCCGGGCCGATGCGCAGCGCCTGTACGTGCAGGGCGACACCGAGATCGGCGGGGAGCCGCTGCGCCTTGCGGGATCTCCTCGCTCGCGGTGAGTCCCACCGTACGAGAAGGGCGCGGGCGGCCAGGGCGAGCTGCTGGGCCGGGTCGTCGGGGAAGGGCTGTGAGCCGTGCCGCGCGACCAGGGACAGCAGCGCGTCGACCCGTGCCCGCGGCTCGGGCGTGTCGAGGAGGACGTCGTCGAGCACCGCGCCGGGTACGTCGAGGGCGTACTCGGCGATCATCCGCACGGTGGCGGCCCACACCTCGTACAGGGCGTCCGCGCGTCCGATGACGGCGCACAGACCGTCGGCTCCCGTGGAGGTGACACCGAGACAGGCGAGGTCGGGCGGCAGTCCGGCGATCTCGGTCGGGGCGCTCGCCGACAGGCGCAGGAGCAACGGGCGGCCCGTGTCGCCGATCCGCCGTCCCGACAGCGCTTCGATCAGGTCGACGGCGGCTCGGGCGGTGCCGGGTTCACACAGCGACGCGGCGGCACCGGCCGGCACGGTGAGCCCCGGGACGACCGGCAGTCCGAGGGCCACCAGCCGGTCCATGGCCGCGCCGTGGGCGCCCAGTTCGCCGGCGTCGAGCCCCCGGATTCGTCCCTGGCCGTAAGGCACCAGGAGGCGGCCCGGGGCTTCGGAGGGTGCGAGCGAGGCCTCGGAGGATGCGAGGGGGGCCTCGGACGGAGCGAAGTGGCCCGGCTCGCGGTCGGTGACGCTCAACCCCGGCTCCTCGTGACCAGCTCCTCTTCCCGGACCTCGTCCTCGGCCCGGCTGATCCCGAGCACGAGCAGCAACTCCTGGTGCAGCCGCATCCACACGGTGTGGTAAGAGTCGCACAGCGGCGAGGCCAGCCACTTCACCTCACCGTCGTCGAAGCGGTCGAGGGCTTCCTCCAGCTCGGTCAGATACCGCCCGCTGCCTTCGAGCGCCTGTTCCAGCCTGCGCAGCACGGGCTGGATGGCCTCGTGCACGTCCTCCAGCGACTCGCGCACCCCGGCGTCGTAGACGCTGTCGGAGTGGTCGTTGGCGGTTCCGTCGGGCCGGCACTGCCATGCCGTGCACACCTCGCGGATCTTCCTGTTGACCGGCAGGAAGGCCTCGTACGCCTTGGTGATCTGCTTCTCCCTCGCCGATCCCTGCGGGATCCGCAGGATTCCTGCGGCGGTGGCCTTGGCCCGCTCGGTGGGCAGCACGAGCGGACCCTTCACCATCGCCAGCCCGGTGTCGACCAAGGGGCGGTGCTCCGATTCGGGCCTGCCGCGCCACATGCCCCGCAGAACGAGGTCGACGACGGCTTCGGTGAGCGTCTCGTCGGGAGCGCCCGGAAGGTCCACGGGAGCAGATTGCATCGCCACACCTTTTCCCCGGTTCTGTGGTGACCGGTTCCTCGGTTCTGTGTTGCCCGGAGGTTACGCTCCGGCGGGCCTGTTAGTGAAGAGGGATTCAAGAAACACTTTCCGGTTCCCCGAGCCGGAGCCGACTGTCGACCGTCCGGGCGCGGCCCCGGGCGGCGAGGAACGACGCCATCCGTTCCTGTGCCTCCGGCCCGTTCGCCAGGGCGGCGATCTGCCGCGCCTCCTCGGCGAGGTGGGAGCCCAGCGCGGACCCGTCGAGGCCGCGCAGCAGGTTTTTCGCGGCGCGCAGGGCGTCACCGGCGCCGGCGGCCAGCCCGGCGGCGGTCCGGTGCGCCGCCGCGTCCAGTTCCTCGTCATCGACCGAGCGGGAGACCAGACCCCACCGTTCGGCGTCGTCCCCGGTCAGGACCCGGTTGGTGAGGATCAGGTCCGCTGCCAGCCGGGGACCCACCAGGCGCGGCAGGAACCAGGACGCTCCGCAGTCCGGCGTGAGCCCGACGTCCGTGTACGCCAGCCGGAACCGTGCGGACCGGGCCGCCAGGACGATGTCGCCCACGAGGGCGAGACCGACCCCGCCACCCGCGGCGGCGCCGCGCACGGCGGTGACCACCGGCACCGGCAGTTCGTGCAGTGCCTGTATCGCGGCGTGCGCGGCGGTCGCCACGGCATGCACATAGGCGCCCGTCCCGTCGCCGAGACCGGCGAAGGCGCGCAGGTCACCGCCCACGCAGAAGGTCCCGCCGGTCGCCCGCAGCAGGACCGCGCCGCCCGGGTCCGCGGCCACCCGGGCCGTCGTGTCCCGCAGTGCCTCGGCCGTCGCCAGGTCCAGGGCGTTGCCCCGCCCGGGATCGTCCAGCCGCACCTCGACGACTCCGTCGGGGTGGCGGACGACCCGCACCGGCTCGGGGTTCACCGAGTTGCTCATAGGACGTCTCCCCTGCCGTCTTCCCGTCGCCGGGCTTCTCACGGCAAGATACTAAAGACGCTATACAGTTTCTAGAACGCGGCGGGACCCGATGCCCGTACGCCCTTCGGCGGGAGGCCCCGTGCCCATCCAGTTCGACGTCGACCCGACGGTCGCCCAACTTGCCGCGTCCACCTCCGCGTTCGTACGCGACGTGGTCATCCCGGCCGAGCGCGCGTGCGGAGGGTCCGTCCACGACGCCCCCGAGGACCTGCGGGAGGCGCTGCAGAAAGGCGCTCGTGACGCGGGTGTGTTCGCTCCGCACGTGCCGACCCGGTGGGGCGGGCACGGACTCGACCTGCGCGGGCAGGCGCTGGTCTTCGAAGCCGCGGGCTACTCGCTGCTGGGCCCCCTGGCGTTGAACTGCGCGGCCCCGGACGAGGGCAACATGCACCTGCTGGAGAAGGTGGCCACCGAGGACCAGAAGGAGCGCTGTCTTCGCCCACTTGCCGCCGGCGAGGTGCGGTCCTGCTTCGCCATGACCGAACCGGCCCCCGGCGCCGGCGCGGACCCCCGGTCCCTGCGGACCACCGCGACCCGGATTCCCGGCGGATGGCGCATCGACGGGCGCAAGTGGTTCATCAGCGGGGCGCGCGGCGCCGGCTTCGCGATCGTCATGGCCCGCACCTCCGGCAACCCCGGCGACCCGGGCGGCGCCACCATGTTCCTGGTCGACGCGGGCACTCCCGGCATGCGCATCGTCCGGGACATCGAGACCCTGGACGAAGGGCTCTTCGCCGGGCACAGCGAGATCGTCTTCGAGGAGTGCGTGGTGGGGGACGACCAGGTGCTCGGCGAGGTCGGCCAGGGCTTCGCGGGTGCCCAGGTCCGGCTCGGCCCCGCCCGGATGACGCACTGCATGCGCTGGCTGGGAGCCGCGCGGCGCGCCCAGGACGTCGCGCTGGAACGGGCGGGCAGTCGCACGGCGTTCGGCTCCGTCCTCGGAGACCTCGGCATGGTCCAGCAGATGCTGGCCGACTCCGAGATCGACATCGAGGCGAGCCGCGCCCTGATCCTGCGCACCGCTTGGGAGCTGGACACCGGCTCCGCCGCCGCCGCGCAACTCACCTCCGTGTCCAAGACCTTCGTGGCGGAGGCCGTGAACCGGGTGGTCGACCGGGCGGTGCAGATCTGCGGAGCACTCGGCATCTCGGCCGCCGACGCCCCACTGGCCCGTCTGCTCAGGGAGGTGCGCCCCTTCCGGATCTACGACGGCCCGTCGGAGACACACCGTTTCGCCATCGCGCGACGCGCCGTGCGGCCGTACCGACAGCCGAACGCGGGTGCCACCGGCTCATGAAGGCGGCGTCGACGCCGAACGTCAGCCGCGACCGTTCTGCGCGTCGCGTGCGGCCGTGACGCGTGCCGCGGCGGCGGTCAGCTGTTCCTTCGTGAGGTGCGGCAAGGGGTCGCCCGTGACGGAATCCACCAGTTGCCGAGCCGTTCGGTGCAGTTTGGTGTTGGTGTTCTGGGACGTCATCACCAGGGCTTGCCAGGCTTCCTCGGGAGAGAGCGTGAAGACGGCCATGAGGATGCCCCGCGCGAGATCGATGGTGTCCCGGGTCTGCATGGCCCGCCGCAACTGCACGACCTCGACACGTGGATCGGGCTCGGGGTCGTCCGGCCGTGACGTGGGCGGCTCGGCGTCGGCCGCGCCGTCCTCCTCGCCCGAGGTGTCGTGCGAGGTGAACAGCGACAGGGTGTCGGTGAGGGTGAGGATTCGCTCGGCCGCCGGACTGATGTCGCGGATGACGGCCGTTTTGGCATGGTCCAGGGCCTGCCGGCGGATGCTCAGCAGGGTGTTGAGTCCGGAGCAGCCGCAGAATTCGACGCTGCTGAGGTCCAGGTCGATGCCGTGATCGGAGCGGGTCAGCGCCGAACGCAAGGACCGGTGCAACTGCTGATCCGTGGCGAGCTCAAGGTCGCCGCACACCGTGACGACCATCCGGTGACCGTCGGGGCGGCTGTGGATCGTGAGGTTCGGCAGACGCTGCGCATCGGCGAGCCCCGCCGCTCTCGCGCAGCCGTCGGCCTCACTGATCCCGGACTGTGATGGCTCCCGCATGGCCGTCTCCCCGGTGGCGTGCTCGCGGCGGTCCTCCGGAACCAGGTTCACCCTCGCGTCAACATACGTCAAGTGATACAGGAACTCTGATTCAGGTATTTATAAGCGTGAACTGGCAGGCGTAAGATCTGGTCCATGGCTGGAGCACCGGAACCCCATGCGGGGTGGACGTTCATCACGAACCATGCGCGGGTACTGGCAGCCATTGCCGAAGACCAGACCGTGCGCGTGCGTGACATCGCCGCCCGCTGCAGACTCACGGAGCGTGCCGTCCAGAAGATCATTTCTGATCTGGAGCAGAGCGGTTTCCTGTCCCACACGCGCGAAGGGCGCGGCAACACGTACCGGATCGCGCCGGGCACGGTGCTCCGTCACCCTGCGGAGGCCGGGCTCACGGTGGCTGCTCTGCTCACTCTGCTCGCCCGCGTCGACACCGGTCGTGCCGCGTCGCCCGAGGGCGGACCTCCCGTTGACGAGGAAGCCTGAGCACTCCTGGGCGCCGGAATCGACGCAGCCGGACAGGGGTGCGCCGCGAGCCGACGGCTCCTGCGTTTCCCACCCGGTTACCGGCGGGGGCCGGAGTGGAGGCGGCGTACAGGGCGTACGTCGTTCGTTGAGCCGGTCCTGCCGACACGCGGTACCACCTTGGGCGGCGGCCCACGCTCACCGTGCGCGTGCCTCGTCGTTGCCGGCCGGTGTCACCCGGCGATGTGCCGCTGGATCCAGTCGGCGGCGGTCCGGCGGAAGAGCTTTCGGCTGTCCGCGCGGAGGAAGTCGTGGCCCTCGTCGCGCAGCATCAGCAGTTCGGCCTCCAGACCGCGCTCGCGGGCCGCGCGTACGAACTGCTCGGACTCGCCGAGCGGCACATTGGTGTCGTGTTCACCGTGCACCGCGAGGACAGGAACGCGCAGTGCGTCGACGCGGGTCATCGGGGAGAGCGCGCGCAGCAGCTCACGGTCGATCTCCGGATGGCCGTACTTGTGCGCGGCCGATTCCGCGATCCACGGCTCGGTCCCGGCGTAGAAGGTCGCGAAGTCGGACATGCCGCAGGCCGCGACACCGGTGCGGAAGAGGTCGGGGTGCCACACCAGTGAGGCCATCACCAGATAGCCGCCGTACGAGCGGCCCATGACGGCCAGCCGCCGCGGATCGGCGAGACCGGACACGACGACATGCGCCGCGCAGTCGGCGACGTCCTCGATCGCGGCGAACCGTCCCGTGGCGAGGTCGGCGTCGACGAACGAGCGGCCGTGCCCCGACGAGCCCCGCACATCGGGAGCGAAGACATCGAGCCCCCGGCCCAGCAGCTCGTGGTAGAGCGGATTGAACACCGGACGTTCCTGCTCCTCCGGCCCGCCGTGCAGATGGAGCACGCAGGGCGCCGGCACACCGGGGGCCCGGCCGGGCGCCCTGTAGTACCAGCCGTTCAGCGGCAGCCCGTCGCGTGCCGTCAGCCGCAGCGGTACGGGGCGCACGGGCGGACGGCCGGGCGGGACGGCGTCCTGGTCACGGGACGACCACTTCGTCCGTCGTGCGGCGCCGTCGGAGAACCACCACACACCCGGGCGGCGCTGCGAGCCGGACAGGGCCAGCACCAGTTCCGCCCGGCCGCCGACCTGCGGGATACGCGTCACCACCTCGTGCGGCAGCGACACCGTCTGCCGCGAACCCACCCGCGCGTCCCCGGCGGATGCCGCCGTGACGGCGGTGACCTCCAGCTCCGTGGCTCCCCGCACGTTCCAGGCCAGCGCCGCGGTGCGTCCGTCGTGGCCGAGGGCCAACAGTTCCAGTCCGCAGTCCGCGCGCTGCGCGGCGACGGCCAGCCCCAGCCGCTCCCCTCCGGAACCGAGGCGGACGGCGAACAGCGCGGCGAACTCGCGTGCCGCGTCGCTGCGCAGCCACAGCGTGGTGCCGTCCGGGGAGAACCGGCCGATCCACGGATCACCGTCGGCGACCGGCAGGGCGAAGGTGGTCCGCAGATCGGTCGTACGGACGACGAGCGCTTCGCGGCGGCCGCGTGGCCCCCGGCGCAGAAGTGCCAGCCGTCCGTCCCGGCTGATGTCGCACACGCGCAGGGTGGCGGCGCCGCGTTCCACGGCCAGCAGGGCGGGGGCCGCGACACCCAGGGGATCGACGAGGTAGGCGGCCAGCCCTCCGCCGGCAGTCGCCTGCGGAGCCGTCTCGCCGCCTTTCGCGCCGGGGGCCCGAGTGCCCCGCACACCACCGTCGACCTCGTCGTTCGCGTCGGTGCGTGCCGTGTCCGGCACGTGCGACGGTCCGGCCCCGTGCACGTCCGTCTGATCCTGAGGGGTCCTGTCATCCTCCCTTCCCTGGGCTTCCCGGGCATGGGCGGCGGGACCGGCATCGCCGTAGTACGGGCCGCCCAGCAGCACGGCCCGGCCGTCCCGGGCGGCCCAGCCCGTCGGACGGCGGGCGGTGTACGTGCGCGGATCGGCGAGGCCCGGCTCCGCAGGAGCGGGCCGCTCCTCCGTCTCGGCCTCGCCCGGTGTGAGAACCGGCTCCGCGACGGTGACGGCGACGGCCGACCCGTCGTGCTGCCAACAGCCCAGGTACGCGGAGCTGCCGGGCTCGGCGCCGGCGAGGACGCGGCGCCCGGTTCCATCGGGGCGTACGCACAGCACCCGGGTGTGTTCGCCGCCGCCCGGGGCGGTCGTGTAGGCGATCCAGCGACCGTCGGGCGACCAGGCCACCTCTTTGACCGGATGGGGATCGGAGTCCAGCAGATGGACCTCATGTCCGCCGACCGGGCCGCTCCACAACTGCGGCACCCCGCCGCGGTCGCAGATGAACGCGACGTACCTGCCGCTCGGGTCCACCGACGGATACCAGCAGCCATGGGACTTCAGTGGCTGCGGTGTGTCCAGCGGCCCGGCGGTGTCGGGCAGCGCGACCGGTGCCGGAGCCGTGGAGGCCGCCGTCGGGGTGACGGCCGTCCCGGCGCGACCGCCGACCGCCCCTGCCGCCACCGCGGAGGCGGTGCCATGGTCCTCGGTGCGCCACGGCACCCCGTCGGCGACGTCCTCGCCGGCGGGGGCGTGCGAGGGGGCGCCCGTCAGCGGATACGACAGGGACTCCGTCGCCGGACGCGGGGGACGGGTCCCCTGCGCCCCGGTCAACTGATTCCGTGGGTTTGCAGCCATATCTCCAGCAAAGCTACCTGCCACAGCGCGTTCGCCCCACGCCTGGTGCGGTGCTCGTCCGGCCCCGACAGCAGCCTGGCCACGTACGCGTCCTGGAAGACGCCACGTGACCTGGCCTCGGGCGCCGACAGTGCCTCACGGACCCGCCCCAGCACGGGGCCCGCCATGTGTTTGACGGCGGGGACCGGGAAGTAGCCCTTGGGCTGGTCGACGACCTCCGAGGGCAGGACCCGGCGTCCGGCGGCCCGGAGGACCCCCTTGCCGCCGTCGGCGAGTTTCAGCTCCGGCGGGCAGGCCGCGGCCAGCTCCACGAGGTCGTGGTCGAGGAACGGGACGCGGGCCTCCAGCCCCCAGTCCATGGTCATGTTGTCGACGCGCTTGACCGGGTCGTCGACGAGCATCACCTCGGTGTCGAGCCGCAACGCCGCGTCGAGCGCCGTCTCGGCACCCGGGCGGGCCATGTGCTCCCGTACGAAGCCGCCGGACACGTCGTGATCGGGCAGCATGTCGGGCCGCAGAATCCCGGTGAGGTCATGGTGGGACCGATCGAAGTACGTCTCGGCGTACGCCTCGGGCGCCCGCTCCCTCGGGACGGCGGCCATGTCCGGATACCAGTGGTAGCCGGCGAAGACCTCGTCGGCGCCCTGACCGCTCTGGACGACCTTCACCTCCTTCGCCACCTGCTCCGACAGCAGATGGAAGGCCACCACGTCATGGCTGACCATCGGCTCGCTCATCGCCTCGATCGCCGCGTCCAGCGCCGTCGACACCCGGTCCGAGGGCACCATCAGCTGGTGGTGGTCCGTACCGAAGTGCCGGGCGACCAGGTCGGAGTAACGGAACTCGTCGCCCTCCTCACCGCCCTCGGCCTCGAAGCCCACACTGAACGTGGCGAGATCACGCTGGCCTTCGTCGGCCAGCAGCGCCACGATCAGGCTGGAGTCGAGGCCGCCCGACAGCAGAACGCCCACGGGTACGTCGGCGACCATGCGTCGGCGTACGGCGGTGCGCAGCGCGTCCAGCACCGCGTCCCGCCAGTCGTCCGCGCCCAGATGCTCGTACTCGGGCGAACGGGTGTACGGCGGTTGCCAGTAGCGGATGTCGCGGTGGCGGCCGTCCGGCTCCACGACGCGCACGGTGGCGGCGGGCAGTTTGCGTACGCCGGCGAGGACGGTGCGCGGCGCGGCCACGGTGGCGTGCCAGCTCATGTACTGGTGCAACGCGACCGGGTCGAGCGAGGTGTCGACGCCGCCGCCCGCCAGGAGCGCCGGCAGCGAGGACGCGAAACGCAGTCGCCCCGGCGCCTCTGCCAGGTACAGCGGCTTGACGCCCAGCCGGTCACGGGCCAGCACCACTCGCCCGGTGACCTGCTCGACGATGACGAAGGCGAACATCCCGTAGAAGCGGTCGACGCAGGCGGTTCCCCACTGCTGGTACGCCTTGAGCACCACCTCGGTGTCGGAGCCGGAGAAGAAGCGGTGGCCGAGACCACGCAGCTCCTCGCGCAGCTCCTTGTAGTTGTAGACGCACCCGTTGAAGACACCGGCGATCCGCGCCGCGGGGTCGGCCATCGGCTGGGCCCCGTACTCGGACAGATCGATGATCTTCAGCCGGCGGTGCCCCAGCGCGACGGAGCCCTGCGACCACAGGCCCCTGCCGTCCGGTCCCCGGGGAGCGAGACGGTCGGTCATGCGCTCCACGGCCGCCAGGTCGGGCCGTCCGCCGTCGAACAGGATCTCGCCGCTCAGACCGCACATCAGGCCGCACCCCCTCGCAGAGGGCTGCAGCCTGCCGTGCCCGGAGGCGGAGCCGTAAGCGAGCACGAGCCGCTCGGTTTCGCATTCGTGTCGGTGCTGCTGGGCATGCGAGCCACTCTCCTTGATCACGGGCGGCACCGCACCACGGGCGGACGACGGCCTCTCCGTCCAGCTTCTCCGCGCCGAGGCGTTCTGTCGCGGGCAACGACCGGTGCCTGCCTTTCTGCATGACCGCCTGGGTGTCAGCCGCCGAGGGTCCCCACCGAGTGCGGTGCCGGGGCCCCGGGCGGGGCTGCCTCGGCCACTGCGACGGGTACGGTCTGGGCGGCGGGGCTCCGCCTGCGCCCGCCACGGGTCTCGGCGGCCATCGTCTCGACGCAGGCGGGCAGACCCTCCTGCTCGGCCACCTGGCGCAGGCGGTGCGCCGCACTGCCCCGAGCCAGCGCCTCGTCCGTGAGCGCGCGCACGGTGTCCCAGTCGCCGAAGGCTTCCAGGGTCGGGCGCAGCCGTCGGAGCATGCCGCGCAGGACGGTGGGGGCGGGCGCGGCGAGGCGGGTGGCCGGGTCGACCAGGTCGCCCTCCAGGCCCGCCCGGGCCGCCCGCCAGACCGCCGGCCGAAGCCATTCGTGCCCGCCGGCACAAGCCCGCCCCGACTCCTCCAGCCGACCCCGGGCGTCCTCGACCAGGGCGCGGAACAGCCCGGTGATGAGCACGACCGTCTCGGGACGCGGGCAGGCGTCGCAGATCCGCAGTTCCAGGGTCCGCTGATGCTGGCTCGGCCGCATGTCGTAATAGATCATTCCCGGGTCCTTGATCACGCCGGAGCGGATCAGGCCCTGGACCGCGGCGTCGTACTCGGCGGCTCCGGCGAAGCAGCCGACCGGCCCGGCGGTGGGCCAGCGCTGCCACAGCATCGTGCGCCAGCTCGCGTACCCCGTGTCGGCGCCGAGCCAGAACGGTGAGCTGGCGGACAGCGCCAGCAGCGGGGGCAGCCAGGGCGAGACGGCGCACATGATCCGCACGGCCGTGTCGCGATCGGGAACGTCGACATGGACCTGTGCGCTGCACACCAGATGCTCGTCGGCGACCTGCCGGTACTCGTCGGCCATGTACCGGTAGCGGAAATCGGGCGTGGTGTCACCGGACACCACCCGCGCGAACGGCACGGTCCCGGCCGCGACGACGGCCAGCCCCAACCCGGAGGCCGCGGCGTCCAGCCGCCGCCGCGCCCCGGCCAGATCGGTGTGCAGGGACTCCAGCGAGGCGTGCACCCGGCTGTTCCACTCGACCGCCGACCGCTGCAGCTCGTTCTTGAACTCGGACCCGTTCAGGTGGCCGAGAACCGCACCGGCACCTGGCACCAGCCGCCCGCTCTCCGCGTCCAGAACATGAAACTCTTCCTCTACGCCTATACGAACGGTCACGGCTTCTCCCTCATCCGTTACCCGAAATCGCCTGCCGGGCCGGAGCCCTGCCGACGACCGCTGCGCACTTCGAGTTCCCGACAAATGGCCGAATAAGCCTCACCCATGTACTTCTGTCACTCGCGCACGGCACTGTGCGGGCGACCGCAGCTCGCCTTCGGCGTCCTTGCCGTGGCCCGGCGGGCCGGAGGCCGCCGTCGCTGCACCGATCGACATGTTCCCGCTCAGTGTGCGAGGCCTTGCGCGAGGCGGCAACACCTGGCGGGCCGCCGCGGCTGTCAAGGTCGGACGTACTCGATCAGGTGGCGTGCGCGCCCGGTGGGCGAGGAACAACTCGTACGAACGCAACTCGTACGACGCACAAGGTAGGGGAGTGAAGAGGAATGCGCGTTCCGATGACCATCGCCGACTTCCTGGACAGGGCGGAGCTGGGTTTCGCCGACAGTCCAGGTGTGATCGACGAGCCGAGTCAGCCCGCGGCGCCGGTGGCGCCGTCGACGTACGGACGGTTGGGCGAGCGGGTGCGGGCCTGGCAGGCGGGGCTGGACGCGCTGGGGGTGGGGGAGGGTGAGCGGGTGGCGGTGGTCAGCCACAACTCGGCCCGGCTGCTGGAGCTGCTGTTCGCGGTGCCGATGAGCGGACGGATCTGTGTGCCGGTCAACTTCCGTCTGAAGGCGGAGGAGATCGAGTACGTCGTTCGGCAGAGTGGCGCCTCGGTCCTGCTGGTCGACCCCGAGGTCCGGGAGACGCTCGCCGACGTCGAGGTGGCTCACCGGTTCACGCTGGGGGAGCAGACCGAGACGGAGCTGATGCGTTTCGGTGTGGAGCCACGGCGCTGGTCGAGCCCGGACGAGGACGCCACCGCGACGATCAACTACACGTCGGGAACGACCGCACGGCCCAAGGGAGTTCAGCTCACGCACCGCAACATCTGGGTGAACGGGCTGACCTTCGGACTGCACACACGGGCATGGGAGCGGGACGTGTACCTGCACACGTTGCCGATGTTCCACTGCAACGGCTGGGGGATGCCGTTCGTGATGGCCGGGCTCGGAGCCAAGCAGGTGGTGCTGCGCAAGGCCGACGGGGCCGAGATCCTGCGCCGGGTGGACGAACACGGCGTGACGCTGATGTGCGGCGCGCCCGCGGTGTGGAACTCGGTGCTCGACGCGGCGGCGGACTGGGAGGGCCCGGTGCCGGGGCGCGACCGGGTACGGATCGTGTGCGCGGGAGCACCGCCGCCGAGCCGGATGATCCAGCGGGTCGGGGAGGAGCTGGGCTGGGAGTTCACCCAGATCTACGGCCTGACGGAGACCTCGCCGCTCCTGACGTTCAACCGCGCACGGCCCGAGGACGAGGCGCTGCCGGGCGAGGAGCGGGCCCGGAAGCTGTCGCGAGCGGGTCTGCCGGCGCTCGGCGTGAGGCTCCAAGTGGCGG
Organism: Streptomyces europaeiscabiei; assembly: GCF_036346855.1. Lineage (NCBI taxonomy): Bacteria > Bacillati > Actinomycetota > Actinomycetes > Kitasatosporales > Streptomycetaceae > Streptomyces > Streptomyces europaeiscabiei. The sequence goes on from NZ_CP107841.1 coordinate 10,084,775, forward strand.
AATCCGGTGAGGTGTTGGCGCGGTCGAACGTGGTCCTCGACGGCTACTGGGAGAAGCCCGAGGAGACGGCGGACGCGTTGGAGGACGGCTGGTTCCACACGGGCGACGGCGGGACCGTCGACGCCGGGGACGGACATCTGACGATCTCGGACCGGAAGAAGGACGTCATCATCACGGGTGGCGAGAACGTGTCGTCGATCGAGGTGGAGGACACGATCTTCAGCCACCCCGGGGTGGCGGAGGTCGCGGTCATCGGAGTGCCGGACACCAGGTGGGGCGAGACGATCAAGGCGCTGATCGTCCTGGCCGGGGGAGCGGCGGTGAGCGAGGCGGAGATCATCGCGCACTGCAAGGAACGGATGGCGGGGTACAAGGCGCCGAAGAGTGTGGAGTTCCGGGACGCCATCCCGAGGACGGCGACCGGGAAGATCCAGAAGTTCAAGCTGCGGGAGCCGTACTGGTCCGGGCGTGACCGGGGCGTCAACTGACGTGCCGGCCCGTGTGCCCCGGCCGGCTCAGCCGTCGCCGCGTTCCAGAAGGAGACGCACGAAGTCGCCGACCGGCCCGATGATGTCGAGTTCCTGGTCCAGGACCCACTGCAACTGGAGGCCGTTGAGCACGGCGTGGAACCCCGGACTCGGCCGGACACCCGACGACGAAATCGCGTCCACTTTCGGCGGGACGCGTGCGGATCTTCGGGATTCGCTCCCCAACAGCCCCTGCGGCACCCTATGTTCACGGCGCCAACCGCTCTCGTCCCCGCCTTGCAGGAGGCCCCGTATGCGCCGCACGCTCCGCACCACCGTCGCCGGGGTGGTGACCGCCGCCGCACTGGTGGTGGGTGGCACCGCCCATGCCACGCCCGCGGGTCCGGGGGTCTCGGGCCGGGTGATCAGCCAGAGCACAGCGAACGGCACGGACTACATCCTGCGGGAGGTCACTATCCCGCCCGGCCAGGCCACCGGCTGGCATTACCACGACGGACCGCTGTACGGCGTCGTCAAGCAGGGCACCCTCAGCCACTACGACTCCACCTGCGAGACCGACGGCGTCTACCGCACCGGCGACACCATCCAGGAACCCGCCGGAACCGACTACGTCCACATCGGCCGCAACCTGGGCGACACCCCGCTCGTCCTGGTCGTCCTCTACGTCCTCCCGCACGGCGCCCCGTTCTCCGAGGACGCCCCGAACCCGGGCTGCTCCTTCGAGTGACCGCCCGGCGGACGGCCGGGACCACGGATGGCGCCGGCCCTGTCGGCGCGCAACGGCCAGGTGTTCAGGTGCGGCGGCCGACGGCGATGTAGGTGTTGCCGAAGAAGCGGAGGCCGGTGATGGCCTGTTCGGCCTGCTGGAACGCCTCGTCCCAGCGGGAGATGTCGCCAGGGGTGACGAGGCCTTCGGCGAGCAGGGCGTCGCGGGCGGCCCAGGCGGGGCCGCGCATGCCGGGCGGGGGTGTCATGACGTTGATGTGGCCCTCGTAGGCGACGACTTCGAGGCCGGCCGCGGTGAGGAGTTCGTCGAGCCGGGTGCCCACGGCGAGGTCGTTGCCCCGGCGTCGGTGCAGCTGGTGATAGCGCTCGCTCATCTCGTCGTACGCGGCGGGCGCGCCCCGCAGTCGGAAACCGGTCGCGTCGATGTCGACGAGGTACACCGTGCCGCCGGGCCTGGCCAGTTCGGCGAGGTGGTCCACGATCGGCTGCTCCCGGCCGCCGTTGTGGGCCAGGACGTGCCGGAGCATCACCACGTCGAACGTACCCTCGGCCAGCGCGGTGGCGTCGGCGGAGCCGGTGGACGTGTGCACGGGGACGCCCGAGCGTTCGGCGAGCGCGGCCGCGACGGCCAGCGCGTCACCGTCGCGGTCCACCGCCCATACGCCGCCGCCGGGGGCGGCGATGTCCGCCAGCCGCACCGAGAGCGCGCCCGGACCGCACCCCACGTCCGCGATCCGCGCCCCGGGCACCACCCCGGCGGCCGTCCACAGCTCGCGTTCACGCCGCTCGGCGATGTCGGCCATGAGCCGGTAGCGCGCGATCTCCGAGTCGTCGAGGGTCAGTGAGTAGTCGGCCACGGGGGTCCCTTCCACGGTGCGTCGGTGGCTCATTGTGGTCGGCGGGGATGCTGTCGCAGACCATGACGCACAGGGTGTTCCGCCGGTTGACGGAAGCGAGGTGGTCGCTGTGGAGGGGCCGGTCGGAGGGGTCGGCCGATCCGGGGAGCGCGTCGGAGCGGCGAGCGCCTTCACACACCCACGGGCGCGAGGACGATGTCGAAGCGCACCCGGCTCCAGGTGCCGTCGACGACGCTGCCGTCGGGCGTCGGCGCGTCGGCGGCCCTGCGCTCGAAGCGTTTGATCAGGGAGTCCTTCACGCCGAAGACGGTGTCCTTGCGGCCGATCGGGTCGCCCTCGGGGAAGATGTGCGTCACCAGCGTCCGCGCGCTCTCGTGGGACACCATGAAGTGCAGGTGGGCGGCGCGCAGCGGGGAGCGGCCCACCGCGTCGAGCATCTTGCCGACGGGGCCGTCGTCGGGGATGGGGTACGGCGTCGGGGTGAGGCCCCAGAAGCGGTAGCCGCCGTCGGCCCCGGCGAAGAGGTGCGCCCGCGCGGCGCGCTTGGCGGCGTCGTACTGCACGTCGTAGAGCCCGTCCTCGTCCGCCTCCCAGACCTCGATCCGCGCGCCGGCGAGCGGGTTGCCGTCGGTGTCGGTGACGGTGCCCCTCGACCCAGCAGGGCTCGCCGGGGGCGCCGAAGGCCATGTCGTCGCCGAGTGCGATCTTGGGGGAGTCCTCGACGAAGAAAGCGGCCCGAAGACGGTCGCTTCGGTGGCACCCCTGTAGGCCTGGTTGTTGACGTTGATCGTCTGCATGCTGGCGCTGAGGGTGTCGGACAGCAGGATGAACTCCTGCCGGACGCCGTCGGTGATGTGGCCGGCCTTGGCCAGGAAGTCGCTCGCCGCTCCCCACTCCTCCTCGGTCAGCCGGACCTCGCGGACGAAGGAGTGCAGGTGCCTGACCAGGGAGACCATGAGTTCCCGCAGTCTCGGGTCCCCGCAGGCGTCGAAGGAGGCCACGACGGTGTCGACGAGTTGCTGCTCGACCGCCCGCTGCTCCGGCGACACCTCGCGGTGGACCGTGCCCTGGGAACCGGCCTGGGCCGACCCGGGGTTGACGTAGGTAGCCATGACGGCCTCCTTCAGTTGATCGGGTCGCCGGCCCACGCCGCCTTCAGCATCGCGGTCAGGTTCTCGGCGGTGACGGGCGTGGGGTTGTCGGCCGGGATCGCCTTCATGATCGGCCCCAGGGCCTTGGCGATGCCGTCCTCGGGCATGCCGTGGTCACGCAGCGCCCTCGGCGCGTCCAGTACCTGGCGCAGGGCTGCCAGGCCGGCGCTCGCGGTCCGGGTGGGGAAGACCGCGCCGAAGGCCTGGGCGATACGCGCCTCCGCCTCGGGGGCGTGCGGGGCGTTGAAGGCCAGCACATGGGGGAGGACGACCGCGTGGGTCTGCGCGTGCGGGAGGTTGAACATGCCGCCGAGGACGTGACAGATCTTGTGGTGCATCCCGGAGCCGGCCGAGGCGAACGCGACAGCGGCGAGATAGGCGCCGTACAGCGTCTGCTCGATGCCCTCGACGCTCGTCGAGTCGTCGGCCACCGCCGACAGGCCGGCCGCCAGGGCGCGGATGCCCTCCTGGGCCAGCACGCGGTCGATGGGGTCGGCACGTGGTCCCCACATCGAGTCCACGCAGTGCGCCAGCGCGTTGAGGCCGCTGGCCACGGTCATCTCGCCGGGCAGCGTGGTCAGCAGAGCGGCGTCGTACACGATCGCCCGGGGCAGCACCTCGTTGTCCACGCCGGTGGTCTTGGTCTCGCCTTCGGTCAGGCCCCATACGTTGGTCGCCTCGGAGCCGGCGTACGTGGTGGGTACCGCGACGATGGGCAGCCCCGTGGTCATCGCCACCGCCTTGGCCAGACCGGTGGTCGAGCCGCCACCGACGCTGACCAGGACGTCCGCGCCCGCGTCGGCCGCCGCCCGACGGGCTCGTCGGGCGACCTCGACGGGCACGTGCATCACGACCTCCTCGTGCCGCAGCACGACCGGGATCCCCTTGGCGATCGGGTCCGCCAGTTCCTTCTCACGGTCCGACGCGATCAGCATGACCCGGGAGGCGCCGAGCGCCTCGACCTCCGCCGCCACGGCGACGGGCGACTCCCCGGCCGCGAACACCACCCGCTGGGGAAGGGTCTCGTGGGCGAACCTCATCACTTGCTCCTTGCTGGGTCTGCGGCCGGGTCGACCGCCTGTGGGTGACGGCGGGCGTCAGGCACCGGCCAGCCATTGCGTGCCTTCGGAGTAGAGCCGCTCGACCGCCGTTCCGGTGAGGCCGGGAAGCCCGTCCTTCACGGTGAAGCCCGTCCTGGTCTGCAGGTAGGCCAGGTGCCGATAGCCAGCGGGGAACCGGTTGAGGAGCCCGGGATCCAACGTCAGTGAGGCGGCCGGGTCGACGACGTCGAGCCGGTCCTTCTCGTAGATCGGCTGTCGGCGCACGAGGGTCCAGCGTCCCTCGTGGCGGGAGAGGAAGTCGTAGAAGCGGCCGGTGCAGACGACGTCGACCTCGACGCCGTCGATGCTCGCGCGCTGGTTGATGGTCATCTTCGTCTGGGCGACGGCCCGGTCGCCGGCGATGTCCGCGGTGTGGCCGCCCAGGAAGTGGAGGATGCTCACCCCGTTGTCGAAGCCCTCACGACTGGCCTTGATGAAGTCGGTGGCGCTTCCCTGGAACCAGGTGGCGCTCATCCGGCCGTCGTGCGGATGCCAGACCGTGGCGAAGCGGCTCCAGTATCCGGCGTCGCGCCACAGCGCCCAGTTCTCGATGAGCCGGCGGATCTCCTGGCGGTCGTCGTCGGCGTGCGACATGGTTCGATCTCCGATTCGGTCTCTGTGAACAGCCGGTTCCTGCTGTGGGGCGAGGCCCCGAGGGCGTACGGCGCACGCCGTGTCATGTGCGCCGTAGCGACTCGTCGCCCGGGCGCCTCGTCGCCGCCGCCTCGACGAACATGCCCTTGGCGACGTGCACGTTGAAGCCGCACCAGGGGAGGGTGGCGCCCATCTCGCGGCTCATCGTGGCGACGATGTCGTCGGTGCGCTCGCCGAGCAGGACGGCCGCACGCTCCAGAACCGTCCGCCGGGCGGCCGGCGGAAGGCCCGACCACTCCGTGAGGGCGGCCGCCGCCGCGTCGGCCGCGAGGTTCACATCCTCGACGGAGGCCGCCGCGACCCGCGCGATCGGTTCACCGGTGAGGGCCTCGGTGGTTTCGAAGTAGCGGCCGTCCCTGGCCGCGACGTGCTCGCCCGCGATGAGGAGGTCACTGGTCCGGACCGTGCCGGACGCGGGTGCCTCGGTCTCAGTAGCTGACATGTGTTGCCCTACTTCCACAACAGCGGCGATCGCCGCACGAACCGTCTGTGCCGAACTCTCGGTGGTGGGCGTCGCGCACTGAACCCTCTTGTCCATTCATCGAACAGCGCGGTGAGGGGGCATGCGGTCGGCCGTCCCGGATGTCAGATCGGCGGAAACCGCCTGCCCATGACCATGTGCGCCAGGCGCCAGCCCTCCGGGGCCTCCTCCCAGACCTTCGTCACTGTCTCCTGCATCGGGAACGGCGGGAGGTTCTCGTCGAGGACGGTGTGCATCTCGTGGAAGCACGTGGTGATCGCGGTGTTGCCACGCACCGTGATCTCGAGCTCCGTGGCCTTCGCGGAGACGGAGCGGCGGCGGGCCACATGGAAACGGGCCCAGGTCTCCCGGTCGTCGACCGTTCCGACCGGGCCGTGGACGACGCGGCTGTCGTCGAGCATGAGGGGGATCAACGCCTTCTCGCCCTCGACGAGAGCCACGATCCATGCGGCCTCTGCCTGCTCGATCGCCTGGACGGCGTCGGTGTTTGCGTCGGTGGTTGCGTCGGACGTGGTGGTCATAGGTTCAGCTCCAGAATCGGTGAGAGTGCTCGGGACGAGCACGTGGTGAACATGCCGTCGGCGCGTTCACGATCGGTCAGGACGTCGTCGCGGTGGTCGGGCTCTCCGGCGAGTACGCGCACGATGCAGTCGCCGCAGATGCCCTGCCGGCATGAGTAGGGGGCGTCGACGCCGCCCGCGAGCAGGACGTCGAGGACGGTCTCGCCGTCCTTGATCTCGTACTCGCCGCCGGCGGCGTGCCGATCGTGACGGCCGACGGCGAGGTCATCGGTGCCGTCGGCGTGGGCGGGGCGGACGACGTCACCGACGACCGCATCGCGCAGCAGGCCCGCGATTCCGTGGCGAAGATCGTCGCGTAGGCACGCTGTCGCCCGAGAGGGCGCGGCGCGACCGGGGTGAACAGCGCCTGGGCACACGACGAGCGGTCTCCCCGGCGGGGCGTGCCCTGCGAAAGCGGCTCGTCCGGCTTCGGCGGACGTCTCAGAACATCGCCTGGATGATCCCCACGGTGCGCGCCAGGTGCGGCTCGGCGCGGTCGGCGCGGTGGGCCACCGCCAGCTCCACGCGTGCGTCGGCCCCGGCCAGCGGCAGGTAGGCGACGCCGTCGAGCGTCAACGCCGTCACGGGCTCGGGCACGACCGCGATGCCGAGGCCGCCGGCCACGAGCGTGACCAGCGTCGAGGTCTCGCCGACCTCGTGGCGGATGTGCGGCTCGACACCGGCGTCGCGCAGGAGGCCCAGGACGACGTCGTACATCACCGACCGTCGGTCGGCGGAGTGCACGATCAGGTCGGTGCCGGCGAGGTCCGCGACGCGCAGCCGTGAGCGGCGGGCCAGCGGATGGTCGACCGGTACGGCGACGACGAGCCGGTCCCGGCGCAGCGTGCGCACGGTCAGGGAGAGGTCGGCGACCGGAGGGCGCAGGAGCGCGACGTCGATCGTGCCGCTGCGCAGAGCCTCGACCTGGTCGGGCGCGAGCATCTCGCCGCGGAAGGAGAAGTCGACGCCGGGAAGCTCCTCCGCGAGCCGCCGCGAGAGCGCCGGCAGCAGGCTGTACGTCGCCGAACCCACGCACCCGATCGCGAGGTGGCCGACCGTGCCGGCGGCGACGCGCCGTGCGTGGTGGGTGGCCTCGTCGACGTCGGCGAGGATCGCGCGCGCCCGCTCCAGGTAGGCCCGGCCGGCCTCGGTGAGGTCGACGCGGCGCGTGGTGCGGTGGAGCAGCTCGACCCCCAGCTCGGTCTCCAGCTGGCGGATCTGCTGGGAGAGCGGCGGCTGGGCCATGTGGAGCCGTTCGGCGGCGCGGCCGAAGTGACGCTCCTCTGCCACCGCCACGAAGTACCGAAGATGACGCAGATCCATATGCCATTTATATCAATCGGCTTGGATATGCATACTTCAGAATATCGGGGCCCGGGACTACCGTCGCTGCCATGAGTGCTTTCATCTACGCCGCGACGCGGACGCCGTTCGGCCGCTTCAACGGTGCGCTGGCCGGGGTCCGCCCCGACGACCTCGCCGCCGCCGCGATCACCTCGACGCTCGCCCGGGTACCGGGTTTCGACCCCGCCGCGATCGACGACGTGGTGTGGGGCAACGCCAACGGCGCCGGCGAGGAGAACCGCAACGTCGGCCGCATGGCGGCGCTGCTCGCCGGGCTCCCGGTGAGTGTGCCCGGCACCACGGTCAACCGGCTCTGCGGTTCGAGCCTCGACGCGGCGATGATCGCGAGCCGGACGATCGAGTCCGGCGACGCCGAGGTGGTGCTGACCGGCGGCGTGGAGTCGATGACACGTGCGCCGTGGGTGCTGCCCAAGTCGGCGAAGCCGTTCCCGGCCGGCGATGTCACCGCGGTCTCGACCACGCTCGGCTGGCGGCTGGTCAACCCGCGGATGCCGAAGGAGTGGACGATCAGCCTCGGCGAGTCCAACGAGCAGCTCCGGGAACGCTTCGGGATCTCCCGCGAGCGGCAGGACGCGTTCGCCGCCCGCTCCCACCGACTCGCCCACGAGGCCTGGGAGGCGGGCTTCTACGACGACCTGGTGGTGCCGGTCGACGGCGTCGAGCTGAGCCGCGACGAGAGCATCCGTGCCGGATCCACACCGGAGGTGCTGGCGGGGCTCAAGCCGGTCTTCCGTAAGCCGGAGCAGGGCGGCACGATCACCGCGGGCAACGCCAGCCCGCTCAACGACGGTGCCTCCGCGGTGCTGCTGGGCAGCGAGCGGGCCGCGGCCACGATCGGGGCCGCCCCGATCGCCCGCATCGCGGGGCGTGGCGTGATGGCGCTGGAGCCGCAGGCCTTCGGCTACGCCCCGGTCGAGGCCGCCAACCGTGCGCTGGCCCGGGCCGGCATCGGCTGGGACCAGGTGGGCGCGGTCGAGCTCAACGAGGCCTTCGCCGTGCAGTCGCTCGCCTGCGTCGACGCGTGGAAGGTCGACCCCGCCATCGTCAACCAGAAGGGCGGCGCCATCGCGATCGGGCACCCGCTGGGCGCCTCGGGCGGTCGTGTCCTCGCCACGCTGGCCAAGGTGTTGCGCGAGACGAGGCAGCGCTACGGCGTCGCCGCGATCTGTATCGGGGTCGGCCAGGGTCTGGCCGTCGTACTCGAGAACTGCGACGTCACGGAGGCGGGCAAGTGAGCAGGGCGGAGATCGTCGAGAGCGCCGACGCGGCGGTCGCCGGGATCGAGGACGGGTCCACCGTCCTCGTCGGCGGCTTCGGCCTGGCGGGCATGCCGTTCGACCTGATCGACGCGCTCATCCGGCAGGGCGCGAAGGACCTCACCATCGTGTCCAACAACGCGGGCAACGGCGAGGTCGGGCTGGCCGCGCTGCTGGCCGCCGGCCGGGTGCGCAAGGTGCTCTGCTCGTTTCCGCGCCAGGCCGACTCCTGGGTATTCGACGGCCTCTACCGCGAGGGGAAGATCGACCTCGAAGTGGTGCCGCAGGGCAACCTCGCCGAGCGGATGCGCGCGGCCGGTGCCGGCATCGGCGCGTTCTACTGCCCGACCGCGGTCGGCACGCCGCTGGCGGAGGGCAAGGAGGAGCGCGAGATCGACGGCCGGAAGTACCTGCTGGAGTACCCCATCAAGGGCGACTACGCGCTGATCGGCGCGCACACCGCCGACACCCTGGGCAACCTCGTCTTCCGCAAGACAGCCCGCAACTTCGGACCGGTCATGGCCACGGCCGCGACGACGACCGTCGTCCAGGTCGAGGAGGTCGTCGAGGCCGGGACACTCGACCCCGAGGCCGTCGTCACCCCGTCCATCTACGTCGACCGGGTCGTCCAGGTGGCGGCCCGCCACTACACCGTCCAGGGGGCACGATGACCACCACGCCGAGCGTTCAGGTGGGCGCCGACCACCGGCTCTCGACCGACGAGCTGGCCGCCGTCATCGCACGCGACATCCCGGCCGGAGCCTTCGTCAACCTCGGGATCGGGCAGCCCACCAGGATCGCCGACCACCTGCCGGCCGACTCCGGTGTGGTGCTGCACACCGAGAACGGCATGCTCAACATGGGTCCGAAGGCCGAGGGCGACGCGATCGACCCCGACCTCACCAACGCCGGCAAGGTCCCGGTGACCGAACTGCCGGGGGCGGCGTACTTCCACCACGCCGACTCCTTCGCGATGATGCGCGGCGGGCACCTCGACGTCTGCGTCCTCGGGGCGTACCAGGTCGCCTTCGACGGCGACCTCGCCAACTGGCACACCGGAAAGCCCGATGACATCCCTGCCGTCGGCGGCGCCATGGACCTCGCCATCGGCGCCAAGGACGTCTACGTGATGATGACGCTCTTCACCCGCTCCGGTGAGCCGAAGCTCGTGCCCCGGTGCACCTACCCGCTCACCGGCGTCGGCTGCGTGAGCCGCGTCTACACGGACCACGGCGTCTTCGACGTCGGCCCCGACGGCGTAAGGATCAGGGAGACGTACGGCGTCAGCGCCGACGACCTCGCGGAGCGACTCGGCATCACGTCGCCCTGATCCGGCCGCTCGGCCGGGTGCGAGCACCCGGCCGAGACAAGCGGACGACGTCTCTTGGGCGCCGATCGGGCCGTCGCCGTCGCCGTCGCCGCCGCCCTGGCGGCCGGACTGTCGGGTCTCAGCGGCGCGTGCTGCCGCCGTCCGCCACGACGATCCGGCCCGTGATGAAAGCGGCGTCGTCGGAGGCGAGGAACGCCACGACGCCCGAGACGTCGGCCGGCAGCTGCGAACGCTTGATGTTCTGGATCCGCACGGCCTGGTCGAAGAAGGACTCGCTCGTGTTCTCCACGGCCGCGGCCGTGCGGACCAGACCCGCGGCGACGCCGTTGACGGTGATGTCGTGAGCGGCGAGGTCGGCGGCCAGGACGGAGGTGAGTCCGTTCAGGTAGGTTCGCCTTCCTGGCGATCATGTACTCCACCAGTATCCGCCTCACCACCGTCCAGGGGTTCAGCCCACTGCGGAGTTCCGTCGCCTACCTCTTCTTCGGAGGTATCGGCCTCGTGCTGCTGCCGCTCACCTCCAAGCTGCTCGAGCGTTGCAACCCCCGGTGGATTCTCTTCGGCTCCCTGCTCCTCGTCGGCGTCGGCGGGCTGTGGTTCGCCGGTATTCCGGCGAGCGATCGGGGCCTGGGTGCCATCATCGCGCCTCTGATCTTCGTCGGAGTCGGCTCGGCACTCGCCATCGCCGCCATCAGCGCCGTAGCGGTCAACGCGTTGCCCAATCGCCTCGCCGGGATGGCGAGCGGTGTCACGAGCATGTTCCGGGACCTGGGGTTCGCCCTCGCCCCCGCGATCGTCGGTGCCGTCGCGCTGGGTCGGGCCGCCAAGGAGATCGCCCTCGACTTGGCGGCCGATGCCGATCTGAGGAGTGCCTATGAGGCCTTCCAGGCCTCGGTGGCCCATGCTCCCGCGGAACAGAGACCACAGCTCGAGGCGGCGGTGCACGCCGTGGAATCGGGACCGCTCGGCGCCAACTCGGTACCGGCCACCATCACCCTGCCGGATGGTCAGGTCATGCCCTTCAACCCGCTCAAGGACGTCGCTTTCGATGCCCTCAGCAGCAGTTACTCCCTCGCCTACACGCTCGGTGGTGTGGCCGCACTCGTCGCGGCGGCACTCACGCTCGTGGGTACGCGTGGTGCCCTGGGCGCGACTCATCTCGACGACGACCCGCACACGCTCGACGGCTGACCGACCGGCGGCGGTTGCGGCGGGCCACGGCGTACCGGCACAGCGATGACCGGACAGACCCGGACAGGAGTCGAACGATGATCACCACACACCTGTGGTCGAGTCGTATGAACATTCCCCGTCCCGGACACGGTCGCTCAGGCGGACGCGGCGTGGCCCTTCGCGATCATGAAGGTGATGACGAGCGGCGCGACTCGCGCGCCCCGACGGTGTTCGTTCACGGCCCGGTCGGCAACGTCCACGGCCATGAGCGGTTTCCTCGGCCACCGTGCGTCCATGGGCTCCACCCTTGGGGCGGAGACCGGCGAGGGGTGGCGCCTTGCCGCATACAGCTCTCCCGGCGGCAACCATCGGCATGGTCCGCTGGTCGCCGCGTCGGTGAATCGCTACAAGGAGCGAATGGGGATGCCAGGCCGCCAACCGAGACTCCTGGACAACCCCAGTCCGCTCGCGACCAGTGAGGGAACGGCGGCCTGCAGTTTGATCGAGCCCGCAGCCACCACGACGGACAGAGCCGCGACGACCTTGCCGCTGCCGTCGATGATGCGCGTAGCGACCGACTCGGCCCCTTCGCTCAACTCCTCCTTGACGACCACCGTTCCGGTCGAGCGACAGGATGCCAGTTCGCGACGGAGCTCGGCCGGATCCACGATCGTCCTGGGAGTGAAGCGCCGCAGCCGTCCCGCCAGCACCTCGTCGATGAAGGCCGGACTGCTGTGGCTCAGAAGCACCTTGCCGACCCCCGAGCAGTGCAAGGGCAGCTGGCCGCCGACCTGCGACGTCAGCCCCACGGCGTTGACCGCCGACAGCCGTTCGATGATCACGGCATGGTCGCCCTGGAGGACGGCCAGCTGCACATGCTGGCGAAGAGCCGTGTACAGGTCCTCCACGAACGGCTGCGCGGCGCTGCGGAGGGTCTCGGCGCGCGGTGCGAGGGTTCCGAGGCGCCACAGCGGCAGGCCGATCGCGAACCGGTTGTCACTGGTGCGCTCCAGCGCGCCGACCTCCACGAGTTCGAGCGTGAGGCGCCTGGCGGTGGCGTGCGGCATACCGGTACGCCGGACGAGGTCGGCGAGGGTCAGTTCGGTGTGGTCGGGGTCGAAGGCGAACAGCAGATCCCACAGTCGGGAGCTGACTGAGCGTCCGGGCTCGTTCGCGCGTGGCATCGGCCTCCCCTTCGTCGTCCATGACCCGGTTCACCCTACCTTCGATGTTCGTTGGATGGATGAGGTTGTTCTTCCAATGCACTTCTTGCCGAACTCTTGAAAGCACCCAGTCACCACCTCGCTCAAGGACCACGGGAGTGAAAGCACATGACGCGTACAGAAGACGGCCCCAGGATCGCGATCCTCGGTGGCGGCATCGGAGGCCTCGCCGCCGCGGCTTTCCTGCGCGACCAGGGCTTCGCCAGTGACGTCTACGAGCAGGCGGCCGCCCTGACCGAGGTGGGTGCCGGCCTGGTGATCGCGCCCAACGCCGCGCGTCTCCTGCGCCGTCTCGGCGTGCTGGACCGGTTCGTCGGGCGCGCGGTCAGGATGGAGACCGGCTGGGAATTCCGGCGCTGGGAGAACGGCACCGTCCTCTCCGCGGAGAACCTGGAGGAGGCGTGCATGCGCCTGTACGGCGAGCACACCTACGCCGCCCACCGCGCCGACCTGCTGGACGCCTTGAGGTCGGCCGTCCCCGAGCACTCGCTCCATCTCGGCACGCGCTGCGTCGCAGTCGACTTCGAAGGCGACCAGGCCGTTCTTCGGTTCGAGGACGGCGAGACGGTTCGCCCGGACATCCTCATCGGCGCCGACGGGGTCCATTCACGGGTACGGGGCGCCATCGTCGGGCCGACGCAAGCCGGGGAGTCGGGAATCTGCGCCTTCCGGGCTCTCGTACCGGCGGACAAGGCACCCGACTTCGCCAAGCGGCGCGCCCAGACCCTCTGGATCGGCCCCGACCACCACCTCGTGCACTACCCGGTCCGCGGTGGGGAGTACGTCAACCTCGTCGCCTTCGCGCCTGCCGGAGCGAACAGTGTCGAGTCGTGGACGGCCACCGCGACCGTCGAGGACCTGCTCGACGAGTTCGCCGGCTGGGATCCGCGTCTGGTGGAGCTGATCACGGCGGCCGATACGCCGGGGCGCTGGGCTCTGCTCGACCGCGAGCCCCTCGGCCACTGGAACCGCGGAAACGCGACCCTGCTGGGCGACGCGGCCCACCCGATGTTCCCGTTCTTCGCCCAGGGCGCCGCCCAGGCGATCGAGGACGGCGCCGTCCTGGCCCTCTGCCTCGCGGCGGACCCGGAGAACCCGATCGCGGCGCTGGGCCGCTACGAAGAGCTGCGTCGGCCCCGTACGGCACGGGTGCAGGAGGTGTCGCACGGAAGGTCGCACGTCAACCACCTTCCGGACGGCCCCGAGCAGCGGGCGCGCGACCTCGAGTACTCACAGGCCGACCCTCTCAAGGCGAACGGCTGGATCTACGCGTACGACCCCGAGGTCGCCGTGTCGGCCCCGGTGTGACTCGGCCGCCCCGCGTCACACGACAGTCGGGCCGTGCCCGAACTCGAACAGCAGTCCATTGATCGTCCAACGAACACAGCCGTTGTCGTCGCCCCGGCCCCGCCCGAAACTCCGGTACGGGCGGTCCCGGACGCGGCGGCCATGTGTCCCATGGTTTTCGTCGAACCCCGATTACGTCCAGAGAGAACGGATCACCGAATGGCAACCGCGACCGGTAGTGGGCTCGTCGTACGAACACTGCGGCGAGCCGTATATCGATGTGGCATTCGGCCTGCCCGGAGCACACGTCGACGGAATCCTCCAGGATGCCCTGGACGCCGAGCTACGGATCGTCGATGTGCGGCACGAGATGAACGCCGGCCACGCGGCCGAGGGATACGCGCGGGTCACCGGGGAGCTGGGAGTCGCCGTCGTCACGGCCGGCGGCGGCTTCACCAACGTCCTGACCTCGATCACCAACGCCTATCTGGACCGGACCGCCGTCCTCTAGATCACAGGCTCCGGTCCCCTGGAGACGGACCAGGTCAACGACCAGCAGGCCGGGTTCGACCAGGTCGCCATGGCCGCGCCGGTGACCGGGTTCGCGCACCGCGTCACCCGGACCGCGCTGATCCCTCGCCTGGTCGCCCAGGCGATCCGCATCGCACGGTCGGAGCCCAAGGGCCCGGTGCTCCTCGACATTCCCTGGGACGTCCTCCGCCAGTCGGTCGACGTCGACGAGGTCGAGGACTACCGCCTCGAGATCGACGGCACCGGCATCGCCCCCACCGATGGCGTCGATCGGATCATCGAGGCGCTCAGCTCCGCCCGGCGGCCGATCGCGCTGGTCGGCAAGTCCTTCGTCACTGCCGATGCACGGGCGCGGTTGCACGGGTTCGCCGCCCGTACCGGAGTACCCCTCTTCTCCGACTGGGAGGGGCTCGGGGCGATCGTCGGCTCCGAGCAGCACGTCGGTCTCCTCCAGACCCTGGCCACCGTCCCTGAGGACGAGCGGCCCGACCTGGTCCTTCTGCTCGGGCTGCGCTTCGGTATGGCCACCCGGTTCGGCACGGGCCGGCTGCTCCCGAAGAGTTCGCGGATCTTCCAGATCGACCCCGACGGTCGTGAGCTGGGCCGTCTGCAGGATGTCGAACTCGGTATCCAGGCCGACCCGGTCGGCACGCTCGGCCTGCTGAACGAGCGCCTGGGAGACAGTCCCGTGCCTTCCGGGCGCGACGGCTGGCTCAGGACCCTGCGGCACATCTCCGTCGCCCGGCGGTCCGCGCTCGCCGCCGAAACCGAGCGGCACGAGGGTGCCATCCACCCCTACCTCGCGGTCCGCACGATCGCCGAGAGCGTTCCCGACAGGGCCACCGTGGTCGTCGACGGCGCGCTGACCGAGCTGTGGCTCTCCGAGACGATCGCGCTCGCGCCGCTGTCCCACTACCTTGGGCACGGCTACCTCAGTGCGATGGGGAGCAACTTCGGGGTGGCTCTGGGAGCGCAGTACGCCAACCCCGACAAGGCGACGATCCTCGTCACCGGCGACGGCGCGGTCGGCTACAGCCTGGCCGAGTTCGACTCCCTCGTCCGGGCGGAGCTCCCGGTCGTGGTGATCGTCCTCAACAACCGGGCCTGGGGCGCCACCCTGCACACCCAGCAGTTCTTCTTCGGACAGGACCGCGTCACCAACAACCGCCTGGAGAACGGCTCCTACAGCGGCGTGGCACGAGCGCTCGGGGCGGACGGCGTCGACGTCACCGAGCTGGACCAGCTGCGCCCGGCGATCGAGGCCGCCCTCGCGGCCCGCCGGCCGACGTGCATCGACGTAAGGGTGAGCCTTGCGCCCATTCCTCCGGAGGAGCGCGTCCTGAACGGCGGAGCGCCGTTCGGCGGCGTCGAGATCGACGCCTGACCCACCCCTTCGGAGCGACCCGAGGCAGCACCACGAACGACCCGACCGACGTGGGAACCCGCGAGCCGTCCATCGAGGACCGGCGTCAGCGGTCCTCGGGAAGACCTGCCCCGTCACCGGCGGCCGCGGGGTACTGGGGCCCGGCAGCGGTCCGGGCGTTCGCGCGTGAGGGCGCGCGTGTGGTCGTCATCGCGCACCACTCGGACCCGCTGAGGATCGCGAGCGGTCCGATCCGCGACGGCACGACCGCCGTCGCGGCCGACCTCCCTGCGGTGGCAAGGCTGCAAGGCGGCACTCACGGCGGTCGCCGCACAGGTCGGCCGCCTTCACCAGCACGGGCCATGCGGGCATCGAAAGTGCGGGTCATGCGGGCATCAAACGCCTCGACGACATGGACGAAGCCACGCGGGACATGACGTTCGACACCGGAGCCAAAGGCTCGATCTTCCTCATGCAGGCCTCCGGCCCCTGCTCGCATCCGGCAGGGCCCGTGGCCCCTGCGGCTCGGCGGCGGGCCGAGGGGCCGATGAGGGAACCGCCGTCGACCGAGCGGATGACGATATCGGCCGGGAATCCTCTGTCTTCGCGATTGGCCCTCCTGCCGCCACGCTGTGGGCACGGACGCGATCAGGAACCGGACCCCGCATGTGCGCGAGACGCACAAACCGAACGGGCCGCGGCACCGAGCGCTCGGCGGGCCGGTGCCGCGGTCCTCCTACCGGGCCGAACCCGCACGCTTCCCCCGTGTTCAGCGACGCTCACGGACCGGTTCCCGGGTCGATGCGGAGACCGGCTGCCCTCGATGAGATGGAATCGCGCACTCGTATGGTTGAATCGTGGACAACTTGGCCAGGTGGCTTGAACCGGTCGCCGGGTCCACGCGCTCTGCCTCTTGGGCAGGACTGCCGTGTGGTCCGCTGATCTCCGCCAGGCCGAGGCGCACCGCGACGTGCGCCGGGGGAGGGGGAGAGGGGGCGTCATTCAGTTCTTCAGTCGGCCTTGCGGCCAGACCTCCGGCATTTCTCCGGTGGCTGCCAGGGAGTGAAAGGCCGGGTACCGCGCCGGTCCGGGATTTGTCCGGCCCACAGCGGGACGGATGCGTGCGCCACACCACCCCGGCCGACGCACCGTGCCTGGGCGCTGCCTGCCGTCATGCATGTGAAGGGAACCTGAATTGAACGCCACCGTCTCCAATTTCTACTACGGCGCCGCGACCCCGGTCGCCGCCTATCTGATGGCGTGCCTCGGGGCGGCGCTCGGACTGCGGTGCACGACACGGTCGCTGCGACGACCGCACCGCAGGGCCGGGTGGCTGAGTCTGGGCGCGATCTCGATCGGCTGCGGCATCTGGACCATGCACTTCATCGCGATGATCGGCTTCAGCGTCCAGGGCGCGCTGGTCAGCTACGACATGACCAAGACGGTCCTCAGCCTCGCCGTCGCGATCGGTGTCGTCGCCCTCGGCGTGTTCCTCGTGGGCTACCGGGGCAGCTCCCCGATGACACTGGCGACGGCGGGCGCGGTCACCGGCCTCGGCGTCGCGGCCATGCACTACCTGGGCATGGCAGCCGTCCACACCAACGGCACGGTCCACTACGACACACGGACGGTGATCCTCTCCGTCGTCATCGCCGTCGTGGCCGCGACGGCAGCGCTGTGGGCCGCGGTCTCCATCCATACGCTGTGGGCCAGCCTGGGAGCGAGCCTGGTCATGGGCGTGGCCGTGACCGGCATGCACTACACCGGCATGGCCGCCGTCTCCGTCCACCTCACCGGCCAGTCCGCCGTCTCGCAGTCCTCCGCCGACCTGCTGTCGTTCCTCCTGGCGATGATCGCGGGCCCGCTCGTCGTCCTCCTGGTCGCCGCCGTCATCGTCATGTTCGACCCCGACATGGTGCTCGGCGACGACGACTGGAGCCGGCCCGCACCCGCACGGCGCGATATCCGAAGCGACAACCCCGCGCAGCGGTCCTCCCAGCCCCACTCCTCCTGGTGATCTCACGGCGGCGGCAGGGCCCGGCAGACGCTCCATGGCGCACGGCGCGCTCCGTCGCGGCGAAGCGGATCGCCGCCCGGGGAGTCGAACAGGGCTGGCATGTCCTCTCGGGTGCTTGCGCCGCGCCGAGGACCTGGAGCTGCCGTCGGCCGTGCAGGCGCCGGGGGCCGTATGGCGTCCACGGCGCTCGTGCCCGATGAGACCACTACGCATCGGCGTGGCGCCGGGCGGCGCATGCGTGTCCGCCGTAGCGGTCTGCACGAGCGTGCTGCCCGAGCGGACCGCCTGAACGGCTGAGACGAGCTTCCACGTCGACCCCGTCGACGGCAGTGGCAGCTGCACGGGACCAGGCACCGGCGCGCCCGCAGGACCGTCCAGGCCGCCCGGACCGCGGTGCGTGACGCGGTGAGCGGACGGGCGGTGAGCGCGTGGATCCTGCTCCCGGCGCCGTCGGTGGGCAGTTCGTGCACGCCGGCTGCCCCGTGGTTGTCGTCTCGTCGGTCAGGGACAACGGGAACCTCCGTTGGTGCCGTCACCGTGCGCAGCGGACCCTCTGCCAGGTGCCACACAGTCGTTCGGTGTCGGGACGGAGGTGTCGACGTCCCCCCCCGGACGGTCAACGCCCCGTCCTTCTGGGGCGCCTGGGTGAAGCCGTCCTTGCTGGTTCTGCCGGTGCCGTGCCGGTGCCGCCGCAGGCGGCCACGGTCGGCATCATGGTGACAGCGGAGTCGGCCAGCAGGGCCGAACGTCTCGTGCTGCGCACTCTCTTCTGGGTGGCCGAAGACTTCTGGGCGGTCATGAGCGACTCCACTGGGTTTGCAGGTGCCCCGAGCGGATCGGCAGGGCGGCGCGTGAAGAGGGGCGAGGCCAGGCCGTCCCGGTCGGGCGTCGAGTGCGGGAGACGACTCCGTCGCTGCCGTCGCGGCATCAATTCGGCGAGGGTCCGGCCCCG
Organism: Streptomyces europaeiscabiei; assembly: GCF_036346855.1. Classification (NCBI taxonomy): domain Bacteria; kingdom Bacillati; phylum Actinomycetota; class Actinomycetes; order Kitasatosporales; family Streptomycetaceae; genus Streptomyces; species Streptomyces europaeiscabiei. The sequence goes on from NZ_CP107841.1 coordinate 10,103,289, forward strand.
CGGCCCATGCCGCGCCAGATGCGGGCGCGCATCGTGCGGCCGGAGACGCCCTCCAGGACGGTGAGCAGGGTCTCGTTGCCTGTGGTCCTGGCGGCCTTCCGCACGTAGCAGCCTGCGGTCGGGCCGTGCCCGCGAAGACGCCCGTCGCTCCCCGGCCTGCCCCCCGGCCTGCTCCCCGGCCTGCCGAGAGGCCTCCGCTCGCCGACCTGTCTCGTCACACCGTCCGGACGCCTGCCGCAACGGCCACCCGGTGCGCGTGCGTTCCGGAGGCGCGGGCAGGGGAGAATGAGGACCGTACTCAGCGGTCGACCGGAGGAGCGGGTAAATGCAGGACGCGCGTGCGGGCCAGGTCGCCGGGCCCGAGGACCTCATCGATGTGGCCCGCCTGGTCACGGCGTATTACGCGCTGCACCCCGACCCGGCCGAACCGGGGCAACGGGTGGCGTTCGGTACCTCGGGACACCGCGGCTCGTCTTTCGCGGCGGCTTTCAACGAGGACCACATCGCGGCCACCAGCCAGGCCATCTGCGAGTACCGCACCGCCCAGAGCACCGACGGCCCCCTCTTCCTCGGCGCCGACACCCACGCCCTGTCCGAGCCCGCCCGGATCACGGCACTGGAGGTGTTCGCCGCCAACGACGTGACCGTCCTCATCGACCAGGCCGACGGCTACACGCCCACCCCGGCGGTCTCGCACGCCATCCTCGCCCACAATCGCGGTCGTACGTCCGGCCTCGCCGACGGCGTGGTGGTCACCCCCTCGCACAACCCGCCCGCCGACGGCGGCTTCAAGTACAACCCGCCGAGTGGCGGACCGGCTGGGTCCGAGGCGACCTCCTGGATCCAGGACCGCGCCAACGAGATCATCACGGCCGGCCTGAAGGACGTACGGCGTATCCCGTACACCCGCGCCCTGGCCGCGCCCGGCACCGGCCGCCACGACTTCCTCGGCGCCTATGTCGCCGACCTGCCGAACGTGCTGGACCTGGAAGCGATCCGGTCCGCCGGTGTGCGCATCGGCGCCGATCCACTGGGTGGCGCGTCGGTCGCCTACTGGGGCCGGATCGCCGAACAGCACCGGCTCGACCTGACGGTGGTGAACCCGCTCACCGACCCCACCTGGCGCTTCATGACGCTGGACTGGGACGGCAAGATCCGTATGGACTGCTCCTCGCCGTACGCCATGGCCTCGCTCATCGAGCAGCGCGACCGGTTCGACATCTCCACCGGCAACGACGCCGACGCCGACCGGCACGGCATCGTCACGCCGGACGGGGGCCTGATGAACCCCAACCACTATCTGGCCGTGGCGATCTCGTACCTGTTCTCGCACCGGGAGCGGTGGCCCGCGGGAGCCGGGATCGGCAAGACCCTGGTGTCGTCCGGCATGATCGACCGGGTCGCGGCGGACGTCGGCCGACAGCTGGTCGAAGTCCCCGTCGGATTCAAGTGGTTCGTGGACGGCCTGTCCGACGGAACGCTCGGCTTCGGCGGTGAGGAGTCGGCCGGCGCGTCCTTCCTGCGCCGTGACGGCTCGGTGTGGACCACCGACAAGGACGGCATCATCCTGGCCCTGCTCGCCTCCGAGATCACGGCGGTCACGGGCAGGACCCCCTCGCAGCACTACGCCCGGCTCACCGACCGCTTCGGCGCCCCCGCCTACGCGCGCGTCGACGCCCCCGCCTCCCGCGAGGAGAAGGCGCTGCTCGCCAAGCTCTCGCCGCGCCAGGTCACCGCCGACACCCTTGCCGGCGAGCCGGTCACCACGGTCCTCACCGAGGCTCCGGGCAACGGCGCCGCCCTCGGCGGCATCAAGGTCGTCACCGACAACGCCTGGTTCGCGGCCCGCCCTTCGGGCACCGAGGACGTCTACAAGATCTACGCGGAGTCCTTCCTCGGCCCGGACCACCTGAGCCGGATCCAGGAGGAGGCCAAGTCCGTGGTGCTCGCGGCGCTGGGCGCCTGACACGGACGAGACCGTCGGCCCGAGTGCCATCGCCCCTTGAGCGGTGGTCTCGCCGCCGGTGAACGCCGAGCGGCGGCGGATGCTGCTGATGTTCAGTGATCGCTGAACGCCTACTCTGCGTCTCGACCTGCGCGCAGCCCGCCCCCGACGGCGGCCGTGGCCCGGCCCCGTCGACAAGGCCGGGATGCCCGAAGCGGTCCGACGGCCGATGGTGACGCCCGTGGGTGAACCGTGTAACCGTTCGGGACGTACTCCTGATCGATGCCGGGTGACCGCGACCATCCGGGCTCGGGCGTTGAGCGCGGAACCGCGGTCGGCCGTATCGACGGTACGGAACAGGGAGGGGACCGGATTCATGGATGGTGCTCCCGTGGTGGAAGCTCCGTTTCGCGGAGGAGAGCGCGTGATGCCTGGAGAGGACTTCATCCTCAAGTACTCCGAGCCCATGGAATTCGAGCGTTCCGATTCCATGGAGGAGGAACGCGCGGACGCGGCGCCATCGGCCGGTGAGTTGCTGACGCTGCACGGCAGATCCGTCCTGGACTACGCGGCGCTCTGCACGGAGCCGAGCCGGGGTGCCGCGGAGAGGCTGGCCGGACAGGCCTTCCGGAACATCTACGACGACGCGGCGTCGCATGCCGGCGCCGACTTCCCGTGGCGGCCCCGGCTGCTCGCGGCGGTCCTTGCGGCCGCGCGGGAGTGGAACGCGGACGACAGGCGTTCGTCCCTCCATCCGGACCTGCGGGACGGCCCGACCGGTGACGTGGGCCGGGCGGTGTCCGGCACGGACCGCGGGAGCGGTGCCAGAAGCCTGGTCCTGCGCGCCTTACGGAACCTGCCGGACCGCGCCCAGGTCCTGCTGTGGCACACCGTGGTCGAGGCCGAGGGCATCGAGGCGGTGGCGCCCCTGCTCGGCGCCGAACCCTCCCTGCTGAATCCCGAGCGTGCCCGGACGCTGCTGCGCGACGAGTGCGTGCGGGTCCACCTCGACCTCGCGCCCGACGAGCGCTGCCGCCGCCTCAACCGGCTCATCGACGTCCACGCCCGCCGCGGATCCGACGAGATGATGGCGGAAGTGCGAGAACACCTCGACGGCTGCGCCTACTGCGGGGCGGCGGTGGACCAGCTGGACCAGTCCCCGGACCGGCTGCCCGCGTTGCTCGCGGAGGCCGTCCTGGGATTCCGTGCGGCGGACTACCTCGCGTCACGGCCCGCCCGCCGGGCGATCGCGTCGGCGCGCGCGCGTGCGGAGCCCGCCCCACAGCCCGCGGACGCGGAGCCCCGGCGGGTGTCCGCGGGCGCTCCCGAACTGCGGCGCCGCCGCTGGCCGCTGCTGATCGCCGTGGGTGTGGTGCTGTGCGGGGTGATCGCGGCGTCTCCCATGGCCCTCAGCGGAACCGAGGACGACAGCGAGGCGGTGGGCAGTTCGGTGCCCGGGCCGACCGGGAGCCCGTCCGGCTCTGCCGCGCCGTCCGCCGCGCCGTCCGCCGCTCCCGGCTCGCCCAGCGCGTCTTCGGCCCCCGGCGCGGGCGAGGGCCTGGTCACGCGGCTGCGCAACGTGCGGACGGGGCTGTGCCTCGACCTGCGTGCCGCGGCGGAGGTGGAGGGCGCCCCCGCGGTGACGGCGCGGTGCGGGGAATCGGCATCACAGATGTGGCTGTTGGAAGAAGGGGGACGACTGCGGAACAACGCGGCCCCCGAACTGTGTCTGAACGCCGAGCCGCAGGGCACCGTCGCCCTGCGACCGTGCACCGGTCAGGAGGGCGCGGAAGGAGATGATTCCGGCGACACGCGGTACGACCTTGCGGCCGACGGCCTCCTCACCCTTGTCGCCGAGCCCGGAGTCGCCGTGACGCCCGTTCGCCGGGCCGAGGGGGCGATCATCCTCCTGGAGCCCGTCCCGCAGGACCGGCTCCGCAAATCCCAGCGTTGGACCACCGACGAGGGGGCTGCCGGCGTCACCTTGCGAGAACGGTGACCTCGCGGCTGTGGAGGACGAACGATCGGGACGGGTCGTGGACGCCTCCGGCCTCGGCGGAATGCTCCCGCAATGACCGCTCGTAGGCGGGGAAGTGGGTCAGTGCGTCGTCCGCGGAGTCGTAGTACAGGGCGGCGACTCCTTCGTACACGTGCTGGTCCCGACCGCCGAAATGGCTCAGGAGCTGCTCGGCGCCCGGTACCTGACGGTGCTGGACGTAACCGCGCAACGCCTTGGCATGCGGCTCCTCCTGTCCCAGCACCTTCTCGTGTGCGGCCTGCCAGCGCTCGGTGAAGCGGTCGAGGTCCAGGCCTTCTGCCATGTGGAGGAAGTGCAGGACCTTCACCCGGCCCTCGTCCGCGGATGCCGGCGGCGGTATGAGCACCACGGGGCTGGTCAACAGGGCCAGGGCGCTGGGCATGTCGTTGAAATGGGCGCCGTCTGGGCCGACGACCTCGCGCGAGTACGGGTCGGACATCGTGGCGACCAGTGCCTCCATGCTCTCGAAGTGCAGCTCGGTGACGGAGTCCCGGCCGAAGTCGGTCAGATGGGTCGGGTCCCGCTCGCTGCCGAACGACGCGTCGAACACGTGGTTCTGGATGTATCGCCCGATGCGAAGTGGGTTCGCTGTGGCCAGGGATCCGTGCACGTGCTGCAAGTAGTGCAGGAACGCCTGGTGGGTCATTCCCGGCTTGCGGCGGATGGCGGCGATCAGGTTCAGCATGATTCTCCAGAGATGTGTGACAGGGGTGAGTGAAAAAGGTGAGTGCCAGAAGGGTGTGACAGAAGGGTGTGACAGAGGCGATCGGCATCGCGGGGGAGGGGAGGAGGTCCGCGATGCCGATCTCGTGTGTGGTTCCGGGAGTGAGTAGTCCAGCCGGTCAGCCCGCCAGTTGCTCGATCGGTTCCGCGGAGGCCGCCGACCGGCGCAGACGGGCGGAGTGGGCGAGTCCGGCGGCGCCGACCGCAGCGGCGGCGGCGAGGACGCCCATGGCGTTCGCCGTGCTGCCGACGGCAGGGGTGACGGCGAGGACCACGAGCGGGCAGATGAACTGGCCCAGGAAGAAGAAGCCGGTCCACAGGCCGGTGCCGCGGCCGCGGTCGGCGTAGTCGAGCTTGGACATCGCCAGCGTGAGCAGGCTCGGCAGCATGATGCCGCCGCCGAACAAGTTGATCACGCCGCCGATGGTCAGGACGACGGCGTTGGGGGCGACCCAGATCAGCCCGAGGCCGAGGGCACACAGGCCGAAGGCGAGGGGCAGCCAGGCCTGTTGAGTGCGGCCGGACTTGGTGAAGACGACGGCGCCGATCACGACTGCCGCGTTGCAGATGGCGATGGCCAGTCCGATCACGCCCGAGTCGGTCACGCTCATGTCGTCCAGGAGGAAGGACAGCTCGACCTGCACGGAGTAGAAGAGAACGGCGCCGAACAGGGTCAGCGCGCACGTTCCGGCCAGCGGCCGCCAGGGGAAGGGCCGCTTGACCGGCACTTCGGTGGTGGCGGACTCGTCCGTGCGGTCGGCCGACCCGGGCTTGGGCAGGAAGGCGGCCATGGCGGGGGCGAGGAGCAGGGCCACGGCGTAGGCCCAGAACGGTGTGCGCCAGCCGGCTGATCCGGCGGCGCCGCCCAGGAGGAGGAAGCCCGTCGCGGAGATCGCGGCACACATCGTCTGCAGGGCGAGATAGCGGTCGCGTTGCCTGCCGGAGTAGTAGTCGGCGATCAGGGTGGTGCAGCAGGTCATGATGGCGGCCTCGACGACACCGACGAGGGCGCGGCTGGCGACGATCGCGCCGAGGGAGTCCAGCCACAGCGGGGCGGTGCCGAGGATCGCGTACAGCACGGTGGCGATGACGAGCAGGCGTTTGCGGCCGACCTTGTCCACGATGACGCCGGCGAAGGGGGCCAGCAGGGCCAGGGAAAGAGCCGGGACGGTCAGGGCCATCGGGACCAGCACGTCCACGCCCGCCACGTCGGCGAAGTGGTCCTGCATCTGCGGCAGGACGGGAGCGATGAGGACGGCGCCGAGGATGGGCAGACAGCTGCCCGCCATCAGCAGCGTGATGCGAAGCCGGTGACCGGGGCCGGACACGGCCTCCTCGGAGGGGTGGTCCTCGACGTCTGCGGGCGTCGGGGGCGGGGACGGGGGCACGGGTGCAGGCATGCGGGAACTCCACCGGGCGTAGTGGGAACGGTGATGGGGAGGCGCGGCCACGTGGGTGGGCCTCCCGGAGCGCGGAGCCGGGGCGGAGCGTGGGGCGCCGCTGACTGCCGTGGCGTCGCGAAGGGCCCGCTTGGCGGGCGCCTGCGCCGGCCCGGCAGCGGTGGGTGGTGCGGCTCCGGTGCCGGGTTGAGACGACTATGGGGTACCGCGCAGGCCCTGCCTAGCCCTCGCCCGATCGAGATCGAGGATGCTGATCATCCATGTCATGGATGCTGCGGGGGCGACGCGCCGATCCGCTTCCTCAGCCGGACGTGTGCCTCGTCCTCGCTGCTGCGGCGATACGGCCGGGCGCGGACGAGGCCAGCTCCGCTCCC